>CAVVNB010000001.1:0-32600 GCA_963749375.1 uncultured Actinomycetota bacterium
GCCTTCACTGACGAAGCGCTCTGCGGTAGGTAGTAGAGGTCGTTGTAGCGCGGCTTGAAGCCCATCAGGCCCAGGGCACCGACGATCGCCATGATGACGGAGATGGCGAGGATGGGCGCCGGCCACCGCACGATGGCTGTCGCCAGACGTCGCCACCGGGTGTAGTTGAACTCCCACTTCGGGTCGAAAAGACCGAAACCGCTGGCGAACGCGATCAGGGCTGGCGTCAGGGTCACCCCGGCGGCCACCACGACCAGCAGGCCTACTCGACGGGAACGCCAGCGAACTGAAGTACGGCAGCCGAGTGAATTTCAGACAGGCCAGCGCCCCGACGATCGTCAAACCAGAGCCGAGCACCACCTTGGTGACCCCGGCGAAGGTGTCGTAGTAGGCGGCTTCGCGGTCCAGTCCTCGTTCGCGGCCCTCCTGGTAGCGGCCGACCATGAATATCGCGTAATCGGTACCCGCCGCAATGGCCAGTGCCGTCAGCAGGTTGACGGCGAAGGTCGACAGCCCCATGAGGCCGGTATTTCCCAGCAGCGCTACCACGCCTCGGCCGGTCGCCAATCCGACGAACAGGATGACCATTGTCAGCAGCACCGTGCCGATGGACCGGTAAACGAACGCCAGCATGATCGCGATGATGATGATGGTGATGATCGTCATCTTGGCCAGGCTCTTGTCGCCAACGACGATCACGTCGGCGGTCAGGGCTCCCTGACCGGCGACGTAGGTCTTCACCCCCGGCGGCGGCTTCGAATCCGCGACGAGCTTGCGAATCGCTTCCACCGACGCGTCGCCGACGGCACCGCCCTGGTCACCTTTCAGATTGACCTGGACGTAGGCGGCCTTATGGTCGTAGCTCTCGACACCCGAGGACGTGAATCGCTGCCCCCAGAAGTTCAGCGCATGCTCGACGTGGGGGTCCTGCTTGAGCTTTTTGACCAGATCGTCGTAGTACTGGTGAGAGTCCTGGCGAGAGGTTTGTCACCGACCAGGGTCACCAGCACGAGGTTGTCGGAGTCGTACTCCTTGAATTTCTCCCCGATGTGCTTCATCCCGGTCACCGATGGCGCGTCGGATGGCGAGAGCGGCACCGACACCTCGTCGGCCACCTTCTCCAGCGGTGGGACGAAGACATTGACGCCGACCGCGAGCAGCACCCAGATGATGACGATCGGCAGCGCCAGGACGCGGATGGCGTGGGCCAGCCGCGGTTTGTGCTCCACTTCAGTGCGCGGCGCGACGGGGATCTTGTCGGTGTCGCTGGTCTCGTCGGTCACGCGGACTTGTCCAAGCAGGAAACCTGCGCGTCCCGTGTGTTGACCTGTTGTTGATCGACCAATTTGCCGTCGACGGTGATCCGGCAGCCGATGAGGAGCCGTCACCTTGGGCGACGACGTAGGCGAAGATGCCGGGCATCGCAGCGACGATCGTCGTCGACCACGGCAACGTGGTGAAGTTGGCCTTCTGCGGTAGTGACTCCGCATCCATCCAGTTGACGACGCCGGTCGTTCCAGGTGGTCCGAGGATTTCGTAGACTGCGGTCTTGGCCGCGTAGGGCGGGGTCGCATCGCGGGGATCGGGCTTGGGCAAGCCGGGCCCCGGGAAGACGCCATTAAGTCGCATCACTGCAACACCGCCGATGATCAGCGCCACGAGCACGACCAGCGAAACCCAGGCCCGCTTGAGAAGTGTCAACACCGCGCCCCCTGCTGCTTAGGAATGCTCGCCGCCTGATTATTAAGGCATCTCTTCGCATGCGCCACCGCTAGCCGAACGCCATGGCCGGCGAGTTCATTCCTGCGGTGTGCCATCGGGTCGGAACCGCGCCGCCCGCCAAGGCCGGAATCGTACCGCTCGTTGTGCCCTCCCTGATCAGTTTCGAATGACCGCGCGGTCGTGTTCACCGCGGCGACAGCGAGAATCGAAGGCGGCTGAGTTAGTTTCGGAAAATAAGTAATTCGTTGGGCGCAAACGCCATTCGCCCTCCTTCTGAAATCAGTACCTTTTAAGGCCATGGCGCGTACCCTGACCAGCATGGCTATCCTGACCAAGGCCAAGACGAAGATCAAAACCTGCGTGCATTGCGGCCACCTGTTCGAGGCGCACGACCAACAGCGCGATCTCTCCGATCCGTACTGGCTTCCGGCAGCATCAAACTATTGCTCGCCTGATTGCAGTGATCGATACCATTTGGAAATGGTGCATTGCTGCTCGACTCACGTGAAGCAAAGGCGCCAGCGCGAAGCCGCGAGAGTGGCACGGCGCTAAACGCAGGATTACCGTCCCGTGCGCTGAGAATTGTCAGCGTTCGGAGGTTGGCTGCGACTGCAGCGTCGGTGCGGCGGCGGCGAGGATCTCGTCGCGACTTCCGTTGAGGGGCGGATAGATTCGCCTGCCGTTGATTGTGCGCTTGGTCGCTTTGGCTTCGGCCCCGCAAACGATCACCTGCCGATCCCAGCCTTCGGTATAGACCGCCCCCGCCGGCCCGAGGTCCAAAACCGTGACATACCAAGGAATCCGAAGGGACAACATCGGCTCACCAAGTAGATCGCTGATCACGTTGTAGCCGGCGAACCGCCCCATCGGCCTGCCGTGTTGGCAGGACATCACCGAAATGTGCTCCTCGTCCATCCACGCGGCCGCAACATCCCCGGCGGCGAACACACCTGGCAGGTCGATCACCCGCAAGTGCTCGTCAACCGCAACCCGGCCGAGACCGTCACGCTCGACACCCAGATCCGCGGTCAGCAGACTCGCGCGCATACCGGCACACCACACCACTGTCGACGCGGCCAGCCACTCCCCCGTCGACAACGTCACTCCGTCTGCACCGATTGCGGCGACACCAACACCGAGCCGGGTCTGCACACCGTTCTCCATCAGCGCGGCCTCGATCACCGGGCGCGCCGACGCGCCCATGTCCGAGCCGACATGTCGGTTGCGATCGACGAGTACGACGCGGGAAGTGATGTCCGGGAACAGCGTCGCCAGCCGCCCGGGCAGTTCGCAGACGGTCTCAATGCCGGTCAGCCCAGCGCCTACCACGATCGCGGTCGCCGCAGCATGTGTGTGCGGACTGCCGGCCACCTCCAGCAGGTGCCGCTGCAGCCTTTGCGCGCCGTCGTAGGTGTCGACGTCGAAGCCGAACTCATCGAGACCGGGGATGTCCGGTTTGACCACTCGGCTGCCCGACGCCAACACGAGACGGTCGTAGGCGCGCGTACCGAGCGTGGTGGTCACAGTACGAGAGCCCGGGTCGATGGCCGTCACTTCGGCCGCGACGTGCTCGACTGCGACCGGGTCGAGCACATCCCGCAGCGGAACGCGGCACGCCGTCAGGTCCGCCTCGTAATTGCGCACCCGGATGTCGTGATACGGCTGCGAACTGACCACCGTGATGTTCACCTCGCAGGGCGCGACGCCGAGTTCGTCGATTCGACGGGCCGCACCCAGGGCGGCCCACAGGCCAGCAAACCCCGAGCCGAGCACAACGATGTCGCTCACCGGATCAACGTTAGCCGCCACGGACTTCGTTCTCGGGTCTTGACGGCGTCAGAGTCCTCCCACCCGAGCCCGGTCCCAGGATGCTCAAGGCATCGGGATGTGATCGCGTCGACGAACTGGTGAACGCTGGAGTTGTGACTGGGCGGGGACGGTCATGGCCAGCTTAGGATCTATCCGCTACGCCGCTACCCGCATCCCATCGCTCGATGACAAGGAGCGGCTGCTGAACGAGGACCTCACCGTGACCAGAACGTCAGAACCTCTGTTACCGCTTCGCACGGCCGGCGGCGCTGAAGCTGTTCGCCTGGCCGTTGTGGTCGGCGCGCTCGGCGTCGTATTCGGTGACATCGGGACCAGTCCGATCTACACCCTCGCGACCGTCTTCAACCCCAGCGACCCGCACCCGGTGCCGCTCAACACCGACAACATCTACGGCGTCGTGTCACTGCTCTTCTGGTCGGTAATGACCATCGTGACGCTGACCTACGTCGTCCTGGTGATGCACGCCGACAACGACGGCGAGGGCGGCATCATGGCGCTCATTACGCTGCTGCGGCGTTTTGGCGCGGAAGGGGGACGCCGGACCCTCGCCGCACTGGCTGCGCTGGGTATCTTCGGTGCCGCGTTGTTTTTCGGCGACAGCATGATCACCCCTGCGATGTCGATGATGTCGGCGGTCGAGGGCCTCAAGGTCGTCGAACCCTCTCTCTCGGAGTGGGTCGTCCCGATCACCGCGGTGATCAGTCTGGTGCTGTTCGCGGTTCAACGCTTCGGAACGAACGCCGTCGGTCGGCTGTTCGGTCCGGTGATGATCGTCTGGTTCCTCTCGATCGGCGCCTGCGGCGTGAAGGGCATCCTCGGCCATCCGCAAATTCTCAAGGCGCTATCGCCGACCTATGCGGCGGCGTTCGTGTTCGGGCACGCCAGAATTGCGTTCTTTGCACTCGCCGCAGTCGTGCTCGCGGTCACCGGCGCGGAGGCGCTGTACGCCGACATGGGCCATTTCGGTCGAAAGGCCATCACCCGGGGCTGGCTATTCGTCGTGCTGCCGGCTTGCACCATCAGTTATCTCGGTCAAGGCGCGCTGGTGCTCGGCGACGAGTCCGCGGCGAGCGCCCCGTTCTTTTTACTCACCCCGCACTGGGCGCAGCTGCCGATGGTGCTATTGGCAACCGCCGCAACGGTTATCGCATCTCAGGCGGTGATCACCGGGGCCTATTCGGTGGCATCGGCAGCCGCTCGCCTGAGCTATCTGCCGAGATTGCGAATAACGCACACCTCGGAGTCGACGATGGGGCAGATCTACGTGCCGTGGATCAACGGTCTGCTCATGGTTGCGGTGCTCATTCTGGTGTTCGCCTTCCGCAGCTCCGCAGCGTTGGCCTACGCGTACGGCATGGCGGTCACCGGGACGATCACCATTACCACCCTGCTGTTCTTCTACACCGCCCGCAAGAGGTGGCATACGCCCTTGTGGCTCATCGTGATCGGCGCCGGGTTGCTGTTGACGGTGGACCTGTTGTTCCTCGCGGCGAACCTGACGAAACTGGTCCACGGGGCATGGCTGCCGCTGCTCATCGCCGTGGTTGCGTTCACCGTGCTGGCCACCTGGCAGCGCGGACAGGAGATCGTCACCCGAGCGCGGACGCAAGCTGAGGGACCGCTTCGTGAGTTCGTCGATCGGCTGGCCCACGCCCGGCCGCCACTGGTGCGCACCAAAGGCACGGCGGTTTTCCTCAACCGCGGAAAAGAGACCACGCCCCTGGCGATGCGGGCCAATTGCGAGCACAATCACGTGCTCCATCAACACGTGATAATCATGGCGATCGATACCCTGCCGGTCCCGCGCGTGCCCGAATCCGAGCGAACGGAAATTGACGACCTCGGCTATGGCGATGATGGAATCTTTCATCTCACCGCGCACTTCGGGTACATGGAAGCGCCCGATGTCCGCGGCGTGCTTCGCCTCTTGGACCCGTCGCAGACTGAAGGCCAGATCGACGTCGACGACGCTTCCTACTTTCTGTCCGACCTCGAACTGACCATGGGTGCGGCAAAGAACATGGCGAAATGGCGCAAGCACCTGTTTATCGCGACGTCCCACATCACCGCCGACGCCGCCAACTACTTCGGTCTGCCGCCCGACCGCACGGTGGTCATGGGCTCACGGATTGAGATCTAGTTACGCCCGGCGAGACGTAGTTGGAGACCACCTCAGTAATAGGTACTGGACGCGGGGGCTTCGTCGGGCGATAGGTAGTAGCCGCCTGCGGAATTCCGTAGCTGCCATATAAGGTCAGGGCACAGCAAGTTGACTGCATACCCGACCACGTAATTGGCCGCGAACTGGTCGTTAGGGGTCACGTCGCGCTTCACGTCACCGATGACCTGTCCGTACCCTTCGCCCTGGCCGACCTTGTCGCAGACTCCGTGGCCGTAGGCAAGCGCGTCGTTGTTCGGAAAGCTGTATTGCCGCCGCACCGTCATGTCGTAGACGTACTCAACCTCAGGATTTGGGGCTGCGTACGCCCGCGGCGCCAGCGGAACGCCGACGACGACGGCCGCGGCGACGATCACAGCGACCAGCGACTTCCGAATCTTCGGTTGATCTGATGCTGTGACCGGTTTTGGCACGGCGATCGACATAGAACGAGACGTTAAACTATATAACGGATAAGAACCAGCGATTCGGCGCACAGCCCGACTTCACGCACTGCCCTGACGCTCCAGGTGTGATGCCCGAAGTGTCGCGCGAACGACCTTGCCCGCACTGTTCAGCGGCAACTCGGCGACCACGTTCCAGTACTGCGGAATCTTGAAGCCGGCGAGCGTGACGCGAGTGAAAGAAGCCAGTTCCTCGGGCTGTGGCGGATGAGCCGGGTCCGTCGGAACTATGAACGCGGCCAAGGTTTCTCCGAGTCGCGCATCCGGCACGCCCACCACGCCGACCGCAGCGACCGCCGGGTGTGCACTGAGCACATTCTCGACTTCCACCGGATAGACATTCTCCCCGCCGCGAACCACCATGTCGTGCCGACGACCGCAAAGACGGAGATAGCCGTCGGAATCCAGTACGCCCACATCGCCGGTGTGCAACCACCCATCGGCGGCCTGGGCGGAAAGGTGCGCCGCTGCGGCGAACACTTCGCCGACCCCCGCCGGGTCCGGCTCGTCGATATGTAGACGAAGACCGCTCACCGGCCGGCCGACGGTCTGCAGAACGTCGGGATTCTTGACCGCGGCCAATCGATGATCGTCTGGGCCCAAGCTGGTGATCGGGCTGCCCTCGGTCTGGCCGTAGAGGCTGACGATCGCGACGTCCGGCAGGACATCGAGAACGCGTCTCAACGTCTCGACCGTGATCGGCGAGGCGCCATAGATCAACGTCTTCAGCGGAACCGCGTCGAGAAGCCCCTCGCTGAGCAACATTTCGATCATGCTCGGCACGAGCAGGCAATGGGTGGCCTCAAGCTGCTTCAAGCTGCGCCACCAATCGAAGGAGAATCTGGTGGTCGGAATCACCGACGCCCCGGCAGTGAGAGCCACCAGGACGTTGCCCAGACCGCCGATGTGATGCAGCGGTGAGCCCGGGGCGTAACGGTCGTCGGGCCCAATGCCGATCAAGCGATGCAACAACTCAGCGCGGGCGTCGAGCACCGGATCGGTGAGCGGAACCCGCTTGGGAACTCCGGTCGTCCCCGCGGTGTGCAAGTAGATCGCCGTGGGACCCGGCTCCGGTTGCAGCGGACGGCTCGAGACCGGCAAGGAACGTACCGTCACCGCGGCGATACCAACGGCGTCGGCCACCTGGCGAGCCGTCTCGGAGAACGCGGGCTCAGTGAGCAGGACTGACGAGCCCGTCCGACGCACCATCTCAGCCAGCTCTGTGGGCGTCTGTCGCGGCCCGAGCGGAGCCAGCGGTCTGTTCGCGGCGGCACCGCCTAACAGGAATGCAAGCGCGTCGGCATTGGTGGTGAGCAACGCGGGTATCGGCCGGCCTGCAGGCACGTCGAGGTCGACGAGCAGGTCCGCGCCCGCGACGGCTTGTCCGATCAGTTGCCGGCCACTGACGGAGCCCTCGTCGCCGATGACAGCGGGACGTTCACTGCGTTCGTGGACGGCGCAGATCCGCTCCAGCCACGTCATGGCGGCGACGACCGGTTCCTCTCCCGTTTCTTCAAAACGATAAATAGTTTACTGTTTACGTGAATTGCTTCGAAGGAGGGCACGGCGACGTGCGGATCATCGTCACAGGCGGAAACAGCGGAGTCGGGAAAGCGACCGCGCACGCAATGGCCGCTGCCGGACACGAAGTGCTGATTGCCTGCCGGACCGCGACAAAGGCCTACGAGGCCGCAGCATCGATGCCCGGCGACGTCGAGGTGGGCGAGTTGGATCTGGCCGACCTGACCAGTGTGCGCAAGTTCGCCGACACCGTCGACTACGTCGATGTATTGGTGAACAACGCCGGCGTGCTGGGTTTGCCGCTGACCCGCACGGCCGACGGCTTCGAGGCTCACCTGGGCACCAATCACCTCGGCCATTTTGCACTGACCTGCCTGCTCGGCGACCGGATTCGCGATCGGATCGTGGCGGTGGCGAGCACCAACTACACCACCGCCCGCATGCACTTCGACGACCTCAACTACCGCGACCGCCGCTATAACCCGTGGTCCGCTTATGGCGAATCCAAACTGGCGAACCTGTTGTTCGTCCGCGAATTGGTCGCGCGCGGCAAAACCGCCTATGCCTCTGACCCCGGAATGACGGACACCGCGATCACCCGCGACGGTTCCGGTGTCCTGCAGTGGGCCGGCCGGGTGCTCTCGCCACATATCGGACAAAGCCCGGCCGACGGTGCCCGCTCGACCCTTCAGGCGATCACCACGACGCTGCCCAACGGCACGTACATCGCACCGCGCGGACTGATGCACCAGTGGGGAAAACCGAAGCCCACCAAGCTCAAGGACAAAGCCCGCGACGCGGACAGTGCGCGACGGCTCTGGAATCTCTCCGCGGAATTGACCGGCTGCGAGTGGCAGGACAGCCGGCCGTGACCGTGGAACGACTGCTGCCCACATCCGAAGCACGAGAACTGGTCCAGCTGGCCGCCGACGTCGCGGACAAGGTCCTCGACCCGATCGTCGACGAGCATGAGAAGAACGAGACCTATCCCGACGGCGTTTTCGCAACGTTGGGTGAGACGGGTTTATTGACGCTGCCACATCCCGAGGAGTGGGGCGGGGGCGGGCAGCCTTACGCGGTGTACCTGCAGGTCCTCGAGGAGTTGGCGGCTCGGTGGGCGGCAGTCGCCGTGGCCGTCAGCGTCCATGTCCTGTCCTGCCATCCGCTGATTGCGTTCGGTACCGACGAGCAACAGCAGCAGTGGCTGCCGACCATGCTGAGCGGTCGGACGATCGGCGCCTACAGCTTGTCTGAGCCGCAGGCAGGCTCCGACGCCGCCACTTTGAGCTGCAAGGCCGCCGCGGTCGACGGCGGTTACCGCGTCAGCGGCGCGAAGGCGTGGATCACCCACGGCGGCATCGCCGACTTTTATAGCCTCTTCGCCCGCACTGGCGAAGGCGGACAGGGTATTTCGTGTTTTTTGGTTGATAAAGACACTGCCGGACTGACGTTCGGCAAACCCGAGGAGAAGATGGGCTTGCATGCCATTCCAACCACTACGGCGCACTATGACAATGCGTTCGTGACTGCCCAACGTCGGATCGGCGTCGAGGGTCAGGGCCTCCAAATTGCCTTCAGCGCATTGGATTCCGGACGATTAGGCATCGCCGCGGTGGCCGTCGGACTGGCGCAGGCAGCGCTCGACGAGGCAGTTTCCTACGCTCATCAGCGGACGACGTTCGGCCGCAAGATCATCGACCATCAAGGCTTGTCGTTCCTGCTGGCCGACATGGCCGCCGCGGTCGACTCTGCTCGCGCCACGTACCTGGACGCGGCGCGGCGGCGAGACGCGGGACTGCCCTACTCGCGCAACGCGTCGGTGGCGAAGCTGATCGCTACCGACGCCGCCATGAAGGTCACCACTGACGCCGTCCAGGTCTTCGGCGGCTACGGCTACACCCGGGATTACCGCGTCGAGCGCTACATGCGCGAAGCCAAGATCACCCAGATCTTCGAGGGCACCAACCAGATTCAGCGGCTGGTCATCGGTCGATCGTTGGTCAGCTCATGACCTACCAACGTCCCCAACTGCGGCTAGCGCCAAACCCCACCGCCGAGTCGCAAGCGTTCTGGACCGGTGGTCGTGACGGCAAGTTGCTGATCACCCGCTGCCACGGTTGCGGCCACTTCTTCCATCCCCCGGGGCCGGCGTGCTGGCGTTGCCGAAGCACTGACGTTGCGCCAGAGGCAGTCTCCGGGCGGGCAACCGTCGCGGCGTATACCGTCAACCGCCAGACCTGGATTCCGGGTTTCGAACCGCCCTACATCGTCGCGATGGTGGAGCTTGCCGAGGAGCCCGATACCCGGCTGATGTCCAACGTGGTCGACGTCGCACCGGGCGAGATCAGCATCGGGATGGCCGTCGAGGTCTTCTTCGAAGACTGGACCGCGATGTCGGACGAGGAAGACAGCCGCGTCTGGCTGCCGCTGTTCCGGCCTGTCAAGACGACCTAATCGGCCGCCTCTACCGAGGGGCCCCAAAACCATTCCCGTCCTTGGCTTCGGTGCTAACGTGACAGTCAACTGTCATTGTTGAATCTCAACGACGAGGAATGTAATGACCGGTCAAGCCCTGCATGTCACCCTTGAGTCCGCCGACGACATCACGCCCGACGTTCTGACGTCGCTGTTGCGCCGACACGACCCCGAGGCGACGGTCACCGACGTCACGGTGGGACACACCTGGCAGGGCACCACCTCGCACTTGCACCTCGACGTGAAGTACGCCGACCCAAATGCCCTACTGCCACAGCGGCTCTTCATCAAAACCCAGTTGGGAACGGTGCACGACCTGCCGGAGGCATTCGATGAGTCGCTGTCCGAAGGCGGCGGCGGGACTGTGCTGTACGACGACGAGACGAGGTTCTACCGTGACCTGCGCCCGGAGCTCAGCGTCGAGACCATGACGACCTACTTCGCCGACCACCTCGACGGTCCGTCGCAGTTCCTGATTCTCGGCGAGGACATCACATTACGCGGCGCGCAGGTTCCCGACGCGGTAGCCGGCCTCACCGTCGAGCAGACCGACGCGCTGCTGGCGACGTTGAGCCGAGTCCATGCCCCGTTCTGGGCCAGTCCCCGGCTGGCCGCCGGCGGCGACCTGAACTGGCTGGAGGACCCCGTCACAGGCAGGTTCGCAGAATTCTTGCGAGCCAACGGCTTCGCGATCATCCGTGCGCTCGTCGAGGCGCCGTACAAGACGGACCTGCTCGCCGCTGCCGGCACCGACATGGACGGAATGGAAGCTGCGTTTTGGACTCTGCAGGAGCGGGTGGCCCGTGGCCCGCACACGTTGCTGCACGGCGACCCCCACCCTCGCAACACGTATGCGCTGCCCGACGGTGCAATGGGCGTCCTTGACTGGCAACTGATTCGGCGCGGATCGTGGTCGCACGACGTCGGCTATGCATTGATCGCGGCGCTGCCGCCAGAGCAGCGGCGCGCTCACGAGCGCGACCTGCTGGACCGTTACCGCGGCCGGCTGCTCGACGCCGGCGTCACCTCGGTACCCGACCGCGAAGCGATGTGGACGGCGTATCGAGAGAGCCCGGCCTGGGGCTTCTGCATGTGGGCGATCGCACCCGACCAGATGTATTCAGTCGAGGTTGTCAGCGCGGTGCTCGGCCGCTTCGCCGAAGCCTACGACGACCTGGGCACCGGCACATTGTTGCGCTGACTTCGTGCGGTAACAGCTGTCAGGTCATGCTCATGCCGGCGTCGAGCATCAGCGTTGTGCCCGTGTAATACCGTCCACTGTCCGAGACGAGGAACAACACCGTTTCCGAGACGTCGGACGGTTCGATCACCGTCACCGGTAGGGCGTTGGTCATCGCCTTGGCGAGATGCTCATTCTGGGCGATCACCTCGAACAACGCCGGATTCTCCACGATCATGGAGGTGTTGACACCGGTCGGCGCGATCGCCATGACGCGAATGTTCTTGGCTGCCATACGTTGTGCGTAGGCCCGCACCAGTCCGGTGACGCCGATCTTGGCCGCGGCGTACGCGTCGGCGCCACCGCTGCCGTCAGTCAGTGCTTTCAGGCCGGCCATCGAGCTGGTGGCGACGATGGCACCGCCGCGATCGGACTTCATCATGTGGGCGCTGGCGATCTGCAGGGTGTTCCACACGCCGGTGAGCAGCACGCCGATACCGAGTTCCCACGCCGCCTCGGGATCGGGCTCGTCGACCCGGTTCAATACGATCCCCGCGTTGGCTACCACGGTATCTATGTAGCCGAATTCTGCGACGCCGTCATCGAAGGCCGCCTGCAATGCTTTGCGGTCGCGGACGTCAGCCTGGCGGGCGATCATCCGTTGACCGGTCTTCTCCACCAAGTTGACAGTCTCGTCGAGATCTTCCGGGGTGGCCATCGCATACAGCACGCCATCGAGTTGACGACAGATGTCGACGCCGACAATATCGGCACCTTCCTCGGCCAACCGAACAGCATGCGAGCGCCCCTGGCCCTTGCCGGCTCCGGTGATGAAGGCGACGCGACCGTCCATTCTGCCCATCTGCTGCTCCTACTTGATGATGAATTCGGGTATGCGATAACCGCTTTCGCCGAGCTCGACGATGCGTAGCTCGACGTCCTGCCCGATGCGGACGTCAGCGGGATCGACGTCGATCACGGCGTTGATCCGCAGGCCTGGCTGCTCGGCGAGTTCGACGAGCCCGACGACATACGGCGGCATCCGGCCGGGAACAAGAGCCTGGCGCACAACGATGTAGCTGAAGATCGTGCCGTCACCGCTGACTTCCTCGAAGTGCACGGAGCCACCGGTATAGCGGCTGCGTTCCAGCGGCGGATGGATCCATTTCCCGGTGTCGTCGCAGCGGCACAACATCAACTTGCCGTTCTTCAGACCCTCCCAGTACGGTGCGGAATCGGGGTCGGGCACCGGAATCGGCGCCGCCAGAACCGGGTTCGTCATGGCTTCTCCCTGCTGTAGACGTTCGCGCCGCCGAACGGCCCGCCACCCGCGGTGACCAGCGCGAGCTGGGCATCGTCGACCTGACGCACGCCGGCGGCGTGGCGCAGTTGCAATGCTGCCTCGTAGTGGTGGTTGAGACCGTGGATATAGCCCTCGGACAACAGTCCACCGTGCGGGTTGACCACCACGTCACCGCCGTAGGTGGCGCGTCCGGTCGAGAAGAACTTGCCCACTTCGCCCTTCTCGCAGAAGCCGAAGCCCTCCATGGTGGCCATCACGGTGTAGGTGAAGCAGTCGTACATGCAGGCCACATCCATATCCGACGGACTAAGGCCCGTCTTCTCCCAGATCTTCGGACCCGCTGTGCGAGAGTACATCTCGGTTGGATCGTCCCACTCACTCCAGCCCGCACCGCCCTGCGAATTCGACGACCCGACCAGCCACATCGGCGGCTGCTTGGTATTCCGGGCGATGTCCTCCCCGACGATCAGCACCGCGACTGCGCCGTCGACCTCGGAGGTGCAGTCCAGTACCCGAAACGGCTCGTTGATCCAGCGAGCCGCGAGATAGTCATCCATGGTCAGCGGTTCGCGTCTCAGAGCGTGTTCGTTGGGCCCCGCATGATTGCGCTGAGTGATCGCGATCTGCCCCAAATCCTCGCTGGTGGAACCATACTCATGCTGATGCCGACGAGCCCACATCGCAAACCACTGCGGCGGCACCATGAACCCGGACGCCGTGTCGAATTGGTCGTGGTGCTGGACGCGCATGGGTCCCTCGATGTGACCGAACCGATAGCCGGAGCGGCCATTGAGCGATCGGTAGACCAGCACGGCCTTGCACAGACCGGCCTCGATGACTGCGGCGGCAGTGGCGATTTGGTCCGCCACGAGATTACCGCCGCCGTACATGGCGTTGGCCCAGGCCAATTCGTCGATGCCCAGCGCCCACCCGACGAAGATCGGCTGCTCGGAGTCGTTGGCCATGAAAGTGCAGATACCGTCGACGTCGGCTGGGGTGAGGCCTGCATCGGCGATGGCATCGCGGCAGGCAGCCACGGCCATTCCGCGGGTGGTGCGGCCGGAGTTGCGGGAGTACTCGGTACGACCGATCCCGACGATGGCACAGGACATGTGACGCTCCGATCTACTTGGGTGCTGGATCGCGTGGGAGCCCCAGAATGCGCTCCGCGATCAGGTTTCTGACGATTTCCGACGTGCCGCCGGCGATAGTCAGACACCGGCTGAAAAGATAATCGTGCACGACGTTGAGTTCCTCGCCGATCAGGATCGCCCGGTTGGCGATGAGCAGTGCCAGCTCTGCCACGCGTTGAGCGTGTTCTGCCCCATACAGTTTGGCGATGTTGCCTTCGATCCCGGGGCCGGCATCGAAAACGGCTCGGGCGGCCTGCCGCAGGTTCAGCGTGGCCAACGTATACGCCTCGATCAGCAATGCACCGACCTCGCGGGCGACACCGCTGTCGCTGGGCCGGTGCCGCTCCAGCAGATCGATCAATGCGTCGGCGGTCATGGTGACCGCGCCGCCGCCGATGGACACCCGCTCGTTGCCGAACGCCGCCATCGCCACACTCCAGCCGTCGTTCACGCCGCCCACTACGTCGCGATCGGGCACGAACACGTCGTCGAAGAAGACTTCGTTGAACAGCGTCTCACCGGTGATCTCAGTGAGCGGGCGGATCTGCACGGCCGGATCGGCAAGGTCGATGATCATTGCCGTAATGCCCTTGTGCTTGCGCACGTTCGAATCGGTGCGAACGGTGGCCAGCCCGCGCTGGCAATTCACCGCATCACTGGTCCACACCTTTTGACCGCTGACCACCCAGCCGTCGTCGACGCGGGTGGCTTTGGTGGTAACCGCCGCCGCGTCCGAGCCGGCGCCGGGCTCACTGAAGAGTTGGCACCAACGCAATTCACCCTCGAGGCTCGGCCAGATCAACCGCTCGACCTGCTCGGTGCTGCCGTGCTGCAGGAGCGTCGGCACGACCCATTCGCCGAGCCCGAGGCTGGGTTTGTCCAGACCGCCAAGCGCGTCCTCGATGATCAACTGCTCGACACTGTCCGCAGCGCGGCCGTACGGGGCGGGCCAGTGCGGTTGCAGATAGCCGCTGCGCGCCCAGAGCCGCTGGCGGTCATCGGCGCCGGACGCCTCCAGTTCGGAGCGGAAATCCAGTGCGGCCTGGCGATATTGCTCGGCACCCTCGGGCAGGTCCACGGACTGTCGTCGGCGCACGCCGTCGCGTTGCAGCGCGATGACTTTGTCCCGCAACATATCCTGGCCGCCGGCAAAAGCCTGCAGGACGGTAGCCCGCCTGATGTAGAGGTGAGCGTCGTGCTCCCAGGTATAGCCGATGCCGCCGTGCACCTGTACGTTCTGCAGCGACACCCGCTGATAAGCGGTCAGCGCGTGTCCGGCGGCCATGGTCGCGGCCAGCTCGGCCTCCGCACCGACGGCGCGCGCGGCGTCCCATGTCGCGGCAGTGGCGAGCTCGGTGTCGACAAGCATGTTCGCGCAGTGATGTTTGATGGCCTGAAACGAACCGATCGGTCTGCCGAACTGCTCACGGCCGGCGGCGTATGCCGTCGCCATCTCAGTGCAGGCGCCCAGCCCACCAACCGCTTCAGCCGCGGCCAGCAGGCGAAGAATCCGCACCGCTACCCGGGCTGCGCCGGGGAAAACGTCGGCGACGTCAACAGAGTCCAAGCTCGCCACGATCACCGGTGCGAGCAGCTGGTCCACTGAATCAATAGTTCGGATGCCGAGCCCGTCAGCGACCTGAACCAGGACGAGGTCGTCGCCGGAAGGAAACAAGAACAGGTCGGCGGCCGCCTCGGCCAGCGCGGCTACCGCAGCGGCTGAGACCGTCGAATCACGAACGGTGACATCGCCGTTGGCGCCGATGCCCGCGACCACGTCACCGGATACCAGCCGTGGCAACCAACGCTCGCGCTGCTGGTCGGTCCCTGCTTCGGCGATGACCGCGGACACGGCGACGGTCGGCAGGAACGGTCCGCCCACCGCCGCGCGACCGAGCTGTTCTAACACGATCGTCAGTTCCGGCAGGCCGTAGCCCTGACCGTCGAACCGTTCGTCGAGATGCAGGCCAAGCCATCCGGTGGAGACGATTTCCTTCCACAGTCCGTCGGTGGACCACCATCGACCAGTTTTGTCGCGGTCGAGCAGGATACGGCGGGCACCCGCGGTGCCTGCGCGCCCGGCTACCATCGCGGCCGCCACCTCGGCGAGCGCACGATGATCCTCCGTTATCGCCAATGGCATTGGCAGATCTCCGTTCTCGTCACCACGGGGTACCGAACCCCTCGCGGTAGGTCACCGACGTCGCCGGGCGGCGGCGCGGTGGTGAAAGCTTGCGTGCGGGCATACCAACATAGACCGCGGCCATCGGTACCAGGTTTTGCTTCAACTGCAGCAGTTCTCGCACACGATCGACCCCAAAGGTGGTCAGACCCGTGGTCAAACATGAGCCATATCCCAGGTCGGCAGCGGCGAGCAGCATGTTTTGTACGGCCGGGTAGATCGACGAGGGGGCATAGATCTCCGGCACGCGATCCGTGTCGGCACACACCACTATCACGACCGGCGCCGCGGCGAATCCGCCTTTGCTGAAACCGAATTCAAGGTCGGCGACCAACACCTTGTCGGCGACACTCTGCTTGACGAAATCACCGCCGCCGGCATTCCACGTCTCTGTCCACCACGATGCGAGCAGCGCTCGATTACCCTCGTCGCGAACCACGATGAAGGTCCAGGGCTGAGTGTTCTCCGCGCTCGGCGCGTGCACTGCGGCTCCCAGCATCAGCTCGACGTCGGAATCGGGGACCTTACCGTCCGGGTCGAATCGCCGACACGCCCGCTGGGCGCGAATACCAGCGAACAGTTCACCCACTAGCGGTCCGCCGGCACGCGTTCGCCGCGGGGGGCCCATCCAGTGAGGGACACCGTGGTCAGATCGAGCCACTCCCCCAACGACAGACTGCCGGCCATGACGCGTTTCAGGAACTCCGCCATCACGACATCGGGTTCGTTGTCGAGCTCGTAGATCACCATGTAACGGTGCGTCGGAGGCGGCAACTGCGCAGGCAGATCCTGGTCGTCGGGCACCTTCAGTTCGGTGATGTCGTAACGCTGGGCCGCAACGACTCCCGGAACGTCGAGAACCTCGGGCACATGCTGAGCGTCATACCACTTGTTGAAGGCATCATCTTCGCCCTCGATCGGATTGGTGAGCGCTATGAACAGGTTCGGTGCCACGCCACACGCCTTTCTCAACAGCCAGGGGACGCAGTCACACTATGACAGTCCACTGTCATAGTCAATGACACGCTCGGGCGAGAACCATTCGGACCTTGACGTGTGACAGTGGACTGTCATAATTGGCTGTCGCGGTACTGGTGCCTTCGGGTCAACGGTCGCCGCTCTGCCAGCGGCCCACGAAATCGGAAGGCGCCAGATGAGATTCGCCGTCAACCTGCCCAACTGCATGCACGTCGCGGCGATCACGCAGCCGTGGGAACACCAGCTCACCGGCGCTGACATCGCTCGAGTCGCCCAACGCGCCGAGCAGCTGGGCTACTCGATGGTGTTCTTGCCCGAGCACTTCCTCACCCCGACTGGCCATCTCGAGTTCTCCGGAAACCACTACTTCGAGGCGACCACCGCCCAAGCCTTCGTCGCCGGCGCGACCTCGACGATCACCGTCGGCTCGATGGTGACGATCTTGCCGTTGCACAACCCAGTCGTGATGGCTAAGCAGATCGCAACGTTCGACTGGCTCAGCGGCGGCCGCGCCCAGACCACTGTCGGTGTCGGCTGGCTCAAAGAGGAGTACGACGCGATCGGCGTCCCCTTCACCAAGCGTGGTCGGATTGCGGACGAGTGTCTCGAGGCGATGTTCGAGTTGTGGCACAGCGAATCACCCAGCTTCGCCGGTGAATTCGTCAAGTTCGACGACGTCGCTTTTGGGCCCAAACCGATTTCCAAGCCCCACCCGCCGATATGGATGGGTGGAGACGCCGACGCGGTGCTGCGCCGCGCGGCCAAGTTCGGCGACGGTTGGGCGCCATGGCTGACCAAGCCCGAGGAACTGCCGGCCAAGATGGATTACCTGCGGTCACAGCCCGGGTTCGACGACCGGCCGTTCTCGCTCTTCTACAGCCTGGCGGTGCTGTCCGTCGGTCAGGAGCACGCGATTGTCGACGACCCGAGTGCAGATTTCGGCCAGAACGCCCAGCAGGTCATCGACAACTGCAACATGCTCGCCGAGCGCGGCGTGACGGATACCTGGGTTAACCCGCCCGCGCTGGACGGGTTGAACGCCTACCTCGACCACATGCAGTGGGTGGCTGAGGAAGTCATCCCGAAAATAGGGTGAGTGTCTGCGCCTTCACCGCGACGATTACCGATCCCGCGACGGCTTGATATGCAGCGGCACCGATTGTAGGGACATCGTTCCGGTCGGCCACGGCATCTGTGGCGGCTTATCTTGCGCCAGAGTGTATTCGGGTATGCGCGAGTGCCATTCCTCGAGAATCAGCCGGAGTTCGAGACGCGCCAGATGCGAACCCAGACACCGGTGCGGTCCGCGCCCGAACGCGAAGTGCACGACTTTGCTGTCGAGATGCATCTCGTCGGCATCCTCATATCGCCGCGGATCGCGGTCGGCACTCCCATAACTGAGCATGACGGTGGTGTCCTTGGGTACGGATCTGCCCGCCACTTCGACCTCCTCCGTGGTGACACGGGGCGCAAACGGGACAGGCCCGTCGACACGCAAGATCTCTTCGATGAACGCGGGGATGAGTGCGAAGTCGTTCGCGACCCGGTGACGCATCTCGGCATCGGCCGCCAGCCTCGCGAGCGAGAAGCCGACAGCGGAGGTGACGGTGTCGAGCCCGGCCAGCACGAACATGAAGCACAAACCCAGGATTTCGTTGTCCGACATTCCGCCCTCGTCGGTGTCCTGTATCAGTTGGGTGAGCATGTCGTTGCCGGTCGAATTGGCGCGCCGCTCCGCGATGTGCTCGGTCAGATAGGTGAACAGTTCCAGTGCATGCGACATCACCTCCGGGGTCGCCTCGGTGCTACTCGGGTCGGTGAACTGCAGAATCGCGTCCTTCCACTGCACCAGCCGATCACGGTCCGCCATGGGCAGCCCGAACAGCGTCAGAAACACCTGAGAGGGAAACGGTGTCGCGAGATCGGTAACCACGTCGCACTCGCCGTTAGCGACAATGGCGTCGATCAATTCACCGGCCTGCCTGCGAAATTCGGGCTCGCGCTCGGCCATCTTCTTCGGGCTGAAAAACGGATCCAGCATGCGGCGGAACCGGGTGTGATCTGGCGGATCGATCGCGATCGGTACCAATGGGACCGGACTGCCAAGGCGGTCAAAAGCCTTTGCCGACGAGAAGATCTCAGGCCGCTTGGCCGCGAACTCGACTGCCTCGGCGCTGGTGAGCACGATCTCCTCGCCAGAACTCACGGCCTCGCCGGCCTCTCGCAGTGTGCGCCAAGCGCACGTGCGATCCTCGGCGAAGGGCAGGTCGTTGATATTCAGCGTTCCGGTTATGCCGAGCTCGGTCATTGAATCGGAGATCCTCTCTACCCGCGCCGGCCGGCGCATGAATATCAGTTTGACAGTGCACTGTCATATATCGGGAAGTATTGTTGTTACGACCACGAGTGTCAACGACGAGTCGGCATCAGTCGTTGTACTGTCGAGACACTCAGACGGACGAGAGAGGGTTGGCCAATGGCCCGGGGCGACCGATCACCGCGGGACGAGCACGCGGACCGCATCCGGAATGCTCTGCTGAATGCGGCCCTGAACCTGTTCAGCGCCAATGGGTACGACGAAACCACCACAGACCAGATCGCCGAGAGCGTAGGGGTTTCGCCGAGGACCTTCTTCCGCTACTTCCCCACCAAAGAATCGGTGCTCTTCTTCGGCGAATACGACTTCATCGACGCCGTGAGCGGTGTCTATCTCGCTCAACCGGAGAAGGTGTCCGATTTCGAGGCGTTGGCGAATTCGTTCGCCCTGCTGGCACCGGGTCTCAACCGTATCCGCAGAAGGATCGGGCAATACCACGATGCCGTCGCGTCGTCGCTCGTGCTGCTGGGACGCGAACGACGAAACCACGAGGCCAACGCCGAGACCGTCGCCAAGGTCATCGCCGAACGACGCCGAATGCCAGCACCCGACAGCGAATGCCGATTACTGGCGGCGGTCGGCATGCTGCTCGTCGAGCGTGCCCTCAATCAGTGGTTGTCGACACCGGGTCGCTCGCTTGACGACCTGATCCGGCAAGAGTTCGCCGCACTGCCCGCGGTGCTGAAATAGCGCGACCTAGCGGTCGTTCAGGCGGGTGCCATCGGGGCAGTGCCGCGGCGTATCCGGTCCGCAGTACTGCGTGCGCAGATAGCTGGGGTAGGTCTGCGTAGGCCCGGCGTAGAACCCGGCGAAGTTCACCGGCACGTCGTACACGCCGATTGCCACCACGTGCAGAAAGCCGGTGACCGCCAGCACCCTAAGCAGCCCTCTGACCCGTGGTCCGGCCCACCGCAGACTCTCCACACCGGCTTCCACGCGGATCTGCCCAGAGCGATTGCGAAAAAACATCAGTGCGCCACTGGAACTGAGCACCAGCGACCACAGGATGGGGCCGTACAGGGGAATCTGGACGGTCTGACCCGCCCACAGCGTGACGCCCGGAATGGACGCCGGATAGCCGAGCAGACCGTGGCGTACCGCAAAGATCTCGAGCGGAAACTCGATGACGTAGACCGTGAGCCAACCGGCGCAGAAGGTGCGGACGGGTCCCAGTGCCGGCCACCGGTGGCGGGCGCAACCCATGGCCCAGCGGGCGAGCGACCCCATCGCCAGCGGCATCCAGATGTAGATCATTCCGATCATCAGGACCGGTTCGGCCATCAATCGACCGTCAGGGCTCAGCCAGCCGGGAATGTTCTGCGTCCAGTTGCCGAAGTTGATTAGGCCGGCGTTGTAGAACAGCGCCGGCTGGAACCAATTGATCAGCGGGTCATGCCACCAAGCGATCGCCGATCCGATCACGACGGCCGCTTCGACGCAGAGTTGACGCTCGCGCACGCTCTTACGGACGACGTAACCGATAGCGACCAATGCGAGCATCGGACAGGCGATTTGGAAGGCGGTCATCGCCCACCGGGTGGCTTCGGGGATCGGGTCGGGTCCCGGATTTACCGGAATCGCGTTGCCCGACGCGATCCATGAGATGTAGACGTAGGCGGCGACGAAGACGCATACCGCGCCGAGGCCCGACCAGAACAGCACCGGCCGAATGGTCTTGATCCGCGCGCGGCTCGACGGCCGACGGATCCGCTTGCCGAGGCGACTTCAGATCCGTCACTGCGCAGCTCCTTAGAAACGACCTAAGCAAAGATGACAGTTCACTGTCATAGTGTCAACGTCCGGGTGGCTATCGGTACAGCTGGTTCATCAGCGCGGCAGTCTCAAGATCTTCGACGGCCGCACAGGCTCGCCGAAAGGCAGCGTCAGCGTTCTCCTGTGCCTGCAGGCCTGGCCAATTGATCGTCATCGCCGTCGCATCCCAGGCTTCGGCAGCGAAGAGTCGATACCGGTCGAACGCGGTCCGGAAGGCCGGTACGTCTTGCACGCCGCGGACCCGCAAACCTTCCAGGTACCGCTCGATGAGATCGCGCTCCGCAGCGCGGCGCAGCTGTGGTTCCAGACCGGTGGCCATCCAATAGGACACCTCCCGCAGACCGGGCCCTCGCCAAACCACTTGCCAGTCAAGTAGTCCGGACCGTCCGTCAGCCCAAGCGAAGGTGTTGCCCAGGTGCGAGTCGCCGTGCAACAGGGTCAACGGCCCGGACTCGAACTCCCGGTAAAACGCAGCGGCGTGCGTGTCGAGAGCCGCCGCGACAGCGCGCACGGCGGGCGTCACCTCGGGACGCTCCCGGCGAAGTGCCCCGCGGCGGCCGCGAGAGTAGAAGGTCTTCAACACGGCGTATCCCGGCCGGGTGCTCCACGTTCGGACCCAGGACAGATCCCCGGCCAACCGCGGACTCTCCCAGAACCGGGCGTGCAACGTCGCAAATGCATCGACCAGTCCCTGCGCGTGGCCGATGTCGCACACGTCGGCCAGTGCGTACGGCCGACCGCCGGCGGCAATGATGTCCTCGATCACGATCAGGAATCGCGCACCGACCCCGGCACGCGCATACCAGGCGCGTGGGGCGACGCCACCGAGTTCTTCGGCAGCCTCGTTGTAGAAGCGAGCCTCGTTGACCGCCATCCCCAACGCCGCCACCATCGTGCGGTTCTTTGCAGACAGCGGGGTGCTCTTGAGGAACAGATGGTCGGGCAGTCCCGCCGCGCGTCCCGACTCGTTCCATTCGACCGCCAGACGCCGACGGTCTGTTGTGCCCGTCGTGCCGTCCAGCGGCGAAATGCGCTGCGCCGCAGCACCTGGAGTTGTATCCGCGAGGTGTCTCGTCAACCATTCGGTCGTGACGTCCGCCGCGGACGACGGGCCGGATCCGGGAAGCGCCGGCAAGACTGCGGCGACAAGCTCGCCCGCGGCGGTGAGGTTGGCTGCCGCCGCACCGACGCGGTGCCGCAGCGTTCGAGCGGTCATAGCGAGGCAACCTCCTGGCAGATTCTGGTGACAAGCGAGAAGTAGTGAACTAGGTTATACATGTGATGCTCCTCGCCACGTCGCAATTGGCGCCACCATCAACCCTGAACCCCTCTGGGGTCTGGTTCTTCAACTGGGTGATACCCATCGCCGGCAGCGTCTTCATCGTTCTGGCGGTGGCCGATGTCGTCCGTCGGCGGCGCCTCACCTGGGGCTTCCTGTTCCTGTTCAACAGCCTCGCGGTGTATTGGATGGAGACCATCGGCGACTGGGGCCAGATGCTGTTCTACAGTCCGGCATTTGCGCAACACCATGTGCTCGAGTGGCTACCGGTCAAGACTCCCAACGATCCGTTGTTCATGCCATTCGCCTATGCGGTGTACTGGGGAGTCCACGCGATCCTGGTGTTGTGGCTGAGCCAATGGGTGTCCGCACGCTTCGGCTGGAGCATGCTCAAATCCATGGTGGTGCTTGCGATTCCGGTCAACTACGTCTGGGACTTCGTCGTCGAAGGCACCGCCACCGCGATGGGATGGTGGACCTACGATCCCGGAATCGGGCCCGTTCTCGAGTGGGGCAACGGCGGTCGCATCACATTGCTCTGGACCATCGGCATCATGTGCGTATGGCCCAACCTGATCGCCTACTGGGGCGGTAAACCCCCGATTCGCGGCCTCAACCATTTCGAGCGATTCTGCCGCCTGGACCGTTTCACCGTCCCACGGACCACGTCGCATCCGCCCGGCGACACCGAAAGCCGCGGCGGGACTGCCGTTGCCACCAAGCAGCCGGTGTTGACCAAGCAGCAAGAGTTCGACGACTACCTCAATTACGAGGTGGCGATTCCGCGATGGCGTTTCGAACTCATGCGGCTAGGTGCCTGGTTCATCGTCTTCCAAATCACCTTCTTTGTATTACTGGTCATTCCGCTCGTGGTGTTGCGCAGTGTGACCGGCGCCGACAGCCCCTACATTCCGTGACCCGAAAGGAGTCGTGGTGGCAAGCGACCGCATGAGAAAGCTGCCCGCTGAGTTCTTTCTTCCTCCGCAGAGCAATGCCGCGCTGCAGCGAGAAACCGTCCGACTTGTCGCGGCATGCGTGGCGTTCATCGTGATCCTCGGCGTCATCGTGGCGCTGACGCAGGGCATCGTCCTGAAGGTGTGATGCTGTCGGGTTTTCGCGGTGGCACCTAAACTCATCTAACATTGGTGTCACTTCTAGCGGAGAGGTAGTGCACGTGACGTCGGAGCGGCTGGTTGTGTGCGCGAGCCACAGCCCGGGCAAGGAACGCGATGCCGAACACGCCTTCGGTCGCCTGTTCCGCTCGGCACTGACGTCGGCGGCCGAGCGCGCGCAACACTTCGATCCCGACGTGGTGATCGTGTTCGGCGGCGACCACCGCCGCGCGTTCCGCCACGTGGTGCCCGCCTTCGGGGTTGCATTGTCGGCGTCAATTCTGGCCGAGGGCGGCCATCCGGCCGGCGACCTGGATGTCCCGTCCGAGCTGGCACGCGAACTGTGTGGACACCTGCTGTCGGCCGGGTTCGACGTCGCTGTGTGCCGTGACATCGGGCTGGATCACGCGTTCGCCCAACCTGTTCGGGACCTGCTCGGGGAGTTGGCAGTCAAGCCGGTCATCCCGGTGCCGGTGAACTGTGCCACGGCTCCCCTACCGACCGGCCGTCGGGTGGCCGAATTCGGCGCGGAGGTTGGCCGATTCCTGGACGGGATCACCGAGCGGGTGCTGGTGATCGGCACCGGAGGGCTGTCACATTCCCCGCCGAGTCTGGAGGTCGACACGTACGACCTGAGCGACGAAGATCGGGCGCGGATCATCGCCGAAGGTATGGCGGAGGCGCGGACCAAGATCCGTCCCGATTGGGACGCCGAAGTGTTGGACGCCATGTCGAACTGGGATGTCGCTGCACTGATTCGCCTCGTTGACACCGCCCACGTCCGTGCGGGCGCGGGCGCCAATGAAGTCAGGACCTGGCTGGCCGCGGGCGCCGCGGGCGGCGGGCAGCCAGTCACACCGCTGGTCTACGAGCCGGTGCCGGAATGGATCACCGGGATGGCCGTCGCTACTTCAACGTAACCGTGACGCCAGGCGCGCGGGCAGCGGTGGCGCGGCGGGAGTTCGGGAGAAGTGCGGCGCGGGCGCCGGTTGACGGACCCCGTCGACGTCGACGAACACCTTGCGCGCCTGCAACTGCGGGTCGTGCATTGCCTCGCTCGCGGTCAGTACCGGCGTAACGCACGCTTTGCTGTCGGTGAACACCCGCGACCAGTGGTCCCGAGTTTCCGTCCGGAACTTGTCCGACAACGCATCTCGCATCGCGGGCCAGCCGGCCCGCTCCCGTTGTGGGCCCAGCGTGTCCGGGTCGATCTCGAGCAGCCGCAGCAACTCGGCGAAGAACTCCGGCTCGAGCGCACCCACGGCGACATAGCCGCCGTCCGCGCATTCATAGGTCCGGTAGAACGGCGCGGACCCGTCAAAGATGTTGGCGCCTCGCGCTTCTGACCACCGGCCGTCGTCAAGCATCGCCCACAGCACGTGAGCCAGCATCGGGGCGCCGTTGACAATCGCCGCGTCGATCACCTGGCCCCGCCCCGAGGTGTGCCGCTCGAGTAGGGCGGCGAGCACGCCGACGACCGCGAACTTCGAGCCGCCGCCGTAGTCGCCGATCAGATTCAGCGGCGGCGCCGGCGGACGATCCGGGTCACCCATGGCGTGGAGCAATCCGTTAAGGCCGATGTAGTTGATGTCGTGGCCGGCTTGTTGAGCCCGAGGACCGGTTTGTCCCCATCCGGTGATGCGGGTGTACACCAATCCCGCGTTGCGACTGCAGCGTTCGTCAGGTCCGAGGCCGAGGCGTTCGGTGACACCGGGGCGGAAACCCTCGATGAGGACGTCGGTCTCGTCGATGAGGTGGCGCACGTTGTCGAGATCGGCAGCGTCCTTGAGATCGGCGAGAATGATCTGGCGTCCACGCAATTGAGCGCCCCCGCCATCACGCCCGGGCCGCTGGATCCCGTCACGTCAGCACCGAGATCACCGAGCAGCATCGCCGCGTGCGGCCCGGGCCCCATGCCGGCGAGTTCGACGACCTTGATGCCCGTCAAGGGGCCCGCTGGTGTCTCTCGGAAGCTATCTGGCACGCGCTTAGCCTAACCATAATCTGACACCGCGTATACATGATGCTTCATGCTGCTGTGCGACATTCGAGGTCTATAGACGAACTGATATCCTCCTTCTGACATCTGTGTCATCTCACCCCCGGGGTACCACATGACGAATGCTCCGTTGGCGGGCACCACTGTGGTGAGCCTCGAGCAGGCCGTCGCGGCGCCATACGCGACCCGCCAGCTCGCCGACCTGGGGGCACGGGTGATCAAGGTCGAGCGGCCCCAGGGCGGCGACTTCGCCCGCGGCTATGACCGCTCGGTGCACGGCGAATCGAGCTATTTCGTCTGGCTGAATCGCGGTAAAGAGTCGTTGACCGTGGACTTCAAGCAACCCGAGGGCAGACGCATCGTTGAACGTCTGCTCGACGGCGCCGATGTGCTGGTGCAAAATCTGGCGCCGGGCGCCGCGGCACGGATGGGATTGGATGCCGACTCGGTGGCCCGCACGCATCCGCAGATCATCACGGCGACGATCAGCGGCTACGGTCAGGACGGCCCGTGGAGCGACCGCAAGGCCTATGACCTCTTGGTACAGGCGGAGGCCGGCCTGCTGTCGGTGACCGGCTCGTCGGCCGACGTGGCGCGTACCGGTGTATCGATCGCCGATATCGCCGCAGGCATGTTCACCTTCTCCGGAATCCTCACCGCGCTCTACACCTGCGCCACCACCGGCTCGGTACATCCGGTGTCGGTGTCGTTGTTCGACGCGTTGGTCGAGTGGATGTCCCAACCGCTCTACTACGGGCGGTACGGCGGAACGGCGCCACCACGTACGGGTGCGCGGCATCCGACGATCGCCCCGTACGGCCCATTCACCGCGGGCGACGGCGGGACCGTCTTGCTCGCCGTGCAGAACCCGGCCGAATGGCAGCGGCTCTGCGAGACCGTCTTGGAGAGAACGGACCTCGTCGCCGACCCACGCTTCGCCACGAACCCGGACCGAGTGGCGAACCGCGACGAGCTTGAGGCGATCATCTCGTCGGTCGCGGCGCGGCTGACGGCGGAGGATTTCGAGCAGCGTCTGCAGAGCGCTGGCGTGGCACACGCGCGGATGAACGGCGTCGACCAATTGTGGCTGCATCCGGTTCTCGTCGGCCGGGACCGGTGGCACGAGATTCAGACGCCCGGCGGTCCAGCGGCCGCGCTGCCGCCGCCCGCCGCCCTGGCCGGCATCGACCCGGTGATCGGCGACGTACCCGCACTGGGCGAGCACAACCGAAAGATATTGCGCGAGTTGGGATATTCGGTGCAGGCGATCGATGAGCTGATTGCCGCGGACGTCACGACCGCTTAGCGTGCGATCCGACTACTTGGCACGTCCGAAGAAGCCACGATTGATGCAGGTCATTAACACGTCGATGAGATCGTCGTCGCCGATCGGCTCGGGCAGATCGAGCGCGGCCTGCGGCAGGCGAGTGACCAGGGCTCGCAGGATCAGCGCCGAGATCACCGGATCGAACGGGTACCGATCCGGTCCGCGGATCAGCATCTTGGCCGCGCCGATGTCCATCTGCACCTGACCGTTCTCCCCGATGCTCACGATGGTGGGATCGTCGGTGGCGCCCTCGGCCCACGCCTCGATGCAACCCGAATACTTGTCGTAAAACTCAACGTAGGTTGCCAACCACGGCCGCAGTGTCGACTTCTTGGCCGCCGGATCCACGTCGGCGATCCGGTCGGCGAACGCCATTCCGGCGCCGTAGATTTCGGCGGCCACGGCAGCGAGCAGATCCTGCTTGTCGCTGAAGTATTTATAGAACGTGCCTCGCGCCACGCTGGCCGACTCGACGATGTCGTCGACACTGGTGCTGCGGTAGCCGCGGGCACGGAATTGAGCGGCGCCGGCATCGGCCAAAGCGTTGACCGTGATGACGGCGCGCTTGCTGAGGCTCTCGGTGCGCTCGCTGACGGACAGCCCCTCGACGTTTGGTGCAGGGGGCACCTCGAGTGCGTCCACGTCCGCCGCGGGGTCGGCGCTGGCGTGCAGACCCAACGACGTCAACACCGATGGCGGGGTGTCGGGGAACAACATCAGCTGCAGGAACACCGACAGCGTGTCGACCGCGTCCTTGGCGCTACGGCCATAGGCGCGGTTGGTGTGCACGAACAGATTGATGCGGTGCACCAGCGCGGTCATCGTCATGGCCGCGACCTCCGGGTCCAGACCCTTCAGGCCGGAGGCGGCGAGCCGCTCGGCGACGCGGTGGTTGTAACCGCGCACGAACCGGGCGATCTCGGGACGCACCTTGGTGTCCGACGAGGCGATCGCCGTCCACTGCACGAACATCGTGGAGTACTTGTCGAACACCCAGCTCCACTCGCCCAGCCACCAGTTCAGATTGTCGAAGCCCACTTCGTCCGCCCCGAGCGCACCGATGCGCCGCGACACCCGAAACAATGCGCCGCCGCATTCGTTGAGCAGCTCGAGGAAGATCTCGTCCTTGCCCTTGAAGTACTGGTAGAAGGTGGCCCGGGACACCCCGGCCGCCTTGGCGATCGCGTCGACAGACGTGTCGAAGTACCCGAGCCTGCCGAACAACTCCAGCGAGACCTCGGTGATCCGGCCCCGGGTGGTGGCACCGCGAGCGCCCACGGCGGGACTAGAGGGGCCGTAGCTGGCCCTGCGGACGATCGAGGCTTCGGACATGGCGTTTCCAGCCTATGGCTGATCCGGACTACCCGCGTCGCGCCCAGCGGCGTTTCGCGAGAGGAGAAACTCCGCGGTGCCGGTGATCGCGACGCCGCCCGTCTGCCGGGTGGCGGTCAACTCCACCGTCACCCGGTCGCCGTCGGACTCCGCCGATACCGCGGTCACCGTGCCCGAACAGGTCAGCACGTCGTTCGGCCAGACCTGTTCTCGGAAGCGGACGCCGAAACGGCGCACACCGCCCGCACCCAGCCAGTCGGTGGCGAACCCGGCCAGCAGGGCCGCGGAGAACATGCCCTGGGCGAATACCGACGGGTAGCCCGCGGACTGCGCGAGCTGATCGTCGTAATGCATGGGGTTGAGGTCACCGGAGGCGCCCGAATAGCGGACGAACATCTGCCGTGGTCAGCGGGCCGAAATCGCGGGCCGGAGCCTGCGTGCCGACACTCAATGGGGTGCGTGTGCGGTCGTCATTGTTTCGCCGCCGTCTCGATGAAGGTGGCTCTGGCCTCAGCGACCAGCGCTCCCCCGGCGTCCCGGTACTCGGTGACTACTGTGGCGAAACGCATTGTGCCCCCGCGCTTGCCGGGCTTTCGAGTACCGGTCGACGACACGCTCCTGCGCGGTCAGGACGTCGCCGGCGGCGGGCGGAGCAGCGTGGAAGGTGTATTCCTGCTCGCCGTGCAGCAAGCGTTTGCGGTCGAAACCCACGTCAACCCGAACGCCGGCCGGCGCCCAGCGGCCGCCGGTGGTCAGGAATGTCGGCGGGATGATCGCGTCCGGACCGCGGTAGGCGGGATCGTCGCACAACATGGCGTCGGCGAACTCGGCGATCTTGCCGCGCTCCACGATCAGCTCCCATGGCCGTCCGGCGCTGCCGTCAGCGCGGCTGTCGGGGGATGCAGTCATAGTGACCAATACTGTCAGAAAAACTGCAGAACCGAAACAGAAACATCGCTTCACCACCAATGAGCCGCTTGTCGAAAGATGACATTGCTGCCAGAATCGGTGGCCATGGTCGAGTTGGCGGCGAGCTATGTCGCAGGCAAATGGGTGTCGGACGCACACGCCGGGAAACTGGACGTGACGTCGCCTAGCACCGGCGAGCTGCTGGGCACCGTGGGTATCGCCGGCCGTGCAGGAAGTGGACTCCGCGGTCGCGGCCGCCCGCGGCGCGCTGCCGGCCTGGGGGCGGGTGTCCGCCGCCGATCGCGGCGCGGCGCTGGGCCGACTGGCCGACGCGCTGAACGCCCGCAAAGGCGAATTGGCCGACCTGACGACCGCGGAGATCGGCTCGCCGCGATCCTGGAGCACGTTCGGTCAGGTCATCACCGCGGTCGGCGTGCTGCGCTCCTACGCGGCGATCACCCCGGACTACCCCTTCTCGTCGAGGCGGGCTTCGATGACGGGCGGCACCGTCGAGGTGCGTCAGCTTCCCGTCGGCGTGGTCGGCGCCATCGTGCCGTGGAACACGCCGCTGTTCATCGCCGCGTTGAAGCTCGGTCCCGCGTTAGCCGCCGGATGCACGGTGGTGCTCAAGCCCGCGCCTGATGCCCCGCTCGAATTCGGCGTGCTGATGGAGGCGATCGAGGAAGCCGGACTGCCTGACGGAGTTGTCAACGTCGTCAACGGCGGTGCCGAAACCGGCGAGCTGCTGACCGATCATCCAGGCGTCGACAAGATCAGCTTCACCGGATCGACCGCCGTCGGCGCGCGGATCGCGGCGTCGTGCGGCTCCCGCATCCGCCGCTGCAGCACCGAGCTGGGCGGGAAGTCGGCCGCCATCGTGCTGCCCGACGCGCCGATCGAGACGACGGTGCCCGGGTTGGTCGCCGGTGTGATGGGCAACAACGGTCAACTGTGCGCCGCGTTGACGCGTATCTTGTTGCCGCGCAGCCGGTATGACGAGTTCGTGGCCGCACTCACCTCCGCGGTCGCCGGTCTGGTTGTCGGAGATCCCGCCGACCGGGCCACCGATATCGGTCCACTGATCAACGAGGCCGCGCGCGACAGGGTCGAGGGGTTCCTGCGGCGCGCGCGGCAGCGACGGCGCCACCGTGCTTGGTCGGCGGCGAGCGGCCCGACCGCCCAGGGTGGTTCGTCTCCCCCGCGCTCGTCGCTGCGACCAACGACATGGAGATCGCCCGCGAGGAGGTCTTCGGTCCGGTCGCGGTCGTCATCGCGTACGACGACACCGGCCCGACGACGCCGCCGAGGCGGTGGCCATCGCCAACGACTCCCGCTACGGCCTGGTCGGTGCGGTGTGGTCTGCCGACGAGGAACGGGCGGCCGCAGTGGCGGCCCAACTGCTCGTGGGTTCGGTAGCCGTCAACTCGACTGCAGTGCTCGACTTCGCCAGCCCGTTCGGCGGATTCAAGCAGTCCGGCATCGGCCGCGAGGGCGGCCCCGAGGGCATCGCCGGGTTCGTCGAATATCAAGCCATCATCCGATGAGCCCGGAAGGGCCAGGAAAATTGAGCACAGCAGTGCACACCCAAGCAGCGGTCCTGTTCGAACGCAACACGCCCTGGTCTGTCGAGACCATCGAGCTCGACGCGCCGAAGGCGACCGAGGTACTGATCGAACTGCACGCTTCGGGCATGTGCCACTCCGACGACCACCTCGTCACCGGTGACATGCCGATCCGACTGCCCTGCATCGGCGGGCACGAGGGCGCGGGCGTGGTCAAATCCGTCGGCGAGCACGTGTCGTGGCTATCGCCGGGCGACCACGTGGTGTTCAGCTTCATCCCGTCGTGCGGCCGGTGTCCCTCATGCTCGACAGGACATCAGAGCCTGTGCGACCTCGGCGCAAAGATCTACTCGGGCATGCAGATTCACGACGGAACCGCCCGCCACCATCTCGGTGGCGAAGACCTCGCGCTGGCCTGCGGCGTCGGCTCATTCGCACACCACACCGTCGTGCACGAGGCGAGTTGCGTGAAGATCCCGGACCATTACCGCCTCGACCTGGCCTGTCTTCTCGGCTGCGGCTTCATCACCGGTTGGGGATCAGCGGTCTATGCCGCCGATGTCCGGCCGGGCGACACGGTGGCCGTCGCGGGGGTCGGTGGCATCGGCGCCGCCGCGGTGCAGGGCGCCCGGCTCGCGGGTGCCCGCACGATCACCGTCATCGACCCCTCGGAATACAAGCGCGCCGAAGCGTTGAAGATGGGAGCCACTCACACCGCGGCGAACTGGGACGAGGCGAAAGGCGTTGTCGCCGAAGCGACCTGGAACCGCGGAGTTGACAAGTTCATCTGCGCCATGGGTGTCGGTGACGGCCAGCTGGTTGGCCAGGCGCTGGCCATGACGGCCAAGCGGGGCAAGTTGGTGGTCACCAACATCCACCCGATGCTGGAGCGGGAGATCCGGGCCAACCTGATGGACCTCACCCTGACCGAGAAGCAGATCATCGGGACCCTCTACGGCTCGGGCAATCCGCGTGCCGACATCCCAAAGATCCTCGAGCTCTACAGCGCCGGGCAGGTGGACCTCGAATCCATGGTGACCCGCACCTATCCGCTGGAGAAGGTCAACGACGGCTACGCCGACATGCACGCCGGCGCCAATATCCGTGGCGTACTGATCTACCCGCCCGCCGAGGCCGCACTCGGCTGACCGTCGAGTCCCGGAAAGGACATCGCATGATAGACCGCGACGAGATCGAGCGCGAGTTCCGGCATTACTACCTGACCGGCCCGGTCATGGAGGACTGGGTCGGCTGGGCGAAGTTATTTACTGACGACGCAGCGTATTTCGATCATTACTACGGGACCTTCACCGGCCCCGGCGAGATTGCGCCGTACCTCGAAGGCACGATGGGCGCCGCGCCGATGGTCTACACCGTATTGAAGTGGTACGTCATCGACGGCGACCGCGTGGTCTATGAATGCCTCAACCGCGCAGACAACCCTGAGCCCGGTGCCCCGCCGATCGACTTCCCGTCGTTTCAGATCGTCGACTACGCCGGCCACGGCAAGTGGAGCCGGGAAGAGGACATCTGGGTCAAAGACGAGATGAAGGACTTCGCTCGCCGCTATGGCGCGGCCGAGCACGCATTTCCGCAGACGCTGGAGCAGAAGCTGAGTCGCGCTGACTGGGGTCCCTGGGTCGACTGGGCGCGGCCACAGCAGAGTCATCAGGCCCGCCCGTCTCGGTACGGAAAGGACGACTTCATCCCGTTCCGCGGAATCGGGGACATTCATTTCGGCGCGCGCTCACATTGACGCTGCCTCCGTAACCGCTCAACTAAACCTGCACTTGCTCCCAGCCGCCGCCTTCGGACGAGCGATGCGCGGCGTCGATCACCGCGAGCGACAGCAGTCCGTCTTCGAAGGTGGCCGCGCCGCTGGGGCCGCCGTCGAAGGCGGGCAGCCAGTCCTGCAGCATCAGCGCCATCGCCCGGCTCGCGTGGCCGGCCAGTCCCCCAGGCAACCGCTCGGGGTGCGCCGGCT
>CAVVNB010000002.1:0-219403 GCA_963749375.1 uncultured Actinomycetota bacterium
TCGATGAACGTGAGCCCGCGCACCCCGAGCGGTTGCCCGGAGGACTGGCCGGCCATGCGAGCCGGGCGATGGCGCTGATGCTGCAGGACTGGCTGCCCGCGTTCGACGGCGGCCCCAGCGGCGCGGCCACTTTCGAGGACGGACTGCTGTCGCTCGCGGTGATCGACGCCGCGCACCGCTCGTCCGAAGGCGGCGGTTGGGAACAAGTGCAGGTTTAGCTGAGCGGTAAAGGAAGCAGCGTCAGTGTGAGCGGACGCCGAAATCAATGTCCCCGATTCCGCGGAACGGGATGAAGTCGTCCTTTCCGTACCACGACGGGCGGGCTCGATGGCCCGGCTGTGGCCGCGCCCAGTCGACCCAGGGACCCCAGTCAGCGCGGCTCAGCTTCTGCTCCAGCGTCTGCGGAAAAGCATGCGCGGCCGCACCGTAGCGGCGGACGAAGTCCTTCATCTCGTCTTTGACCCAGATGTCCTCTTCCCGGCTCCACTTGCCGTGGCCGGCGTAGTCGACGATCTGAAACGACGGGAAGTCGATCGGCGGGGCACCGGGTTCAGGGTTGTCCGCGCGGTTGAGGCATTCATAGACGACGCGGTCGCCGTCGATGACGTACCACTTCAATACGGTGTAGACCATCGGCGCGGCGCCCATTGTGCCCTCGAGGTACGGCGCAATCTCGCCGGGGCCGGTGAAGGTCCCGTAGTAATGGTCGAAATAAGCAGCTTCGTCAGTAAATAACTCAGCCCAGCCGACCCAGTCCTCCATGATCGGGCCGGTCAGGTAGTAATGCCGGAACTCGCGCTCGATCTCATCGCGGTCTGTCATGCCATGTCCTTTCCGGACTTCGACGGTCAGCCGAGTGCGGCTTCGGCAGGCGGGTAAATCAGCACGCCACGGATATTGGCGCCGGCGTGCATGTCGGCGTAGCCGTCGTTGACCTTCTCCAGGGGGTAGGTGCGGGTCACCATGGATTCGAGGTCCACCTGACCGGCGCTGTACAGCTCGAGTATCTTCGGGATGTCGGCGCGGGGATTGCCCGAGCCGTAAAGGGTTCCGATGATCTGCTTCTCGGTCAGCGTGAGGTCCATCAGGTTGGCCCGGATCTCGCGCTCCAGCATCGGGTGGATGTTGGTGACCACCAACTTGCCCCGCTTGGCCGTCATGGCCAGTGCCTGGCCGACCAGCTGGCCGTCACCGACACCCATGGCGCAGATGAACTTATCCACCCCGCGGTTCCAGGTAGCCTCGGCGACAACGCCTTTCGCCTCGTTCCAGTCCGCCGCGGTATGTGTGGCGCCCATCTTCAGCGCTTCGGCGCGCTTGTACTCCGACGGGTCGATCACGGTGATCGTGCGGGCACCCGCGAGCCGGGCGCCCTGCACCGCGGCGGCACCGATGCCACCGACCCCCGCGACGGCCACCGTGTCGCCCGGCCGGACGTCGGCGGCGTAGACCGCTGATCCCCAACCGGTGATGAAGCCGCAGCCGAGCAGACAGGCCAGGTCGAGGCGATAGTGGTCCGGAATCTTCACGCAACTTGCCTCGTGCACCACGGTGTGGTGTGCGAACGAGCCGACGCCGCAGGCCAGCGCCAGGTCTTCGTCGCCGAGGTGGTGGCGGGCGGTTCCATCGTGAATCTGCATGCCCGAGTAGATCTTTGCGCCGAGGTCGCACAGGCTCTGATGTCCTGTCGAGCATGAGGGACACCGCCCGCACGACGGGATGAAGCTGAACACCACGTGGTCGCCCGGCGATAGCCACGTCACGTGCTCGCCGACAGATTTGACCACGCCCGCGCCCTCGTGCCCACCGATGCAGGGAAGTCGGATCGGCATGTCGCCGGTGACGAGGTGGTCGTCGGAGTGGCACATGCCGGATGCGTGCAGTTCGATCAGTACCTCCGTCGCCTTCGGCGCGTCGAGCTCGATGGTTTCGACAGACCAGGGCGTGTTGCGTTCAAACAGGACCGCTGCTTGGGTGTGCACTGCTGTGCTCGATTCTCTCTGGCCTTCCGGCCCTATCGGATGATGGCTTGATATTCGACGAACCCGGCGATGCCCTCGGGGCCCCCCTCGCGACCGATGCCGGACTGCTTGAATCCACCGAACGGGCTGGCGAAGTCGAGCACCGCAGTCGAGTTGACGGCCACCGACCCCACCAGCAGCTGAGCCGCCACTGCGGCCGCCCGTTCCTGATCGGCAGACCACACCGCACCGACCAGGCCGTAGCGGGAGTCATTGGCGATGGCCACCGCCTCGGCGGTGTCGTCGTACGCGATGACGGTCGCGACCGGACCGAAGACCTCCTCGCGGGCGATCTCCATGTCGTTTGTCGCGGCGACGAGCGTGGGGGAGACGAACCACCCGCGTCGGTCGGGCCGCTCGCCGCCGACCAAGACGGTGGCGCCTTCGCCCGGAGCGCGATGCAGGAACCCCTCGACCCTGTCGCGCGCAGCCTCGTTGATCAGTGGACCGATATCGGTGGCCCGGTCGGCGGGATCTCCGACAACCAGATCGCTGACAGCGGCGGTGAGTGCCGCGACGAACTCGTCGTACCGGCTGCGCGGCAACAAGATACGTGTCAATGCGGCGCACAGTTGACCGTTGTTGCCCATCACGCCGGCGACCAATCCGGGCACCGTCGTCTCGATCGGGGCGTCGGGCAGCACGATGGCGGCCGACTTGCCGCCCAGCTCGGTGCTGCACCGGCGGATGCGGGAGCCGCACGACGCCGCGATCCGCGCGCCGACGGCGGTCGATCCGGTGAAGCTGATTTTGCCGACGCCTGGATGTTCGGTCAGCAGCTCGCCGGTTTCGGCACCGCCGTTGACAACGTTGACAACTCCGTCGGGCAGTCCGGCTTCCTCGATCGCCTCCATCAGCACGCCGAATTCGAGCGGGGCATCAGGCGCCGGCTTGAGCACCACCGTGCATCCGGCGGCTAACGCGGGACCGAGCTTCAACGCGGCGATGAACAGCGGCGTGTTCCACGGCACGATGGCGGCGACCACGCCGACGGGAAGCTGACGCACCTCGACGGTGCCGCCCGTCATCGAAGGACGGGTCGACGAGAAGGGGTAGGCCGGGGTGATCGCCGCATAGGAGCGCAGCACCCCGACCGCGGTGATGACCTGACCGAACGTGCTCCAGGAGCGCGGCGAGCCGATCTCCGCGGTTGTCAGGTCGGCCAATTCGCCTTTGCGGGCGTTTAGCGCGTCGGCCAGTCGGCCCAGCGCCGCGCCGCGATCGGCGGCGGACACCTGCCCCCAGGCCGGCAGCGCGCCGCGGGCGGCCGCGACCGCGGAGTCCACTTCCTCGCGGCCGGCGATACCCACGGAGCCCAGCAGCTCGCCGGTGCTCGGCGACGTCACGTCCAGTGTCCCGGCGTGCGCGTCTGACACCCATTTGCCTGCGACATAGCTCGCTGCCAACTCGATCATGGCCACCGATTCTGGCAGCAATGTCATCTTTCGACAAGCGGCTCATTGGTGGTGACGCGACGTTTCTGTTTCGGATCTGCAGATTTTCTGACAGTATTGGTCACTATGACTGCATCCTCCGATGCCCACGCCGGACGGCCATGGGAGCTGATCGTGGAGCGTGGCAAGATCGCCGAGTTCGCCGACGCCATGCTGTGCGGCGATCCCGCCTACCGGGGCCCGGACGCGATCATCCCGGCGACATTCCTGACCACCGGCGGTCGCTGGGCGCCGGCCGGAGTTCGGGTTGACGTGGGGTTCGATCGCAAACGGTTGCTGCATGGCGAGCAGGAATACCTCTTCCACTCTGCTCCGCCTGCCGCCGGCGCCGTCCTGACCGCGCAGGAGCGCGTCGTCGACCGTTACGCGAAGCCGGGCAAGCGCGGGGGCACAATGCGTTTCGCCACCGTAGTCACCGAGTACCGGGACGCCGGGGGAGCGCTGGTCGCTGAAGCCCGGGCAACCTTCATCGAGACGGCGGCCAAACAATGACGCTGACGACCACCCCATTGAGTGTCGGCACGCAGGCTCGGTCCCGCGACTTCGGCCCGCTCACACGACAGATGTTCGTCCGCTATTCGGGCGCCTCCGGTGACCTCAACCCCATGCACTACGACGATCAGCACGCCCAGTCCGCGGGCTACCCCTCGGTATTCGCCCAGGGCATGTTCTCTGCGGCCCTACTGGCCGGATTCGCCACCGACTGGCTGGGCGCGGACAACGTGCGCCGTTTCGGCGTGCGCTTCCGTGAACAGGTCTGGCCGAACGACGTGCTGACCTGTTCGGGCACGGTGACCGCGGTATCGCCAGAGCGCGATGGCGACCGGGCGAGCGTGGAGTTGACCGCCACCCGGCAAACCGGCGGGGTCGCAATCACCGGCACCGCGGAGTTCCTCGTCCCGCGAAACGCCGCCGGGCGCGACACGCGTAACCAGGATCGGCCATAGGCTTAACGCGCCATGTCCGAAGCCTCGATCGTCCGCAGGGCCAGCTACGGCCCCTCCAGTCCCGCCGTGGGCGCTCGCGGTGCCACCACCCGGAGCCGGATTACCGAGGTCTCGCTGGAGTTGTTCGGCCGGCTCGGGTACTTCGACACCTCGGTCGACGCGATCGCCAAGGCGGCCGGGGTGTCTCGGGCCACTCTTTATCAGTACTTCAAGGGCAAGGACGAGATCTTCCTGGAGCTGCTCAACGAGTGCGGCGGCGCATTGTTCCGGGTGGCGCGGCGCATTGGTGCCCTCGGGGCGGACGAGGTGGGCTTCGACAATCTGAACTGGTGGCTGGGCGAGTGGAGCTGGGTATTCGAGAAGTACTCCACGATGTTCGTGCAGTGGACGGCCATCGCCTCGTCGGACACCAAGGTGCGCCCCGAAATCGCCCGGTTCGTGCGCGGTTACAACCATCGCGTCGCCGAGCGGCTCGCCGCCTCCGGTCTGAAAGGTCTGGACCCAGAGGTCGCGGCCATGACGATGACCGCGCTGGTGCACCGCATCAATCTTTTCGTGCACACCAATCGCGCCTATGGCCGTAGCGCCAAGGACGCGGTCGACACGCTGTCGGTATTCCTGCAGCTGATGTTGTTCCCCGACACCCCGCCGTCGGTGTTGACCTCGTTGGGTCTGCACGCCAGCGCCGACCCGGCCGCTGACGTGGACGCGCTAGTGGTGCCGCCGGCCCCGGACGTCGCGGGACTGTCCGTCAGCGAGCGCACCGCGAGCCTCAGCAAGCGCGCCGTCATCACGGTGAATGCCTTGGCCGACGCCGGCGCCGCTCAATTCCGTGCCCGGGGCTATCGCAGCACCAGTGTCGACGACATCGTCGAGTCGGCCAGCGTGGCGCGAGGCACGTTCTACAAATACTTCAGCGACAAGCAGGATCTGCTCGCCGCCGTGGCCGCCGAAATCTACGGCGCCGGAATGGCATTCGCCGAACGGATCGCCGACGTCGATCCGGTGGCCAAGAAGTCGACACTGCGGCCGTGGCTGGCCACCTACGTCGAGTTTTACGACAAGTATTCGGGTTGCATCGAGGCGTGGGCCGAGGGCACCACTGACGATCCCACCATCGTGAGCATCGGCGAGAACGGTCAGGTGCAGATGGATATCGGCGCGGCCAGGATGCTGATCCGCGGACCGGATCGGTACCCGTTCGATCCGGTGGTCTCGGCGCTGATCCTGCGGGCCCTGGTCACCCGCCTGCCGCAGGCTGCGCTCGATCTGCCCGAGCCGATCGACGATGACGATCTCATCGATGTGTTGATGACCTGCATCAATCGCGGCTTCTTCGGCCGTGCGAAGTAGTCGGGTCGTGCGCTAAGCGGTCGTGACACCCGCGGTGATGAGCTCGTCGATCGCCTGCGCCGAATATCCCAACTCGCCCAAGATCTTTCGATTGTGCTCGCCTAGCGCGGGCACGTCGCCGATCAACGGGTCGACGCCGCCCAGGGCAGCGGGCGGCGGCAGCGCGGCCGCCGGACCGCCCGGCGTCTGAATCTCGTGCCACCGGTCCCGGCCGACGAGGACCGGATGCAGCCACAGCTGGTCGACGCCGTTCATCCGCGCGTGTGCCACGCCGGCGCTGCTGCAGGCGCTGCTCGAGTTCCTCCGCAGTCAGCCGCGCCGCCGCCGACGAGATGATCGCCTCCAACTCGTCGCGGTTCGCCACTCGGTCCGGGTTCGTGGCGAACCGCGGGTCAGCGACGAGATCCGTTCTGTCCAAGACGGTCTCGCAGAGCCGTTGCCATTCGGCCGGGTTCTGCACGGCGAGCAAGACGGTCCCGCCATCGCCCGCGGTGAATGGGCCGTACGGGGCGATCGTCGGATGCCGCGCGCCCGTGCGTGGCGGCGCCGTTCCGCCGTACCGCCCGTAGTAGAGCGGCTGGGACATCCACTCGACCAACGCATCGAACAACGACACCGACACCGGATGTACCGCACCGGTCGTGGCGCGGGTGTAGAGCGCGGTGAGGATTCCGGAGAAGGTGAACATGCCGGCGGCGATATCGGCGATCGATACACCGGTGCGCGCCACGTCGGCCGGCGAGCCGGTCACCGACAACAGGCCGGCCTCGGCTTGTACCAAGAGGTCATAGGCCTTGCGATCGCTCCACGGGCCGTCCTGACCGTAGCCGCTGATCGTCGCCGTAATGGTCTGCGGGTGCGTGCGGGCCACCGATTCGGCATCCAATCCCATCCGGGCCGCGGCGCCCGGCGCCAGATTCTGCACCAGCACATCGGCGCCCTCCAGCAGACTTTCGACGATGCGTCTGCCCTCGGGCTGCTTGAAGTCCACGGTCAACGACTCTTTGCCGCGATTCAGCCAGACGAAATAGCTCGATTCGCCGTGCACCGAGCGGTCATAGCCGCGGGCGAAGTCGCCGCCCTGGGGCCGCTCCACCTTGATCACCCGCGCGCCCAGGTCGGCGAGCTGGCGGGTCGCGTACGGCGCCGCGACGGCCTGTTCGAGGCTCACCACAGTGATGCCCGCCAACGGAGCATGCGTCATATGGCCCCCGGGTTAGATGACGGAGATGTCAGAAAGAGGATATCAGTTCCTTCAAACGACCTCGAATATCGCACAGCGGCATGAAACGCCATATATACGCAGTGTCAGATCATGGCTAGGCTAAGCGCGTGGCGGATAGCTTCCCAGAGACACCGGCGGGCCCTTTGACGGGCATAAAGGTCGTCGAACTCGCGGGCATGGGCCCCGGGCCGCACGCCGCGATGCTGCTCGCCGACCTCGGTGCCGAGGTGACGCGCGATCCAGCGGCCAGGGCGTGATGGCGGAGGCGCTCAGCTGCGCGGGCGCCGGATCGATGGTCGCCGATCTCAAGGACGCTGACGATCTCACCGAGTGCGCCGCCTCATCGACGAGGCCGACGTCCTGATCGAGGGTTTCCGCCCCGGCGTCACCGAACGCCTCGGCCTCGGACCAGACGAATGCTGTAGTCGCAACCCGGGATTGGTGTATACCCGCATCACCGGATGGGGACAGACCGGTCCTCGGGCGCAACAAGCCGGCCACGACATCAACTACATCGGCCTCACCGGATTGCTGCACGCCATGGGTGAGCCGGACCGTCCGCCGGCGCCGCCGCTGAATCTGGTCGGCGACTACGGCGGGGGTTCGCTGTTCGCGGTGGTCGGCGTGCTTGCCGCCTTGCTCGAGCGGCACGCCTCGGGGCGGGGCCAGGTGATCGATGCGGCGATTGTCAACGGTGCCCCGATGCTGGGCCACGTGCTGTGGGCGATGCTTGGCGACGGCCGGTGGTCAGACGCGCGAGGCGCCAACATCTTTGACGGGTCCGCGCCGTTCTACCGCACCTATGAATGCGCGGACGGCTGCTACGTCGCGGTGGGTGCGCTCGAGCCGGAGTTCTTCGCCGAACTGCTGCGGCTGCTCGAGATCGACCCGGCCACCGTGGGTCCGCAACGGGAGCGCGACGGCTGGCCCGCGATGCGGGATGCGTTGTCGGACAAGTTCCGAACGGAAACCCGGGATCATTGGTCGCGCGTGTTCACCGACAGCGACGCGTGCGTTACGCCGGTGCTGACCGCGAGCGAGGCGATGCATGATCCGCAGCTGCGGGCGCGCAACGTGTTCGTCGACGTCGACGGGGTCCGTCAACCGGCGCCCGCGCCGCACTTCTCCCGAACCCCCGCCGCGCAGCCGCTGCCAGCGCGCCCAGCGCCTCGGTCAGACTGATGTAGCGACGGCCATCCCGGTGATCCATTCCGGCACCGGCTCGTAGACCAGCGGCGTGACCGGCCGCCCGCCGCCCGCGGCGCCCGCGGCAAGCCAGGTCCTCACCTCGTTGGCGCCCGCGCCCGCACGGACGTGGGCGGTGTCGACGAGGCGAATCAGTGCAGCGACATCCCAGTTCGACATGGCGTCCAACACTTCGGCGTCCCAGTCGGGACGGATCTTGGTGCGCGCTTCCGCCATACCCTCGGCGATGATCCGCGCCCGGTCTTCGTCGCTGAGGTCGTAGGTGTCGACCTCCAGACTGGGTGGGGAGTGTGACAGCCCTCCGGTGCCGATCACCAGCACCCGCTCGGTGATCCCGTCGAGGAACCGGCCAACCTCCGCGCCGAATTCGGCCACCCGACGGCCGGTCGGCAGCGGAGCAGTGGCACAGTTCACCGGCACCGGGATGACCGGCTTGACCGCCAACTCCCCGAGCAGGTCCCGAACAGGTTGGGCGAACGCGTGATCCAGCCCGATGTCACGACACGCGGCCACGTCGAATCCGGCCGACAGCAGGTGTTCACACAATTCGCGCGCCAGCTGCGGACGGGACATCCAGGTCGCCGGCCGGATGGCCGCCCTCGGCCAGAATCGACGCAGACAACGCCACCCCGAATGCGGGGACTACGTGGCGAAACGCGCGGCGGTGGTCGCCGCCGAACACGATCACCACGTCGGGATCGAACTGTTGCGCGCGCTCGGCCGCTGACGTCAGTGCCGAGCGGAAGAGGCGGCCGAAGGCGTGTTCGACATCGCGTTCCTTGCCCGGGCTGTGGCTCGCGCAGACAACCAGCCGCTCCGGCGTCAGTCCATCACCTCCGCTAGAAGTGACACCAATGTTAGATGAGTTTGCCGCTACGGCGAAACCCGGTGGCTTCACACCCTCAGGACGATGCCCTGCGTCAGGGCCACGATGACGCCGAGGATCACGATGAACGCCAGGCATGCCGCGACAAGCCGGACGGTTTCTCGTTGCAGCGCGGCATTGGTCTGCGGAGGAAGAAAGAACTCGGCGGGCAGCTTTTTCACGCTGTCAATTGCCATCACCACTCCTTCCGGGTCACGGAATGTAGGGGCTGTCGGCGCCGGTCACAGTGCGCAACACCACGAGCGGAATGATCAGAAAAACAAAGAAGGTGATCTGGAAGACGATGAACCAGGCGCCCAGTCGCATGAGTTCGAATCGCCACCGCGGAATCGTGACTTCGTAGTTGAGGTAGTCGTCGAATTCTTGTTGCTTGGTCACGACCGATTGCCTGGTTGCAACGGCTGTCCCGCCGCGACTTTCGGTGTCGCTAGACGCATGCGACGAGGTTCTCGGGACGGTGAAACGATCCAAGCGGCAGAATCGCTCGAAATGGTTGAGACCGCGAATCGGTGGTTTGCCGGCCCAGTAGGCGATCAGGTTGGGCCACACGCACATGATGCCGATGGTCCAGAGCAATGTGATGCGACCGCCGTTGCCCCACTGGAGAACGGGCCCGATGCCGGGATCATAGGTCCACCATCCCATCGCCGTGGCGGTGCCCTCGACGGCGAAGTCCCAGACGTAGTTGACCGGAATCGCCAGCACCACCATGGATTTGAGCATGCTCCAGCCAAACCGCGCCGACACCCATTGACTCAGCCACAACACCAGGATCGCGTGTACTCCCCAGTACACCGCGTAGGCGAACGGCATGAACAACGGATCGTTGGGGGTCTTGATCGGTAGCCACTCGAGCAGATGGTGTTGCGCAAATGCCGGACTGTAGAACAACATCTGGCCCCAGTCCCCGACGGTCTCCATCCAATACACCGCAAGGCTGTTGAACAGGAACAGGAAGCCCCAAGTCAGGCGCCGCCGACGGATCACATCGGCCACCGCCAGAACGATGACGACGCTGCCGGCGATCGGTATCACCCAGTTGAAAAACCAGACCCCAGATGGGTTCAGGGTTGACGGTGGCGCCATGTGTGACGTGGCGAGAAGCATCACATGTATAACCTAGTTGACTATATTTCGTTTGTCACCAGAATTGGCGATGGAATGGACCGGTTGTACCGATAGCCTGATCGGCACCCAAGTCGCACATTGACACTGTGACAGTGAACTGTCATCTTTGGTTAAGCCGTGCCAAAGGAGCTGCGCTGTGACGGATCTAAAGTCGCCTCGGCAAGTGGGGCCGTCGGCCATCGAGCCCGCGCCGATCAAGACCATTCGGCCGGTGATCTTCTGGTCGAGCCTCGGCGCGGTGTTCGTCGTCACCGCCGCTTACGTTTACATCTCGTGGATCGCTTCGGGGAATGCGGCACCGGTGAATCCAGGTCCCGACCCGATTCCCGGGGCCACTCGGCTGGCGATGACCGTGTTCCAAATCGCCTGTCCGATACTGGCATTGGTCGCGATCGGTTACGTCGTCCGTAAGAGCTTGCGTGAGCGCCAACTCTGCGTCGAAGCGGCTATCGTGATCGGATCGGCGATCGCCTGGTGGCACGACCCGCTGATCAACTGGTTCCAGCCGGCGCTGTTCTACAACGCCGGCTTGATCAACTTCGGCAATTGGACGCAGAACATTCCCGGGTGGCTGAGTCCCGACGGCCGATTGATGGCCGAACCAGTGCTGATGATCGGCATGATCTACATCTGGATGCCGCTGGCCATGGGTTCGCTGGCCCGCTGGGCCATGGGCAGCGCCCGCCGCCGGTGGCCGGCGCTGGGACCCGTTCGCACCTTCTGCACCGGGTGGCTCATGGTCTACGTCATCGAGTTTCCGCTGGAGATCTTCGCGGTGCGCCACGGTCTGCTCGGCTATCCGGCGTCGATTCCGGGTGTCACGTTGTGGGCGGGTCAGACTGTCCAGATTCCGCTCTACGGCCCCATCCTGTGGTCATTGGTGCTCAGTTCGAGCGGCGCACTGATGTTCTTCCGCAATCGCTCTGGGCAGATCCGCGTGGAGTCCGGTGTGGAGAGTCTGGGGTGGGCCGGAACGCCAGTCAAAGGCCTGCTGAGGGTACTTGCGGTCACCGGCTTTTTGCATGTGGTGGCAATCGGCGTGTACGACGTGCCGGTTAACGTCGCCGGCTTCTACGCCGGCCCGACCCAGACGTACCCCAGCTATCTGCGCACGCAGTACTGCGGACCGGGCACGGCCCGGCACTGCCCCGATGGCACCCGCCTGGACGACCGCTAGGTCGCGCTACTTCAAGACCGCGGGCAGCGCGGCGAACTCTTGGCGGATCAGGTCGTCGAGCGAGCGGCCGGGCGCCGACAACCATTGATTGAGCGCTCGCTCGACGAGCAGCATGCCGACCGCCGCCAGGAGCCGGCATTCGCGGTCGGGGGCCGGCATCCGGCGTCGTTCGGCGATGACCTCGGCGACGGTCTCGGCGTTTGCCTCGTGGTTTCGGCGTTCGCGTCCTAGTAGTAGCAGCGACGACGCGACCGCCTCGTGGTACTGCCCGATCCTTTTACGGATTCGCTTGAGACCCGGCGCAAGCAATGCGAACGAATTCGCCAGCGCCTCGAAATCTGACGACTCCTCCGGTTGAGCAAGGTAGACCCCGCTCACCGCGTCGATGAAGTCGTACTCGCCGAAGAAGAGCACCGACTCCTTCGTGGGGAAGTAGCGGAAAAAGGTCCTCGGCGAGACGCCGACGCTCTCGGCGATCTGTTCTGTGGTGGTCTCGTCGTAACCGTTGGTGCTGAACAGGTCCAGCGCTGCATTCAACAGAGCACTCCGGACTCGGTCCGCATGCTCGTCCCGCGGTGATCGGTCGCCCCGGGCCATCCGCCAACCCTCTCGTCCGTCTGAGTGTCTCGACAGTACAACGGCGACGGGTGCTGGTACGTCGTTGACACTCGTCGTGGTAGCAACGATACTTCCCAATATATGACAGTGCACTGTCAAACTGGTACTTAGGCGCCGGCCGGCGCCGGCAGGGAGGATTTCCGTCTCAATGACCGAGCTGGGGATAACCGGAACGCTGAATATCAACAACCTGCCCTTCGCGGACGACCGCACGTCCGCCTGGCGGGCACTGCGCGAGGCCGGCGAGGCCGTGAGTTCTGGCGAGGAAATTGTGCTCACCAGCGCCGAAGCGGTCGAGTTCGCGGCCAAGAGGCCTGAGATCTTCTCGTCGGCAAAGGCTTTCGACCGTCTCGGCAGTCCCGTCCCGTTGGTACCGATCGCGATCGATCCTCCAGATCACACCCGGTTCCGACGGATGCTAGATCCGTTTTTCAGCCCGAAGAAGATGGCCGAGCGTGAACCCGAACTACGCAGGCAGGCCGCCGAATTGATCGACGCCATTGTTGCCAACGGTGAGTGCGACGTGGTGCCCGACCTCGCGACGCCGTTTCCCTCCCAGGTGTTCCTCACCCTGTTCGGCCTGCCGATGGCGGACCGCGATCGGCTGGTGCGGTGGAAGGATGCGATTCTGCAATTCACCGATCCGAGTAGCGCCGAGGCGACACCGGAGGTGATGTCGCATGCACTGGAATTGTTCACCTATCTGACCGAGCACATCGCAGAGCGGCGCGCCGATTCGACGGGCACTGACATGCTCACCCAGCTGATCCAGGACACCGACGAGGGTGGAATGTCGGACAACGAGATTCTGGGTCTGTGCTTCATGTTCGTACTGGCCGGACTCGACACCGTCACCAGTGCTGTCGGGTTCTCCCTGGCACGGCTGGCGGCCGATGCCGAGATGCGTCATCGTGTCGCGAATGACTTCACGCTCATCCCCGCGTTCATCGAAGAAATTCTGCGTGTCGACGGACCCGTCCCTTTCGCGCCACGTGTCACCACGGAGGAGGTCGAAGTAGCTGGCAGATCCGTGCCCAAGGACACCACGGTCATGCTCAGTTATGGCAGCGCTGACCGTGATCCGCGGCGATACCAGGATGCCGACGAATTGCATCTCGACAGCAAGGTCGTGCACTTCGCATTCGGGCGTGGACCGCACCGGTGTCTTGGTTCCCACCTGGCACGTCTGGAACTGCGGCTCATTCTCGAGGAGTGGCATACGCGCATACCCGAATACACGCTGGCGCAAGACAAGCCACCGCAGATGCCGTGGCCGACCGGAACGATGTCCCTGCAATCGGTACCGCTGCACATCAAACCGTCGCCGCGGGGTCGGTAGGTTCGCGGGCCGGCCGCGAACAATCATCCGACTTTCGGGATGATTTCCTCGGCCACCCACTGCATGTGATCGAGGAAGGCGCTGAAGCCGTCCAGTGCGGGCGGATTGACCCACGTGTCTGTCACGCCGAGTTCAGCCAACATGTTGCACTTGTCGATGACCTGCTGGGCACTCTGGCCGAATTGCGCATTCGGGTCGTCGACGATGGCGTGCTCCTCACCGATGGACAACACCGCCAAGCTGTAGAACAGCGAGAATGGCCGATCGTCGAACCCGGGCTGCGAGCGTAGGTAGTCCATCTTGGCCGGCAGTTCGTCGGGCTTGGTGAGCCACGGCGCCCAGCCATCTCCGAACCGCGCCGCTCGGCGCAGCGCCGCGTCGGCGTCGCCGCCGATCCACACAGTGGGGTGGGGCTTGGAGATCGGCTTGGGCCCGAAAGCGATGTCGCCGAATTTGACGAATTCGCCGTCGAAGCTGGGTGATTCGCTGTGCCACAACTCGAACATCGCCTCGAGACACTCGTCCGCAATGCGGCCACGCTTGGTGAAGGGGACACCGATCGCGTCGTACTCGTCCTTGAGCCAGCCGACGCCGACGGTGGTCTGAGCGCGCCCGCCACTGAACCAATCGAGAGTTGCGATTTGCTTCGCGGCGATGATCGGGTTATGCAACGGCAGGATCGTCACCATCGACCCGATGGTGATCGTCGAGGTGGCGCCTGCGACGAATGCCTGAGCGGTGGTGGCATCGAAATAGTGGTCGCCGGAGAATTCGAGATGACTTGTGGGAGTGAAGAAGTGCTCGGGGAGGAAGACCATCGAATAGCCGAGTTGCTCGGCGCGTTGGGCAACTCGCGCAATGTCGGAGCCGGCGAGTTGATGTTCCCACGGCTGTGTGATCGCGGCGACGTGCATGCAATTGGGTAGATACACGGTGAATCTCATCTGGCGCCTTCCGATTTCATGGCCCGGTAGCTGAGCGGCGATCGGGATCTGGGCGGTACGCCCGCGCGTCGCACGTTATGACAGTCGACTGACAAACGTCAAGGTTGGGATCGCGGACGCGGCGGTCCTTCGGTTCGCCGAAATCAAGAGCCGATGCGCGGACGCGATGGTCGATTGACTATGGCAGTCCACTGTCATAGTGTGACTGCAAATCCTGGCTGTTCCGAAAGGCGTGTCACGTGGCTCCGAACCTGTTCATAGCGCTCACCAACCCGATCGAGGGTGAAGACGACGCCTTCAACAAGTGGTACGACACCCAGCACGTGCCGGAGGTACTCGACGTTCCCGGTGTAGTGGCGGCACAGCGTTACGACATCACCGAACTGAAGGTTCCCGACGATCAAGACCTACCGGCTCAATTGCCGCCACCGACGCACCGCTACATGGTGATCTACGAGCTCGACAATGAGCCCGATGTCGTCATGGCGGAATTCCTGAAACGCGTCATGGCCGGCACACTCTCACTAGGGGAGTGGCTTGATCTCACTACGATTTCACTCAACGGGTGGGCGCCGCGCGGCGAACGAGTGTCGGCGGACCGCTAGTGGGTGATCTGCTCGCCGGTATTCGCGCCCAACGGGCATGTCGGCGATTTGACCCGGACGGAAAGGTGCCCGATTCCGACGTCGAGGAGATGTTGGCGGCCAGCGTGCATGCGCCGAGCGCGGAGAACACTCAGCCGTGGACGTTCATCGTGGTTCGTCACGAGGACAACCGCGCATTGCTCGCGTCCTGGTGGACAGAGACGTGGAATGCCGGCGGCGGCGATTTCGTCAAGCAGAGCGTCGATGATAAGGCGTTGGTCGCCGACCTTGAATTCGGCTTTAGCAAAGGCGGATTCGCCGCCGCGCCGGTCGTATAGTGGTGTGCGCCGACACGGATCGCGTGCCGGAGATTTATGCGCCGTCGTCGATCTACCCGGCCGTACAGAACATGCTTCTCGCCGCTGCGGACCTGGGATATGGCTCTTGTTTAACCACCGGCTTGACCACCTTTGGTGTCGATCGTGTGCGGGAACTGCTGCAGCTGCCGCCGAACCTGATACCGATGGCCGCGGTCTACGTGGGCCTGCCCGCACGCAAGCTTTCACCACCGCGCCGCCGCCCGGCGACGTCGGTGACCTACCGCGAGGGGTTCGGCACCCCGTGGTGACGAGAACGGAGAGCTGCCAATGCCATTGGCGATAACTGAGGATCATCGCGCGCTCGCCGAGGTGGCGAGCGCGATGGTAGCCGGGCGGGCGGGCACCGCAGGGGCCCGCCGGATCTTGCTCGACCGCGACAAAGCTGATCGGTGGTGGTCCACTGACGGTCTCTGGAAGGAGATGGTCTCCACTGGGTGGCTCGGCCTTCACGTCGACGAACGGTTCGACGGTCAGGGTTACGGTCTACCTGAATTGACGATCGTGCTGGAACAGCTCGGTCGCGCAGCGGTGAGCGGACCGTTCCTGCCGACGGTCGCGGTGTCCGCGGTGATCGCCGAAGTGGGGACCGACCCGCAGCGCGAGCGGTGGTTCCCGCGGCTGGTATCCGGTGACGTGGTCGCGGGTATCGGCACCAACGGGGATGTCGCCGTTCGTGATTCGACGGCCTCGGCTACCGCGGTGCCCGTACTGGCCGAGGCGGCCGCCGACCTTTTCTTGCTTCCCGCCGGTGACGACCTCGTCCTGGTGCAGGCCGGCGACCGGGTCAGCGTCCGAACCATCGACTCAGTGGACCAGCTGCTTGCGCCGGTGATCGTGGTCAGCCTGGACTCCGCCCACGTCGCTGAGGTTTTCCCCGGCGCAGCCGGGGTGGCCGCGCGGATTTTTCGCCTGCTGGCCGCGGCCGAAGCCGTCGGCGGTTTGGGTGCGTGCACCGAGATGGCCACGGCCTACGCCGCCGGCCGCGAGCAGTTCGGTAGGCCCATCGGCTCGTTCCAGGCGGTCAAACATCACTGCGCGAACATGCTTGTCGACACCGAGCTCGCGACCGCCGCGACGTGGGACGCCGCGCGCGCCGTCGGCGCGGAGGCCGAGCTGGCCGCCACGATGGCCGCCGGACACGCGTTGACCGCTTACCAGCAGGTGGCACTGCAGAACGTGCAGGTGCACGGCGGCATCGGCTATACCTGGGAACACGAGGCGCACCTCTACATTAGACGGGCTACCGTCCTGCAGGCTTTTGCCGGCGGCCAGGATATGTTGCGGGACAAGGTCATCGAGCTGCAGCGTGACGGCATTCGCCGGCGCCAGTCGGTAGACTTACCCGAAGGTGCCGAACAGTATCGTCAGGCTGCGCTGGACTTCCGCGCTGAACTCGATGCGGCCGACACCGACGACCGCCAACGGCTCTGGGCGCGCAGCGGCTATCTGCAACCGCACTGGCCCGCGCCGTACGGGCGGGCTGCGAACAGTGTCGAGCAGTTGATCATCGAGAACGCGCTTGGCGGTCTGGACAAGCCCAGCCTCGGGCTCGGCGAATGGGTGGTTCCGACGCTCCTGCAGTACGGCAGCAGTGAGCAGGTCGACCGGTTGATCTGGCCAAGCCTCGAGGGCGAGCTGCGGTGGTGCCAACTTTTCAGTGAGCCCGGCGCGGGCTCGGACGCGGCGGCCGTTTCCACCAAGGCCACCCGGGTCGACGACGGCTGGGTGGTCAGCGGTCAAAAGGTGTGGACCAGTGACGCGGTGAATTGCCAGCGCGGGCTGGCCACCGTGCGCACTGATCCGAATGTGCGGAAGCACAAGGGCATTACGGCGATGATCATCGATCTCTCCGATCCGGCCGTGCAGATCCGCCCGCTCACCGAAATCACCGGCGAGACGCTGTTCAACGAGGTCTTCTTCGACGACGTGTTCGTGCCCGATCGCGACGTGGTCGGCGGCGTCAACGACGGCTGGGGCGTGGCGATGGCTGCATTCGGTAATGAGCGAGTGTCGATCGGCGGTGGCTCCGTCACAATGACCGCCGACGCTCTGGTCGACCTGCTGGCCCGGCACCGCGCCGATGACACTGGCGCAGCGCGCGATGTCGGTGAATTGCTGATCGAGTCATACACGTTGGCCACGCTGAACCTGCGGCAGGCCGCCCGAGCCGTCTTCGATGCCGGGCCCGGAATCGAAGGCAATATCGCGAAGTTGTACGGGGCGGAGCACGCTCAGCGCGTGGCAGAGCTGGCACTGCGTATCGCCGACCGGGCCATCTTGATCGGCGAGGAACGTGACGTCGTGCACGATTATCTTTTCAGCCGGTGCCTCACGATCGCTGGCGGCACTTCGGAAATCGTCAGAAACCTGATCGCGGAGCGCATTCTGGGCCTGCCGCGCGATCCAGCACCCAAGTAGATCGGAGCGTCACATGTCCTGTGCCATCGTCGGGATCGGTCGTACCGAGTACTCCCGCAACTCCGGCCGCACCACCCGCGGGATGGCCGTGGCTGCTTGCCGCGATGCCATCGCCGATGCCGGCCTCACCACGGCCGACGTCGACGGTATCTGCACGTTCATGGCCAACGACTCCGAGCAGCCGATCTTCGTCGGGTGGGCGCTCGGTATCGACGAATTGGCTTGGGCCAACGCCATGTACGGCGGCGGCAATCTCGTGGCAGATCAAATCGCGACCGCTGCCGCAGTCATCGAGGCCGGTATGTGCAAGGCCGTGCTGGTGTACCGGTCACTCAATGGCCGTTCGGGTTACCGGTTCGGCCATGTCGAGGGCCCGATGCAGGTGCAGCACCACGACCAGTTCGACACGGCGTCCGGTTTCATGGTGCCCCCGCAGTGGTTCGCTATGTGGGCCCGTCGGCATCAGCATGAGTACGGTTCGACCAGTGAGGATTTGGGGCAGATCGCGATCACTCAGCGCAATCATGCGGGGCCCAACGAGCACGCTCTGAGACGCGAACCGCTCACCATGGATGACTACCTGGCGGCGCGCTGGATCAACGAGCCGTTCCGGGTGCTGGACTGCACCTCCGAGGTCGACGGCGCGGTCGCGGTGCTGATCGTCGGGGAGGACATCGCCCGCAACACGAAGCAACCCCCGATGTGGTTGGTTGGATCGTCGAATTCGCAGGGTGGTGCCGGCTGGAGCGAGTGGGACGATCCCACCGAGATGTACTCGCGCACGGCAGGTCCGAGGATCTGGGAGAAGACGGGGCTGAGTCCCGCGGATATGGACGTGGCCTGCATGTACGACTGCTTCACGTACACGGTGATGGCCACCATGGAGGGCTTCGGCTTCTGCGAGAAAGGTGAAGTGGGCAAGTACTTCTCGACCGGACGCGCCACCTACGGCGGAGACGTGGTGGTCAATCCGCACGGTGGGCTGCTGTCCGAGGGTTATATCCACGGCCTCAACCACCACTATGAGGCGGCACTGCAACTGCGCCACGCCGCCGGTGTGCGTCAGGTCGAGGACGCCCAACTGGCACTGGTCACCGCGGGTGGCGGCCCCTTCGGCGGCGCGAACGTCTACAGCAAGGAGCACCCATGACGAATCCCGCACTGGTGGCGCCAATTCCGGTTCCCGACCCCGATTCGGCACCGTACTGGGAGGGTCTGAAGAACGGCAAGTTGATGTTGTGCCGCTGCGACGACACCGGGAAATGGATCCATCCGCCGTTGGAACGCAGCCGGTACACCGGTGGCACCGTGCACTTCGAGGAGGTTAGCGGAGACGGCACGATTTTCAGCTATATCGTTGTCCGCCAAGCCCTCGTTCCCGGCCGGATGCCGCCATACGTCGTCGGGCTCGTCGAACTCGCGGAGCAGCCGGGCTTGCGGATCAACGCCGTCATCGACGCCGATCCTGCCGACGTCAGAGTCGGTCAAGGCGTTGAGCTCCGCATCGTCGAGCTCGGCGAAAGCGGCTACCGCATACCCGAATTCGTGATCAAGTAGGAGCAACAGATGAGCAGAATGGACGGCCGTGTCGCTTTCATCACCGGAGCCGGCAAGGGTCAGGGGCGGTCGCACGCGGTCCGGTTAGCCGAGGAAGGTGCCGATATTGTCGGTGTCGACATCTGTCGCCAACTCGACGGCGTGCTGTATGCGATGGCCACGCCGGAAGACCTCGACGAGACTGTCAACTTAGTGGAAAAGACCGGTCAACGGATGATCGCCCGTCAGGCAGACGTTCGCGACCGCAAAGCGCTACAGGCCGCCTTCGACGACGGCGTCGCAGAATTCGGCTTCATCGATACCGTGGTGGCCAACGCGGGGATCGTACTGAACCGGGTCGACGAGCCCGATCCCGAGGCGGCGTGGGAACTCGGCATCGGCGTGCTGCTCACCGGTGTGTGGAACACCCTGCAGATCGCCAGCGCCCACATGATGAAGTCCGATCGCGGCGGCGCCATTGTCGCCACCAGCTCGATGGCCGGGCTGAAGGCACTGACCGACGGCAGCGGTGGCGCGGACGCGTACGCCGCTGCCAAAATCGGTGTTACGGGACTGGTACGGGCTTACGCACAGCGTATGGCAGCCAAGAACATCCGCGTTATGGCGATCGCACCGACCGGTGTCAACACCTCCATGATCGTGGAGAATCCGGCACTGTTCGAGGTGATCGCCCAGAATGAGCATCTCGCCAAAGCGATGACCAACGCCCTACCGGTGACGGTGATCGAACCGTCCGATGTCTCGGAGACGGTGTTGTTCCTCGTCTCGGACAGTGGCCGGTATTACACGGGCACAACGTTGATGCTCGACGCCGGCATGAACATGACCTGACGGCTGCCGCCGAACGGAATCAGCTCAACAGTCTGCCGGTGCCCAGGTCGTCGTAGGCCTCGGCGAAGCGGCGGAGCACCGCGCTGACAACCTCGACCGAGTACATCTGGTCGGGTGCGATGGCCCACATGCAGAAGCCCCAGGCCGGGCTCTCGCGGTACGCGGCCCACATCGCCTCGCGGTCGGGAGCCGAGGTGACGCCGGCGTCGAGCAGCCGGCCGCGGTAACGATCCAATAGGTCGCGCTCGTGGGCCCGCCGCTGCTCCGGCAGCAGAGCGGCGATCAATGCATAGCCGACGTCGTGCGACCACGACCCGCGCCGGATCAGTTGCCAGTCAAGCACGCCCATCGTGCCGTCGGGCAGCGCATACGTGTTACGCGGATGAGGGTCGCCGTGCAACAGCGTGATCGGGCCCCGGGCCACTCGCTCTTGCAGTGTCCAAAACGCAGCTTCCATTCCGTTCATGTCGGTGCCCGCCGCAGCGAGCAGTTCAGTCTTGTAGGGGGCCTCCACGAGGGCGCGGATGATCGCGAACCCGTTGGCGCGCAAGAATTCTGCGAACTTGCCGGTGACGGGGTCCTCCAGCCAGTTCAGGTCGCCGCCGCCGGCCAGGCGAGGGCTGGCCCAGAACGGGGCATGAACTCGGCTCAACGTCGCCAACAGCGCGTCGACCTGCTCGACGGTCAGGCCGGCCACCGCATCGGGGACCTGCGCCCCGCGCAGTGTGATGTCCTCTCCGAGGATCAGGAACTGCGACGGACCGTCCAGGTGGTCGGCGAAGTAGGTCGTCATGGTCTCGACGCTCAGGTCCGGGCGCAGGTCGCGGTAAAACCTTGTCTCGTCGTCATACAGAACAGTCCCACCGCCGCCTTCAGACAGTGACTCGTCGAACGCCTCCGGCAGGTCGTGCACCGTTCCCAATTGCGTTTTGATGAAGAGCCGCTGTGGAAGTCGGGTATGTGGGTCGGCGTACTTCACCTCAAGGTGCAGGTGCGACGTGGTGCCCTGCCAGGTGTGTCCAATCGTGACGTCGGTAACCGTCGCCTCGGGATCGTGTCGGCGTAACAGCGACGTCAGAACGTCGGGCGTGATGTCGTCGGCGGATTCAAGGGTGACGTGCAGGGCTTGACCGGTCATCACATTCCTCGTCGTCGAGATTCAACAATGACAGTTGACTGTCACGTTAGCACAGAAGCCAAGGACGGGAACGGTTTTGGGCCCCTCGGTAGATGAGGCCGATTACGTCGTCTTGACGGGGCGGAACAGCGGCAACCACACCCGGCTGTCTTCCTCGCCCGACATCGCGGTCCAGTCTTCGAAGAAGACCTCGACTGCCATCCCGGTGCTGATCTCGTTCGGTGTGACGTCGACCACGTTGGACATCAGCCGGGTATCAGGCTCCTCGGCAAGCTCCACCATCGCCACGAGGTAAGGCGGTTCGAAACCAGGAATCCAGTTCTGGCGGTTCACCGTAAACGCCGCGACGGTGGCCCGCCCCGAAACGGGTTCTGGCGCAACATCGGTGCTGCGGCAACGCCAGCACGCCGGCCCCGGCGGGTGAAAGAAGTGACCGCAGCCGTGGCAGCGGGTGATCAGCAACTCGCCGTTGCGACCACCAGTCCAGAACGCGTGCGACTCGGCGGTGGGGCTGGGCGCCAATCGCAACTGGGGACGTTGGTAGGCGTTGTCCGTTGAACCGATTTCGACGGTCATGAACGGCCGTCCTGCCACTCGCAACCGGTCAACTCGGCAGAGAGATCCCACAATCGTCGGGCGCTGTCCGCGTCGCGGGCCTTTTCTCTGAGCTTGGTGGGCTTCGGTGTGCCCCACTGATGCAAAAGGCCGCGCGGCGCGATGTAGGTGCCGTTGGGCACTGTCGTCGTGATGGCCTGAATGGTCGAGCGGGCTCCCTCGGCCGGGCTCTGAGCGATATGTGGCGAGAGCACACGGCCGGCCCACTGCACGACACCCGAACCGTCGCGGGTGATCGCGGTGTCCGTCATTCCGGGATCAGAGGCGTAGGCGGTCTTGCCGCGGGCGACCAACTCACGCACGAACAACAGGTTCGCCAGTTTGGACTCGCCATAAGCAGACCACGGGTTGTAGCGGCGATCGTGGTAGTTGAGGTCGTCGAAGTGCATGCGGGCGGTGTTGTAGTTGGTGCTCGCCACCGCCACGACCCGATCGCGGATCCGATCGCCGAGCAGGCATGTCAGTGCAAAATGGCCGAGGTGATTGGTGCCCATGTGAGCCTCGAAGCCGTCAGCCGTGCGGGTCAGCGGCAAGCCCAGCACACCGGCGTTGTTCACCAGCACGTCGACGTAGTCGACGGTGTCGGCGAACTTGCGCACACTGGCAAGATCGGCCAGATCCAGCTCGCCCACCTCGACGTCGCCGGGCATCGACGCCGCGGCCTCGTAGGCCTTCGTCGCGGTCCGGCAGGCGATCAGCACTTCGTGTCCGGCAGCGGCCATCGCGTGCGCGGTCGCTTTCCCGACACCGCTGTTTCCGCCTGTGATGATGATCCGCACGTCGCCGTGCCCTCCTTCGATCCAATTCACCTAAACAGTAAACTATTTATCGTTTTGAAGAAACGGGGAAGGGAACGGCTGCCATGACGTGGCTGGAGCGGATTTGCGCCGTCCACGAACGCAGTGAACGTCCCGCTGTCATCGGCGCCGAGGGTTCCGTGAGTGGCCGGCAACTGCTCGGACAAGCCGTCGCGGCCGCGGACCTGCTCGTCGATCTCGACGTGGCGGCAGGTCAGCCGATACCCGCGTTGGTCACCACCAACGCCCGCGCTCTTGCATTCCTGTTAGGCGGTGCCGCAGCGAACAGACCGCTGGCTCCGCTCGGGCCGCGACAAACGCCCACCGAGCTGGCCGAGATCGTGCGTCGGACCGGCTCGTCAGTCCTGCTCACTGAGGAAGCGTTCGCCGATTCGGCTCGCCAGGTTGCCGACGCCGTAGGGATCGCCGCGGTGACGCTACCTTCCTTGTCGGTCTCGAGCCGGCCGCTGCATCCGGAGCCGGGTCCCGCGGCGATCTACTTGCACACTGCGGGGACGACTGGAATTCCCAAGCGAGTTTCGCTCACCGAGCCAGTACTGGACGCCCGCGCCGAGCTGCTGCATAGCGTGATCGGCATTGGGCCCGACGACCGTTACGCCACCGGCTCCCCGCTGCATCACATCGGAGGTCTTGGCAACGTCTTGGTGGCTCTCGCTGCCGGGGCGGCGGTTATTCCGACCACCAGATTCTCCTTCGACTGGTGGCGCAACCTGGAGCAGCTCGGTGCCACTCATTGCCTGCTCGTGCCAAGCATGATCGAAATGTTGCTCAGCGAAGGGCTTCTCGACGAGGTTCCGCTGAAGACGTTGATCTACGGTGCCTCGCCCATCACCGTCGAGACGCTGCGGCGCGTTCTCGACGTCCTGCCGGCGGTTGCGATGGTCAGCCTCTACGGCCAAACCGAAGGCAGCCCGATCACCAGCTTGGGCCCAGACGACCACCGGTTGGCGGCAGTCAAGAACCCCGGTGTTCTATCTACCGTCGGGCGGCCGGTGAGAGGTCTTCGTCTGCAGATCGACGAGCCGGACCCGGCGGGAATCGGCGAGGTGCTCGCCGCCGCGGCGCACCTTTCCGCCCAGGACGCCGATGGGTGGTTGCACACCGGCGATCTGGGTGTGCTGGATGCCGATGGTTATCTCCGCCTGTGTGGTCGTCGGCACGACATGGTGATCCGCGGCGGAGAGAATGTCTATCCGGTCGAAGTCGAGAATGTGCTCTGTGCCCACCCCGCGGTCGCCGCGGTCGGCGTGGTGGGCGTGCCGGATCGACGTCTCGGAGAAACCTTGGCCGCGTTTGTCGTTCCCAACGACTCGTGTCATCCGCCACGGCCCGAGGAAATGGCTACCTTTGCTCGCACCACGCTCGCCGGCTTCAAGATCCCGCAGTACTGGTATGCCGTCGATGAGCTGCCGCTGAACAGCGCGGGCAAGGTTGTGCGCACCCAACTTCGCGATTCACACCTCAAACGCCTGCCCGCCGCGTCGACCTGAGCGACGTGCAGGTCGGCTGAAATGTGGACAGATCGCTGGTCCATATCCGTTATATAGTTTAACGTCTCGGTTTATGTCGATCGCGAAGTCGCTGGTTGCTGTGATCGTCGCCGCGGCGGCCGTCGGCGGGCTTCCGCTGGCGCCGGCACCACGGGCACATGCGGCCCCGAATCCTGAAGTCGAGTACGTCTACGACATGACGGTGCGGCGGCAGTACAACTTTCCGAATAATGACTCGCTTGCCTATGGCCATGGAATCTGCGACAGGCTCGGCCAGGGCGAAGGATACGGTCAGCTCGTCGGCGATGTGAAGCGCGATGTGACTCCCAGCGATCAGTTCGCGGCCAATTACGTGGTCGGGTACGCGGTCAATTTGCTGTGCCCTGACTTGATCTGGCAGCTGCGGAACTCATCGGGCGGGTACATACCGCCGGACGGAGCGCCCCAATACAGCACCTATTACTGAGCCGGTTCCGGAACTCACGCCGGGCACCCTTTTTCCTGCCCGCGTCAGAACCCCATCGACTCAGAATTGGCCGTCGCGGTAAGTTCGGTGAACATGTCCGAAGACAGAGTTCAGGTGAAGATCGGCGCCACGGGCGTCGCGACGGTGACGATGGTGCGCACCGATAAGCACAACGCGCTCGACCAGGCCATGTTCGAGGGCTTGATGAAGGCCGCGGACCGGTTGGCGGACGACGCGTCGGTTCGCGCGGTCGTACTGCACGGCGAGGGCAAGAGCTTCTGCTCCGGGCTGGATATCGCCAGCTTTATGTCCGGTCAGGGCGGCACCGGGGTGCTGCTGGAGCGCGACGGTGACCGGCTGGCCAACTTCGCGCAGCGGGTGGCCTACGACTGGTCCCTGGTGCCGGTACCGGTGATCGCCGCGATCCACGGCAACTGCTTCGGCGGCGGCCTGCAGATCGCGTTGGGCGCCGACATCAGGATCGCCGCACCGGAGGCGAAGCTGTCGATCATGGAGGTCAGGTGGGGTCTGGTCCCCGACATGGGCATCACGCAGACGCTTCCGCGACTGGTCCCCATCGACGTCGCCAAGGAGCTGACGTTCAGCGGCCGGATCGTCTCTGGGAGTGAGGCTTTGGCGCTTGGATTGGTCACGCGGAACAGCGACGATCCGCTGGCGTCGGCGCTCGCCCTCGCCGAGGAGATCGCGCAGAAGTCTCCCGATGCCGTGCGGGCCGCCAAGCGCCTCTATGACGAAACGTGGGCCAGTGACGACGCCGCCGGAGCCCTCAAGCGCGAATCCGAGCTGCAAACCGGGCTGATCGGCAAGCCCAATCAGCTCGCCGCCGTGGTGGCCGGGATGTCAGGGGAGCCACCGGTCTTCGTCGACCCCGCTTAGGGCGCTCTTGAACGGTGAGCGGACTATTCCGCCACCGCTCCGCGTTGCTGCTGCTGTGAGCATGCGGCAATTACATTTCAACGCATTCATCTGGCCCAACGGGTACCACGAGGCCGCGTGGCGGGTGGCCGACGATGAAGTGCGCAACGTCCTCGGTCTGTCGTACTACACCGACATCGCGCGCATCGCCGAACGTGGGTTGATGGACTCGGTGTTCCTGGCCGACAACATCGCCATCGCGGAGTATCGGGCAACGCACCTTCCGCAGACGCAATTTGACCCGATCTCCGTGCTGTCGGCCCTGGCTGCGGTTACCAGCCGAATCGGTCTGATCGGAACGGGTTCGACGACCTACAGCAAGCCCTGGGAGCTCGCCCGCCGGTTCGCGACGCTTGATCACCTCAGCGGCGGTCGCGCCGGCTGGAACATCGTCACCACCGTCACACCACTGGCTGCGGCGAATTTCGGCGAACGGTTCCACCCCGAGCGCGACGATCGGTATGCCCGCGCTCATGAATTCGTCGACGCTGTCACGCGTTCGTGGGACAGCTGGGAAGACGACGCGATCGTCGGTGATCGGGCGAACGGCGTGTGGGCTGATCGCACCAAGCTGCACGCCCCGCGCTTCCACGGTCAGTTCTACGACGTCGAAGGGATTCTGCCGTTTCCCCGCTCGCCGCAGGGGCACCCGGTGCTCGTTCAGGCGGGTCAATCGTCGGCCGGTGTCGCATTGGCGGCGCGCTACGCCGAGGCCGTCTTCTCTGGGCCGCCGTCCCTCGAGGCCGCCGTCGCCTTCCGTAGTGATCTGCACGCGCAGGCGGCGGCGGTGGGCCGTGATCCCGATCAGGTGCTGGTGCTGCCCGCGTTGATGGTGACGTTGGGTGGTACCGAGGCCGAAGCCCAGGCCAGGGCGCAGCGGCTCGAAGACATGGAGAGCCCTGAATTTCGTTGGCAGAACGCTTTGTACACAGCCGGACTCGATCCCGACGGCTTCGATCCCGAAGTTCCGCTTCCGGCGGAGCTGTGGGCGAACGGATCGGTGCCCTCCAGCCGTGCCGAACAGCTTTATGCGGCAGCGCGTGCGCGCCCCAACGCATCGCTACGCGAGATCACCCAACCGACGAGTGGAGGTGCCGGAGGCACACACTTCGTCGGGACCCCTGAACAGCTGGCCGATCGGATTATTGCGTGGCAAGACGCCGGCGCGGTCGACGGATTCACGATCATGGGGTCGACTCTGCCGCATGAACTTACGGCGTTCGTCGATCACGTCGTGCCGATCCTGCAGCGGCGCAGTCGCTTCCGCACCGAGTACACCGGTGAGACGTTGCGCGATCATCTCGGCTTGGAGCGGCCGGCAAAATAGCGCCATCAAGATCGCTGCGCCGTAACTCAGTAGCAGCCCGCGTGCTGCGCGGCGGGCCAGCAGCCGGATTTACTCTGTTGTGCTCCGAGATAAAGGAATACGGCCCCTAGAAGTATCGATAGCAGACCCAGGACGATCCCGACGATGGCTGCACCCCGATGGTGAGCTTGGCCTCGCTTGACTCGGCGTAACGCACTCACGCCGGTCGCGACAGCGACGATACCGACGAAAGGCCCGATCAGCACCACCAACGACACCAACGATGTGACGCCCAGGATCGCGGATACCACGCCCAGCCCGTTTCGCGGCGTGTGCGGCGAAATCGGGCCTGCACCGTCGGCCATGCCATCAGATCTTAGGCTCGTGATGGCCCGGACGGTTATGAGACTGCCAAACCAATTGCGTGCGGTCTCGCAGGTCGGGCATACCAAAGCCGCGCCAATGCAATCGGGATCTGGCACTCTTCGAGGATCGATCGGCGATGTTGGGAGGTCGGTGGGGGCCGTGAGCATTCGTCGCCGTTTGGCGCCCATGGCGCCGATGCTGGTTCTGCCACTCGCCGTCGGCGTTCCGTTGGCGCTGTTGCTGATCTTCCGGTGGGGCGGCGAGGCTGCTGTCCGCACAGTCGACACCCTGACTCTGGTGGCATTGTCGATCTACGCGACAGTCTGTGCGGCATTGGCCGCTCGATCTGCTCATGGGGACGCGCCGCAGGGCGTGGAGGATGCTGGCCGTCGCGCTTGCAGCCTGGGCGGTCGGGAACCTGATTTCTGCTTTCCGCGCAATTACTCTGGGGCTCAACACTTTTCCGTCGCCGCCCGGCTTCTGGTATGTCGCGTTCACGCTCCTGGCGGCATCGCGATGGCCATGTTTCCGACTGGCCCGACACGGGGGACACGCCTGCGTGGCGTTCTCGACGGCGTCACGGCGACCTTGTGCCTGTTTCTGCTGATGTGGATCACCGCGTTACACAGCGTGTACAACAGCTTCACTGCGGATCGCGACGTACCCGTTCTGAGGCTGCTCTTTCCGATCGGCGACCTGACGGTGTTGACCACGGCTCTGCTGATCATCGTGCGCGCCGACCCGCGATATCGACGCGAGCTGTGGTTGATAGTCGTCGCGATAGCGTTGGTAACGGTCACCGACACCGGTTACGGTCATCTCCTGGAGATTGGCCGCTTTCAGACGGGCAGTCTGCTCGATCTCGGCTGGGTCGCCGCATCAATCGCTTTCGCCGTCGCCGCACAGCTGAGTCTTCGTTTCCCACCGCGCCGACCGGCATCGGTCCCGGCGGATTCGTCGCTATGGCTGCCATATGTTCCGTTGTTGCTGGCCGGCACGGTCGGACCGGCGATCATCATGTCGGGTCTCGAGTCGGTCGCCGTGCCGCTCGTGGTGGTCGCCGTATGTTGCCGGCAAGTGGTGGCCGCCTGGGAGAACCGGCGACTGCTGACAGACGCTGCCGAACAATCCCTGCGGGATCCGCTGACCGGTCTGGGCAACCGCACGCTTTTCCACGACCGACTGACCCACGCGATGATGCTTCGGCAACGCGACAACCGTTCCGTAGCCGTCGTATCGATCGATCTCGACGACTTCAAACTGGTCAACGACAGTCTGGGCCACCCGGCTGCCGACGCGGTTCTGGTCAGCGTCGGCCAGCGCATCGTTGCCTGCGTGCGCTCAGGCGACACCGTCGCGCGGCTGAGTGGTGACGAGTTCGCCCTGTTGCTCGAAGGCCCGGAGGACCACTCCTATGTGGTGGCTGGCCGGGTCGTCGAGGCCTTCGACCAGCCGTTCGTCATCGACGGTGAAGGAATGCTCGTACGTCCCAGCGTCGGCATCGCCATGGCGACGCCAGACGAACCGGAACTGGGACCAGAGGCACTGATGAAGCGCGCCGACATTGCGATGTACGCAGCCAAGCGCTCGCGCTCGTCGGGCATTCATTCGTTCAGTCCGGACATGGCGCTGGCAGGGCCCGACACGATGGCACTGGCGGGTCGCGCCACCAACCGGCCAGCTAGTGACGGGGCTGCGCAGATTCGTCTCCTCGGCGAGTTGCGCCGAGCGATCGATCACGCCGAACTTGACCTGGTCTACCAGCCGAAATTGCATCTGCGCTCGGGCCGGATCGTCGGGCTGGAGGCTCTTTTGCGTTGGCCGCATCCGGAGCTGGGTGTGCTGCGACCGGACGAATTCATGGCGCTGGTGCGCCAGCACGGACTGATGCGGCAAGTGACCGAACTCGTGGTGGCGAGATCCCTCGACGATGTGGTGCGGTGGCAGACGTCGGGGGTGGATACGGCCGTCGCGGTGAATGTGTTTGCCCCGGATCTGAAGGATGCGGCATTGCCCGACGCGCTGTGCGAAGCGCTGCGCAGCCGTGATCTCTCACCAGCTCTGTTGACTGTGGAGATCACCGAGGATCTGATTCTGAACGACATCGACCGGGTGACGGCGGTGCTGCACCGGTTGCGCGAACAAGGAATCCGCGTTGCGATCGACGACTTCGGCAGCGGTTTCTCTGCGCTCTCCTACCTACGCGACCTGCCCATCGACGAGGTCAAGCTGGACCGCCAGTTCATCTCGTCGATCACCGGGGACACCCGTGCCGCCGCGGTGGTGCGTGCCGTGATCGACCTGACCCACGAGCTGGATGTCACCGTGGTCGCCGAGGGCATCGAAGATGCCGGCACCGCCGACTGGCTGCGCGAGCATGGCTGCGACGTTGGACAGGGCTACTACTTCGGCGAGCCCGTGGCCGCCTCGATGATCCCTCAACTGATCGGCGCCCGAGCCCGCTAGTCGTGCGTATCTTCATGGCGATGAGCCAACGCTTGTCGCACATCACCGGACGCCGATGGGACAACCCGATACCGAAAATTTTGACCGCGTCATCGGTCCCGTGGCGCGCACTACGAAACCCGACCGCGAGCGACAGGAAAGCGTCATGACCCAGGTCGAGCACTACGAGCAGTTCCTGGCTCTGCACCAGCAACCCGAAGCCTTCGTGATGCCCAACCCGTGGGATGGCCTGTCGGCATTGATCTTCAAGCAAGCGGGCTTCGCCGCGCTGGCGACCTCCTCGGCCGCATTGGCGGCCACGTTGGGCCGCCGCGACGGGCGCCACGCGGTCAGCGTCGAGGAGCACCTCGCGCACGCCAAGCTACTGATCGAGGTGGCCGGATTGCCGCTGAACGGCGATTTCGAGGACGGCTACGGCAAGACTCCCGATGACGTGGCTGCGACCGTCAATGCCGCCATCGACGCGGGATTGGCCGGCATCGGGATCGAGGACACCTCCGGCGATCCCGAGAACCCGATCCGCGAGTTCGACGAGGCCGTAGCGCGGGTAGCGGCAGCGGCCAAGGCGGGCAATGGCCGGATCGTGCTGACCGGACGCACGGACAACTTCATCCAGGGCCGCAACGACCTGGACGACACGATCCGACGACTGACGGCGTTCGCAGAGGTCGGTGCCGACGTGCTTTACGCCCCGTATCCGCCCGACTTGGCCGCCGTCGAGACGATCGTGAAAGCCGTTGCGCCCAAACCGGTCAACCTGGTGGTGGGCACCATGTCAGGGACACCAACCGTGGCCGAGCTGTCCGCCGCGGGAGTCAAGCGCATCAGTGTGGGCGTCTCGCTCTACACGCATGTCGCGGCTTCTCTGCAGGATGCGGCTACGGCGCTGGCCAACGGCGACATCGCGACGGCGACATCGGGAATGCCGTTCTCCGAAGTGAATTCGCTGCTGGATGGCGACGCCACAGTTGATGCGGCTGATCGCCGGCGACAGCCTAGTCGCTGCCGGCATCCCAGACGTTGTAGAGGACAAGCGGTGTGCTCTGAGCGTGAAGGTCGGCCAGACGCGCGGCCTTGCTTGCTTGATCCATATTTCCCTCTCAAACATCGGCGCTCCGCGATGTAACACACACCGCTGCAGCAAGATTCCCTCAACTCGCCGCTCGTACGGTCGACGGTACGGGGCTGCCTAGCGGGTGCGCTGTCAAAAAATTTTGGAAGCCTCGGATCGGCGCGCGACTTTCATTGTCAGCTGAAAATGTGCGTGGTATATCCATGGAAAGACAACCCAGGTTCGCAACCCAGTCGGCGCCCGCCAGCGCGGTACTCGGATGTCACATGAGGAGATACGACGATGGCTGAAGCCTATGTTCTGGGGGGTGTGCGGACGCCGTTCACCCGATATGCCGGTTCGATGTCGCATATCCGGCTCGACGACCTCCTCGGCCTGACTCTCAAAGGTGCGTGCGAGCGTGTCGGGGTCGCGCAAGAACACATCGAGGACGTCGTCGCCGGATGCGTCAACCCGGCTCACGAAGGCATGGGCGATGTGGGGCGATGGGCGGCGCTGGCGGCCGGCTTCCCGGACAGCGTCGCCGGTGCCACCGTCAACAGGTACTGCGCCTCGTCGCTGAGCGCCACGGTGATGCAGGCTCACGCGATCAAGGCCGGCGATCTCGGGGTCGGCATCGCGTGCGGAGTCGAGTCGATGTCCCGATCTGGGTGGGCCTATATGAAGGGTGACGCACCCTTCATGCCGCGCGGCCCGCAAATCCTCCTCGACACGATGTGGTCTGGAGCAGGAGGGCCGGCAAACCCAAAGTTGTTGGCACGCAACGCCTACATCAGCATGATCGAGACCGCCCAGAACGTCGCCGATCGCTACGGGCTGACTCGCGAAGAGATCGACGCGTGGTGTCTGCGTTCGCAGCGCAACGCCAAGGCGGCTCGTGACCGCGGCCGTCTTGCCAAAGAAATCATGCCGGTGCACATTCCGGCCACCAGGAAGACGCCGGAAAAGACGATCGAGCACGACGAATTCATCCGCGACGACACCACCGCCGAAGCGCTCGCCGCCCTGCCGGCGCAGCCCGGCACCACCCAGATGACCGCCGCCAACTCCACGCCGCTGACTGACGGTGCGAGCGCTATCGTGCTCGCTTCCGGCGAACGCGCCGCCGAACTCGGGCTGGAACCCCTGGCGCGATTTGTGTCGTCGGCGGTGTACGCGCTGGATCCGCTCGTGATGGGCATCGCTCCCGCGTGGGCGCTGCCCCTGGCGATCAAGCGGGCCGGCCTGACCCCGGATCAGATCGACGTCTGGGAAATTCACGAGGCGTTCAGTGCCCAGGCGCTAGGGGTCATCCGCGAATTGCCGAACCAGCTCGACGGTTTCGTCATCCCCGAGGAGAAGATCACCCCGAACGGCGGCGCGGTCGCCATCGGGCATCCTTTCGGGGCTACCGGTGGTCGCTATGTGCTGGCGCTGGCCAATGAATTGCACGAGCGTGGGCTGCGCTACGGCGCGATCGGCGTGTGTATCGGATCCGGCCAGGGCCTGGCTGTCGTGTTGGAGAACCCGCAGGCGTAGCCCAGCGGCGTGAGCTTCCAATTCCGTTACGGCGCAATGAATTGCTGGGTGCCGTCGATGTCGAACGTCGCACCGGTCAATGCGGCATTCGTCATCAGATGAAGGTTCGGCAGTTGAAAAATCTGATAGCGGGATACGCGTCGGCCTTCATAACGCGGAGGCTCTAGTTCGAACCGAACCTATCTCGGTGTGGAAATAACTCAACGCCGTCGGCTGTTCCGTATCACGAGTTTCGCTACGACTACGAGCCATGGAGGGTGGATGGCGCAACTGGTCCGCCGGGTCATAGCTTTGATGCCGGCTATATTCGCCGCTGCAGCGGTATTCGCCTTTCCCGCACTGGGTGACTCGACTGAGGATGCTAGGCGCAGCAATGCTTCCCGGACAGAACAAGAGCGCGGCCGTGGCCGAGTTTGAACCCGACATCCTGACCGAAGGTCTCGATGTCGTTTTCTGCGGATTGAATCTTGCTGCCAGTGCCGTGCAGGACGGCTATAACTTCTCACACCGCAACAACCGTTTCTGGCCGGTCCTGCATCTCGCCGGATTCACCGATGTTCGCCTACAGCCGGCCGATCAGCGCCGGTTGTTGGACTATGGATGCGGGGTGACGGCGGTGGTCCGACGGCCGACGAGATCGGCCGCCGAAGTTACGCCCGCCGAGTTCCGAAGCGCTCGACCCGAATTCGAGTCGAAAATCCGCCGTTATGCGCCTAGGGCGATCGCCTTTCTCGGCAAGCGGGCGCTGGCGTGCATGCTCGGCGTCTCCGATGTCGCCTGGGGACGGTATCCGCCGGGCTTCGCCGGCACCGAAGCGTGGGTGTTGCCCAATCCGAGTGGCTTGAACATCGGTTTCTCACTTGAACAACTAATCGACGCATACAGCGAGTTGCACCAGGTCCTCTCGGCATCTCCACCCGAAGCACGGTGAGCCGATAGGTCGATTGCTGAAGATCTTGACAGTGCGCGCCGTCGACAAGCCGACGACCGTCGAGCAGCACGTGGCCGCGACCCGCGCCACCTTTGACAACGACGGTGTGCGGCCATCACCGACACACGCCTTGGCGACTGCTTCGCGCCTAGCCGTAAGATCGGGCCGGCATGAGAAGACGAATTTTCCTACCGGTCGCAGTTACAGGAGTGGTTATCGTGTCCCTCCTGTGGTTCTGGTACAACTCCGGGCAGAACAAGCTCCAGCGGTGCGTCAAAGCTCAGTCGGATCACTTCTACTCGACCAGTGAGGGCCAGGAATTACACCGCCACGGCACCGACCCGCCGGAAGACCTGTTCGTCCTGGAATGTAATCAACTGGGTATTCACTGACCGGCGGACATCTCACCGGTCGTCAAGCAGCATGCGCGCAACCCACTCGACGCGACCCAGCGATTCCTCCAGGGTCATCATCCCGCCCAGCACTCCGGCGAGAGAGCTGCTCAGTGCGGCATTCAGGCCGAATGTGATGTTCGGAACGTCCTCCGGTGCAACACCTTCCAGCAGCCTGTTGAACATCTCGGTGTTCGTGCGATTCATCTGGTCAACCGTCGCACGGGCTTCGGGATCGGTGGACGTCGTGGTCTGGAACATCAGCGCGGTCATGTTGGGGTTGCGGTGAAAGGCCCGCTGGGCGCGTCGCAGGTAGTCGAGGATGCCCGGCAGCGGGTCGGTGTTGGAATGGCCCGCGCGCGACGCGAGGATGCGACGGGTCAGTCGCTTCTGCCAGTCCTCGAGCGCCGCCGCGAGCAGATAGTCCTTCGAGTTGAAGTAGCGATAGACGGTGGCCAGCGCCACGCCTGAGCGTTTGGACACGTCGCGCATCTGCACCGCATCGGCGCCGACCTCAGCAATGAGATCGATGACCGCTTCGATGATCTTCGCGCGACGGATCAGCTGACGGCTGGTCATGTCTGTCAGCGGAACGACGGCGGTATCAGGCCGTTGGGCGGGAACGTTGACGGTTCGACCTCCGACTCGGCCCGGCGAGAGAACAGAACACATTTCTCTTCAGCAACCTCGTTGTCGAGGTGTGCGGCGATATTATCCCAGCTAAAGCTCCTATTCAATCTTGACTTTAGTAGAACCGTGTTTCAGTATGAGTCCGCAGTGACGTTGTCAACGTGATCGGAGGACTCCATGCCCGGACCCGGGGGTCTGCCGGTGATCGACACGATGATCGGATTCCCGCACGAGGGGTCCGCGCAGTACGACTTCATCCGCAAGCAGACCAAGGACCGCGAATCCAAAGAGGATTTCGAGTTCCCGGTCGAGTACATGTTCAAGGACGTCCCGCAAGGCCTGTCGACGGACGACCCGGTGTCGCTGGTGCTTCAGCAGATGGACCGATTCGGTATCGAAAAGGCGATGATCGGCGTCGGTGAGGACTCCGCGCAGCTGGCGCTCAAGATGTTCCCGGACCGCTTCGTGCCTTCCGGAAACATCGACGACCCGAATGACGTCATGGGCTCGGTCAACGCGATTCGCCGCGAACACGAGCAGTTCGGCATCCGCGCCGCGTCGGTGTTTCCCGCTGGGACCTTTCCGCAGGTCCCCATCGACGACCCGAAGATGTATCCCATCTATGCCACCTGCGTCGAACTCGGCATCCCGATTTTTGTTTGCGCCGGGGTGCCCGGTCCACGGGTTCCGTTTGCGCCGCAGGAAGTCTCGCGCATCGACGTCGTGATGTTCGATTTCCCCGACCTGGTGTTCGTCACCCGTCACGGGTGCGAGCCCTGGGAGGATCTCGCGGTCAAACTGATGTTGAAGTGGCCCAACCTGTACTACTCGACGTCCGCGTTTGCGCCCAAGTACTACCCCAAGGCGATCATCGACTATGCGAATACCCGCGGCGCCGACAAAGTTCTCTACGCCGGCTACTTTCCGATGGGGCTGTCGTTGGAGCGGATCTTCAGCGACATGCCCAATGTTCCGCTGAAAGATGAAGTCTGGCCGAAGTTTCTGTACGGCAATGCCGCCCGCATCCTCGGGCTGGAAGCCTGAGGAACGATGACGCTGGCGATCACCACCGAGCAAGAGCAGCTCGTCGATGCCGTGACCCGCTTCGCGGCGCGGCATGCCCCCATCGACAAGACCCGTGCCGCCTTTGATCAGATCGCGTCCGGCGAAACACCCTCCTGGTGGCCGGATCTCGTCGACAGCGGCTTCCATGCGGTGCATCTACCGGGCCACGTCGGCGGCCAGGACGGCGCCCTGGCAGACACCGCCTGCGTGATCGAGGCCGCCGCCGCGGCGCTGCTCCCCGGCCCGCTGCTGAGCACGGTGACTGCCAGTGCGGTGGCAAATCTTGCCGATGCGTCGGTGAAGCCGCTGCTGACCGAGCTGGCCACGGGAGCGACGGCCGTCGTCATACTGCCCGAGCACGCCGACGTGCGGGCGGTTCGCGACGGAAACTCGTGGCGGCTCAATGGCGCGTCGGAGTCGGTATTGGGAATCAGTGCGGCGCAACGGATTTTGCTGCCAGCCCACACCGCCGAAGGTCAACGATGGTTCGTGACCGCGCCGGGACCGGGCCTGAGGATCGAACCGCAGCAGGGCACCGACCTGTGCACCGATGTGGGTGTCGCCGAACTCACTGACCACGTCGTGCCGGCCAGCGCCGAGATAATCGGCATCTCGACGGAGCGCGCCCGCTGCGTGGTGGTGGCACTGGCCGCATGTGCGGCTGCCGGAGCAGTGCGCCGATGCGCTGACGCCGCAACCGAATACATCCGCACGCGTGAGCAGTTCGGCAGACCGGTCGGCTCCTTTCAGGCGCTGCAACACAAAGCGTCGAAGCTGCTGGTCGACTCGGAATTGGCCGCGTCAGCGGCCTGGGACGCGGTCCGCGCCGAAAGCGAGTCCATCGAGCAGCACCGACTCGCGGCGGCCTCGGCTGCCGTGATGGCGGTCGCCGCCGCACCCGACCTGGTGCTCGACGCGTTGCTGATGTTCGGTGCGATCGGCTACACGTGGGAGCACGACACACACCTGTACTGGCGACGGGTCACCAGCTTGGCGGCGTCCCTGGGTCCGATGACCCGCTGGACCCGGGCGGCGGGGGAGTTGGCGTGCACGGTGAAGCGCTCCACCACAATCGACCTGGGTGACGTCGAGTCCGAATTCCGTGCGCAGGTGGCGGCCACCTTGGACGAGGCGCTGAGCCTGTCGAACGAGCACTATTCCGGCGATGTCAGAACGCCCGGCCTGGCCATCGGCGCTCAGCGCGACCTGCTGGCACAGGCAGGATTGGTGGCGCCGAATCTGGCCTCTCCATGGGGAGTTGGCGCCTCGGCGGTGCAGCAGGTGATCATCGCCGACGAGTTCGACAAACGACCCGAATTGATCAGGCCCTCGCTCGGTATCGCGGAATGGATCCTGCCGACCATCCTCAACAGCGGATCGGATCTGCAACGCGAGCGGTTCGCCCGGCCGATCCTTCGTGGTGTGCAGCCCTGGTGCCAACTCTTCAGCGAACCCGGTGCCGGATCGGACCTGGCGTCGCTGTCCACCCGGGCTGCCAAGGTCGACGGGGGATGGCTGGTCAATGGGCACAAGATCTGGACGTCCTTGGCGGACCGGGCTGAGTTCGGCGCATTGCTGGCCCGAACGGATCCCGAGGCGAAGAAGCACCGCGGCATCGGCTACTTCCTCGTCGACATGACGTCACCCGGTGTCGCGGTCTCACCGATCAAACAAGCCAGCGGGCGCTTGGAGTTCAACGAGGTGTTTCTCACCGACGTGTTCGTACCCGACGACATGCTCGTCGGTGAACCCGGCGACGGGTGGAGCCTGGCGGTCTCGACCATGGCCGTCGAGCGGACCGCGATCGGAAACTACGTCAGCATCGACCGCGCGAACGCGCTTCGCAAGGTAGCCGAAATAACCGGCCCGGAGCAGGATGCCGCGCTGCGGGCACTCGGTGACGTCGAGTCCTACAGCACCGCAATCAAAGCCGTGGTGCTGCGCGAAACCCTGCGACTGGTGGAGGGCCAGGGCCCCGGCCCGACCTCCAGCATCGCCAAGTACGCGATGGTCACACTGTTGCGGCGGGCATGGACGGCCACCCTCGGCCTGACTGGCCGGGTCGCGATGTTGGAGAAGTCCGAACCGGCGGTCGTTCAACCGTATTTCGATGCTCCCGCCGAACTCATCGGCGGCGGGACTCCCGAGATCCAGCTGACGGTCATCGCATCGATGGTCCTGGGCCTGCCGCGCAACTGAATCGTCGCTACAGAAAGGACACCTACCGCGATGACGACACAGCTTGAATTCCAGTTCTTCGATTGTGACAACCACTTTTACGAAGCCCTCGACGCGTTCACCCGCCACATCGAGCCGGCGTACAAGAAGCGGGCGATCCAGTGGGCCCAACTCGACGGCAAACAACGTCTGCTGGTCGGTGGCCGGGTCAACCGGTTCATTCCGAACCCGACTTTCGACCCGGTGGGTAAGCCCGGTGCGCTCGACGAGTACTTTCGTGGCCGTAATCCCAGAGGCGCCGATCTGAATGCGCTTTTCGGGGACTTGGAGCCGATCCCGGCTGCGTACCGGGACCGCGACGCGCGCCTCGCCTTGATGGACGAGCAGGGGATGGCGGGCTGCATCCTGTTGCCGACGCTCGGAGTCGGGATGGAGCAGGCTCTCCTGCCGGATCTCGACGCAACCGTCGCGACGTTCCGGGCGTTCAATCGGTGGATGGACGAGGACTGGGGATTCGCCTACCAGGAAAGGATTTTCGCCGCGCCCTACATCACGTTGTGCAAGCCGGACGCGGCGGTCCGCGAGCTCGAGTGGGCGCTGCAACGCGATGCACGCTTCATCGTGATGGTGCCCGGACCGGTCATGACGGATGTCGGCATGCGTGCGCCCGGTGACCCCATGTTTGACGAATTCTGGCAGTTGGCAAACGATTCCGGCATCACGGTGTGCTACCACTCGGGCGAGACGTACTACTCGAAGTTCATGCCGGCGTGGGGCGAATCGGACTACATGATGTCGTTCCAGGCGCTCCTGGGGTTCCGAAGCCTGTTTTCCGGCGACCCCTTGCAAGACACCTTCGCCAATCATCTACACAAAGGGCTCTTCCTGCGCTTCCCGAACCTGCGGATGGCGTGCATCGAGAGCGGATCGACCTGGGTGTTCCACCTCTTCGAGAAGCTGACCAAGTCCTACGGTCAAATCCCGCAGATCTATCAAGAGGATCCGCGGGAGAGTTTCAAACGCCACGTGTGGGTGTCGCCATTCTACGAAGACGAACTGGCGAGCCTGCTGAAGCTGCTGGGCGAAAGCCAAATCATCATGGGCTCGGACTTCCCCCATGTCGAGGGTCTGGCCGAACCCGCGTCCTACATGAAAGACCTGGAGAACTTCGACTACACGCCGGAGCAATGTCGAACTGTCATGCGCGACAACGGACTCCAGCTGTCGATCCGCCGACCGGTGTGACCCTGAAAGTCGCCAAGCCCAACCTGGTGGCGATGCTGCTCGAGGTCGGCGAGGAGAACGCGGCGGTACTGCTGGCGCGTTCTGACCTACCGGACGAGATCGACCTGGACGGCAACGTGGACGCTTTGCTCGGCTTCGGGCTGGACCGCGACCAGCTCGACGAGGTGGCGCGGCTGACGGTCGGCGCGGTCGAATCCGACGACGGGCTCCGCCGGCAACGCGGCGACCTGGAGAAGACCATCTCGCGGCGATGGGCCGACCTCGTCGATCAGTGGCTGACTTGAGGGGGACGCGATGACGAAAATCGAACTGCTGCAAGGATTCGACTTCACCGACCCCGACGTCTACGCCGCCCGACTACCGACCGAGGAACTGCGGCAACTGCGACATGCCGCGCCCGTGTGGTGGAACGAGCAGCCGCCGGGCGTCGGCGGCTTCGCCGACGGCGGGTACTGGGTGGTGAGTAGACACCGTGACGTCCGCGAGGTGTCGCGGCGCAGTGACGTGTTCTCCAGCGCCCAGAACTGCATCGTTCCGCGCTACGTCGACGAAGAGGCCGCCCGCGGCCAGATCGAGCTCGGCCGCTTCTCCATGATCAACATGGATGCCCCGCAGCACACCCGGATGCGCAAGATCGTGTCGCGCGGTTTCACGCCGCGTGCGGTGGATCGGCTGCGTGCGGACCTGACACAGAGTGCTCGCCGGATTGTGACCGAGGCGGCGGCCGCTGAGACCGGGGATTTCGTGGCGCAGGTGGCCAGCGAACTGCCGCTCCAATTGATCGCCGGGTTGCTCGGGGTTCCCTTCGAAGATCGCGCGAAGCTGTTTCACTGGACCAACAACATGGTCGGCGACGAGGATCCCGAATTCGCGGGGTCCGCAGCGCTGGAGTCGGCCGGGGAATTGATGTTTTACGGCATGCAGCTCGCCGCGTACAAGGCCGAACACCCTGGCGATGACATCGTCACCCAGTTGATCACCGCCGACGTCGACGGCCACAAGCTTTCCGACGAGGAATTCGCGCTGTTCATGGTGACGTTGACGGTTGCCGGAAACGAGACGACCCGCAACTCCATCACCCAGGGAATGATGGCGTTCCTGGACAACCCCGACGAGTGGCAGCTCTTCAAAGAGCGTCGCCCGGTGACCGCCGCCGACGAGATCATCCGCTGGGCAACGCCGATCACGGCTTTTCAGCGCACCGCCCTAAGCGATATCGAGCTTGGCGACGTTACGGTCAAGCAAGGCCAGCGGCTGGCGCTCTTCTACCGGTCGGCCAACTTCGACGAAGACATCTTCGATGACCCGTTCTCGTTCAACGTGCTGCGAGATCCGAATCCGCACTTGAGTTTCGGCGGTACTGGAGCCCACTACTGCCTGGGGGCCAACCTGGCCCGGTTGACCATCGGGGTGATGTTCAATGCACTCGCCGACCTGGTGCCCGACCTCGCCGCGGTGGGTTCTCCGGAGCGGTTGCGGTCGGGCTGGCTGAATGGCATCAAGCACTGGCGGGTTGACTACTCCGGCGCCTGACGGCCTTACTCACCGTCTGTTTCCCTTGCGTGACGATTTCGAGTCAACTGTGTTGCGGAGCGACTCCGCTTGCGGCACAGCGCCGTTGGTCAACTGTATACCGCCGTCTCCGGTGGCGCTTTCCGGCAGAGTGGCCGATAGTCATAGGAAACGTGAACTGCGGGTGTCGGTGGAGGTTGGAGGGGTTATGTCTGTCACTATCGACCCCGTTGCCCAGCTGAAAAGCCAACCGGCTGCTGCGCAAAAAGGCGAGGCCTTTCAATTCCATCGCGAAATCATCGTCTGCGGTGACGACGCACTGGCGAACACCATCGTCGACGAGCTGCGGGGCGCCGGCGCCCGGATCATCCGGATCAGCTCGGCCGCCGATCTGCTGGGGGCGGGGGTTCATCGTGCGCGAGCCGTGGTGTGCGCCGGGCCCAATGACGCGGTGAATCTCGAAATCGCGTTACTGGCAAGGCGATTCAGTCCTAATGTTCGCGTGGTGGCGCGCCTGGCAGACAGCATGCTGCGCGACGCGGTCGCCGCCGTCAGCGGCCCCGGTGCGGTCTTGAATGTGGCCGACCTCGCGGCGCCATCGATCATCGAGGCGGTCCTGTCACGTAACGCGCACCAGTTCACTACCGCCGGTGTCGAATTCGTTATCTGGGGGTCGGAGGCGCCGAAGGATGGGACGCTACGCGACCTCTACAAAGACCTGGCGCCGGTGGCCGTGGTCCATGGTAAGAACGCGCCCACCCCCGGCGACGTGGTGCCGTGCCCGGGACGGGATCTGAAGATCTTCAAGGGCGACTGGACCTCGATGATCGGCCCGAAGGACGAGATGGAAGCCCGGGGGATCTCGGTGCCGCCTTCGACCGCGACCCGCTCTCGCCACTCCCGGGTGCGACGCGCCGTCGACGCCGTGCGCGCCATGCGCGAGGACGCCAACCCGCTGCTCTTTCCCTCGGCGATGTTTACGCTGGTGCTGATTTTCGGCGCGACAACCATGGTTCGCTTCAGTTACGTCAACCCAAAGATGTCATGGCTCGATGCCCTGTACTTCACCTCCGAGACGATCACCAGTGTCGGCTTCGGCGACTTCAGTTTTGCGGCACAGTCTGGTGTGCTGCGGTGGTTCGCTATCGGACTGATGTTCGGTGGCGTGACCATCACCGCGATCCTCGTTGCGCTCATCTCGGACCTGCTGCTGTCACGCCGCTTCGTCCACACGGCCGGTCTGCGACGGGCCCGCCGCATGCGCGACCACATCATCGTCGTCGGCCTGGGGTCAACGGGTATCCGCGTCGTCACTGACCTCGCCGCTGCCGGTTACGACGTCGTCGTGATCGAGCAGGACGAGAACAACCGCCTCCTGTCGACGGTCGCCAAACTCGACGTGCCGGTGATTTTCGGCGACTCGACGATGCGCCAGACACTGGAATCGGCGCGCGTCGATCGCGCCCGCGGAGTCGCGGTGCTGACCCACGACGACATGGAGAACATCCGGACCGGCATCGTCCTGCTGGAACTTCTGGGATCCGACACCAAGGTGCCAATCGTGCTACGAGTGCAAGGCCGTGCGCTGAGCGCTGCGGTGAGCCAGCAGTTCGGTTTTGAGAATGTGCGGTCGGTCGTGGATCTGGCAGCACCATGGTTCATCGGCGCCGCGATGGGCTTGCAGGTGCTGGGCACGTTCTGGGTCGGGCAACGCTCGTTCATGGTCGGCGCGATGATGGTCGCGGAGGGCAGCGAGCTCGATGGGATGCGAATGGTGGAACTGTCGACTCAGACGCGTGTCATCGCGATCATCCGACCGGAAGGACCGGTCAGGTTGCGGCCCCGCCGCAACGCCGAGATGCAGGCCGGCGACACGGTTTACCTCATCGGCCCGTATCGCGAACTGATCGCGACGCTGCGCAAGGGTCAGCCGCCGCCGATGACCACGATCAACGGCGAGGCCGCGCTGGCACTTGCGGCCGCGCGTGGCCCGCAGCGGCCCGAGAGGCGTCGGCCGCGATGGGCGCCCGATCCCGTCGAGTGACAGCGCAGGTGTGGGCTCAGCACCTAGGCGGCTTGAGTGACCGTGACGCTCCGGAAGTGCTCGATGCCGTCTTCGTCCGTCAAGTCTCGGACGACTTCGGCCAATTTGGCTCTCACGTCACTCGGTGACGAATACTCCGTGATCGCGCGCGCACCGTCGTCGAACTCAATAGTCATAAGGTAATTGCTCACGGTGAGCCTCCTGATGGGAGATCGGGTTGCTCAACGCTAACCCGTAACCATCAGATGCGCCCTTTGACCAGCTGTGAACCCGCTGTACGTTATGCCAACGCATTGACCGGCCTATGGACGTCCTTTCGTCGCTCGGGTTGAATTGGCTACCGAGCAGATGACACCGAAGAAATGGAAATCCTGCCGTGCGCATCGGGATCGCCAGCCTTGCAGACGCGCTGGTTAGCGCCTCGTTGGCGCTGACCACCGCGATTATTTGCGCCGGCGCAGCACGCGCCGACCCAAGTCAGCAGGATCAGTTTGTGGACCTGCTCGAACAAGATCAGATTCCGCTCGTCGACAACTTGCCCACTCTCGTCGCCCGAGCCCATCAAATTTGTGGCGAACTCAATCGCGGCACCCCGATCGCGACCGTCGTAAACGAAGAGATGAACGGTATGTTCGAGGAAAATCCGGCTCTCCGCCAAGAGTCCGCTCGGGTTAAAAGAACCGCGGTCAGATTCATCGCCGTATCAGCGGAAGTCTACTGCCCAAGCCATCTCACCGATCCGCTTGAAGGCGACCTCGGCTCCGACGTCGGATTCGTTGTCCTTGATCAAGCAGGTGGCCCAGTATCAGGGGTACGTCACCGGACATAGACGTGGATTCGCGTTGCGGGGCAAGAGGATCCACGCGACGCGATTGTCTATACCTCAAGGGTCGAGGCCGTCGATCTCGCGGGCTCAGACGTCGTAGTACAACGCGAACTCATACGGCGTGGGATGCAGGTTGTACGGCGCGAGCTCGTATTCGCGTTTGTAGTTGATCCACGTTGCAATCAGGTCGGGCGTGAAAACGCTTCCTTCAAGCAGGTATTCGTGGTCTTCTTCCAGCCGGTCGATCACCGCGGACAGCTGGGTGGGGGCCTGCGGGATGTCCGCGGATTCTTCCGGCGGCAGGTCGTAGAGGTCCTTGTCGACCGGAGGAGGGGGTTCGATCTTGTTCTTGATGCCGTCCAGGCCGGCCATCAGCATGGCGGAAAACGAGAGATACGGGTTGCCCGAGGCATCCGGACATCGGAATTCCAGTCGCTTCGCCTTGGGATTGCTGCCGGTGATCGGGATGCGCACGCAGGCCGACCGGTTGCGCTGGCTGTAGACCAGGTTGATCGGTGCTTCGTAGCCGGGCACAAGGCGCTTGTAGGAGTTGACCGTGGGATTGGTGAAGGCCAGCAGCGACGGCGCGTGATACAGCAGCCCGCCGATATAGTGCCGCGCCATGTCCGACAGCCCGGCGTATCCCGCGTCGTCGTAGAACAGTGGGACGCCGTCTTTCCAGAGCGACTGATGACAATGCATACCGGAGCCGTTGTCGCCGAACAGCGGCTTGGGCATGAACGTGACGGATTTGCCGGCCTGCCATGCCGTCTGCTTGGCGATGTACTTGAACATCTGATGGTCGTCGGCCGCGTGCAGCAACGTATTGAATTTGTAGTTGATCTCGGCCTGACCGCCGCTGCCCACCTCGTGGTGGCCCTTCTCGAGTGAAAAACCGGCATTCGTCAGGTGGGTGAGCATGATGTCGCGTAGGTCGACGTAGTGGTCGGCGGGCGCCACCGGGAAATAGCCGCCCTTGGGGCGGACTTTGTGGCCCAGGTTGGGGCTGCCGTCCGCCTCGCTGGTTGCTCCGGTGTTCCACCACCCGGATGTCGCGTCCACCTTGTAGAACGACTCGTTGGTGCGCGAGTCGAAGCTGACCGAATCGAAGATGTAGAACTCGGCTTCCGGGCCGAAATAAGCGGTGTCGGCGAAACCGGTGCTGATCAGGTAATTCTCCGCCTTGCGGGCGACGTTGCGCGGATCGCGTGAGTACAACTCGAGGGTGAAAGGGTCATGCACAGAAAAGTTGACGATCAGCGTCTTGGCGGCGCGAAATGGATCGATGGTCGCGGTTGCCGGATCAGGAAGCAGCAGCATGTCGGATTCGTGGATCGACTGGAATCCGCGAATCGACGAGCCGTCGAATGCCAGCCCTTCCTCGAACACGGTCTCGTCGAAGGCGTAGATCGGAATGGTGAAGTGCTGCATGGTGCCCGGCAGGTCGCAAAAGCGGACATCGACGTACTCGATGTGTTCGTCCTTGGCGAGCTTGAAGATGTCGTCGGACGTCTTGTCGGACACGGAAAACCCCTTTGCTTGGCTCAACCGCGCCGCTGCGGCGTGCCACAATTCACGCACGCCGCGCAGCTTTCCGCATCCGGGGGAATGCCCCACTCGCGGTTGCTAGGACGTCAGGTCTTTCCTGGGAGTATCGGCGGTGACTCCGCCGTCGACGACGAACTCCGCGCCCGTCGCATAGGAGGACTCGTCGCTGGCCAAGAACAGGACGAAATTGGACACCTCGATCGGCTCGGCGGGACGACCAAGCGGCGCCCTGACGATGTCGTCGGGAAAGTGCGCCGTCATGGGTGTGCGTACCAGTCCTGGATGGACCGAGTTGACTCTGATGTTGTAGCGCCCCAGCTCCAGAGCGGTGGATTTGGTGAGTCCGCGTACCGCCCATTTCGAGGCGACGTAGGCATGCGCGAACGGAGCGCCACGCAACCCTTCGATCGAAGAGATGTTGATGATCGAGCCCCCGCCGGCCTTGATCATTTCGTCCACCACGGCCTGAGTGCCCAGAAAAGTGCCGGTCAGGTTGACATCGAGGGTGTGGCGCCAGCGTTCGAGTTCGAACTTGCGCAACGTTTTGCGGCCCGCGACGCCGGCGTTGTTCACCAGGACATCGAGGTGCCCGAATCGCCGGACCGCCTCAGCGACGGCTGACGCCCAGTGCTCGGGTTGAGTGACGTCGAGGTGCAGGTAGTGCGCGTCGTCGCCGAGTTCTTTTGCGACAGAAAGGCCTTCGTCATCGAGCAAGTCGCCGATGATGACCTTGGCGCCCTCGCTGACCAATAGGCGTGCGTGTTCGGCACCCATGCCACGGGCACCGCCGGTGATCAGCGCGACTTTTCCATCGACTCGTCCCACGGGAAGTAAGGCTAGGCGAGCATCACGCGCTCAGACGGCTTAACCGCCGTAGGTAGGCCCTTGGACCCCGTCTTTGTAGTCCACACATTTGCGCGATGGTCCATCACCGGTGCAGCACTCCTCGAAAAGACTCGGGTCTTGTCCGAAATGGGCGCTCACCTGGCTCTGGGTGTATTGACCCCCGGCAGCCTTGCAGGAATCCTCGACGGCCGTTTGTGCATGTGCCAGGGGTGCGGCCAGGATCATCGCCGCAGCCGGTATGCCGAAAGCGGCCACGGGGATTGCGCGAAAGACCGGACGTTTCATGTTTCTCCATAGTTCTCGGGGTTCGGCCAGTTTAGCGACCGGTCCCGGGCCACCCCGGCGATGTCGTGCAGTTGGCCACGTCTGCGACGCTGCTGCCCCGCAGAATCGTTCGGTCGCCGGCCATCCCTCGATTGTGCCGGTGCTGCCTACGGTCAGGCGGGCGGCGTCGGGGTCATCGAACCGATCGAGTAGGTTTCGCGGCCCGTCGGGTAACCGCCCCCATCAGTGGCGATGTGCACGTGGTCGTAGTGATTGGCGGTTTCGTTCCCCATGTTTGCCGTCCAGCTCGGCTTGCCGAGGCCCGGGTAGATCTTCTGCCGCCAGATCACGTGATCGACACCCCACCGTTTGGCGTTGGCGAGCGCATATCCGGCGATCTGGTCGCCGAGCTCGATGCCTTCGGGGGAGTTGTGGTTCGGGATCATCACGTCGATCGCCAACCCGTTGGGGTGCCACCTCAACGCGTCCTGGCGGTACCCGCCGATGGTGGTGATCTGCGGAAACAGCAAGCTGATGGCCCTCGCCGCCCAGATGGTCTTGACTTGGAGGCCACTCTCGGGCGCGACGCCGGTCGGCAATGCGAAGGTGAAACTTTGGGCCGCGGCGGGCGCGTCGGCCGTCAACGACTTCATCTCGGCAGGACTGGCCATTCGCAGCGGCGCCGCCGGCGGGGGCAGAGGGGGCGCGGGTTGTTGATGGGCTACCGGGCTGGCGCTGGGCGCCGCTGCCGTCGGCTTTTTGTCGCAGCACGGTGACTCGGTGCTCTGGGCGTAGATCATGCCGGCAGCAATGGCGAGGGTGGCCCCGAATGCCAACCAGCGACCCCGCCCGCTGGTTGACCGGTTTGTGCTCACGAGCTGCACTTTAACGGCTGGTCAGACGTTGTGTGGCAACTTTGACAGCTCGTGTCGGAGCTTTTGGATCAATAGATGACAGGGGAGAAAGCCGCCGAATTGCCGGTGCCCTGGCAACTCACGTCGACCGCGTAGTGCCCGCCGAGTTGCTGGAAGATGATCGTGATCGGCGGGGAGGGATTCGGCCCGTTGAGCGTCGTCTGGCGGACGTAGGGCAGCGCCGGCGTGCCCTGAACTCCCACGGCGTGGTACTGGCAGACCTCTATGGCACCCGGCGGATTTCGCAGGTCGGTGATCGTCGCGAAGATGGCCCCGCCACCCTCGCCGTAGCTGACCTGCATGCTGTTGTCGCTGTTGTAGAAGTAGTTCGGGTCGGTGGCGTGCGCGATTCCGGCACTCGCAAATGACAGCAGCGCCACTGCGGCCGCAGCGGTCGCCGAAGTTTTCCGGATGGTGCCCATGATGTGCCCCTACTTTCGTCGGACGAACGCCTGGTTACAGGTTAAGTGACTCGACACCGGAGTCCGGCTGCTTTGCCACGCATCGTCAACGTGTACCCGCTCGGCGTGCAATTACTCGCGCCCCGAGCAGGCTTGACGAGCTCGCCAGCGGGCTGCTAAACATGGCGTGCGCCCGAAATTGGGCGATCGCCCAAAACGCTATGCGGAGGCTTCGTCGATGACCGTCGCACATGACACGGACGTTTACTACGACCCCTACGACACGGGGATCAACACCGATCCGTATCCGACCTTCGCGCGGCTGCGCGACGAAGCTCCGCTCTACTACAACGAACAGTACGATTTCTGGGCCATATCAAGGCATTCCGACGTCGAGCAGGCGCTGGCGAACTGGCAGGTCTTTTCCAGCCGCCGCAGCGACATCCTCGAATTGGTCAAGTCGAAATTCGACATGCCGCGCGGGGTCATGATGTTCCAGGATCCACCCGAGCACACGATGCTGCGGGGACTCATGTCGCGGGTATTCACCCCGCGTCGGATGGCGGAGATCGAAGACCAGATTCGGGCCTACTGCGTCGGCTGCCTGGACCCGCTGGTCGGCTCCGATGGATTCGACATCATCGCCGAGCTCGCGTCGATGATGCCGATGCGGGTGATCGGGATGCTGCTGGGAATCCCTGAATCCGAGCAGATCTCGGTCCGCGATGCCAACGACGCCAACCTGCGCACCAAGCCGGGTGCGCCGCTCAAGGTCGCCAACGCCGACTCCATTGCCGATGGTCGGATCTACGCCGACTACGTCGAATGGCGGTCGAAGAACCCCTCCGACGACTTGATGACCACGCTGCTCAACGTCGAGTTCGATGACGAGGATGGCGTGCACCGGAAACTGACCCGCAAAGAGGTGCTGCACTACACGCAGGTGGTTGCGGGCGCGGGCAACGAGACGACGGGCCGGCTGATCGGCTGGCTGGCCAAGGTGCTCGCCGAGCATCCCGATCAGCGCCGCGAGATCGAGCAGGACCGGTCGCTGCTGAACCGGACCGTCGACGAGACGCTGCGCTTCGAGCCGACGGGCCCGCACGTAGCCCGTTGGATGGCACAGGATTTCGAGCTCTACGGTCACACAGTCCCGGCCGGTAGCGCGATGCTGCTGTTGTTCGGCGCCGCCAACCGGGATCCGCGCCGATACACCGACCCGGACACCTTCAGCATCCGCCGCGACAACATCTCGCATATCACCTTCGGCAAAGGTGTGCACTACTGCCTGGGCGCCAACCTCGCCCGGTTGGAGGGCCGCGTCGCGCTGGATGAGATCTTCAACCGCTGGCCGGAGTGGGACATCGATTACGACACAGCCCAACTCGCGTCGACGTCTACCGTGCGCGGTTGGGAGAAGCTGCGGATCTTGTTGCCCTAGCCCGAGGACCCGTCTTCTCCAGGCGGCCCTAACCGGATCTGGCGCTACACGTAGAGCCCGCAGCGTCCGACCAGGATTTCTGCCAGCCGTTCCGGCTCGCTAACCATCACCATATGACAGCTGTCGATTTCGATCAGCGTCTGCACGCCGCCGATCGCCTCAATGGTCCTGCGTTGCAATTTCGGTCCAAAAGCACGATCCCGCAGCGTCATAATCCAAGTGCGAGGAATGTCATCAGGCATTCCTCGCCGAGTTACATTCTCGGTGAGGATGCGAAGCGATTCCGGATACAGCCTGCCGCTCATAAATTGGCGGCGATGCGACGGGACTCCATTCAAGTACGCCAACCGTGCTAGCGAGCTCGGCGTTTTGCGCGGTACACCTCTTCTCACGAAGCGCCGAGCGATTCTTGAGAGTAGCCACGGCAAGCTGTCCACAAGAGTCGCGCCTTCTGGAGGAAGGAACGCGGCGGTGAAGATCATCTCGCGGACCCTGTTCGCTCCAAGCTTGGTCGCGATTCCGGGCAGCGCCATACCTCCGATCGAATGACCGACGATGACGATGTTCTCGGCCCCGGCGCTCTCGATGTCGTCGACGAGCGAGTCGACGAAGTCGGCGATGGTCATCTTCCTCAGGTCTCCTGGTTTGTTCCTCCGTCCCGGCATGTCGAGGGCGACCACGGTCAACTCCGCTGTCAGCCGGTGGATCTCATTGATGGTGAGTTCCCATGAATCAGCCGCGAGTCCGCCCCCATGCACAAGTACTAATGTGGGCAGCGCCATCGCGGGCCTCCTTGAGCGGGTGGGCCCGAGGCCCAAGACCGCATCGTAAAGCTCTCAGCGCGATAGCACGGGGGCATTCGCCCACTCCTGTGCAGGTTCTCGTCTTCTTTACGGCACCACGTCTTGTTGCCCTAGCCCGAGGCGCGCCGAGTCTTCGGTTGCGGCATCTCGAATTTGTCCAGGAATCGGTGCACCAGGGCGACGGCTTCCTCGTGCCCACCGGAGCTGCCGAGCCCCTCCTCGAGTATCAGCGTGCGCCCGATCGCGGCGATGACGACCGCCAGGGCGGCCGGTGGGAATTCCTCGGTGTCGAGGCCGTGCTCGCGGACGATGAAGTTGAGCGCGGTGATCTGTTGTTCGCGCCAGCGCTCGGACCACGCCGCGATCTCCGCCCGGATTTCCTTGCGGTGGTTGGCAAGTCCCATGAACTCCAGCAGCAGCCGGGTGTCCTTGGGTGCGGTGAGGGTGTCCCAGAACGCATGCAGCGGACGGTCGGAAGCCAGCGCCTTCTGCTGGTGATCCAGGTAGGCCGCGGCGCCGCGGCGAAATACCGCCAGGTAGAGCTCGTCCATAGTGGGGAAGTAGTAATGCACCAAGGCCGGTTTCACGCCGGCTTTGGCCGCCACCCGGCGTGACGTGGCCGCCGCGTAGCCCTCCTCGATCATGATCTGGATCGTCGCATCGACCAGCATGTCGCGCGTGGAAGAGTCGCGTGCCTTAGGCCGTGCGGATGCGGTCACCGTCTGGTCCTATCACACGGCCGGCTCAGCAACCATTTCGAAGAAGGCGGCACCCGAGTCGGGGATGCGGTTCTGCTTGAACACATTCACGGCGTACGACACCAGGATGAATGAGTACAGCAGGTGCAGCAGCGTCGTGGCGTCGTCGGGCAGATCGTCGATGTCGAGCCCGTTGAGATGGGCAATCGCCTCTTCGGCCCGGGGCGCCAGCGCGTCGTAGAACGTGACCAGCTCGTCGAACGGCCTCGACAGCCGGGCCTCGTAGCGCTGCGCCCGGGTCGGCAGGGCCCAGTCGGCGACAAACGGCTCGAGGTCGGAAAACGCTTGGGAGTAACGCCGACATCATGACTCCTTCGCGGACTGGTACGCGCCGACGGTGTCGCGAATGACCGTGTGGAACTGGCGGATCAGCAGCTCCTGGTCGCTGAGGTGAAAAGTGTTCTGCGCGCGCGTCTTGAGCGCAGAATGCGTGGCCTCGATGGTGTTCACGTCCTGCATGGCGAACTCGATTGTGCTGTCCACCACCAATTCCTGCGCGAGGCGATCGGTCGCATTCGCCGGAGGCACGAAGTACAGGTCGATCTCGTAGATGTGCGTGTCGACCGTCTCCGGCCAGTAGGTATAGGTGATGTAGTAGTTGCGGGCCCAGAGCTGGATCGAGATGTTCGGGAACACCCAGAACTGGTCGTTGCCCCACGAGGCGATGCCGCCGCGATTGAGGAACTCGGCGCTCTCGTCGATGCCGATGTCCGGAACGTCGTCGGGTCCGAAAAGACCTGCGCGGAAAAGCTTGTAGACCCAGCGCTGGTCCTGGCGAGCCGGTCCTGCAGTGCCGGGTTCGCGGTGCGGCAGCGGCGGCGGGCCGGGCACCGAGGTGAGCATGTGCGGTCGGAACAGATCGTAGTGATACGAGTCGACTGGCGGCACCATCATCTCGGCCTTGGCGACATCGGGATCGATGAAACGGCCGTGCACGTACGGCGGGTGGTACCACTCGCACACCGAGTCGACGGCGAGCTTCCAGTTGCCGTTGATCCGGGTGGAGAACCCGTAGTGCTGGGTCATCTTCTCGAACGGGTAGGCCTCGATGCCCAGCAGGCCTTCGCCGAGGAACTCACGCAGCGGGGCCGGGTCATCGGCGAGGTTGACGAAGATGAAGCCGGCCCAGACCTCGCAGTGCACCGGCGGCATCCGGAGCTTGCTCTTGTCCAGGTCGAAGAACTCGCCCTCGTTGGTGATGTGATTGACCTTGCCGTTCAAGCCATATCGCCAGCCGTGATATTTGCAGGAGAATGCCCGGCAGCTTCCCGACGACTCCTCGCCGGGGTGTTCCTGCCAGACCACCTTGTTGCCGCGGTGGGCGCACACGTTGTGGAAGGCGTGCACGGTGTCGTCGAGGTCGCGGGCGATCACGATCGAGGCCAGCCGGCCGGGCAGATCGCGGGTGAAGTACGACCCCTTGCGCGGCAGCCGCTCGATTCGCCCGACGCACAACCAGTTTCGCTTGAACACCGCCTCGCGCTCGTCGGCGAAGAACTCCGGCGAGATGGAGTCTTCATAGTTGACCGGTGCGGTGCCGAGTTCGGGGTAGTCGGTGGTGAACTTTCCGCGGCCGGTGGACAGGCGTTGCTGGATGCTGGTCACGAGTGCGCTCCTTCTTGCGCTGCTTTTCCGTTGCTCGGTGTACTCCAAGGTTCGTCGTCCCACGCCCGATCCAGCGGCGCCATCTCACCGCCGAACGGGAAGAACACGCGCTGCGCGTAGGTCTCGCGGCCCAGGCCGTGGCCGAGTTCGTTGACGAAGGCCCGCTTGAGCGGGTTGGTGAACAGCTGTCGCGTGTACCGCAGAGTCAGCGGTGGTCGCTTGATCAGTTCGCGAGCATGCTCCCAGGCCCGGTCCAACACCTTGTCCTTGGGCAGCACCTCGTTCACCACGCCCCACTCCTTGGCCTCCTGCGCACTGACCTTCTGACCCGTGAGTAGGAAGTAACGCGCGCGGTTGTGCCCGGCGAGCACACTCCAGATCACGTGCTGACCGTCACCGGGTACCTGCCCGCGCGGGAAGTGAGAGGCGTCCTGAAAGTAGGCGTCCTCGGAGGCCAGCACGATGTCGGCCATGATCGGCACCTCGGAGTGCATGTTGCACGGACCGTTGACCGCGCTGATCATCGGGACGTCGACGTCGAGCACATTGAAGATGAGATGCCTTGCGTACCAGGCCTTCTCGTCGAGCTTGTGCGTCCCGCGGTCGTCGGGCATGGCCTGATAGATGGGGTGTTCGGGCAGTTCGCCGTTGGGTAGGCGACCCCAATTGGCGTTGTAGTTTTCGCCGGTGCCGGTATGAATGAGCACCTTGATCTCGCGGTCGCCGGCGATATCGGCGAAGGCGTCCGACATCTCGTCGTGGGCCTTCCAGCTCCACACCAGGCTGTCGCCGTTGGTGTGGCACTGCATGAACAGGATGCCGTCGTCAGTGAGTTCGAACTTGTAGTTGGCATAGCTGTTCTGGTACTCGCTGAATCTGGTCCGCTTTGCCATTGGTCGTCTCACTCCCGCGGTGGTCGTATGGGCGCCGTAACTATTTGAGCGATCGCCCAATAGTTACGTGCCATGGTTACACCCTTCGATGCGCAGCGGTCAAGCTCTAGCGGCCGCGTAACCGGTCCACGACTGGCGCGAACGATTCGATCTGTGACTGCTGCACCGTGACGTAGTTGACGCCGAGCGATTCCCGCCGCGAATACAGCATCTCCACAACGGTTTCCAGCGAGCCGATCATCACGTTGGGATGCGCGCGCAACACCTCGGCCGCGATTCCTGTCGACGCCGCCGCCGTGGCGAGCGCGGTTTCGGGATCCTCGGTGATCGCCGTGAAGTAGGGCGAACCCTCGATTTCCAGCCGGCTGTAGCGTTCACCGGCAGCCTCCCGGACCACGTCAATCCGGCGCTGCGCAACGGCCTGAGGATCGCGGCCGTCGGCATCATGCGCTACGAACGGCACACTGGACATGCTGACGATGTCGGCCTCGCGGCCGGCGAAGGCCAGCATCCGCGGACCGCCACCACCGATCATGATCGGTGGATGCGGCCGCTGCACCGGGCGGGGCCTGCCCGCGTAGCCGCGCACCTGAACCTGCCGGCCGGCGAAGTCCAACTGCTCGCCCTCCCAGTGCGCCTTGAGGAGAGACACCACCTCGGCGAGTTTGGCGATTCGCCGGCCCGCGCGGTCGAAGGTCAAACCCATTGCGTTGTATTCGGTTTCGCTCCAGCCCGCGCCGATGCCCATCTCCAGCCTGCCGTCCGACAGCAGATCCAGGGTCGCCGCTTCCTTGGCCAACACGGCCGGCACGTGATAGTCGATGCAGAACACCCGGCAGCCGATTCGCAGCGTGTCGCTGACCGCCGCCGCCGCGGCCATGGCTGCGATCGGGGCCAGGTCCTGGCGAGGAGTGCGGGCAATCTTCTGCGCAGGGCCGGGGCCCAGGTAGTGATCGGCGAGGAAAAGTGTTGAGTAGCCGAGATCTTCGACTTTGCGAACCGTTTCGCGCCATTCACGGCCGCCCGCTGCGTTGGTCGCTTGGACCGCGAAGCGAAACGGTGGCCTGTCCATGGGCTTGACCATAATCGACAGGGGGTGATAGGCATGACTTGTTTGGGCAGTCGCTCAGGAAAGCGGGTCGAATTTGAAGACGGCGGTCGTCACCGGTGGTGCCTCGGGAATTGGTCGCGCGATCGCCGAGCGGTTGCGCAAAGACGGTTTTCGAGTGGCCGTCATCGACCTGTCGGCCTCGGATGACGAGTTCAGCCACGTCGTCGACGTCACCGATCGCGATCAGGTGGACGCCGCGGTGGCCGCCATTCGCGAACAGCTCGGCCCAATCCTGGTGCTGGTCAACTCCGCCGGGATGACCGGGTTCCAGAAGTTCTCGAAGATCAGTTTCGCGGAATGGTCGAAGGTGATCGACGTCAACCTCAACGGAACCTTCCACGCCATCCAGGCAGTGCTGCCGGACATGGTAGAGGCGGGCTGGGGGCGCATCGTCAACATCTCGTCGTCCAGCACGCATTCCGGCCAGCAGCTGATGGCGCACTACGTCGCGGCCAAATCCGCGGTGAACGGCCTGACCAAATCGCTGGCACTGGAATACGGACCGGCGGGCATCACGGTCAACGCCGTCCCGCCCGGATTCGTCGACACACCGATGCTGCGCGGTGCCGAGAGTAAGCACCAACTCGGCGGAACGGTGGAAGACCACATCAACCGCACCCCGGTGCGCCGAGTGGGCCGGCCCGAGGACATCGCCGCCGCCTGCGCTTTTTTCATCTCCGAGGAAGCCAGCTACATCACCGGGCAGATACTCGGCGTCAACGGCGGCCGCAACACCTGAGAGGACTCGATGTACCACAGGGACGAACTCTTCATCGACGGAAAATGGGATGCGGCACAAGGTGATTCCGTCATCACCGTGGTATCGCCGCACAGCGGGAAAGAGATCGGTCACGCGGCATGCGCGGGGCCGGCCGACGTCGACCGTGCCGTCGACGCCGCGCGCGCGGCCTTCGACACCGGGCCGTGGCCGCGGATGCAGCCCAGCGAACGGATCGAGGCGATCGGGCGGCTGGCCGGCGTCTACAAGGAGCGGCGCGCCGACATGGCGGCACTCATCTCCGCCGAGATCGGCGCCCCGATCAGCTTCGCGAAGATGGCGCAGGTCCGGCTGCCCCTGACCATGATGTCGGCGTTCTGCGGCATCGCCGCCGGCTACCCGTGGCAGCAGGATCGTCCAGGTCTGTACGGCAACGACATTCGGATCATCAAACAACCGGTCGGAGTCGTGGCCGCGATCGTGCCGTGGAACATGCCGCAGTTCCTGACCGTCGCGAAGGTGGTGCCGGCACTGCTGGCCGGGTGCTCGGTGGTGCTCAAACCCGCGCCCGAGTCGGTCCTCGACGCGCAGCTGCTCGCCGACCTCGTCGCCGAAGCCGACCTGCCGCCCGGCGTGCTCAATGTGGTCCCCGGCGGGCGCGACGTCGGCGAGCAGTTGGTCAGCCACGATGGCGTGGACAAGGTGTCGTTCACCGGCTCCACCGCGGCTGGGCGCCAGGTCGCGCTCGCCTGCGCGGCGGGCTTGAAGCAGGTCAGCCTCGAACTCGGCGGGAAGTCGGCGGCCATCGTGCTCGATGACGCGGACCCGGCCGCGGTGGCCACCGGGATCCAGATGGCCAGCCTGGCCAACAGCGGTCAGGTGTGCAACGCGCTGAGCCGGATCCTGGTGCCGGCGGCGCGCGAGGCCGAATTCGTCGACGCACTGGCGGCCGCAATGGAGTCGATGCCGGTCGGCGACCCGTCCGACCCGAACACCGCAGATCGGGCCGCTGGTGGCTCAGCGCCAGCAGGAGCGGGTACGCGGCTACATCGAGTCGGGCACAAGCGAAGGCGCGCGACTGGTGGTCGGGGGGGCGGAGATGCCCGACGGCTTGGACTCGGGTTGGTATGTGCGGCCGACGTTGTTCAGCGAGGCCCACAACGACATGCGGATTGCCCGCGAGGAGATCTTCGGCCCGGTGCTGACCGTCATCCCCTACGGCGACGAGGACGAGGCGGTCCGGATCGCCAACGACACCGAGTACGGGTTGGCCGGATCGGTGTTCACCGCCGACATCGATCGCGGCTACGGCATTGCGACGCGCGTTCGGTCAGGCACGTTCGGCGTCAACCAGGGCTACATCATGGATCCCGCGGCGCCGTTCGGCGGCGTCAAGAGCAGCGGCTACGGTCGCGAGCTCGGGATCGAGGGTATCGACAGCTACACGGTGAGCCAGTCGATTTCGGCTGCCGCGCAGGCTGACTAGTCGGCTCTAGTGCTTGCCGCCGACTTCGGCCGGCAACGGCGGCGGTAGCGGTTTGGCCGGTGCCGCCGAGGTTTGTGGCGCAGTCGGCGCGGCGGACGGTGCCTGTGCTGCGGCGCTGGGACTCTGCGCGGTCTTCGGTCCGTGGTACGACGTCATCGGCTCGCGGCGGATCACCCCGCTGGCGTCGCTGACTACCAGCGCGCTTGACGTCACCGTGTATGTGACACCGTCCTGCTTCGCGACAAAACTACCGTCGGAGGACGCTGTGGCGGATGCGATCAGTTTCGCGCCGTCGCTGACCCGCACACCGTGGTAGCCGTACTGGCCGGCGGGGCTCTTGCAGATCGCCACCCGAGATTCCGCTGTGCTACCGAATGCGACCGCCGTATTAGGCGCTGTGCAGCGCGCGGTGGAGTCGACGAAGCCCAGGGCGTCGGTGGACGGGTCGGCGGCGGCCAAGGGGGTGCCGATCGCCAACAGCGTCCAGCACGCCGCCGCGGCGACGGCGATTCGTCGGGTGCGAGGCAGGTTAGAGGACATAAGGTCTCACGACACCATGGGCGATTAGTGACATCCCGCGCCCGCGCCGCACGACGGCCGAATCGTTAGCTTCTCGAGATCCGACTGAGCCCTAGGGCTAGATTCGACGGCCATGGGACTGCTTTTCGATCCGAACACCTATGACCCGTCGCACTTCGAGCCGGAAACGCGCCGCCAGCTGCGCGCGGTAATCGACTGGTTCGAAAGCCGCGGCAAGGTCAAACTGCTGCGCGACGACCTCGAGGCGACCTGGGTGTCGGATTTCCTGGACTTCATCAAGCAGGAAAAGATCTTCGCGACGTTCCTCACCCCGTCGGAGTACGGCGGCGGCGACCCGAACAAGCGCTGGGACACCTCCCGCAACGCCGCGTTGAGCGAGATCTTCGGGTTCTACGGGCTGTCGTATTGGTACGCCGAGCAGGTGACGATCCTGGGCCTCGGGCCGATTTGGCAGAGCGACAACATCAAGGCCAAGGAGAGGGCGGCCGCGCAACTGGAGGCCGGCGGAGTGATGGCGTTTGCGCTGTCCGAGCGTGAGCACGGTGCCGACATCTACAACACCGACCTGCTGCTGACGCCCGCGAAAGAAGACGATGACGAAGGTGTCGTGTTCCGCGCGTCGGGGGAGAAGTACTACATCGGCAACGGCAACGTCGCCGGCATGGTGTCGGTGTTCTCCCGTCGCACCGACATCGACGGCGCCGACGGCTACGTGTGGTTCGTTGCCGACAGCGGCCACGACAACTACGAGCTCATCGGCAACGTGGTGCACGGCCAGATGTTCGTCAGCAACTTCCGGCTCAACGACTATCCGGTGCATGAGGAGGACATCCTGTGCACCGGACCGGAAGCGTTCTCGGCCGCGCTGAACACCGTCAACGTCGGCAAGTTCAACTTGTGCTCCGGCTCGATCGGTATGTGCGAGCACGCTTTCTACGAGGCGATCACGCACGCCAACAACCGCATCCTGTACGGCAACCCGGTCACGTACTTCCCGCACGTGCAGGCCAGCTTCGTCGAGGCCTACTCGCGAGTCATCGCGATGAAGCTGTTCAGCGACCGCGCGATCGACTACTTCCGCAGTGCCAGCCTCGACGACCGTCGATATCTGCTGTTCAACCCGGTCACCAAGTCCAAAGTCACGTCCGAAGGCGAAACCGTGGTCACCTTGTTGTGGGACGTATTGGCCGCCAAGGGCTTCGAGAAGAACACCTATTTCTGCGAAGTGGCCCGGCTGATCGGCGCTCTGCCGCGACTCGAAGGCACCGTGCACGTCAACGTCGCTCAGATCCTGAAGTTCATGCCCAACTACATGCTCAACCCCGCGGAATACCCGGAAATCGGCACTCGCAACGACCCGGCCGACGACGCGTTCTTCTGGTCGCAGGGTCCGGCGCGCGGCGCGTCAAAGGTGCAATTCGCCGACTGGACAAAGGTTTACGAGCAGCACTCGAAAATCCCTAACGTCGGGTTGTTCTACGAGCAGGCGCGCGCTCTTAAAGACTTGCTGCTGACCGCCGCGCCCGACCCTGAGCAGATGAAGGACCTCGACTTCCTGCTCGTCGTCGGTCACCTGTTCACGCTGGTCGTGTACGGCCAGCTGATCCTCGAGCAGGCAGATCTGATCGGACTCGACACCGACCTGGTGGACTCGATCTTCGAGGTCCAGATCCGCGACTTCTCTCAATATGCCGTTGCGCTGCACGGGAAGTCGAGTACCAAGGCGGCGCAGCAGGATTGGGCTCTGACCGCCGTGCGTAGGCCCGTGACCGACGCCCACCGGTTCGACCGGGTGTGGGAGCAGGTCAGGGCCTACGACGGCGCCTACGAGATGCGGCCCTAGCTAGTTCACGCGAACGGGACGTCGTCCGGCGCGGCGTGGCGGGCAGCCAATACCGCGCGGGCGGGGTCACCGATCGGAATCCGCAACGGCACCTGTGGCTTCTCGGCGGCGTCCGCGATCTCGATTGCCACCTGCTCGGGGGTGATCATCGCGTCGCGCAGATCACCGTCGCCCGCCAACCCGGTGTAAGGGTCGTCGGGCAGCGTGTAGCTCTTCACGTTGTCCAGTGCGCCGGAGCTCACCGCGCCTGGCTCGAGCAGCGCTGGCTGGACGCCGAACGGCGCCACCTCGATCGCCAAGGTCTCGACGAGCGCCTCCAGCGCCCACTTGGTTGCCGCGTAGGCCGCTCCGTTCGGCAGCGCGACGCGCCCCAGAACGCTGGACATGAACAGCAGCTTGCCCTCGCCGCGGGCGCGCATCCCTGGCAGTGCGGCCTGCGCGACGCGGATGGCGCCGACGGTATTGAGGTTGAACAAGCGCTGTAGTTCGTCCAGCGGGATGGCTTCCACCGCGGCGTAGAAGATTTCGGCCGGGTTGACGACGACGATGTCGACGTCCCCGGCGGCTTCGAACGCGGCGTGCACGCTGGCGTCGTCGGTGACATCCAGCGCCAGTCGTTGGGCGACGTCGAGGTCCTCGAGCGAAGCCAGATTACGGGCGGTGCCGATCACGCGGTGGCCGCGTCGGATGAACTCTTCAGTGATGGCGCGGCCGATCCCGCGGCCCGCTCCGGTAACGAGGACAGTGGACATGGGGTTTCGCTCCTAAAAGTGTCGGAGAAGTTCGTACAGCTTTAGTAAACCGACCGGTGTACTTCCTTGTTCCAACCTAGCCGAGATTTCCGCGGCGGTAAAGCCGACGGCACCTGAAAGCGGGCATACGATCGGCAGATGCGTGACTCCAAGATTCTGATCACCGGCCCGACCGGACAGGTCGCCGTTCCCATCGCCAAGACTCTGGCGGCCGACAACGAGGTATGGGGTATCGCCCGCTTCACCAACGCCGCCGCTCGCGAGGATCTGGAAAGGGCAGGTGTTCGGTGCGAGACGGTGAACCTCGCTGCCGGTGAGTTCGGCGGCTTGCCAAACGATTTCGATTACGTGCTGAACTTGGCGGTCGCCAAGAGTGGCGACTGGGACAAGGACCTCGGCGCCAACGCAGAGTCCGTCGGCCTGCTGATGGCGCATTGCCGCACCGCAAAAGCATTCCTGCACTGCTCATCGGCCGCCGTCTACGACCCCCCGGACGACGAGCCGCGAACCGAGCGGTCCGCGTTGGGCGACAACCACAAGCCGCTGTTCCCCACCTACTCGATCTCCAAAATTGCCGGCGAAGTCGTTGCTCGGACAATGGCACGCGCCCTCGATATTCCGACCGTCATAGCCCGGCTCAATGTGCCCTACGGCGACAACGGGGGATGGCCGTTCTATCACATGGAGATGATGTTGGCCGGCATCCCGATCCCGGTGCCCGCCGGGGTTCCGGCCAGCTACAACCCAATTCACGAAGAAGACATCATGTCGACGATCCCGAAGCTGCTTGCGGCCGCATCGGTGCCGGCGGTCACGGTCAACTGGTGCGGCGACCAGACCGTCAGTCTGCAGGACTGGTGTCGGTATCTCGGTTCGTTGGTCGGCAAAGAACCGGTCTTCGAGGAGAGTCCGCAGGCGTTGCGCGGCAACCCCACCGACGCATCACGGATGCACGAGCTCATCGGCGCCAGCACCATCGACTGGCAGGACGGGCTTCGCCGGATGGCGGCGAAGTTCCATCCTGAGCTCGTCGGCTAGTTGACATGGCGGCCGACGTGCCCGACGGTCGGCCGTTCCTACGAGTTGCAGCGCTCGGTGTTTGCGGTGCGCGGACACGGGGCACTTCCGAAGTACTCGGCGCCTGTAACCCCAGACGATGCTTAGCTTAAACAAATTCATGAGCCGTGCCGTGAACAAGTGTGTGCGTTTTTCATCTGTCAGTTTTCAGCGAATCTTGATGTCTTCCTTGCTCTTTCATAATTTTGCTGGATTCTAGTGTACGACTGTGTACTGTTGTGGACATGGCAGAACGCGGTGCGCATCCCGATGTCCCTTGGGGTCGCCGGCTGTTTCTGCGCGCGGTGCGGCGGCTGTTCAGTCCACTGAAGCCTGATGACTATCTGGAGATGATCAACCCGCTCTGGACCACCAGGGAGTTGCGCGGGGAGGTCGATCGCGTCGAGCCCCAGAGTTCGGAAGCGGCCAGCATTTTGATCAAACCGGGGTATGAATGGCCCGGCCACAAGCCCGGCCAATACGTGCGCCTTGGCGTGGTCATCGACGGCGTCTACCACTGGCGCGCGTATTCGCTGACATCGGACCCGGCCCCCGAGGACGGTCTGATCAGTGTCACGCCCAAGAAAGTCGACAGTGGCGTGGTGTCGCCCTACCTGGTCGAGCAGATCAAGCCCGGGGAGATAGTGCGGCTCGGTGAGATCGAGGGAGTGTTCACACTGCCCGAGTCGCTACCCGACAAAATGCTGTTCATCAGCGCCGGCAGCGGCATCACGCCGATCATGAGCATGCTGCGCAGCCTCGATCGCCGCGGGAAACTAGGCGATGTGGTGCACATACATTCCGCTCGCACCCGCGACCAGGTCATGTTCTTGTCCGTCCTCGAAGACATCGCCGGCCGTCACGAGCGTATGCGGCTGGATGTGCGCCTCACGGGGGATCGTGGCCGACTCGAACCCGGCGACCTGGACGAGGAATGCCCGGACTGGCGTGAACGCGAGGCGTTCTGTTCAGGACCCGAGGAGATGCTCGACGCGCTCGTCGAGCATTGGGACAACCACGGCGACCCGGATCGCCTCCACTTCGAAAGGTTTCAGCCGAAGATCGGCGGTGACGCCGGCGACGGCGAGGGCGGCGAAGTTTGCTTCCTCAAGAGTGACAAGAACGTGGAATGCGATGGCGGCACTTCGATTTTGGAAGCTGGGGAGAACGCCGGTCTAGAGCTCGCATTCGGCTGCCGAATCGGGATCTGTCACACCTGCGTCGGCACCCTCAAGTCGGGCAAATTGCGCGATCTGCGCTCCGGTGAAATCAGTGAACCCACCGAGCAGGACGTGCGGATCTGTATCAACGCCGCCGAAGGTGATGTCGAACTCGAATTGTGATCGAAAGGAATTACAGTGACCTCTACTCTCCGACGTCCGCAGAGCCCGTTCGCCCATCTTGGAGAACAAGAGCGGGAAAAGCTGGGTAAAGAACTGGACGCGATCCACGACGAGGTCTTCGGCGACCTCGGCGACCGAGATCGCGCGTACATCAAAAGGGTCATCTCGGTGCAGCGTCAGATCGTGGTGGTCGGTCGGGTGTTGCTACTGGGCTCGCGGTCCAAAACCGCGTGGGTCCTCGGCACCGCGTGCCTGGGGATGGCCAAGATCCTGGAGAACATGGAGATCGGCCATAACGTGATGCACGGCCAATGGGATTGGATGAATGATCCCGACATTCACTCCTCGGTGTGGGACTGGGACACCGCTTCGACCGCGGAGTCGTGGCGGCACTCGCACAACTTCATCCACCACACCTATACAAACATTCGGGGTAAAGACAAAGATCTCGGTTACGAGATCATGCGGATCGATCCCCATCAGAAGTGGAGCCCGCGCTACATCGGACAACCGCTCTACAACCTGCTGCTCACCCTGCTGTTCGAGTGGGGTGTGGCCGTCCACGATATGGATATCGACGCCATCAGGTCCGGGGACAAGCCCTGGTCGGAAGTGCGCAAAGACCTCAAGGGCATCGGCGTCAAGGCGCGCGCACAGATCCTCAAGGATTACATCGGTTGGCCACTGGTTAGCGCTGGCGCCTTTGCGCTGGTACAGCTGCTATCGGGTGGCCGCCTCGAACAGCCGGCAAAATCACGACTCGGCCGCCGCCTTCGACAGGTCTCGGGTAAAGGGCGCATCGGCGCCACAGCTGCATTCTTCGACAAGGTTTTGCCTGGCGTGGAAAGCACTTACCTGCGCACCCTGGGCGCTGACGCCGTGGCTAATGTCATTCGTAATGTATGGGCGCACGCCATTATCTTCTGCGGACACTTTCCCGACCAGACCTACACGTTCAGTCAGGAAGAGGTCGAGGACGAGACGCGCTCGGAGTGGTATCTACGTCAGTTGGTCGGCGCGGCGAATATCGACGGCAGCCCGCTGTTCCACGTGATCAGTGGCAACCTAGGCTATCAAGTCGAGCATCACCTGTATCCGGACATGCCAGCCAGCCGGTACTCCGAGATCGCTCCAAAGATCAAAGACATCTGCGAGCGTTACGAGCTGCCGTACAACACCGGACGTTTCTCCAAGCAGTGGTTCATGGTGCACCGCACCATCTTCCGTCTGGCACTGCCGGGCGGAAAGCCGCGGCCGAAACCCGGTCCCTACCGCAGCGACGAGCGATCCACCGTTCGGCACGGATCCAGTGAGGCGGCCCGGTTTCGTCAGCGCGTGCCTGCAGAACACCCCGCCGCCGGCCCCGAGCATCCGTCGAGTGGCGTCGAGGTGCAGCCGCCGCCGCGCGGAAAGGACTGAAGTAGAGCGGCTTCAGCAGAACTCAATCCTGCTTGGCGATCAGCCTTTTCAGCGCCTCGCGATCGGATCCCAGCAGCTCGTCGATACGCGGCTGGTTCACATCCGCGACGATGATCTCGCCGACCTCCTGGTACACGTTGCTGAAGATGCCGTGCGACTTCATCTTCTCGGTCTGATAGATGTTGTCCTCGGTCGGCGTCACGTAGTACACGATCTCCGGCTTGAAGCGGTGGATCAACCACAGGTGAATGACGTCCATCAGCCGCTTCTGACGCATCTTCTCGGCGAACGTGTTCTGGTCGCGCACCGTGAGGATGTTGCGCCCGTGCCGGTCCTTGATCGGGTCGACGACCACATTGGCCAGTGGTTCGTCGGCGTTGTTGCCGTAGATGCCGAGGTCGAGCACGTCCGATCCGGCGCGCCGGGGACGTAGCCGCACGGTCAGCGTCTCGCCGATCTTGTAGTGGTCGCCCCACAGCGCCAGCCACTCCTCGAGCAGCTTCTTGGGCACCTCCGTCTGCACCAGGTGCTGATGCTGCGTGGATCCTTCACCCATCGACTTCGTGGTCGCCGTCCGACCGGACGAGGCCGCCAGCGCGGCGTCGCTGCGGGGCCCGCCGACCAGCGTTTGCGGTGTGCGGTAAGGCGATTCGACCAGTCGCATCTTGCGTTGCAGACGAGCCAGCGCGAGCATGCCTTCCTGGCGCAACGACGTCGCGAACTCCTCGGAGGCCACACCGTCGATCTGGTGGCCGCCGTAGGTGATGAAGTTGAAGACGAAGCCCATCTTGCCGAGTTCCTCAGGGAACGCACGCATCTCGTCGTCGGTCATGCCGGTGGTGTCCCAGTTGAACGACGGCGAGAGATTGTAGGCAAGCATCTGGTCGGGGAACTGCGCGTGGATCGCGTCGGCGAATTCGCGGGCGTCGACAAGATCCGCCGTCTTGGTCTCCATCCAGAGCAGGTCGGCGAATGGCGCTGCCGCAAGCGATTTGGCGATCGCGTAGGGAATGCCGCCGCGGATCTGGTAGTAACCCTCCGGCGTCTTGGCCAGCTCGCAGTCCCAGGAAACGTTGACGCCCAGTTCCTTTGCTTTCTGCTGGGCGGTGTAGAGCGGAGCGCGCTGGGCGAACTTCCGCCACTCGTCGGCGCTCATGTCGCTTGCTTCGCCATCGTTGGCGTTGAATTCGAGAAGTTCCGCGACGGCTTCGCCGTAGGTCATCAGGCCCGCGTCGAGCTGCCAGGCGTCGACGAATTTCGACTCGATCTCGTCGAACACGGCGTCGATCGACTCCTGCGCGTGATCCGGCGACGCGGCGGCCTTCGTGATCAGCTCGACAATGCCGTTGCGCTCAAGCCAGGAATCGGCCGTGGCGTACTGCCCGTCCGGCAGGGCGTAGAGCAGGTGGCCGTTGAGTTCTTTGAACCCGGAGTCGTAGAAGCGGCGGACCATCGCCAGGAAACAGGACTTGTACGACGGGATCTTGAGGTTCGTCGTGCCCAGTAGGAACGGCTGGTCACGTTCGTCCCCGCGGCTGTCCAGCAGGTTGGCCGCCTCCGCGTCGGTGCGGGCGACGATGATGCCGGGCACCCGCATGATGTCGAGCTGGAAGCGGGCGGTGTTGAGGCGCTTGATCTGTTCATCCGACGGCACCAGCACCTTGCCGCCCTGGTGACCACACTTCTTGGTACCCGGTCGCTGGTCTTCGATGTGATACCCGGGCACGCCGGCCTCGACGAATCGTTTCACCAGGTTGCGCACGTGCGGATCGCCACCGTGGCCGGTGTCGGCATCGGCGATGATGAACGGCCGGTAGTCGACCGCCGGCGTCCTCTCCCGCTGCGCCTCGCTCATCCGAAGCCGCAGGTACTGCTGGTTCCGGTCGGCGGTCAGCAGCGCGCGCACCAGGCCGGCCGCCTCGTCGGGCACCTGGCTGAGCGGGTAGCTGGCCAGGTCGGGTCCGGGATCTTCGCTGATGGAGCCCTTGGCCGAGGTCGCCCATCCGCCGAGGTAAATACCCTCGATGCCCATCCGCTTCATCGTCACGGCCTGACCAGGCGAGTACGGGCCGAAGGTGGTGATGCTCTTGCGTTGCGAGAAAAGCTCCCGTAGCCGCGGGTAGAAGGCCTCGGCGGCCTCGCGGGCGACGATGTAGTCCGACGGGATGGTGCCGCGCTGCTCAACGACCTGACGCGCGGAATAGAGGCGGGTGATTCCGTCGAAGCGTGGGCTGTCCTGATAGGCCTGTGTCGCGGCCACGTCGCTCTCGAACGCGCGCTGCGAGTCCTGCTCGGACGGTGTCTGCGTCGTTGCATCCGCCTCGATGGTGCTCATGTTTTCTCCACTCTTTTGTTTCGACGTCGTCCCCGATTTCGCTGCTGGTAAGAGTCTATGGCGGCTGCGGACCACGACGTTTCAAAATCGGATCTCTGCTGCGCGCAGCCGCAGCGGGCATACCGCGGACGTGGGGCGACTAAACCCCAAGGCCGGGTTTCGTTACCACCGAAAATGTCGCCACAGTCAGTTTTCGACAGACATCGAGTGGTCCGCTCGGATAGGCTCGCCGGGCGGCGACGCTGCCGCGGATGAGGGGAGCGCCATGAGTTCTTCGCGAACGGCTCACGCGTCGCATTCCCTGCCGGTGGCTTTGCCACCGAGCCGCACCGTGGAGGTGCGCTCCGCAGATGGAACTCGCCTGCACACCGAGGTATTCGGTCCCGAGGACGGCTATCCGATCGTGCTCGCGCACGGCATCACCTGCGCCATCCGAGTGTGGGCCTACCAGATCGCCGACCTGGCGCAGAATTACCGCGTGATCGCTTTCGACCATCGTGGTCATGGTCGCAGTGGACTTCCGCGCCGCGGCGGTTACCGCCTCAGCCACCTGGCCGCCGATGTCGACGCGGTGCTCGATGCCACGCTGGCGCCGGGGGAGCGCGCCGTCGTCGCCGGACATTCGATGGGCGGCATGGCAATTGCCGCTTGGTCGGACCACTACCGCCATAAGGTCGAGGCCCGAGCGGACGCCGTCGCGCTGATCAACACCACCACCGGTGACCTGCTGCGTGAGGTGCGACTGCTGCCGGTGCCGGCGCCGTTCGCCGCCGTGCGGGTTCTGGGCGGGCGCGCGCTGATCAACATCTTCGGTTCGTTCACGATGCCGCCCGGAGTGCAGCGGGCCAGTCGCGAGATGGTCTCGATGCTGGCGGTCGGTGCCGACGCGGACCGCGCGGTCGCGTCGCTGATCTTCGAGTTGTTCAGCGCCACCTCGCCGGCTGGCCGCGGTGGCTGCGGCAAGGCCCTGGTCGAGGCGATGGGACGCCGCCACATCGACCTCACCGGTTTGACCGTGCCGACGCTGGTGATCGGTAGCCAGCGTGACCGTTTGACGCCGTTGGTCCAGTCTCGGCGGATGGCCGCTGCGGCGCCCAACCTAGTTGGTCTCGTCGAGTTGCCGGGCGGTCACTGCTCGATGCTGGAACGGCCGCTCGAGGTCAACCGGGAACTACGCGGGCTGGCCGAGTCAGTCGGCCTGCGGCGCGCCCAGTAAGCGCTCAGCGACCTCGGCGGCGGCCCGTTGCCCCGAGCGCACTGCGCCGTCGAGGAATCCAGTCCACTCGTCGGCGGTCTCGGTACCGGCCCAGTGGATGGGTCCGACCGGACGCCGCAGCAGTATTCCGAAGCGTGTCCAGGAGCCGGGTGGCACCGCGGCCGTTGGACCTCCGGGCGCGAATTCTTCTGCGCCCCAACGATGATCGACGTAGTCGATCGGTGTGAGCGCTTCGTCGCCGAACATCGCCGCGAAGCACTCCAGCGCACGCTCGCGACGCTGGTCGGCCGGAAGCGCGTCGAAGATGCGGGAGTCGACGAAGCCCAGCAGGATCCCGGGACCCTCGGGCGCAGGGCTGACATCGAAGGTGATGAACACCGGACCCTCATCGGACAGCGATTCGCCGGAGAAGCCGTTGTCACGCCAGAACGGGGTGGCATAGGCGACGTAGGCCTTGCTGAGCCGGCCCTGCGGCCAGTGGGCGGATAGTTGCCGGTGCTCGGTGGATAGTGCGGGGTTGAAGTCGATGGCGTTCCAATGTTCCGGCGGGGCGGCGACGATGACGAATTTCGCGTCGGCCCGGCCCTTTTCGCTGGTGACGGTCACCGCGTCGTCGTGATAGTCGATGCTTTGCACGGCGGCCTGCAACACCACGCGATCGCCGAGTTCGGCCGCCGCGGTGTCGGCGATATGTTGCGTGCCGGCCGAGAACCGGTCCTGCTGGGCTCCGTCTTCGACGTCGAGCATCCGGTCCAGGCCGCCGGCGGCGCGGGCGTAGCGGGCGGCGTGCAGCATCGACACGTCGTCGGGCTCGCAACCCCACGTCACCCGCGCCATGATCGTCAGCAGGTCCCGGGTGGTGGCGCCGGCCCGCACCGACCGCAGCCACTGGCCCAACGACTGGCGGTCCAACTCGGCGGCGCGCCGGGCAGTCCACGGCTCGGTCAGCGAAACGGTCCGGGTGATGCGCGCGAATTGCCAACGCACACGGCCGAGATCGAGCAGACCTGGCAGCGACAACCGCGGGATCGTGCCGCTGTAGGACCGCACCGCGCCGCGCCACCGGATCAGGTTGGCACCGTCGTGGTAGGTCGGGACGGTGGTGATGCCGAGATCCGCGGCCAACTTCAGCACCGCGTCCTGCGTCGGACCCACGAAGGTGCCGCCCATGTCCACCGGGACGCCGGCGATCCGGCCGGTGTACGACCGGCCGCCGACCCGGTCGCGGCCCTCCAACACCAGCACATCGTGTCCGCGTCGGGTCAGCTCACGGGCGGCGGAGAGCCCGGCGAAACCGGCCCCCACCACGACGACATCGGCAGTCCAGGTCGCATCGGCCATGCCCTTCAGTCAACCCCATCGACGCTACGTAGTGTCGGAGTTCGAAAGCCTCACTCGCCCCCTCGCCGCTACGCGGCTGGGGGTACCCCCACCTCGGGTGGTACACCACCCGCATCGTCGTAAGGCGACACCGTGAAAGTCTTCACCGCTCTATACGGACTCACCGACGCTGCTGAGCGCGCTCGGGAGCTTCGCGATGCCGGCGCCGGCGGGGTCGCCACTTTCGAGGGACCACACGACGTGTTCGCTCCGTTGACGCTGGCGGCGACCGTGCCGGACCTCGAGCTGATGACCAACGTGGCTATCGCATTCCCGCGCAACCCGATTCATCTGGCCCACCAGGCCAACGACCACCAGTTGCTGAGCTCCGGCCGGTTCATTCTCGGACTGGGAACGCAGATCCGCGCGCAGATCGAAAAGCGGTTTGGAGCCGAGTTCGACAAACCCGTGGCCCGGATGACCGAGCTCATCGCCGCGTTGCGGGCGATCTTCGCGGCCTGGAACTCCGGCGAGCGGTTGGATTTTCGGGGCGATTACTACCGGCACACGTTGATGACGCCGACCTTCAATCCGGGTCCGAATCCTTATGGCCCGCCACCGATCTACGTCGGCGCGCTCGGCCCGCGGCTGACCCGCGCTGTCGCGCAGCACGCCGACGGTCTGCTGGTGATGCCGTTCGGCTCCAAGCGCTTTCTGCACGAGCACACCATGCCCATCGTGCGTGACGGGCTGGCAGAGGTGGATCGCCACGCGCACGACCTCACCGTGCTGCCCGAGATCATCGTCTCGTCGGGTGAAACTGACGCCGAGATCGAACAGGCGCACGCGCGTACGCGCGCGCTGCTGGCGTTCTACGGATCGACACCGGCGTATCGGCCGGTGTTGGCCGCCCACGGTTGGCAGGACTTGCAGCCCGAACTGAACACGCTGTCCAAGCAGGGCCGCTGGGAGGAGATGGGCGGACTCATCGACGACGAGATCCTGCACACCATCGCCGCCTGCGGTACCCCCGCCGACGTCGCCCGACATGTCCGGGACCGCGTCGACGGCGTCGCCGACACCGTCTGCCTCTACCAGGCCGCGCCGATCGGATTGCAGACGTTGGCGGCGATCATCGACGAATTGCGTTAGGGCTTAGGGCTTAGGGCGCAACCGTCAACCAGTCCTTGAAGCCCGACGGGTCGTGGCGACCCAGCGCGCCGTGCTCGTAGAGGCCCCATCCCTCGACCGGCTTCCCGTCGCCATCGCGGCAGACCGCGCGGCCGACATGGTCGATGACGCCGAAGCCCGATCGGCCGATGATCGCCGGATCGTTCATGTCGTAGGTGAGCCGTTCGGTGAACTTCTCGCCTTTCCACATGCCGTGCAGCCAATCCGAGTCGCCGCCGTATCCGCCGCCGACGTGAATGGGCACCGGCAACTTCGATTCGACGTCTAAGTGGACGGGCGTGCCGTCGGGGGCGGTCGCGTCGATCGTGGCCCCGGTCGGGATGCGGGTACCTGACCGGTAGTGGATCTTGACCCGCGGCCAGCCCAGTTGTTCCACGCGGCCGTCGCGCCAAATCCTGGTGCAGTCGTTGAGCGAACGGAATCCGTTGGGCTCCTCCTGGATGATCAGCACGACGGCGAAATCCTTGAATGCGATCGGCACGTACAGCCACCACATGCCTTCGAACGGAGGGTCGGCAGGCCGGCCCGCGGGCTCGGCCTCGCCGATCGGCCGGATACCCCAGGACCGGTCACGGCTGCCGATCCAGGTCGCCGGGTCGACGGGAATCTCCTTGCCGTCCACCACGATCCGTCCACTCCAGCTACCGAGTTGGGCGAAGCGCTGCGCGTTCAGGGTGACCCTGTTTCCGGAGCGCATCAGGTGCGGCTGCTCCTGGACGACGTCGAACAGGCCCTCCCAGGTGAGATCGGCCGCGATGCCCTCGGTTTCGTCGAGCGCGATGCGCAGTTTGTGCAGCGGATCGATGACCTCGACGCGGTAGCCGTTGACGTTCTGGTTCAGCCTGTCCTGGTCGATGGCATCGGACAGGTGCACCGCGGTCTGGGTGTCGCCGCGCCGGATGAGCAGGAATGCATCCTTTACCCCGAGGTTGGGGTAGTAGCCGATGCCGGTGATGACGAAGATGTCGCCGGTGCGGTCGTGCGCGTTGAAGTAGGAGCGGTCATAGAAGTTGCGGTCCGAGGAACCCGGCCACGCGATCGGCTGGGGAACCTGGTGTACCGGAAACTCGTCGAGCGGACCTAGTGATGGGGGCATTAGAGCTCCTCTCCGATAAGACGTCTCATGAGTCCTGAGTGGTAGAACAGCGATTCGACGCTGTCGGGTTTCTCGGTTTCGCCGAAGTGCACCCGTCGTGCGCCCGTGCGCATGAACACGCAGGCCCACATCACTCCGGAGTAGACGTAGAACCAGCGCAGGTCACCGATTTCGACGCCGGTGAGCCGCAGGTAGGTGGCGCGGACGTCCTCTTCGCGCATCACCTGGGGTAAGCCGTCCAACGTCGCCAGGCCTGCGAGCTCTTGAAAGACCATGTGCGCATAGATCATCCACGCGACGTCGAGCTCGCGAGGACCCAGTGTCACCATTTCCCAGTCCAGTACGGCCACCGGAAGGAAGTCGCGGTACAACACGTTGCCGACCCGCGCGTCGCCCCACAGCAGTACGGGTTCGGTCGCGGCCGCCTCCTGCGGCCAGTTGTCCTCGAGCCAGGTGAACGTCCGCTCCAGCAGCGGCGATCGACCGATGTCGGGCACTGCGAAGTCGTACCAGGAGCGCACCCAATTGAAGTGTTTGCGTAGTGCGGTATCGCCGTCCTGCCCATCGGCCAGGAAGCCGAACGTCTTCTCGGCGTGCGGAATTGAGTGCAGCGACGCCAACACCGAAACCGTCGCGTCCTGGAGTTCGCGCTGACGTTCCGGCGGCGCATCGGCGAACCAGTTGTCGCCGAAGGTATATGGCATGACGTCTGGCGGCACCTCGCCCTCGACGTAGTCCATCAAGAAGAACGGCGTCCCCAGCACGTCGCCGCTGGCCTCCAGCCACCGCATCCGCGGGACCGGCACGTCTGTCAGCTCGCCGACTTTGCGGATCACGTCGAATTGGTGATCGAGTCGATAGGTCGGGAACACCTGGACATCTTCGGCCGCGGGCGCCACCCGGGCCACCAGCTTCTGGCTGACCGGCTTACCGTCGTCCTCCCAGCGGGCAGTCAGGATGATGGTCTCCGACGACATGCCGGTCGAATCGATCCCGCTTTCCACAGTGATCTCCGGCGTCGCGCCGCCCGGGAGCATCGTCGACAACCACTGCGACAGCACCGCCGGGAGCGTCGTCACATCGCGGCTCGACCGCTGGAGCTTGTCGACTTGGTCGAGTACAGGTTCATTTGGCACAGGACGCCTCCTTCGTGAGGCAATTACGATACGGTGGGTAGCGTTATGAAAGCAGAACCATCCGCGGTTGACAAGGCCGCAGGCGCCGGACGGCCCCGGGATCCACGTATCGACGCTGCCATATTGACGGCGACCGCGGATTTGCTTGTGCAAATTGGGTATTCGAATCTGACCCTGGCCGCGGTCGCCGAGCGGGCCGGAACGACGAAGACGGCGCTGTATCGACGGTGGTCGAGCAAGGCCGAGCTGGTGCATGAGGCGGCGTTCCCGGTGGCGCCGACGGCGCTCGTCGGCCCGACCCGGGGAATGGCGGCCGACGTGCGGGCGATGGTCGCCGCCGCGCGCGACGTGTTCACCACCCCGGTGGTTCGCGCTGCGCTGCCAGGTTTGGTCGCCGACATGAGCGCCGACTCCGAGTTGAACGCCCGGGTGATGTCGCGGTTTGCGGATCTGTTCACCGTGGTGCAGACGCGACTCAGCGAAGCAGTGGATCGTGGTGAAGTACATCCAGATGTCGACCCGGATCGGTTGATCGAATTGATCGGCGGGTCCACATTGCTGCGAATGCTGCTGAGTCCCGACGAACCGCTCGACGATGCCTGGGTGGACCAGACGACCGCGATCCTCGTGCACGGTGTCACCCGGGATGTGGAGCCGGGCCGGTGACCGGACGACTCGAGGGCCGCGCCGCGATCGTCACCGGTGCGAGTCGCGGACTGGGTCGCGAGATCGCCCTGGCGCTGGCAGGCGACGGTGCAGCCGTCGCGGTGGTCGGCCGGACCGAAAGTGTCTGGGACGAGCGGCTTCCCGGCACCATCGGGGAAACCGTCGCCGATATCGCGGCCGCCGGTGGACGCGCGTTCGCAATCCGCGCGGACCTGCTCGACCGAGACGATATTGCCCGGCTGGTCAGTGAAGCGCGAGATGCATTGGGTCCCATCACGATTCTGATCAACAACGCTGCGTTCACGGCGCCGGGCCGTCCGCCGAAGCCCGGTGACGACGCACGCCCCAAGCCGGCGAAAGCGCAGCGGAGCGGCGTCAAAGCGGACTTCCCGCCGCTGGTCGGCACGCCGCTGGGTGCCTATCGACGCCACTTCGAGATCGCGGTGTTCGCCGCTTACGAGCTGATCCAAGGGGTCTACCCGGACATGATGGCCGCGGGCCTCGGTTCGATTATCAACATCAGCTCGGTCGCCTCTCGGCTACCGGGGGATGGGCCGTATCCCGATCGCAGTGCCGGTGTATTGCCCGGCTACGGCGGGTCCAAGGCGGCGCTGGAACACTTGACGGCTTGTGCTGCATACGATCTGGCGCCGCACAACATCGCGGTCAACGCCTTGTCGCCGTCGAAAGCGATTATGACGCCGGGTCTTTCGTATTACGCCCGCGAGTTCGACGAGGTCTCGACTGCGCAGGAGTTCGCGCGCGCGGCGGCGGAGCTGACGCTGGTGGATCCGACGGTCGTGACCGGGCGGACGATCGGTCACCTGCAGGTGCTGGACGGCAGCTTCCGCGCCTTCGGAGCTTAGGCAGCCTCTTCCGGCGGATCTGGATCGCCGCGCATTAACTCGTCAGGGTGATGGGCATGGTTGATCTCGGGCGGGCCGCTGCCGTCCGTCCAGCCGAGCCGGCCTTCTTCGGTGACGACGGTGCGTGCTTCGCCGCGGCTGACGATTCCGTGGTCGCCGCCGCATAGGAAGTGAAGCTTGTCCGCATCGGTGCGGCCGCCGCTAGCAAAATCTGGTGAATGGTGGACCTCGCAGCGATAGCCGGGCTCGAGGCAGTTGGGACGCGTACAGCCGCGGTCACGCGCGTAACAGATCAGCCGCTGATCGGCAGTGGCGATGCGCTTCTGCCGACCCAGGTACAGCGGTCGCTCCGTGTGGTCGTCGAACACCGCCAGGTAGTGAATGCTTTTGGCGGCCATGGAAATCAGGTCGCGTATCGGCAGTCTGGAACCGCCGCCGGTGGTCGCGGGTGCCGCATCAGTTGCATTCGCGAGTTCGGCCAATGTCGTCGTGACGACCACGGTCACGGGGATCCCGCGATGGACGCCCAGACCGCCGGATGAGATCGCGGTTTCCAGCCCGAGCTTCAGCGCATCGTGGCAGCGCTGGGCGGGAGTGCGGGCATCCCGAGCTTCGCGGTCTGCGTCGGGCTGGTGGCGGCCCGGCCGGACCGCGGCTTCGATGGCTTCGAAGTACGCGCGGGCTTCCGGGTCGAGTAGGCCGGACAGCCGCGACATCCCGTCGGGTCCCTGCTGGCCGAGGTGCAACCCACGGCGACGGGCGCGGTCCTCGTCGCTGAAAAGGCCATCGGGATTGAGATAGTCAGCTATGCGCTGACCCAGTTTGGCCACGATCCCGGCGTCGACATTGGCTGCGTGGTCGACCAGGGTTCGCTCAGCGGCATCCACGTCCGCTGGTGATACGGACGCGGGTAGCAGGTCGATTGCTCGGCACACCGATCGGGTGTGGTCGTCTCCGACGACACCCGCCTCGACCGCGGCCGCCAACTCCGGCAACTCGGGCGCAACCGGGGGTCCGGTCAGCGAGCGTCGCGGCCGAATCCGGGTTGCGAGCTTGAACCGTCGGGTGATTTCGTTGGGCGTGATGCGCAGCCGTTGCCAGAGCAGCGATCGCATCTGCGCGATCGACCCGGCTTCGTCCGGCGGATCGGCGATCTCGGCGAAGACGCGATACATCAGGCCCCGATTGACGCGCTCCTGCGTCTCCAGGCGCTCAGCCACGTCGACGCGAAACCTGTTGCCCGCCAGGTCCGACGGCGTAGCGCGTAGCAGATCGTGGGCAGCGTCGATCGCATCGAGAGCGGAGATGATCCGTCCCCGTGCCTCGTCGGCGCTGACCGTTGAACCCATATCTCGAGGTTACGAATCGGCCCGACAGGTCCGCCGTCAGCGCGTGCGGCAGAGCACCGCCTGTGGATGAACTGCCGACTGTGGATAACTGCGGTCGTTCGGCAAGAGCCTTGAGGTTGAGCAGTTGGCGGCGGGCCATCATGAGGTCGCCGACCGACAGCAGCGGCGTCAGCCAGCGGCTCATGCCCGTGACGATCTTCATCAGCAAGCGGGTTGATTGGCCGTCGGGCACCAGCACGTAGGACATGCAGGCTCCCATGATTTCGCCGGTGAGTTGCCTCGGCGCCGGCACGAAATCGTCGCAGGGGTAATGCTAGGCGACCTCGTCGTCCGTCACGTTCCAGCGATCACCGATCATCGAGTTTCACCGTAACGGGACTCACACACTGGCGCGACCGACCGCATGTACGGCCTCGGCGATCCCATCGGCCAGCGCCTCGATGTCGTCGGCAGCAAGCCCTGAGATGGTGATCCGCATTCCCGGCGCAGTGCCGATCCGGAACCGCGCTCCGGGGGCCGCGGCGAACCCGGCGTTCAACAGCCTTGTGATTGCCACGGTTTCGTCGGGCACGGGTACCCACACGTTGAGTCCGGAGCTGCCGTGCGAGGTCACGCCGCGATCGGCCAGCGCCGTGCGGAGCGCTTCACGGCTTCGGGTGTAGGCGATTTCGGCTTCGTGCACCGTCTGGGCGGCAGCGTTGTCGCGCCACAGACTGACCGCGAGATCCTGCAACAGGTGGCTGATCCAACCGGGGCCCAGACGCAACCGACCATGCACCCGTTCGACCGTGCGTTGATCCCCGGCCAGTAGCGCCAGTCGCAGATCAGGGCCGTAGGCTTTGGCGGCCGAGCGTACGAATGCCCAGTGCCGGGTGGTACCGGCCAGGGCGTGCAGCGGTGCGCCCGCGATCCCCGCGCAATGGTCGTCTTCGATGAGCAGCACGTCGTCATGCTCGACAAGCAGTGCCCGCAGTTCGTCCACGCGTGCAGCTGAAACCGCTGCACCGGTTGGGTTTTGGGCTCTGGACGTCAGCACCACCGCGCGCACGCCACGACGCAAAACCCGCGCGACTTCGGCGGTCAGCGGCCCGTCGTCGTCGACTCGGATGGGTTCTGCTGAAACGCCCAGCGCGGCAAGCAGATCCAGCAGGTTGGCCCAGCCGGGATCCTCGACTGCTACCCGGTCGCCGGGGCGCAGGTGGGCGGCCAGAACGCGTTCGATGCCGTCGAGGGCTCCCGCGGTGACGGCGATGTGTTCGGCCGGAACGCCATCGGCGGTCAGCGAGGTGAGGGCGTACTCGGCCAGCTCGGCCGAGATCGCGGGATCTCCGTACAACACCGGTGTGTTGCGTTGCGTATTGAGCCGAAGGATCGGCAGTAGAGCTGGGTCCGGGTTGCCGCTGGACAGGTCGCGCGCCCCCGGCGGGACGGCGATTCCGCGCAGCGAGCGGGGCGTGGTCGCCGGGCGCTCTCGCACCCGGGTGCCTCGCCGGCCCGCGGTCTCGACCGCTCCCCGTTCGCGCAACAAGCGATAGGCCGCCGCCACCGTGTTGGCGTTGACGCCGAGCTGACCGGCCAGATCGCGGATCGGTGGCAGCTCAGCGCCGGGTGCCAGCGCGCCGGAGGAGATGGCCGCTTCGACGTCGGACGCAATTGCCTCGGCACCCGTACCGCTGATCGTGTATTGTTCTGGCACATAAAGCAGTATGTACTAGTGCAAAAGAGGAGGCAACCATGACGGCCGATCAGGCATATGTGCCCACGGCGCGCACTGTGCCCACCCGATATCGCGAACGGGCTCGCTACGACCACTCCACCGTGCACGGCATCCTCGACGAGGCACTCATCTGTCACGTCGGCTTCGTCGGCGACGACGGGCCGGTGGTATTGCCCACCATCCACGCGCGGCTGGGCGAGACGCTCTACCTGCACGGATCGACCGGAAGCCATTGGATGCTCGCCGCCGCGGGCACTCCGGGGGGTTTGCCCGTGTGCGTCACCGCGACCCTGGTCGACGGTCTGGTCCTGGCGCGTTCCTGGATGCACCATTCCCTGGAGTTCCGGTCGGTCGTCGCCGTCGGCAACGCGCGGTTGGTGCGCGATGACGACGAGAAGCGCCGCGCGCTGGCCGCGGTGGTCGATCACGTCGCATCCGGCCGGGGGGCCGACAGCAGACCGCCCGACGCTCGCGAACTCGCGGCAACCGCCGTCATTGCCCTCGACCTGGTCGAGGTCTCCGCCAAGGTGCGCACCGGCGGCCCCGCCGACGACGAGGATGACATGACGTTGCCGCACTGGGCGGGCGTCCTTCCGCTCACTCTGCAAGCGGGAGCTCCCATCCCCGCCGGCGACCTGGATCCGGCGACACCGCTACCGGCCTACCTGGCGGACTACCGCCGGAGTTGAGTGCTTGGATCGTGTTATGTCTGACGACACACCACAGGTGGTGAGCGCCAGCCGCGAGATCGCGGCCGGCGTCGAACCGATCTTCGCCCTGATCGCCGACCCCGCGCAGCAGTCTCGCTGGGACGGCAACGACAATCTCGCGAATGCCGAAGGCGGACAGCGTGTTCGCGCAATCGGTGACGTTTTCACGATGACGCTGACCAATGGCGGCGTTCGTGAGAATCACGTCGTCGAGTTCGCCGAAGGCCGTCGTATCGCCTGGAATCCGGCTACGGCCGGCGAGCAACCGGCCGGGCATCTGTGGCGCTGGGAGCTCGAGCCACTGGGTGAGGCTCGGACCCGCGTCACGCACACCTACGACTGGACACGCCTGACCGATGAGAAGCGCTTGGCCAAAGCGCGCAACACCACGAGCGACAACCTCCGGGCATCTCTCGACCGGCTGGCGGAGCTCGCCGAGCGCCACCGAACTGGGCGCAACTGACCACAGCGCCGTTGAAGTAGGGCCGATCGCTGGCCGTTCACCTCGACTCCGTGCCACGATGGGCACTTGTCGAGTGGTGTGCCGATCTTTGATAGGGCGACTGGCCGCGTAGTCGCCGTGATCGTGCTGTTGATTGCCATTGCCGCGTCGCTGCGCGGATATCTCCCGGGCGTCGAACGCGCCGATCGACCACCACAGAGCAGCGCGTCACTGGTTTATGTTGCGGCGCTGCTCAGCATCTCGCTGGTGATCGTGGCCGTGGCGCTCATCACCCGACTTCGCGATCCGCGCCGGGTGGCCAGCAGCGCCAGGGAATTGCCGATGAGGCCTTCCGACGGCAGCGGTCGACCGGGATGGCGGGCGATCCTGATCGGGGCCGCAGTGCTGGTGATATGGCTCCTCCTGTTGTTTCTGCTGTCCAGATTCCTCGGCCCGCACATCGATCAGCCGCAGCCCGCATTGCAACCCACCGTCCCCACCCCGGCGGGCAACCCTGCACCACGGCCAGGTCCGCAGGACGGGGAGCAAGATCGCGCTGTGCTCCGCTATTTGATCGCCGGCACGGTCGCTCTGCTGGTGATGATCTTTGCGGGCGCGCTCATCGCGCGGCGCCGCCGCGTCGCCGAGCCGCGCATCGCCACGGCCCAACCGCTCGGTGAATCGGCACCAGTCGCGGCCGCGGCCACGTCGCTGGTCCGGGCAGCCGAAAGCGGTCTGGCCGAAATCGCAGATCCCAATCACGAGCCACGACAGGCGATCATCGCGTGCTATGCGGCGATGGAACGCGAGCTGCGGAATTTCCCCGGCGCGGTCCCGCAGGATTTCGACACTCCGACAGAGGTATTGGCTCGGGCCGTCGAACACCACGCGCTGCACGTCGACAACGCGGCTGAATTGGTGAACCTGTTCGAGGAAGCGCGATTCAGTCCGCACGTGATGACCGAGACACATCGCAACCGCGCGATCGACGTCTTACAGCTGGTGCTCGCCGATATGCGGAGCTCTGTATGAAAAGGCTTATCGCACTGGGTATTTCCGTTGTACTGGCCGCGGAGCTGACCGCGCTGTCGCTGCACGACCGTCGGCTGGTGCTGTGGTTCGCCGGTGCCGCAGTCCTCTTCGCGCTGATAAATGTGCGGCACGTCCTGGGGCGCGACATCGAGCCGCCGCCAACGGAAATCTCGAATGCCCTCGAGGAAACGCTGCGCAGTTGGTTGTCCCGAACGCAGACCTTGATTCACCGGTCGGAAGCGACGCGGGCCGACTGGGACCGGCACTTACGCCCGATGCTGGCTCGGCGGTTCGCGATCGCGACCGGTCAAAAACAAGCCAAGGACCCGGCCGCGTTCGACGCGACGGGCCGAACGCTTTTCGGCTCTGAGCTGTGGGCGTGGGTGCACCCCAACAATGTTTCGCGCACCGGTATGAGCGAGCCCGGGCCGGGCCGCGCGACGCTCGAGGAAATCCTGGAACGGCTTGAGCAGGTATGACAGGGGGTACATGACGGATATGACCTCGGCTGCGACGACCACGGCTCAAGCGACCGCGGTGCTCGACGAGATCGAACACGCCGTGGTGGGCAAGCGTGCGGCACTGACGCTCATTCTGACGACGGTGCTCGCGCGCGGCCACGTGCTGATCGAAGATCTGCCCGGCCTGGGTAAGACACTGATCGCCCGGTCCTTTGCCGCTGCACTCGGACTGGACTTCACCCGGGTGCAGTTCACCCCCGACCTGCTACCGGCCGACCTGCTCGGCTCGACGATCTACGACATGCAGTCAGGCCACTTCGATTTCCGTCCCGGCCCGATCTTCACGAATTTGCTACTGGCCGATGAAATCAATCGCACGCCACCCAAGACCCAAGCGGCACTGCTGGAGGCGATGGCCGAGGGCCAGGTCAGCATCGATGGCGTCACGCACCCGTTGGCCCAGCCGTTCATCGTCTTGGCCACCGACAACCCGATCGAGTACGAAGGCACCTACCCGCTGCCCGAAGCACAGCTGGACCGGTTCGCGGTGCGACTCGAACTGCGTTACCTCTCGGAGCGTGACGAGGTGTCGATGCTGCGCCGTCGCCTGGATCGGGGATCGGCACAGCCGACGGTCAATCAGGTTGTGGATCAACATGATCTGCTGGCCATGCGTGAGTCCGTCGAGCAGGTCAGCGTGCACGAGGATGTGTTGAACTATGTGGTGTCGCTGGCGGCCGCGACCCGGCATCACCCTCAGGTGGCGGTCGGGGCCAGCCCGCGGGCCGAACTCGACCTGGTGCAACTCGCGCGGGCCCGCGCCCTGCTCCTCGGCCGCGACTACGTGATTCCCGAGGACATCAAGGCGCTCGCGCCGCCCGCGGTGTCGCATCGAATCACGCTGCGGCCGGAGATGTGGGTGAGAAAAATCCAGGGCTCGGACATCGTCGAGGAGCTGCTGCGGCGGCTGCCGGTGCCACGAACGCACGGTGGACCGCAGTAGGTACGCGTGGCCGAGATTCGAGAAGTTCAGTTACGTTGGCGTGCATCATCTTTGACACGCGCGGTCGCGACCTGCGCTGCGCTCGCACTCGCCGTCGGTCTGATCCGGTCGTGCTGGCAGCTCGTGGCCTTCGCGGCGCCGCTGCTCGGTGTGTTGTGCTCGGTCAGCTGGCAGCGGCCGCTGCCGAAAGTCAGCGTGCATGCCGAACCCGGTTCGCAACGATGCTTCGAGACCGAGCAGGTGCAGCTCACTTTGCGGGCAAGCACTGAAACCTTCGGTACCGCAATCGAACTCACGGCGTCAGCGCTCGATGGAATGCCACTGGAGTCGGTACCTGGCGAAAAGCTGACGGTTACCACCAGTGCCGAGCGCTGGGGGCGGTATCCGGTGTCGGCTGCGGTCGAGGTCGTTGCGCACGGCGGGCTGTTGATCGGAGCGGGCGCCGTGGATGCCGCGGAGGTGATCGTCTTTCCGATGACGCCGCCCCAACCGACGACGCTTCCGCCGACCGAGTTGCTCGACCGGCTCGGCACCCATCTGACCCGCCACATCGGCCGCGGCGTCGAATACGCCGACATCCGCACCTATGTGCCGGGCGATCAGCTGCGCACGGTCAACTGGCCGGTGAGTGCCCGCCGCGGACGGCTACACGTGACCCAGCGGCTGACCGACCGGTCGGCGGAGGTCGTCGTATTGATTGACGGGTACGCGCAGCCTGCCGGCCCTGCGACCGAGGCCACCGAGCGCATCGTGCGCGGTGCGGCTCAGGTGGTGCAGACCGCGCTGCGCAACGGTGACCGGGCCGGCATCGTCGCGCTCGGCGGGCGACGGCCCCGTTGGCTTGGCGCCGATATCGGGCAGCGCCAGTTCTATCGCGTGCTCGACGCCGTCCTGAGTGCGGGCGATGAATTCGAAAGCACCACAGGTACATTGGCGCCTCGGGCAGCGATTCCCGCTGGCGCGATCGTCGTCGGGTTCTCCACGCTGCTCGACACCGAATTCGCATTGGCGCTGATCGATTTACGTCGACGTGGACACGTTGTGGTGACGGTTGACGTATTGCAGGGTTCTCCGTTCCGCACCGCCCAAGACCCGCTGGTCGAGAGGATGTGGGCGCTGCAACGGTCGGCCATGTACCGCGACATGGGCACCGTCGGCGTCGACGTGGTGGCCTGGCAGCCCGATCGGACCCTCGATCAGTCGATGCAGGCGGTGCCCGATCACCGCCGGCGGCTGGCGGGACGCCGGTCATGAGGGGCGTGGCGCACCTGCTGTCGACGGCGTGTGGGCTGCTGATGGTGGCTGCCGTCGGTGTCGGAACGCACGGCCCGGCCCGGGCTATCGCGGTGTCCGCGCTGGTCGCTGTCGCGGCCGCGATCCTGCTCCGCCCGATTGCCACGCTTGCGGTCCTGCTGACCGTGCTGGTGATCGCGATGACCAGTCCGTCGGCGGTGGTAGCCGCGGTGGCCGGCTTGTCGGCGGCCGTCTACCTGATGCTGCGGCACGCCGCCGCGAGCGGCGCCGGCCTGGACTCGGTGAGCGCGGCGACGCTGGTCTCCGCCCTGGGATTCACGCTTGCCGGCCTGGTAGCGACGGCTTTTCCGTTGCAACTGCCGTGGTTACCGCTGCTGGCGCCGCTGGCGGTCTTCGCGATCTATCTGTTGGCCACCCGGCCTTTTCTGCGCAACGAAGAAAACTGACGACACCTTTCCTGGCCTCGGCAGAAGCGAGGTTTTGCTGCGGATTCCTGAGACGCTGCCGAGCTGAGAATCTTGACCGGTGGTCAGTTGGGGACAACAATATGCGGATGCCGCAAGAAGAGCGGGCGCGGATTTCCGACGTGGAGCGTCGGCTCGCCGAGAAATATTCGGCGATCCCGATGGACCACGTGGCTGCGGTCGTGCGGCACGCGTATTCGCACTTCCAGAGCAGCCGGGTCAGGGGCTTCATTCCGTTGCTCGTGCAGCGGCGTGCGGACGAGGAACTCGAGGAATTGAGCGTCCTGCGGCCTGACCTTGCTGCGGTCGCACTCGATGACTTGACCACAGCTTCGGTCTAGTTTCTCGTTGCCAGCAGCCAGGATTGGCAGCTTCGGCTTCTTAGTTTCGCCCTAATGCCTTAACTATTTCTGTACGGTCATCCGATAGCGGGGGATATCGGCGAGGGGGCCAATCGGTGGGCAAGCTGGGGGAGCGGGCTGTCGTCTGCGGTGCGGGAATGGGCGGGCTACTCGCCGCCCGGGTGCTCAGCGACTTCTACAGCACGGTGACAGTGGTTGAGCGCGACAAGCTACCCGACGATGCCGATCAGCGTCGCGGAGTTCCGCAGGGCCGCCACTTCCATGTGCTGTGGAGCCGCGGTGCGCATGAGCTGGCGAACTTGTTCCCGGGAATTCACGACGAGCTGATTGCCGCCGGCGCTGCGGTCTGCGACGACGGCGATATGTCCCGGGTGTCCATCCGGGTGGCCGGTCACGAGCTGAGCCGAGAGGGCAAATTCAGCGACCCGTCGGCCGTGAAGCTGCACCTGCTGAGCCGCCCGTTGCTGGAAGCGCACGTCAGGCGGCGGGTCACGGTGATCGGCAACGTGGAAATCCTCGACGGCCATGACTTTGTCGAGCCGATTGCACCGACCCCCCAACGCGTGACCGGTGCGAAGATCGTCGACCGGGAGACCGAGGCGCAGCGAACGCTGGACGCCGACCTGGTGGTCGACGCGATGGGCCGCGGGGCCCGCACGCCGGCTTTCCTGGACGACCTGGGCTACGGGCGCCCGGTCGCCGAACGCTCGAAGACCACCGCGAACTACACCAGCCTGCTGATGCGGATCCCGGAGGGGATCATCAAAGAGCGGATGACGTTCGTCGTTCCCGAGCCGAAAAAGGCCACCGGCGGCGCCTTTTCGGTGTACGAGCACGACACCTGGATTTTCACGCTGACGCAGGTGGCGGACAACGAGCCACCGGACAGCCTCACCGGGATGATCCGGATGGCCACGCAGTTCGCGCCGCCCGCGTTGTTGCGGGCGCTCAAGCGCGGCGAGCCGATCAGCGAGATCTCCATGTTCCGCTACCCGGGCGCCACGTGGCGACGCTACGACCAGATGGATCGGTTTCCGTCCGGCTTACTGGTGTTCGGCGATGCGATCTGTAGTACCAACCCCATCTACGGCCAGGGCATGACGGTGGCAGCACTGGAAGCGATGGCGTTGCAGGCATGTCTGGCCGAAGCGAACGGTGATTTCGCGCTGCGATTCTTCGCCGCCGCCGCCGAACAGATCGGGCCGATGTGGGCGTCCAATCAGTTCAACGACCGCTACATGGACAACACCGACCCGGAGCATTCGGCGTCCAAAGAACTGTTGGAGTTCCGGGAGGCGGTGCTGTCCGCGGCGGAGACCAGCCCGGCGCTGAGCGAAAAGCTCTACCGGTCAATGAATCTCGTTGACCCGCCGACGGACTACAGCCCGCTGCTCGCGTCGGGCTGAGCCTGGATCTGGCGGCGATTGCGCTCGGTGATCTCCGCGTAACCGATCTTTCAGGCCGTCGCGATCCAACGTCTGTGCACCGGCGATGGCTTGTTCGGCGGCGAGGGCGGGGTCGATGATCGCAGCGGTGCCGGTGGCGTAGATTTCCTTGAGGCCGGCCATGATTGGTCCCGGCACTTCGGCGATCTGACTCGCCAGCTCGACCGATCTGGTCAGCAAGCGATCGTGCGGAACGACCTCGGTGACCAAGCCGATCCGCTCGGCGCGCGCGGCGTCGACCACCTCGCCGGTCATGGACAGCCGGCGCGCCATCGCCGCCCCGACTACCTGCGGAAGTCGTGCCGTCATACCGCCGCCGGGCAGGATCCCGACGCGGGCATGGGTGTCGGCGAATATCGCACGCTCAGAGGCGATGAGAAAGTCGCAGCCCAAAGCCATTTCGAGACCGCCGGTGAAGACCGCGCCGTTGATGGCGCCGATGATCGGTGTGCGCATCTTGCCCGGTTTGGCGAATGCAGCTCTGGTTCTGAAACTGCTCGAAATAGACCGAGCCGAGCCGTTGCGCCTCTTTGAGGTCGACGCCGGCGCAGAAGGCCGGGTCGGCACCGGTGAGGACCACCGCCCGTACCGACGCGTCGTCGTCGGCCTCACGGAGCGCGGCGTAGAGCGCTCCGATCAGGTCGGGGCTCAATGCGTTTCGCGCTGCGGGCCGGTTCATGGTCAGGACCCGGACCGCGCCGGCGTCGTCGCTGAGAACCAGCGTCGAGGTCATGTCAGGAACTGCGCGGCCTGCCGGGCGAGGTCGAGCAGCGGCTGCGGGAAGATGCCCAAGCCGATGGTGATTGCCGCGCAGACCGCGATCGCCGCCTTGCTCCAGAAGCTGGGCATCACGACGTGTACCGGACTCGGCGTGCGGCTCGGTGAAGAACATCAGTACGATCACCCGCACGTAGAAGTACGCGGCGACCGCGCTGCCGATGACACCGACGATGACCAACGGCACCGCCCCGCCCTTGGCCGCCGCCGAGAACACCGCGAACTTGCTGATGAAGCCGCTGGTCAGCGGGATACCGGCGAAGGCCAGCAGGAACATCGAAAAGAGCAGGCCGACAACGGGATAACGCTGGCCAAGTCCGGCCCAGTGGGCGGTGGTGGCATCCTCTTCGCCGTTCGAGTTGCGAATCAGACTGACGACCGCGAACGCGCCTACCGTGCTGAAGCTGTAGGCGACGAGGTAGAACATCGTGGCCGCCAGGCCGACCGGGTTGTCGGCGATCACGCCGGTCAGCAGGAAGCCCACGTGCGCGATCGACGAGTACGCCAGCATCCGCTTCACGTCGGTTTGCGTCACCGCGGTCACCGTGCCGACCGCGATGGTCAGGATCGAGATGGCCCACAGCACAGGGCGCCATTGGTCGTGCAGCGGTGGCAGCGCGACGTAGACGACGCGAAGCAGCGCGCCGAACGCCGCGACTTTCGTTGCGGCGGCCATGAACCCGGTGATCGGGGTCGGTGCGCCCTGATAGACGTCAGGAATCCACGAATGGAAGGGGACCGCGCCGACCTTGAACAGCAAACCGACCGACAACAGCGCCACGCCGGTCAACGCCATCGAATGGCTGTGGTCTGCCGCCAGTGCTTTCGCGATGCCGGGCAGCGTCAGGCTGTCGGTGGCGCCGTACAGCAGCGCCACGCCGTAGAGGAAGAACGCCGATGAAAATGCGCCCAGCAGAAAGTATTTGACCGCCGCTTCCTGGGATAGCAGGCGACGGTGCCGGGCCAGCCCACAGAGCAGGTAGAGCGGCAGAGACAGGACCTCGAGCGCAACGAACATGGTCAGCAGGTCGTTGGCGGCCGGAAATACCAGCATGCCGCCGACCGCCAGCATCGTCAGCGGGAACACCTCGGTCTGGCTCGCGCCGGCCCGCTCGGCCTCGTGCTCGGCCGCGCTGCCCGGTACCGCCGATGCCTGCGGCGTAAAGGATTCCAGCCCGACGGGCACGTGAGCGGTTGCCGTCGCGGCGCCCGGTCCGGCAGCACCGTTGTCGCCCTTCTGGCGCTCGGCGAAGAAGAACACGGCGAGCAACGCGACCAGCAGCACGGCGCCTTGCAAAAGCAGAGTCGGTCCGTCGATGGCCAGCGCGTGCAGTATCGCGTAGCGGCCCGGAGGGTCGAGTTGCCGGGCGACGACGATGACGGCGGCGATCGCCGCGATCAGGCCGCCGAGCGCGAGCAGGACCTGGGCGCCGTAGCGGGCCCGCCGGGGCAGGAACGCTTCCACCAGCACGCCGACCACCGCGACGCCGAAGACGATGAAAATCGGTGAGAGCAGACCGTATTCGACGCTGGGCGTCGGCACTGACGTAGCAGCAGCGAGAGACGTCATCGGCGCGGTCCTTCCGCCATTCCGGGCACGTGCGCCGTGCCGGGTCGCACGATCGGTGCGGGTCATGCGCACCGATGGTCGCCATGGTGTTGCCCACCGCAGGGTTGATGATGTCGAGCACCGGCTTGGGGTAGATCCCCAGAACCAGCAGCAGCAGGAGTCAGCGGCGCGACAACCAGGATCTCCCGTGGCACCAGATCGCGGATCCGCTCGTTGCCCGGCGTGACGGGGCCGGTCATCACCCGCTGGTAGAGCCATAGGATGTAGATCGAGGAGAGCACCAGTGCGGTCACGCCGACGGCCGCCGCCAACCAGTAGCGGTTGTATGCGCCCAGCAGCACCAGGAACTCGCTGACAAACGGCGCCAACCCCGGAAGCGACACCGTGGCAAGGCCCGCCACCAGGAAGGTGCCCGCCAGCACTGGCGCTACCTTCTGGATCCCGCCGTAGGCGGCGATCGAACGGGTGCCGCGGCGTGAGATCAGGAATCCGGCGATCAGGAACACCGCTGCGGTGGAGATGCCGTGGTTGAGCATGTACAGCGTCGCACCGCTCTGGCCCTGCGTCGTCATCACGAAGATGCCGAGAATGATGAAGCCGAAGTGCGAGATCGAGGTGTACGCGATCAATCGCATGATGTCGGTCTGGCCGATCGCGACGATGGCGCCGTAGATGACGCCGATCACCGCGAGGGCGACGATGGCGGGCCGGAAATACGTTGATGCGTCAGGGAACAACTGCAGGCAGTACCGCAACATGCCGAACGTGCCGACCTTGTCCATCACCGCGGTGATCAGCACCGCGGTCGCGGGCGTCGACTCCACCGCGGCGTCGGGCAGCCAGCGGTGGAACGGCCACAGCGGCGCCTTGATGGCGAACGCGAACATGAATCCCAGGAACAGCGCCTTCATCACGCCCGACGAGGCGCCCAAGGTACCCGACGTGACGGCAGCGACGATCTGACGGAAGTCGAAAGTGCCGGAGCCATTTTCGGCGGTCACCACGTACAAGCCGATCACCGCGGCCAGCATGATCAGACCGCCGAACAGGTTGTAGAGCAAGAACTTCACCGCGGCACGCGACCGGTGGGCGCCGCCACCGAATCCACCGATGAGGAAGTACATCGGGATGAGCATCGCCTCGAAGAACACGTAGAACAGCAGCACGTCCAGCGAGATCACCGAGATGAGCACCATCGATTCGATGGTCAGCGTCAACGCCACGTAGGCCTGCGTGCCGCGGGATCGCTCACCGCCATCGTTCCAGCCGGCCACCAGCAGGAACGGCACCAGGATCGTGGTCACCAGCACCAGCATCAGCGCGATGCCGTCGACGCCGATGGTGTATCCGGCGCCGAATGCCGGTATCCACGGGTGAGATTCGGTGAACTGGTAGGTCGGGCCGCCGGCCTTGAAGGCCACCGCGAGCGCGATCGACAGCGCCAGCACAACAACCGACACGGCCACGCCGAGCCACTTGGCGAACTGCCGTCCACCCGGGGGCACCAGGATGATCACGACCGCCCCGACCAGTGGCAGCAGCCACAAGATGGACAGCCAAGGGGCGTTAGTCATCAGCGCTGCTCTTTCTCATCGCTTCGCTCGTCGTCACCACAGCTGCACCGTCAGGATCGCGGCGCCGACCAGCGCCGCACCGGCCAACATCGAGAGTGCGTAGTTACGGGCAAAACCGGTCTGGAAGCCGCGCAGCCACTCCGACGTGCGGCCCACCAGATTGGCCAGCCCGTTGACCGAGCCGTCCACACCCTGATCGTCGAACTCGACCAGCGCATGGGTGAGTTGCGCGCCCGGTCGCATGAACACGTCTTCATTGAAGACATCGCCGTAGAGGTCGCGGCGCGCGGCGACGGTCAGCGCGGACACGTCCGCGGGTGCGGTCTCGGGCACGGGTTTGCCGAGGTAGCGCCACAACGCGAACAGGAACCCGACCGCGACGATGGCGACGGCCACGGCGCTGATCACCCAACTCGGTGCAACGGGCGTGTGCTCCTCGAAGGTCGTCACCGGCTCCAGCCAGTGCCGCAGCGTGCCGCCCCAGCCCAGCAGCCCGCCGGAGAAGACCGATCCGACCGCGAGCAGGATCATCGGCCAGGCCATCAGCGCGGGCGCCTCGTGCGGATGCGCATCGTCGGCCCAACGCTTTTCACCGAAGAAGGTCAACAGCATCACCCGGGTCATGTAGAACGCGGTGATGCCGGCGCCCAGCAGGGCGGTGCCGCCCAGGATCCAGCCGCCGGCTCCGCCGACTCCCAATGCGGCCTCGATGATGGCGTCTTTGGAGAAGAAGCCGGCGAATGGTGGGACGCCGATGATCGCCAGGTAGCCGAGCCCGAAGGTGGCGAAGGTGACCGGCAGCGCGCTGCGCAGGCCGCCGTAGTGGCGCATGTCCTGCTCTTCGTGCATCGCGTGGATGATCGAACCGGAGCCCAGGAACAGCCCGGCTTTGAAGAAGCCGTGGGTGAGCAGGTGCAGGATCGCGAACGCGTAGCCCGCCGGCCCCAGCCCCGCGGCCAGCACCATGTAGCCGATCTGGCTCATCGTGGACGCGGCCAGCGCGCGCTTGATGTCGTCCTTGGCGCAACCGATGATCGCACCGAACATCAACGTGACGGCGCCGACGATGATCACGCCGAGGCGGGCGTCGGGAGACAGGCTGTACAGCGGGTTGGATCGCACGATCAGATACACACCGGCGGTCACCATGGTGGCCGCGTGAATCAGCGCCGAGACCGGGGTGGGGCCTTCCATCGCGTCACCGAGCCAGGCCTGCAGCGGAACTTGGGCGGATTTGGCGCACGCACCGGCCAGCAGCAGCAATCCGATCCAGGTCAACGCGCTATGGCTGGCGCCCGCCGCCTGGCCGAACACTCCGGAGTAGGACAGCGTGCCGAAGTTGGCGAAGATCACGAAGATCGCCAGCGCCAGCCCGGCGTCGCCGACCCGGTTCATCACGAAGGCCTTTTTGGCTGCGGTGGCCGCGGTCGGCTTGTGGTACCAGAACCCGATCAGCAGGTAGGACGCCAGGCCCACGCCTTCCCAGCCGGCGTAGAGGCCGACGAAGTTGTCGGCGACCACCAGCAGCAACATCGCTGCCAGGAACAGGTTCAGGTAGGCGAAAAACCTTCGGCGGTCGGGATCTTCGGCCATGTAGGCCACCGAGTAGATGTGGATCAGCGATCCGACGCCGGTGATCAGCAGCACGAAACAGATTGACAGCTGATCGATTTGCAGTCCGAAGTCGACCTGCAGGCTGCCGACGGGAATCCAGGTGAACAAGTTCTGGCTGATCGTCCGGGCGTCGCCGTGCCGGCCGAGCATGTCGGCCAGCAGCGAAACACCGACCCCGAACGAGGCCAGCGCGGTCAGACAGCCCAGCCAGTGGCCCCAGGCGTCGGTGCGCCTGCCGCCGAGCAGCAATATTGCGGCGCCGGCCGCGGGCAACGCGACGAGCAACCAGGTCAAATGTGTCATCCCGTCAGCCTTTTAGCAGGTTCGCGTCGTCGACCGAAGCCGATTTGCGGGCACGGAAAATCGTCATGATGATGGCCAGCCCGATCACCACTTCGCAGGCGGCGACGACCATCGTGAAGAAGGCCACCATCTGACCGTCGAGGCGACCGTGTAGGCGGGCGAACGTGACGAAGGCCAGGTTGACCGCGTTCAGCATCAACTCGACGCACATGAACATGACAATCGCGTTGCGCCGCAACAGCACGCCGGCGGCACCGATGGTGAACAGCAACGCGGACAGATACAGGTAATTCTGCGGGTTCATGACGCGCCTCCTCTGGTGATGGCGTCAAAACCGTTGGAACCCTTGGCGGCTGGCAAGTCCCGCTCTTCGACCGGCCGCAACTCCAAAACGGCGGGCACCGACAACCGGGATGAGGAGCCGTCGGGCAACCGTGCGGGTGTGTCGACCGCGTTATGGCGCGCGAAGACGCCCGGGCCGGGCAGCGGAGTGGGATAACCGCCGGGCTGGAATCGCTCGATGGACATCTCGCGCTGCGTTTTACGGCGTTCGAAGCGCTCGCGGTGGGCCAAGATCATCGCGCCGATGGCCGCGGTGATCAGCAGCGCGCTGGTCAACTCGAAGGCCCACAGGTACTGGGAGAAGATCAGCGCCGCGAGCCCCTGCACGTTGCCTTCGGGAGCAATGTCTGTCGACAGGCCGTTTGTCGCGAAGCGGTTGGTGGCAACGGTGCCGATTCCGGCGATCAGCACGACACCCAAGCCCAGCCCGGCCACCACAGCTGCAACCCGTTGTCCGCGAAGGGTTTCCACCAGCGATTCGGCGGAGTCCACGCCGATCAGCATCAGCACGAACAGGAACAACATCATCACGGCGCCGGTGTAGACCACGATCTGCACGACGCCCAGGAACAACGCGTCCTGGATCATGTAGATCACTGCCAGGACGATCATCGTCAGCGCCAGAGACATCGCGCTGTAGACCGCGTTGGCGGCCATCACGACGCCCAACGCGCCGATCAACGCCAGCGTGGCCAGCAGCCAAAACGTCACGGCTTCGCCGGTGGACGTGCGGGCAATGACGTCGGCGGCCAATAACGTGGTCACTTTGAGACGTCCGTAATCGGGAGTTGGCGCAGGCCGTTCGCGGTGATGTTGCCGCGGTAGTAGTCGGCGTCGGTGGATCCCTCGGCCCGCGGGTGCGGCGCCGGGTTCATGCCCTCGAGCATCGGTGCCAACAGGTTCTGCTTCTCGTAGATCAGGTCGGCGCGGTTGTCGTCGGCCATCTCGTAGTGGTTGGTCATCGTCAGCGCGCGGGTCGGGCAGGCCTCGACGCACAGCCCGCATCCGATGCAACGCAGGTAGTTGATCTGATAGACGCGGCCGTAGCGTTCACCCGGCGAAAACCGGGCCTCGTCGGTGTTGTCGGCGCCTTCGACGTAGATCGCGTCGGCCGGACACGACCATGCGCACAGCTCGCAGCCGATGCACTTCTCCAGGCCGTCGGCGTAGCGGTTGAGCTGATGGCGGCCGTGATACCGCGGCTTCACCGGGCCGGGGTTCTCCGGGTAGCTCTCGGTGATCGGGCGCTTGAACATCGCGCCGAACGTGACACCGAACCCGGCGAGGGAACTGAGGAACTTAGCCACTGGCTGTCTCCTTGGTCGCCGGTGCCAGCGATTTACCGGGCATTGGCGGCGTAGGGAATGCCGGTTCCAAGGCCGCGTATGTGGACCTTGCCTCCGACTCGGTGCGACGTCGCTTCTTGCGCAGCTGTCTGTTGCTGAACGGTCTTTGCAGCAGATACAGCAGCACGACGGTCACGACGATGCTGGCGACGACCAGCAACGTCGTCCAATGCGCGTAACCCTGGTCGCGCAACGTGCGGATCGCGGCGGCGATCAGCGCCCAGACCAGCGACACCGGGATCAGGATCTTCCACCCGAGTGCCATGAACTGGTCATACCGCAGTCGAGGCAGCACGCCGCGCAACCAGATGTAGAGGAACAAGAACACCCACACCTTGGCGACGAACCAGAGCACCGGCCACCAACCACTGTTGGCGCCGGCCCACATGTTCAGTGGCCACGGCGCGTGCCAGCCGCCCAAGAACAACGTGGCGGCCAGCGCCGACACCGTCGTCATGTTGATGTACTCGGCGAGGAAGAACAACGCGAAGTTCAGCGACGAGTACTCGGTGTGGAAACCGGCGACCAGTTCGCCTTCGGCCTCAGGCAGATCGAAGGGCGCCCGGTTGGTCTCGCCGACCATGGACACCAGGTACGTGCAGAACGACGGCAGCAGCAGGAAGACGTACCAGACCCGGTTCTGGGCCGTCACGATCTGCGACGTGGACATCGTTCCGGCGTAAAGAAACACCGTCGCGAACGACAGGCCCATCGCGACCTCATAGGAGATCACCTGGGCGGTGGAGCGCACCCCGCCCAGCAGCGGGTAGGTCGATCCCGAGGACCACCCCGCCAGCACGATCCCGTACACCCCGATCGACGACAGCGCGAGGATGAACAGCACTGCCACCGGCAGGTCGGTCACCTGCAGCGGGGTCCAGTGGCCGAACACCGAAACCTGCGGCCCGAACGGGATGAACGCAAACGCCGTGATCGCCGGAATCGTCGAGATAGCCGGTGCCAGAAGGAAAATCGGCTTCTCGACGCCGAACGGGATCAGCGGCTCCTTGAGCGCCAGCTTGATGCCGTCCGCCAGGCTCTGCAGGTAGCCGCGCGGGCCGACCCGGTTGGGCCCCCAACGCATCTGCATCCGGCCCAGGATCTTGCGTTCGGCGAGGATCGCGATCAACACCGTCAGGACCAGGAACACAAAGACCAGAAGCGATTTGGCCAGGATCAGCCACCAGGTGTCATGTCCGAAGCCGGTCACTTGGTCGCTCCAATCTTCACGACGGCGCCCGGCGTGACGCCCAGCTGCCGGTGCACCGCCGAGCCTGGTGAGTTCAGCGGCAGCCATGCGACGTGGTCGGGCATCTCGGTGATCGTCAACGGCAGCGTGATCGAGCCGTGCGAGGTGCTGACGGTGACGTTGTCGCCGTCGGCGGCACCGAGCCCGTTCGCCGTCGCTGCCGATAGCCGCACCACGGGTGTGCGGGCGGTACCGGCCAAATGAGACTCGCCATCCTGCAGTGTCCCGGCATCGAGCAGCATCCGCCAGCCCGCCAGGACGGCCTCACCGGCACCGGGCTTGGAAGCTGCGGCCGCGGCAACGCTCGGCGCCGACGCGGGTGCGCCATCCCAGGTGCCCAACCCGTTGAGTTCGGCCAGACCGGCTGCCACAGTGGGGAATCCGAGGTCGATGCCCAGCTCGTCGGCCAGCGTGTCCAGGACGCGGCAATCCGGTGTGGCGGCCGGCGGCAGCGCGCCCGAGAAGCTGCGCTGACGGCCCTCCCAGTTGACGTAGGTTCCGGCTTTCTCCGCGGCCGGCGCGATCGGGAAGACCACGTCGGCGCGCTCGGTGACGGCACTGCGCCGCAACTCCAGGCTTACGATGAAGCCCGCCGCGTCCAGCGCGGCCAGCACCGCGTCGGGGTCGGCGAAGTCATCAGGGTCGATGCCGCCGACCAACAACGCGCCCAGGCTGCCGTCGGCGGCCGCGGCCAGGATGGCGTCGGCGTCACGCCCCTCGGCGGAGGGCAATTCGGCGACATTCCAGCCCGCGGCGATCTGCGACCGTGCGGTCTCGTCGGTCAGCGGCCGGCCACCGGGCAGCAGACCCGGCAGCGCGCCGGCCTCGATCGCCCCGCGTTCACCGGCACGCCGCGGCACCCAAGCCAGTTGCGCGCCGGTGCTTTCGGCCAGCCGGGCCGCGGCGGATAGGGCGCCGGGCGAACTCGCCAGCCGCTCACCGACAACGATGACGGCACCGGGCTTGGCAAGGAGCCCGGCGAGGTCGCCGCCGGCCAGCCCGTCCAGCGCGGCGGCCTCGCCGCCGGGTGCGGTCTCGATCAGCGTGCCGTGCATCTTCTGTAAACCGTTGCTGGCGAAGGGCGCAACCGCGTGCACCGGCAGCCCGTGCTTCCGGGCGGCCTTACGCAGCCGCAGGTAGATGATCGGCGACTCTTCTTCGGGCTCGAAGCCGACCAGCAGCACCGCCGGGGCCGACTCCAGGTCGGAGTAGGTGGTGGTGAGCAGCTTGCCCGCGACCTTGGCCGTCAGGAACTGCGTCTCCTCGTCGGAGTGCGGACGAGCGCGGAAGTCGATGTCGTTGGTGCCCAACACAATTCGAGCGAACTTGGAATAGGCGTAGGCGTCTTCGGCGGTCAGCCGGCCACCCGGCAGCACGCCGGCCCCACCGGCGGCTGTGGTGAGCCCTTCGAGCGCCGCGGCGACCGCGTGCGGCCATGAGGCGGGCTCTAGCGCACCGTCTTCGCCGCGCACCAGGGGAGTGGTGATCCGGTCACCCTGGGCGGCGTAGTTGAACGCCCAGCGGCCTTTGTCGCAGTTCCACTCCTCGTTGACCTCGGGCTCGTCGCCGGCCAGTCGGCGGAGCACCTTGCCTCGGCGGTGGTCGGTGCGCTGCGCGCACCCTGACGCGCAGTGCTCGCACGCGCTCGGGCTGGAGACCAGGTCGAACGGGCGGGCGCGGAAGCGGTAGGCGGTGCCGGTCAACGCGCCGACCGGGCAGATCTGCACGGTGTTACCGGAGAAGTACGACTCGAACGGTTCGTTGGCGTAGATGCCGACCTGCTGTAGCGCGCCGCGCTCCTGCATGTCGATGAATGGGTCGCCGGCGATCTGTTCGGAGAACCGCGTGCAGCGCGCGCACAGGATGCAGCGCTCGCGGTCCAGCAGCACCTGTGACGAGATGTTGATCGGCTTGGTGAACGTGCGCTTGACGTCTTCGAACCGAGAGTCGGCGCGGCCGTTGGACATTGCCTGGTTCTGCAGCGGGCACTCGCCGCCCTTGTCGCACATCGGGCAGTCCAGTGGGTGGTTGATCAGCAGCAGTTCCATCACGCCGTGCTGCGCCTTGTCGGCAGCCTCGGAGCTGTACTGCGTGCGCACCACCATGTCGTCGGCGACGGGAATCGTGCAGGACGCCATCGGCTTACGCTGGCCCTCGATTTCGACCAGGCACTGGCGGCAGGCCCCCACCGGGTCCAGTAGTGGGTGATCGCAGAACCGGGGGATCTGCACACCGATCAACTCGGCGGCGCGAATCACCAGCGTCCCCTTCGGGACACTGACTTCGGTGCCGTCGATGGTCAGCGTCACCAACTCGGGCTCGGTGATCTTTTTTCCGGTGTCGGCTGTTTGCGTCATGAGGCTCCGTTCGGCGCAAGCATGGACAGCTTCGGGTCGAACGGACAACCGTCGCCCTCGATATGTGCGATGTATTCGTCGCGGAAGAACTGCAGTGACGACGCGACCGGGCTCGCCGCACCATCGCCCAAGGCGCAGAACGACTTTCCGAGAATCGCGTCGGCGATGTCGGTGAGCTTGTCCAGGTCTTCGGCGGTGCCGTGGCCGGCTTCGAGGCGATGGTAGATCTGGCTCAGCCAGAACGTGCCCTCGCGGCACGGGGTGCACTTTCCGCATGACTCGTGCATGTAGAAGTCGGTCCAGCGGCCGACCGCGCGCACCACGCAGGTGGTCTCGTCGAAGATCTCGAGTGCCTTGGTGCCCAGCATCGACCCGGCTGCCCCGACGCCCTCGTAATCCAGTGGCACATCGAGGTGCTCGTCGGTCAGGAGCGGCGTCGACGATCCACCGGGCGTCCAGAACTTCAGCTGGTGACCGGCCCGAACGCCCCCGGCGTAGTCGAGTAGTTCGCGCAAGGTGATGCCCAGCGGGGCCTCGTACTGGCCAGGTTTGGTCACGTGCCCCGACAGCGAATACAGCGTGTAGCCAGGCGATTTCTCGCTACCCATCGAGCGGAACCAGTCCACGCCGTTGAGCACGATCGACGGGACGCTGGCGATGGTCTCGACGTTGTTGATCACCGTCGGGCAGCCATAGAGGCCGGCGACCGCGGGGAACGGGGGACGCAGACGCGGCTGGCCGCGACGTCCTTCCAGCGAGTCGAGCAGCGCGGTCTCCTCGCCACAGATGTAGGCGCCGGCGCCGGCGTGCACCACCAACTCCAGGTCGTAGCCCGACCCGGCGATGTCGCGGCCCAGGTAACCGTTGGCGTAGGCCTCGGCGACCGCGTTCTGCAGGCGCCGCAGCACCGGCAGCACTTCACCGCGGACGTAGATGAACGCGTGGCTGGCCCGGATTGCATACGACGCGATGATCACGCCCTCGACCAGAACATGCGGGGTGGCCAGCATCAGTGGAATGTCTTTGCACGTACCAGGTTCCGACTCGTCGGCGTTGACCACCAGGTAGTGCGGCTTGGCGGCGGCGCCGCTGTCGCCCTGTGGGATGAACGACCACTTGGTGCCGGTCGAGAAGCCCGCGCCGCCGCGACCGCGCAGGCCGGAATCCTTGACGGCCGAGATCACCGCGTCGGGGTCCATCTTCAAGGCCTTGTCCAGCGCCTGGTAGCCGTCGTTGCGGCGATAGGTCTCCAGCGTCCACGACTCGGGGTCGTCCCAGAACCGGCTCAGCACCGGAGCCAGCGGTGTTGGTGACCCCATTACGTGCTCTCCCCTGCAGGCGGAGCCTTCATGTTGTGTTCCTTGGCCACCTCGAGACCGGCCAGTGTCGCCGCGCCCGCACCGCCCTGGCCATCGTCGGCCCGCGGATCGGGGAAGCCGGCGAGAATCCGCTCGGTCTCCTTGAACTTGCACAGCGGGGCCAGGCCACGGGTGGGCGCCGGGGGATTACCGGATCGCAGACCGTCGACCAGCGTGCGCGCCGACTGAGGCGTCTGGTTGTCGTAGAACTCCCAGTTGACCATCACCACCGGCGCGAAGTCGCACGCCGCGTTGCACTCGATGTGCTGCAGCGTCACCGATCCGTCGTCGGTCGTCTCGTCGTTGCCGATGCCGAGGTGCTCCTTGAGCGAGTCGAAGATCGCGTCGCCGCCCATCACCGCGCACAGCGTGTTGGTGCACACGCCGACAAAGTAGTCGCCGGTCGGACCGCGGCGGTACATCGTGTAAAAGCTTGCGACAGCGGCGACTTCGGCTCCGGTCAACCCGAGTTGCGCGCCGCAGAATTCAATGCCGGCCGGCGTCACGTAGCCGTCTTGCGCCTGCACCAGGTGCAGCAGCGGCAGCAGCGCCGAGCGCGGGCTGGGGTAGCGGCCGATGATCTCCTTGGCGTCGACCTCGAGCTGGGCCTGCACATCGGCCGGGTACGACTGTGGCGCGCCGTCGGTGACGAACTGGCCGGGCTCCTCCGGTGGCGGGCCAAGCCGGAGGAACACCCGCTCGCCGTTGCTGGCGCCGGGCTCGCTATTGCTGGCGCCGGCTTGGGGAACTGCCGTCATCGGTCCACCCCGCCCATCACCGGGTCGATACTGGCCACCGCGGTGATGACGTCGGCGACCATGCCGCCCTCGCACATCGCGGCGACGGCTTGAAGGTTGGTGAACGAGGGGTCGCGGTAGTGCACCCGGTACGGACGGGTGCCGCCGTCGCTGACCATGTGCACGCCCAGCTCGCCGCGCGGAGATTCGATGGCGACGTAGACCTGGCCGGCCGGAACCCGGATGCCCTCGGTGACCAGCTTGAAGTGGTGGATCAACGCTTCCATCGAGCCGCTCATGATCTTCTCGATGTGCTCCGGCGAGTTACCCAGCCCATCCGGACCGACTTTCAGGTCGGCCGGCCAGGCGATTTTGCGATCCTCGATCATCGTCGGGCCGGGCCGCAGTTTGTCCAGGCACTGCTCGACGATCTTCACCGACTCCGACATCTCCTTTACGCGAATGATGTAGCGGCCGTAAGAATCACATCCGTCGTCGGTGATGACGTCGAATTCGTAGTTCTCGTATCCGCAGTAGGGCTCTGTTTTGCGCAGGTCGTGGGGCAACCCGGTAGAACGCAGGCACGGCCCGGTCACGCCCAGGGCAATGCACCCGGTGAGGTCGAGGTAGCCGACGTCTTTGGTGCGGGCCTTCCAGATGGCGCTCTCGTTGAGCAGGTTGCCCATCTCGCGCAGCACGCCCTTGATTTCCTTGAGGGCGGTGGCGATTTCGGCTTCGGCGTTGGGTGGCAGGTCCGCCGATACACCGCCGGGGCGGATGTAGGCACTGTTCATCCGTAGCCCGGTGATCGACTCGAACAGCGTGAGGATGATCTCGCGGCCCTTGAAGCCGGTGAACATCGGCGTCATCGCGCCCAACTCCATGCCGCCGGTCGCCAACGCGACCAGATGCGAGGAGATTCGGTTGAGCTCCATCATCATCACCCGGATGACGTTGACCCGTTCGGGGATCTCGTCGGTGATGCCGAGCAGCTTCTCCACACCCAGACAGAAGGCCGTCTCGTTGAAAAACGGTGCCAGGTAATCCATTCGGGTTACGAACGTCACGCCCTGCGTCCAGTAGCGGTATTCGAGGTTCTTCTCGATTCCGGTGTGCAGGTAGCCGATTCCGCACCGGGCATCGGTGACGGTCTCGCCTTCGATCTCCAGGATCAGTCGCAGCACACCGTGGGTCGAGGGGTGTTGCGGTCCCATGTTGACGACGATTCGTTCGCCGGGCTCGCCGCGCTCCCGGGCGGCCTCGACAACCCTATTCCAATCTTGGCCCGTGAGCGCGATCAAGGTGTCCGAGCCGTCAGCGTTTGCGGCGCTCGTGGTTTCGGTCATCAGTTGTAGGACCTCCGCTGGTCGGGCGGCGGGATCTGTGCGCCCTTGTATTCCACTGGGACGCCGCCGAGCGGGTAGTCCTTGCGCTGCGGATGTCCCTGCCAGTCGTCGGGCATCTCGATACGGGTCAACGAGGGGTGGCCGTCGAAGATGATGCCGAAGAAGTCGTAGGTCTCGCGTTCGTGCCAATCGTTGGTCGGGTAGATCGCGAACAACGAGGGGATGTGCGGGTCACCATCTGGCGCAGCCACTTCCAGCCGCACCCGGCGGCCGTGGGTGATGGAGCTCAGCGGGTATATCGCATGCAACTCGCGGCCGGTTTCGTCCGGGTAGTGCACGCCGTTGACACCGAGGCACAGCTCGAACCGCAGTTGCGCGTCGTCGCGTAGCCGGCGAGCGACGTGCGGCAGGAATTCGCGGCGCACGTGCAGTGTCAGCTCGTTGCGATAGACGACCACTTTCTCGATGGCGTCGGCGAATTCGACGTTGTCGTCTGCGTTCAACGCCTCGGCCAGCCGGTCGACGACCTCGTCGAAATAGAAACCGTAGGGGCGCGGGCTTCCCTCATCAATGGTGACCTGGCGAATCAGTCGGCCGTAGCCCGAGGTGTCACCGCTGCCGCGGACGCCGAACATGCCGCGGCGCACGCCGATCAGCTCAGCGTCGGAGGCTTCGGCGCCGACGGGCGGCCCGCCGACCTCACTGGCCGCGCGGTTGGGGTCGCTTTTCGGTGAACTCATCGCAGCAGCCCGAGGTGCTCGATCGTCGGCCGGACGGCGAGCGCCGCCTTCTCCGCCTCGGCGATGGCCAGCTCGCGGTTGACCCCGAGCGGCATCTCTTGAATCTTGTCGTGCAGCTTGAGGATTGCGTACAGCAACATCTCCGGACGCGGCGGGCAGCCGGGCAGGTAGATGTCTACCGGCACCACGTGGTCGACGCCTTGCACAATCGCGTAGTTGTTGAACATTCCGCCCGACGATGCGCAGACGCCCATGGACAGCACCCATTTGGGCTCGGCCATCTGGTCATAGATCTGACGCAGCACCGGCGCCATCTTCTGGCTGACCCGGCCGGCCACGATCATCAGGTCGGCCTGACGAGGTGTTGCCGAAAACCGCTCCATGCCAAAGCGTGCGATATCGAATCGCGGGCCGGCAGTGGCCATCATCTCGATCGCGCAGCAGGCCAGGCCGAAGGTGGCCGGCCACAGCGAACTCTTGCGAAAGTATCCCGCCAGTTGTTCGACGGTGGTCAGCAAGAAGCCGCTCGGGAGTTTCTCTTCTATGCCCACGATTTACCTCAATCCCAAGTCAATCCGCCGCGGCGCCACACGTATGCGTAGGCCACGAAAACGGTGAGCATGAACACCACCATCTCGATCAGCGCGAACAGTCCGAGTTGGTCGTAGCTGACCGCCCACGGGTACAAGAACACGATTTCGATGTCGAAGACGATGAACAGCATCGCCGTCAGGTAGTACTTCACCGGAAAGCGCTGCCCGCTGCCGGCATGCGGTGCGTTGGCCGGCTGGTCGCTGGGCTCGATCCCGCATTCGTAAGCCTCCAGCTTTGCCCGGTTGTACCGGGACGGGCCGGTGAGCTGGCCGAGTGCGACCGAGCCGAGCGCGAAGGCTGCAGCGATCCCTCCGAGAACGAGAATGGGTAGGTAGAGATTCATGCGGCGACGACGCTTCCTCACTCTGGTCTGTGGGCTGGACTGTGAGCGCAACCACAGCCTAGCGACCGTGTGCGGCTACGCGCTCAGCAGGTTAGTTGTGACCTCAACCACAGCTATACGGCCGGTTAACGCCACGAAACAGGCGGTATTGGACCGATCCGCGCGAAAATCGCGAAGGGTCAAGAACGCAAAGCGCTTTGACTCACTTTCGAGCTGGAATCGAGTCGACAGATCAACCCCCTCCAGCGGGCCGGGCCGCGGGCTCGCGGAGTCGGTCAGACAGCTACTGCACTGGCGTGCGCAGCAACTCGAGAACAGTCCTGCTCAGCCGGATCGGATCGATCGGGTGGGGAACCGCGCCTTCGGCGCGTGACCAGCTGGCCAGCCAGGCGTCGTCCTGGCGCCCGGTCAGCACCACGATCGGGGGTCCCTCGTCTATTTCGTCCTTGAGCTGTTTGGCAAGGCCCATGCCGCCCTCGGGGGTGGCCTCGCCATCGAGAATGGCCAGATCGATGCCGCCGGCGTCCAACTGCTGGACCACGACCGGTCCAGTCGCGACCTCGACATAACTCAGCTCGGGCAGGTCCGGATGCACCCGTTTGCCCAACGCCATCATGACGGCCTGTCGGGTGTTGGGGTTGTCGCTGTACACGAGGACCCGCAAGGGGCTGGTGGCGGACACGGTCCAGATCGTACTGCTATCGCGTGCCTGCGGGGACGTCGGCGGCTCGACCAAGCTCGCAGCGTTACTGCGGCGTCCGCACGAAGTATGCGTCGGCCTAGATCGTTGCCGTCTTCGCGACCATGCCGAGCCGATTCCAGCCGATATCGAACTGGTCGCGGTCGATGACTGCGGTCGCCGTCACCCGCATCGCGCCGTCGCCGGCCGTGCTGACCTGGACTGGCAGCGGAACGGGCGCGGTGACGTCTTTGATCTTGAACGTGGCCTGGAGGTTGGGGGCCGCGTCGGCGCGGGTTCGATGCCGGTCACCTCGACGCCGATCTCCGGATAGCGGTCCGCGTCGAAGAAGTCGGCCGACCGCAGGTGCTCGTCGCGCTTGCCGATGCCGGTGCGCAGCGACGCCACCTGGATGTCGAGACGGCCGAATATGGCCCCCTTACCGGTGATTTGGCCGTCGCCGCTGACTTCGGGGAACCGCCCTTTGACGTTGACCAGGCCCCAAAAATTCTTGACGTTGAAGCCGACCGTAGACCGGCCGGCATCCAGGCTCCACACCCCGGTGGTATTCGGATCGTTCAGCAGTGTGTCGATGTCGCTCATTGCAGCTCCTCAGCTCAGAATCGGCGCGAGATCGGCCGGGTCGAAGTATTCATCAATGCGATGGACCAGGTTGTCGGCATTCACCTTGATCACGATGCAGACGCGCATTGCGATCAATCCGCCCGCTGTTCCAGTGGCGTGCAGGATGTGCTGTTGGACGAAGCCGTCGGGAAACAACTGACGGTCGAGGATTTCGTAGCTGCGCTCGGCGGTGACGCCGATGAACCACCGCAACACCTTCATCGCACGGCCTTTGTCGTCGTCGCGCTGCGCCCCGGCCCGCCACACGGCGACGTCCTCGGCAAAGAGTGCGCCGAGTTGCGGCTCGTCACCGCGTTCGATGGCCGCGAACAGGCCATCGGCCAGATCTGTGACGGCTTCGGCAGCGGACACGGCAGCTCCTTATTCGTCCTGGTAGCCGGGGTGTGCGGCCGCCAGCCGGCGATCCACCAGCGTCCGCAACGCCGCTTGCACGTCGTCGTCGGACCCATCCACCCGGCCGGCCCGGATGGCGGCGGCCAGCTGGGCTTCGTCGTCGTAACCGGCACGGGCCAGCGCCTCGGTCACGTCGTCACCGGGGCCGGCGAGCAGCTCTCGTTCAACCATGCGCAGGGCGTTGGCCGCGACCCGGGCGTGAAAGTTGACGTGGCCCGAGGTCGACTCCCGCACGTCGGTCTCGAGGAACTCGGCCACTGCGGCGATCAGTTCCGCTGCGGTGGGCCGACCGTGTGTCATCAGGTCGCGGGCGCTTCAGGCCCGCGATCGACACCGGTGCGCAGTTTCACCGAGGCGGAGTACGCCAGCGTCCGGAACCGCAAAACCGGGTCGTCGGAAGGCTCGATGCCGTCGGTGACGCGCATCGGGTCGAACACGACGATGTCGCCGCCGTGCTCGCGTTCCGTTTCGGCACCGGTGATTTCGATGGTGCCGACGGTGACGACCTGGTCACTGCGCCAGGGCTTGGACGGGTCGACGGTCGAGTCGCCGTGCGCGCCGATCTGGACCTGGTAATCGAACCGAACCGGTTGGGATGCAAGGCGTTCGTCGAGTTCGTGGATCAAGAAGTCGGCATCCTTGGCTTTCGCGACGTCCGGCGGCAGGATGTCCTCGCCGGCGGCAGGCTGCAAGTGGTAACGCACGAATCGGGCGCTGCCGTCGGCGGCGACCCAGCGGAAGGCGTGCAAGCCGTGATAGGTGATGGTGCCGTAGCTTGCCGGCACTTTGTTCGCCTCTTTGACGACGGGTAGCGCGGACAGGAACCGCGGATGAGTGGCGATGTAGCCGATGAGCCGCAGCGGAGCAGTGGGACCGGGACGCATCGCCCGCAGCAGCGAGACGAAGCCGTCGGGTGTGCTGGCCGGGAACAGCTTCGCGGTCTGGGTGGACACATCGGTCGTCGACCCGTCCGGCAGCGTGAACTTCACCGCCAGTCCGCGCACGCCGGGAACGTTGTCGGGTTGTCGCGGGTTGCCCGAGCCGCTGGAGAACCGGATCAGCGCGGGCACTGCTGCGCCGCTGAGATGCGCGGCGCGGGAGAGCGCGGCGGCTTCGGGAGTTGCGGTGAAGGTGCCCCGGTAGAGCTTTCCCTTGGCGTGTAGCGCCCGGTTGCCGGGCTGGGCGCCACCAGTTGCGCGGATTGCATCGATTGCCTGATCAGGAGTGACCACAGCGAAATCCTAGGCTCTCAACCCGCATGCGCGACCGAGTTATCGAGCAAGTTGAGCAAGTCCCACTCGGTCTCGCACACGCGCCGACCGATCGTCGCGAGCTCGACCGAGGGAGTCTGTCTGCTCAAGTGCCGTTCGGCCTGGTAGCGGCAGATGACTCCCCAGCGCAGCGTGGCCTGAACCAACCACCAGTGAAACGCGGCCCGGTCGACCGCAGCCCCACCCGCTTTTTCGTAACAGTGAAGAAAATCCTCGATGCTGCCCAGTCCGCCGGCGGCGAGACTCAACGGCGCGCCGAACCGCCAGGCTCGGATGCAGAACCAGGCCAGGTCTTCATAGACCTCACCGACGTGCACAAGCTCCCAATCCAGCACGGCCGCCAGGCCGGATCCGTCGACGATGAGGTTTCCCATCCGAAAATCGCCGTGCACCAGACGCTGCGGCGACGGAGTCGGCCGGTTGTCGGCCAGCCAGCGAAACGCCCACTCGAAGGTGGCGGTGGTGTCGCCCATGGTGTCCAACTGCTCGCGCCACTCCGCCATCTGGTCCCCGTCGCTGATGCCGGGCAGGTCGGTGTCAGCCCGGTGGATGGCGGCCAGCGCTTCGGCGCACTGACGCAGCAGTCGTTCCCGACCCGCGGCCCCTCCATCTTTGTCGAGCGTCCGCTGGATGCGACGGACGATTGTCTCGCCGGCGATCGCATCGCAAATCAGAAACGGATTGCCAAGGGTGACAACGGAATCGTCGGCGACGACGATGTGGGGGACTGGTGCGCCGGCGGCGGCCGCGGCGCGTTGCGCGCCGGCTTCGAGTTCCATGCCGGCGTGCACCTCGTCAGGTGGGCCGGTGCGCAGGATCAGTGACCGTCGCTGTGCGCCCGTGACCGCGTCGAACGCCCAGGTGGTTCGGCTGGCGCCGCCCGTCAGCGTGTGCAGATTCTCGACGGCCAGGCCGGCGCCGAGGGCCGGCTCCAGCACGCCGGCGAGTTTTGACGCCAGCTCCTGCGCGACCGTCACTTGCGGCCGAACTTGAACAGCCGCTGGGCCACCCGGCGGATCTGGATCTCCTCGGCGCCCTCGGTGATTCGGTAACGGCGGTGGTGGCGGTAGATGTGTTCGAACGGCTCGTGCCGGCTGTATCCGAGTCCGCCGAAGATCTGCATCGCCCGATCGGCTGCATCGCACACCAGCCGGTTGGCCCGATAATTGGCCATCGACACTTTGTCCGACACTTCCATGTGATGGTCGCGGTCCAGATGCCACGCCGCGTACTGCACGAGCAGTCGCACCATCTGGGCTTCGGTTTGCAGTTCCGCCAGTGGCCACTGGACGGCCTGGTTGGTCGACAGGGGCTTGCCGAAAACCTTTCGCGTGCCTGCATATTCGGCGGCACGATCGATGCAGTACTGTGCTGCGCCCAGGCTGCTGGCGGCCTGACGAATGCGATTCTCGTGCAGAAAGGTTTGCGCGACCTCGAGTCCCCGGTCGACCTCGCCGAGCACCGCGCCGGCGGGTACCCGCACATCGGTCAACTCCACCTCGCCGTGATCGGTGGGCATGTTGAACGTCCACCAGTAGTACGGAACGTGGAACCCGGGCGTATCGGTGGGTACCAGGAACGCGGTGATGCCCTGGGCCTGGCCCGGCTCGCCGGAAGTGCGGGCGAAGATCAAGTCATGCGTGGCGCGGTGCACACCGGTGTTGAACCGCTTGGAGCCGTTGATGATCCACTCGTCGACCGTCGGGTATGGCGTGGGACTCCAGCCACGTCGCGTCGGAGCCGTGCAGCGGTTCGGTGAGCCCGAAAGCCATCGAGCGTTCGCCGGTGATCAGCGCCTCGGACCACGCGGCGCGCTGTTCGTCGGAGCCGAAGCGTTCCATCATGATCACCTGCGGGAAGTTGCCGACGATCGAGGACTCGTTCTGCAGATCGTTGTGCAGGCCAAGGCCTCGGTGCGCCAGATGTTCCCGAATGACTGCCATGTCGACGTTGGTGCCGTCGCGACCACCCAATGACGACGGCAAGCCGTAACGCAACCAGCCTCCTTTGTCGGCGCGTCGGCGCATCTCGGACAGCAGGTCCTCCCACTCCCGGGTGGGGATGCCGTCGTTGTCCCAATCGGTGCGGGCATGTTCTCGACGCTGGTCGAAGTACTGCATGTTCTCGGCCTGCAGCGGCGCGATCTCGCGCTCGATGAACGCGTCCATGTCGGCGAGCAGGCCCGGAAGGTGTTCGGGCAACGTGAAATCCACTTTGATTTCTCCTTAGGTGCCGTACAGGGTTTTCTTCCATACCGTAGCGAGGGTCGCGATGGCGTCTTCGTCGGTCATCTTCATGTCCAGACCGGAGCGCCCGACAAACACCGTGGTGAAGTTCTCGAACAGCAACGCGATCGCCGCCGCGATGTGTTCGGGATTGAGCTCGGACGCGTAACCCTGTCGCTGCGCGCGTCGCACCGAGGCCGCGACAATGTCCATGCCGAACTGCCGAAATTCGTTCTGCACGGTGGTAAACCGCTGCTGAGTGGTAGCCAGCTGGTCGATCGCGATCATGATGCCGATGTTCTGCTTGAACATGTTCCAGTAACCGGTGACCACCGACGTGAAGAATGCGTCGTCGTCCGGGGAGTCCGGCAAATGCAGGCTCAACCCGGACGGCGTCAGCACCTCGTGCAGAAACGATTCGGCCAGCGCGGCGAGCAGGTCTTCTTTGTCGTCAAAGTACCGGTAGAACACCGCGCCGGACTTGCCGGCAGCAGACGTGATATCGGCCAGCGTGGTGCCGTGAAAGCCCCGCTCGGCGAAGAGTTTGCGGGCGGCCTGCTCGATGGCCGCCCGGGTCTGGCGGCCTTTCGCGGTCAGGACCTCAGTCGCCATCGAGTTTCTTCCGGTCGCCGGCGCGCAATAAGGCGCTCGGCAAGTCATGGCCCACAACCGATTTCGCAACCTTGGCCGCGGCGATCGCGGCCTGCAGGTCGATGTCGACCTCGATGTCGCTGTCGCGCAGCAGATACACCAGGTCCTCGGTGGCGATGTTGCCGGTGGCGCCCGGCGCGAACGGGCAACCGCCCAGCCCCCCGACCGAGGCGTCCAGTCGGGTGACGCCCGACTCGACCGCGGCGTACGCGCTGGCCAGCCCAGCGCCGCGGGTGTTGTGGAAATGCCCACCCAGTGGCAGCTCGCCGAGCACCGGTTTCAGCTGCGCGATCAGCGAGCGCACCCGCCCCGGCGTGGTCGTGCCGATGGTGTCGGCGATGCAGAACCGGTCGGCGCTGAGATCCCGTGCCGTCGTGGCGATATCGAGGACTCGCCGCGGCTCGGTGGGCCCTTCGAACGGGCAATCCCAGGCGACGGCGACGATCACCTCGACGGTGACATCGCCGTCGTGGGCGATGGCGACGATCTCGCCGATCTGTTCTGCTGCTTGTGCGCTACTGCGCCCGACGTTGGCCTGGCTGAACGCATCGCTGGCCGCGACCACGTATTCGATCGAGCGCAAGCCCGCGGCCACCGCCCGCCGGGCGCCGTTAGGGCTGGCGATCAGCGCGGAGAAGTCGATGTCGGGGTAGTGGCGCAATTCGGCGGCCAACTCGGCGGCATCCGCCATCGACGGCACCTTCGACGGAGAGACGAACGCGGTGGCTTCCACTTCGCGCACCCCGGTGGCGGCGACGGCGGCCAGCAGTTCCAGCTTGGCCGACAACGGGATTGGCTTCTCGATCTGCAACCCGTCGCGCAGGGCGACCTCGCGAATGTCGACGTGCACCATCAGATCACCGCCTCCGCGCGTAGCTGCTCGATCTCGTCGGCGCTCTTCTCGAGCAACCCGAGGTAGACGTCGTCGTTGTGCTGACCCGGGCGTGCCGAACCGGCGTTGCGAACGCTCCCTGGCGATTCCGACAGCACTGGCGTGATCCCCGGCCCCAGCACCGGGCGGCCAAGTCGCTCGTCGTGGTGTTCGACCAGCATGCCGCGCGCCCGCAGTTGCGGGTCGTTCACCACCTCGGCGACGGTGTTGATCGGACCCGAGATGACGCCTGCGGCGCTGAGGGTTTCGATGATGTCATCGGGTTCACGCTCGGCGGCCCAGGCCCCGATGATGGTGTCCAGCTCGTCTTGATTGCGGCCGCGGGCAACGTGATCGGCGAACCGCTCGTCGCCGGCAAGTTCGGGTCGTCCCATTGCCTGACACAGCCGGGCGAACACGGTGTCCTGGTTGGCCGCGATCACCACCCACGAGTCGTCGGCACTCTGGTAGATGTTCGACGGTGCGATGCCCTCCAAGCGGGTGCCGGACGGGCCACGCACCACACCGCCGACGTCATAGTCCGGAATGGTGGATTCCTGTACCGCCAAACATGATTCGGTGAGTGCGACGTCGACCACCTGACCATGCCCGGTGACACTGCGCCGGTACAGCGCGGCCAGCGCACCCTGGGCGCCGAACATCCCGGCCAGGCTGTCGCCCAGCGACAATGCCAGCCGCGGCGGCGGCCCGCCCGGGAACCCGTTGAGATACCGCAATCCGCTGGACGCCTCGGCGACCGAGGCGTATCCGGCCTTGTGGGCGTCGGGCCCGGTCTGCCCGTAACCCGATACCCGAACCAGGATGATCCCCGAATTGCGTTGGCTGAGAGCGTCGTAACCCAGATTCCACTTTTCCAGCGTGCCAGGGCGAAAGTTCTCCACCACGATGTCGGATTTCTCGACGAGGTCGAGGAACAGGTCGCGGCCGCGCGGCTGACGCAGGTCCAGCGTGACGGCCCGCTTGTTGCGGGCATGCACGGTCCAGAACACATGGTGCCCGTCGACCTCGGCCTGCCCCCAGGTGCGCAACGGGTCCGGTGCACCCGGCGGCTCGACCTTGATGACGTCAGCACCCATGTCGCCGAGCAGCCGTCCGGCGAAGGGCCCGGCGATCAGGGTGCCCAACTCGAGCACCCGGATGCCGTCCAGCGGGCCGGTCGGATCGTCGCCGGCGGTCATGCAGTCCCCGTGAAGTCGTGACGCTCGAGCCAATCGGAGACGACGGTGACGGCTTCCCGCAGTTTGTCGCGCTGATCGGGCCCGGCGTAATAGTGCGTGGCGCCGTGGATCTCGTGCATCTCCTTGTCCGGATGGCCGATCGCCTCGAACAGACGCCGGGTGTGCTCGGGTGTGCAGGCATCGTCGGCCAGGTTGCCGATCACCAGCGCCGGCACCGCAATGTCGCGCCCGCAGGCGATCCCGTCGCCGTGTGCGTCGTCATAACTCCACTGCGACAGCCAGCTGCGTAGCGTCGAGAACCGCGCCAGGCCGACCGGGCCCATGTTCACCACCTGAGGATCGCCCAGATAGCAGGTTCCCGGAACCCGTTCGTTGGGATCGACGGCCGGATCGAGCCACCGCGGGTCGGCCATCGTGCCGTGCACGATGAAACCGAACTCGGCTACATCGCTGCCGGGACGCCCGCTTGATCTCAATTCGGCCAGTTTGTCCTTGACCCAGGCGGTGATTCGGCGGTTACGGTCGATCTGGGCTTGCCGGTAGCGGGCGAGGAACGCCTCGCTGTAGGGCGGCTGGTTGGGGTTGTCCGGGTTGTAGAGGTCCAGTTCAGGGTCGCGTTTGGTCGGATCCGACTCGTCCAGGATCGATCCGTCGAGCCACTCGGTCAGCGTGCCGTGCCGGCTGATGTGTGCGGCGAGCAGCATGAGTCCGTCGGCGGCCGGCAGGTCGAGTTGGGTGAGGTCGGGCCCGTCGCCGGACGGACTCGAGGTGACGGTCGCATGCTGGGCCTGCTGCTGGTAGAACACCGACAGCGAACCCCCACCGCTCCAGCCCGCCGAGCACGACTTTGCGGTAGCCGAGTCGCTCCTTGGCGTCCTTGATCGCGGCGCCGAGGTCTTCGATCACCTTCTCCATCAGCAGCGCCGAGTCGGTGCCTCGAAATCGACTGTTGCAGTAGATGACGTGGTGGCCGGCCCGGGCCAGCGCGTTGATCATCGGTAGGTAGGCGCCGCCGCCGATCGGGTGCATGAACATCAGCACGGTGTCCGACGGGTTGGCTTTCGGCTTGAGCAGATAGCTTTCCAGCACCACGATTTCGGCGAGGCCACCGTAGACGTCGCGGACCCCGGAATTGTTCTGGAAGGCAACCAGATAGGGGATCCGCTCGTAGTCGTGCTTAACCGGCGTGCTGGTGGTCATCAGTGCTGTCCTAGATCGTTAGCCAGCAGTTCGGCTGACGGGGTGAGTCGCCGACGGGTGTCTACGGCGATGACCTTCCAGTCGACGCGAGTAGTGCTCGTCGAACTTGCGGCGGGCCCGTTCGCGCGCCTTCTCCGGCGCGCCATGGTGAACACCTTGCGGCGCATGGGAAATCAGGCCGGGTGGCATCGGGATGCCATAGAGCGAGCCGCCGTGGAAGAAGGCGATCTCGTCGTAGTCGACGTTGCGGTGATACCAAGGGGTGCGCTCGGTGCCGGGCACACCTTCGGCGGGCTTGGGCAGGAAGTTCATCACGTAGACGCCGGTGGCTTGCATGAACATGTGCACGGTCGGGGGTAGGTGGACGCTGTCGGAGGTCACGACGTTGTAGTCGGCGATGTTGAATGTGAACGCGAAGTTATCGCCGCGCCATCCTTCGACGTCGAGCGGATTATGTTGGTAGATAAGCGTTGTTGGTCCTCCCTCGTGGATCAGCCGGACGCGGTACTCGTCGCGGCCATCGTCGTCGACCGGTTCGGGCTCGGGGATCACCGCCTGCGACGGGTCGAACGGGAAGTGGCGCCCTAGCGAACCCGGTGGCGGAACCCGGAATTCATCGCTGGCCTCGATCATCAGCAACGTCGTCTCAGCATCGGGAACCTGACGCCAGGTGCACGCTTTGGGCAGATACACCCAGTCGCCGGCGCGGTAGCGTAGCGGCCCGAATTCGGTCTCCAGCAGACCGTCGCCCTGGTGCACGAAGCACAGCAGGTCACCGTCGACGTGCCGGGCGAAGAACGGCATCGGCTGCTCGCGGCGGGACAACGAGATCCGACAGTCGGCGTTGGTGAACATCAGCAGCGGCCCGCCGTCGGCGTCGGTGGCGTCGCTCGGTTTCAGCTCGCCGGACAGCACGTCGATGGGGCGCAGCGGTCCCTCGGACCGGTAGGCGGTCGGGTCGTTGCGGCGGTACAGGTTGGCCGTCCGGCCGGTGAAACCGCCGCGGCCCAATTCGTCGTCCTTCAGCCCGTCGAGATCGGCGTGCAGGCGACGCGGGGTTTTACCTTTGCGCAGGTGAATGAAGGATTCCATAGCGGCTCCCGGGGTGCGCTGCTGTCTCGGTAGGGTCAAAAAACTGAAAGTGACATTACTTTTTCTTCTCTGGTCCCACAAGGGCGGTCGAGATGATTTCTCCGGTTGGGCGCAGTCTGTAGCGGTATGACCAACGACACCATCATCGCCACCATCACGATCCCCGCTTCGGCCGAGGCGGTGTTCGGTCTGCTGGCGGACCCCACGACCCACGCCGCCATCGACGGGACCGGCTGGGTGCGCGAATCCCTCGACGGCGAGTCTCTGACACGTGCCGAGCAGATCTTCCGCATCGCGATGTACCACGACAACCACCCCAGCAAGAACTATGAGATGGCCAACCAGGTCGTCGTGTTCGACCGCCCCCACGCGATCGCCTGGCGACCGGGCCAGGACGCGGCCGGCGACGGGCAGCTGTCGTTCGGTGGCTGGATCTGGCGTTACGACATACGCGACAACGGAGCGTCGGAAGCCGACGTCACGCTGACTTATGACTGGTCGGCGGTGCCGGCTGAACTGCGCCAGCACATTCAATTCCCGCCGTTCGAACCCGCGCATCTCGATAATTCGCTCGCGCATCTGTCCGCCCTGGCCACGTCGAATCCCAGCCTCGCCGAGACTTAAATCCCTGCGACCGCGACCGGCGCGTCGTCGCAGACGTTTAAGTGTCGCGCAGCGAGTGGAGCTCAGTCTCGAACGCGTAGAACGACTTTCCCCTTGGCGGTGCGGTTCTCCAGCGACGCGATCGCGGCGGCGGCCTCGTCCAAGGGGTAGACCACCGGCTCCGGAGGCGGCAGCTTGCCGGAGGCCAGCAACTGCTCGAGGTCGGCCCACTGCTCGGCCAGCGCGCCAGGGTGCTTGCCCGCCCAGGCTCCCCAGCCGACGCCCACCACGTCAACGTTGTTCAGCAGCAACCGGTTTACCTTGACCGTCGGGATCTCTCCGCCGGTGAAACCGATGACCAGCAGCCGCCCGCCCGGAGCGAGCGAGCGCAGCGAGTCGGTGAAGCGGTCGCCGCCGACCGGGTCGACCACCATGTCGACGCCACGGCCGCCGGTCAGTTCCTTGGCGGCGTCCTTGAAACCGTCGGCCAGCACGACGTCGGTAGCGCCCGCCGCCCGCGCGATATCGGCCTTTTCGTCGGTGCTGACCACCGCGATGACCCGCGACGCGCCGAGCACCTTCGCCAACCGGAGCGTCGACGTGCCGATCCCGCCAGCGGCCCCATGCACCAATACCGATTCGCCCTCGTGCAGCCGACCCCGCATGGTCAGCGCGAAGTACATGGTCAGGTCATTGAACAACAGCCCGGCACCGGCGGTGAAGCTCACGTTGTCCGGCAGCTTGAACACCCGGTCGGGAGCCAGCACGGCGACCTCGGCCATGCCTCCGGTCAACATGGTCAGGCCGACAACGCGGTCGCCGGCCTTGACGGGTGCATCCGACGGGGCCGACCGCACCACACCGGCGATCTCGGCGCCCAACACGAATGGCGGGTCGGGGCGGTATTGGTAAAGGCCGCGGGTCAGCAATGCGTCGGGGAAGGCGGCACCGGCGGCGTGCACCTCCACGACGACGCCGTCACCGCTCGGTTCATCGATCTCACCGACCTCGACTGCCTCCGGACCGTCGAGCCGGGTCAGTTGTGCTGCGCGCATGCCACCTCCGTTGAACGTCGCTAGCGCTTGACGTTAGCCCCCGGTGGACGTTCCCGTTGAAGCGCCTGAGTCAGTCCGTCGACGATCAGGTCGAGTCCGAAGGCGAACTCGTCGTCGAAAGGCACCGGAAGGCTGTCCGCGACGGCGACGGTGGCCGGGAACTGACTCGAGTCGAGATTGTGAAACATCTGCGCCAACGGCGCCTCGCCGAGATTCTCTTCGCTGTTGGCCAGTTGCATGGCGAAACCCAGAATGTAGCGGGACAGCGTCGCATAGGACCGCGCGGCAAGTGCGGGCGGAAACCGGTTGGCGAGCAGGAATGCCAGCATCTGCTCTCTGGCGGCGAGCGCGTTCGGGCCGATCGGCACATCATCGACCAACAGCGAGGCCACATTGCGGTGGCGGCGCAAAACATCAAACATGTTGTGGGCAGCGAGCTTACACGCGTCTTGCCAGGGCAGCTTCGTTCAGCGCTGCGATGTCCAATTCGATTGCGCCGAACATCTTGTCGACCACGGCGGCGACAAGGTCCGCACGGCTGGTGAAGTGCCGATACAACGTGGCGGTTCCCGAATTCAGCCGCTGCGCAAGCGTTCGCATCGACAAAGCGTCGGCCCCTTCGTCGTCGACGATCTGCAGGGCGGCCGTGACAATCCGTTCCACCGGCAGGGCGGGGCGACCGCGGGAGCGTTGGTGGCTGGTGGTCACCGGGCAAGTATGGCGGCTCTTGACAGTGATCGCAATAACGGCAACACTGTATCCAATAATTATCGACGAGGACGGTCCGCCATGCTGCTACCACTTTCCACCGAGCCGTTCACGGCTCCCACCGACCGCGACATGCTCCCTTCGGAGCGGCGCACTTTCGTTCGCACGCACCGCACCTGCGTATTCGGCTACCGCCGGCGACAAGACGGACCGGGGATGTCGATCGTGTATTACGTCCCCACCGACGACGACGAACTGCTGGTGTCAACGATGGCCGGGCGCGGTAAAGCACGGGTCATCGGACGTGACGGCAAGGTGAGCATCTGCGTGATCGACGAGCGCTGGCCCTTTGCCTACCTGCAGGTGTATGCGGACGCGGTGATCGAGCGCGATCGCGATCTGGTTGTCGACGTCATGATGGCCGTCGGCGGGCGGATGTCTGGCCAACCGCTCGGCGAGGAGGCTCGACCGTTCGTCGAAGCGATGGCGGCAGAAGAGGATCGAGTTGTCGTGCGCTGCCGGCCATACGAGACCTTCGCCCAGCCGCCGCGGCACCTACACCGCAACGATCAGGAAGAGGTCATCACCCACTGGGTGTCTGGAATGGTCCCGTGGGACGTGGCGGACCCGGACTGAATCGTGAGTCGCGATGCTTATGTCGAGCTCGTCAGCCGGCTGACGCCACGCAATACCGAGCGGCTTACGGTGTGGCGGACCCGTTGCGCCGCCGTCTGCGTAATTGGTTGCGGCGCAACGCCGAGACGGGGGAACAGCGCCAGCGCGTTGTTGCGCTCGATGGCGGCGCGGGTCGTGGAGTCGATTCCCAGATAGGTCTCCAGGCCGGCGGCGAACAGCCTTCCCGCCGACGGTGGGGGCAAACGGGAAGTCGGAACCGAAGGTGATGTGCCCGGGTTTTGCGAAGGCGAGCAGGCTGGGCAGCGCGGCCGCGCTGGACGACAGCGCCGTGTCGAAGTAGAAACTGGCGAAGTCGTCGAGGATGTCGGCCGGGCTGCGGCCGGTGTCGACGGTCATCGAAACGGCCATCCGGTGACTCGCATACGGCACGAATCCTCCGGCGTGGCTGAGGATGAACCGGATGTTGGGGTAACGGGCCAGAATCTCGTTGCGCACCAGCAAGTATGCGGCCCTAGTGGTGTCGAGTAGAAAGTCGGCTGCGAACGGCGGGATGCCGGGAACCGACGGTCCCGGCAACTCGGCCGGATGGATGAACACCACTGCCGAGCGGTTGTTGAGGGCGGCGAACAGTGGGTCTTGGCCGTCCTCACCCAGATAGGTTCCGGCGTTGTTCGCCAGTAGGACAACACCATCGGCATGCAGGTCGTCGAGTGAGCGCACGATTTCCGCGACCGACTCGTCGATGTGCGGTAGCGGAACCGTGGCGAAAAATCCGTAGCGGTCGGGGTGTGCTGCGGACACCTCGGCGGTGTAGTCGTTGAGGTCCCGCGCGAGCGCGGCCGCGTCGGCCGGGTTGGGCAAAAACGCTGTGCCAGGGGTGGACACCGACAGGATTGCGGTGCCCACGTCGAGATCGGCCATCGCCTGTAACGATGCCTCGGGACTCCACTCCGGCAGAGCGCGACCGCCTGCTTCGAGAAGTCCGCCCTGCATCAGCAGCTTCCGATAGTCCGGCGGGATGACGTGGTGGTGGGTGTCGATGCGCAACATGGTCGCCTCAGTTCATTCGTCGGGGATGCCGGCGTGGGCCAGCGCCGGCACGGTGTCTTCGCGATGCAGCAGCGACTGTGCCGCGGTTTTGAACTGGCCCAGCTTCTCGACGATGGTCTGCCCCTCCCGAGTGTGGCCCCAGATACTGATTCCCTGGTATGTCGTTGGCTCCCAAGTTTTCTCGTTGACGACGATCGGGTTCCAGCCGACTTCCCATTCGAAGCCCGATGGCGTCATAGCGTAGTAGGACAGTTCCCGGTCGTTGGTGTGCTGCCCGACCGCCAGTGCCATCTGGAATCCGAGCTCTTTGACGCGCTGATAGGACGCGGTCATGTCGTCGAGGTCGGCGACCTGGATATTGAGGTGCTGGACGCGGGTGCGGATCGGGTTGATCGGCATCCGGTTGACCGCGGCAATCGCGATGGAGTGATGGCGTTGGTTGACCCGAAGAAATCGAATCTTGAATCTGAGGCCGCTGATGGTCTCGTCGATGTAGTCGGTGAGGCGGGCATCGAACACGGTGTCGTAATAACCGCGCACCTGTTGCGGTTTGGTGGAAGTGACGGCGACGTGACCGATGCCGGCCTCTCCGGTGACGAAGCCGCCCCGTACGGCCATGTCCAGCGGCGTAGCGTCGGCGCGAGTCCGGGTGAAGATCTCCTGCGTGAGGCCGTTGGGGCCGGGGAACCGGACCAGCCGCTCGACGCCACGCACGGCGGCTTCCTCGTCGGTGGCGTTGGCGGTCGGCACCCCGTGGCGGGTAACCCGGCTGAGGATCTCGTCAAAGGTGCGATGGTCGTCGATCTCCCAACCCAGCGCGCTGACGTCTTCGGCCGGCCCGCGTCGCACCAGGAAACGGCATTGGTGGTCGTCGAGCCGGAATCTCATCACGTCGGGCAGGGTCTCGTCGAGGTGCATCCCGATGGCATCGCGGCCGAACCGGCGCCACTCGCCGAACTTCTCGGTGTCGACGACGACATAGCCGAGGTGGACGCGACCAAAGATATTCATGCAGCCGAAAATCGAAGAGGCACCAAGGAAGTCGGCGACCATCTGGTTGAACAGCTCGGCGCGCTCCCATTGCATCCAGTGGCCGGTGCGTGACGTCATGACCAACTCGGCGTTGGGCATCAGGTTGGCGAGCATCGGCCCGCCGGCCGGCCGGTTGACTTTGTCGTCGCGGCCCCACAGCACCAAAGTCGGTGTCTCCAGATGCCTGAGCCGCCGGTCGCGGGTGAGATCCATCCGCCACAGTGTCCGCAACGCCATCGGTCCGGACGGTCGTCGCAGGGGTGGGTCGGCCACCACCGCGGGATCGACAGATGCTGTGTAGCGTGTGTCGATCAAGCTGTCCGGGACTGACGCGCCCTCGTAGACAAGATAATTGCGGATGAAGGACTCCAGCTTGTCACGGCTTGGACCGTCACCGCCGTAGTAGGAGAGCAGGCTCTTGAGTCCTGCGGTCGGTGCCCCCCGAGTGGTGCCGATGCCGCCGGGTCCCATCAGGACCAGCTTGTCCACCCGGTGCGGTGCGTCCAGCGCCAACCGCAGGGCGGCGGCGCCGCCGTAGGAATTACCGGTCAAATGGGCTGTGGCCAGGCCGAGTTCGTCCATCAGGCCGCGGGTCGTGTCAGCGAGATAGCCGAAGGGGTCGGACTGGTCGACGCCTTTGGCCGAGCGGCCATAGCCGGGCATGTCCGGCACGATCACCCGAAAATGCTCAGCGAGAGCGTCGATGTTGCGGGAGTAGTTGGAGACCCCGGACGCGCCCGGGCCGCCGCCGTGCAGCATCACGATGGCCGGGCCGCTGCCGGCTTCGGCGACGAAGATCGGTTTGCCCGCAACGTCAATCGTGTTTTCGATCAATTCGGTGGTGGTCATGCGGTGGCCTCGGCTCTGGCGGAACCGGCAAGGGTGTAGCCGACCGGCGGTGGTGGGAGCGGCCGGCCGGATTTGGCTGCGGCGTAGATGAATCCGTCGGGACGTAGCACCGCGGCGGCCGCCTTTCTGCGCCGTAGCCAGTGAACGAGGGTGGGCTCGACCACCGGGACGGTCGGGACACCGAGCTTTGCCCAGGCCTGGCTGCTGTGCGGCGCCCGCCCGATGTGCACGATGGCCCACCCTCCGCCGAGGACGTCGTCGAAACGGACCCTTGAGCCATCGGCGTCTGTCACCCACGGTTGCGGAATCTGCCAGCCCGCAGCGCGGTGCCGGGCGGAAGTCAAGAAGCCCTGCCGATATCGCGCGTCGGGTATCCAGGTGAACTTGTCCAGCCTGGCGCTCAGGCCAGGTATTCGTAAAACGTTTCTCAGCAGATGATTTCGCACGACGGCCTTGGCCCGGTTGCGTTCGGTGATGATGCGGCCGGTACGGCAGGCCCGCCGCGAGACCTCGGTGACGTGTGGTTTGCGTTCGGCTTGATACGAGTCGAGCAGCGATTCCGGGGCCTGTCCTTTCACCACGGCAGCGAGCTTCCAGCACAGGTTGGCGGCATCGCGAATGCCGGCCGACATGCCCTGTCCGATCCACGGCGGCATCGCGTGTGCGGCATCACCGGCCAGGAAGATCCGGCCTACTCGCCAGCGGTCGGCGACCCGGACGTGGTGGCTGTAGATCACCGCCCGCAGAATCTCGACGTTCTCGTCGGTGATGCCCTGGTCGTTCAGGACCTTCCAGATCGCCTCGCCGCGGAGTAGATCCTGCTCGAGCTCACCGGTTCGGGCCGGGTACTCCCAACGATGATGACCCAGGGGAGTGGGACAGTCGACCGTTGGCCGCGCTGGGTTGCAGTGAAAACGCAACCGGTCGTGGCCGTCCCACTCCCGCAGCACCTTGGTGTCGATAACGACCCAGCGCTCGCTGTAGGTCCGACCGGTGTAGCCGACGCCCAGTTGGCCTCGCGTCGGCGACGAGCCGCCGTCGGCGGCGATGACGTATCCGGCGTGCACGCGCTTTAAGGAGTCGGTCTGCAGATCGGCGAGCATCAACTCGACCCGGTCGTCTTGGGGATGCACTCGCAGGCATTCGTGTTCGAGCAGCACGTCGACGCTGGAAAACCGCTGGACACCCTCGCGCAGCACCTGGTCGACCGCCGGCTGGTAGAGGAACTGCTGCGGCGGGTGTCCGGCTCCCCGCGGGTGGACCTTCAAATCGATGAACGGCACGTTGTCGGCGTCGACGAAAGTCAGGGGACGGTCGGGCAGCATGTCGCGCTGCAGCCGGTCGGCCAGCCCGACGGACTGCCAGATCCGCATCACCTCCTCGTCGGTGGAGATCGCGCGGGCGCGGTTGTAGACATCCGGATCGCGTTCGATCACAAGCACTTTTAATCCAAGCCGGCCTAGGAGGTTTGCGGCGGTAGCGCCGGTCGGGCCGTAGCCGATCACCGCTACGTCGTAGGAGTCCGCAGTGGTCATAGTTTTGCTCGCATCGTCGAGGGGCTTGTTCTGTAGTGATCGTTACGGTAATGTAGCGATCACTACAGAGTCAAGGGGGCGACGTTGGCCAAGCAGACGAAGCCGGAACGGCGCAAGCGCGCCGATGGTGAGTTGTCGCGAGAGCGCATCCTCGACGCCGCCACCGAGATCGCCGCCGAGCGCGGCTACGAGGGCGCGAGCATCGCGCTGGTCAGCGCCAAGTGCGGATTGCCGGCCAGCTCCATCTACTGGCATTTCAAGAACAAGGACGACTTGATCGCCGCGGTCATCGAGCGCAGCTTCGGGGACTGGCTCAGGGCCTGGCAGGTTCCGGCTGAGGGGTCTCCGCGAGATCGGCTGGCGGGCATGGCCATGCAGATTGCAAAGGCATTGCTCGACTCGCCCGATTTCATTCGGCTGGGCCTGATGTTGGCGCTGGAGCGCCGCCCGGTCGAGCCCCGCGCCCGGGCAGTGTTCCTACAGTCCCGCGCGCAGACCTGCGCTCAACTGACCGAAACCATGCGTGGGTTCGAACCAGATCTCACCGAGGCTCAGATCGTTCTACTTGTCACCTACGCCATGGCAGGCGCCGACGGGTTGTTCATCGCCAAGGAGATCGGCGGCGACGCAGTGGATTTGCTGGAGCTCTTCGAGTTGCATGCCCGCGCGTTGTACGACACCGCGTTACGGCTGATCGCGGAAGGTCGGTAGGACGGAATATGGTGGCCCACACAGATCTGCACAGTGAGCACGGCGCCCGACGCGGTGAGCACCCCGGGCGGTCGCGCAATCCGGTGGTCAAGGTGCACGATCTCGCGTGGCTGGAGTTTCGGAAGCCGGATCTGGTTCGCGCCGAGGCGTTTGCGCGTGCGTTCGGCTTCGCGACGGTATCGCGCAGCGACGACGAGCTGCACTTGCGAGGCAGCGATGCCGGTGCGCCGTGTGTACTGATCCGCCGGGGTGCCACGTCGCGGTTCGTCGGCACGGCGTTCATGGCGGCCGATGAGTCCGATATCCGGCGCCTGGCTTCGGCGAACGGCATGGCGCCCCGTGCCCTACCCGACGGCATCGGCGGGGTCGCGGTGGACCTGACTGATCCCAGCGGCATGCCGGTTCGTGTGGTGGCGGGTACTCGGCAGCTCGACGCATCACCGGCGCAAGCGGCGATGACATTCAATTTCGGCACCGACGTGTTGCGCGCCAACGCCGTTCAGCGACCCCCCCGACGGCCCGCGCGTGTGCAGCGTCTCGGGCATGTCGTGTTGCAGACGACCAAGTACGTCGAGTCGCTCAACTGGTACCTGCATCAACTCGGCATGATCGTCAGCGACTTCATGTACTTTCCCGGCCAGCGCGATCGCGGCCCGACGATGAGCTTCATCCGCTGCGATCGTGGTCAGACGCCCGCCGACCACCACACCGTCGCCCTTGCCCTGGGCCCGACGAACCGCTACGTCCATTCGGCATATCAGGTGTGCGACCTCGATGCGTTGGCCGTTGGCGGTGAGTACCTGAAAGACCAGGGCTACCAACGATCCTGGGGGGTCGGCCGACACATCCAAGGCAGCCAGATCTTCGACTACTGGCGTGACCCCGATGGTTTTCTGGTCGAGCACTTCAGCGACGGCGACATGTTCGACTGCACGTTGGAACCCGGCTGGGCGCCGTTCACCGCGTCCGGGCTGGCGCAGTGGGGACCGCCGGCCACCAAGGATTTCCTCGGCATCAACCCGAGATCCCTTCCCCACGAGACGCGCTCGATGATCAGCGCGCTGCGGGCAGACAACGAATTCAACATCCGTCGCCTGATCGGCCTGATGAAAGTAGCCACGTCATGACCCGTTCGATTTTGCGGACCGCCGACGCCTGGTGGGTGGTCACCGCGACCGGCGCGGTCAAGATCGACACCGACGCCACGACAACCGCAGCCCTGCTCACCGACCGTGCGGCTATCGATGTGGCGGCGGCCGGGTCGGCCGCGGTGCCTGTCGACAGCCTCGCACTGCTCTCGCCGCTCACCGCGCCGTGCCGAGTGGTGGCGCAGATGACCAATTTCGCTTCGCACGTCGAGGACGCGGGCATGGACCCGAAGTCGATCCCACTCACGTTCTTTCGCAAGGCATCCGGGTCGATCACCGGACCGTCCGGGGACATCGTCAAGCCGTCGCACGTTCGGTTCTTGGACTACGAGGTCGAGATCGGGCTGGTCATCGGTCGCGAGATCCCGGTTGGCACCGAGATTTCCGAGGCGAACCTGGCCGACTACGTTGCGGGCCTGGTGGTGACCAACGACGTGTCGGCCCGCGATGTGCAGCTCCCGAAAACCCAGTTTTACGAATCGAAGTCGTATCCGACGTTCACTCCGGCCGGCCCGGCTCTGGTGCTACTGAGTGGCGACGAGCTCAAGCGTTTCGGCGACTTGCGCTTGCGGCTCCGGGTCAACGGCGAGCTTCGCCAGGATGCAATCGTCGACGGTGACATGATCTATCCCCCGCTGCGGGCCTTGCAGGGGCTGGCCGGATTCCAGCGACTGGACCCAGGTGACCTTGTCCTGACCGGAACACCGGTGGGCACCGCACTCACCGCACCGCCCAAGCCGATCGAGATCATCGGCTCGCTGCTACCGCCCGCGGTCAAATGGAAGGCGTTCTTCAATCGCCAGGCCAAGAACCCAAAATACCTGCGAGACGGCGACATTGTGGAGGCCGCGGTGGCGACGGACGACGGCGTGATCGACCTGGGCTCTCAGCGCAACGTCGTGAGATACGTGTGATCCGCAGAGCGCCTGCCGGGGTGCCGGTCTATCGTCCGGACATCTATGCGACCGAGGCCATTGTCGACCCGTATCCCCACTACGCCCGGCTCCGTGAACTGGGCCCCGTGGTGTGGCTGCCCAAACAGCGGGTCTACGCATTGCCACGATTCGCCGAGTGCAGGGCTGTCCTGCGCGACGACAAAGCGTTTGTCTCGGGAGACGGAGTAGCGCTCAACGCCATCAGCAACCGGTTATCCCGCGGCACGACGCTGGGGAGTGACGGCGCCGAGCACAGCCGGCGTCGCAAACTCGTGGCCCATCGCATGCTGCCGCGCGCTCTGTGTGCCATCAGCGACAGCATCACCGAGCAGGCGGCGCAGGTCGTCGATGCCGCCCTTATCAAAGCCGAGATCGATGGCGTGACCGATCTTGCATCCGCCTTGCCGTTGGCCGTCGTGCCCGACCTGGTGGGCTGGCCACGGGACCAGCGCGAGCACCTTCTCGCCTGGGCCGGAGCGACATTCGACATCCTCGGCCCACTCAACCGCCAGTGGCTCAAAGGTTCGGGGTCGAGCGTGCAGATGATGCGCTTCGCCCGCCGCGTCGTGCGCCGGCGCAGCGTGATCGACGGCAGCCTGGGTCACGACGTGCTGGTCGCGGCCGATGCCGGGACGTTGCCGCACCGCGAGTGCCCGCCGCTGATGGTCGACTACGTCGCTCCGTCGCTGGACACCACGATCAGCGCGATCTCCAGTGCCCTGGAACTGTTCGCCGTCTTTCCGGAGCAGTGGGAGATCGTGAAGGACAACCGGGATCTCATTCCCAACGCCGTCAACGAGGTCATCCGATACCAGTCGCCGGTGCGCGCATTCTCACGAAAAGCGCTTCACGAGTCGATACTTGGTGGTGTCACGATCCCGGCCAGGTCCCGGGTCCTGGTGATCTATGCCTCGGCCAACCGCGACGAACGGGAATGGGACCACCCGGAGATGTTCGATGTCCGCCGCGACGCCACCCGCCAACTCGGTTTCGGCCACGGCGCCCACGCCTGCGCGGGTCAAGGGTTGGCGCGCATGGAAACCGAGGCCATGCTGCGTGCGCTGGCGCAGCGGGTTGACCGGATCGAGCTGACCTGCCCACCGACGTGGGCCGTCAACAACATCATCCGGCGACATGAACGCCTGCCGCTCAAGCTCATCGCCGCCTGAGCCGACACCGCCTGCGGTCCGGCCGGTTCCACTTACAATCGAGGCGTGGCTAAAAAATCGTCGGCAGAGCGAGAGGCGGTGTCCGACGACGTACTGTCCAAGTCGGCCCGTACCCGTAGCCGGATCCTCGACGCCGCCGCCCACGTGCTCAGCGTCAAGGGCTATGCGGGCACCCGCTTGTCGGATGTCGCCGACTACGCCGAACTCCAGGCGCCCGCGATCTACTACTACTTCCCGTCGCGCGAGGATCTCATCGAAGAGGTGATGTACTCGGGGATCGCCGATATGCGCAGGCATCTGCGGGGCGCTCTCGACGCGCTGCCGCGTGACACCTCGCCGATCGACAAGATCCTCGCCGCGGTCGAGGCTCATCTGCGTCACGAACTCGAGCTGTCCGACTACGCCTCGGCGTCAATCCGCAATGCGGGGCAGCTACCCGAGCGACTGCGGGCACGCCAGCTCAAGGAAGAGGCGGCCTACGGCCGGATCTGGCGCCGCCTCTTCGACGACGCACAGGCCAAGGGGCAGCTCCGCGGAGATCTCGATGCACGGATGGCCCAACTGTTGGTGATCGGTGCCCTGAACTGGTGCGCGGAATGGTTCGATGCTCGCCGCAGTTCGGTGGACACCGTGGTGGCCAATGCGCAGGTCCTGGTGCGCCACGGAATCAGTCAGGCGTCGTGACGCTCACGACCGTTTTTATGCTAGATTAAAAGAATGGCTGACGGCGAGCGGCTGTAGCCGGTGCGACGCGCGTTGTACGGGCCGGACCACGAAGCGTACCGGGATACCGTTCGGGAATTTCTGGCTCGCGAAGTCGTTCCACATCAACATGATTGGGATCGCCAACACATGATCGACCGGGCGGTCTTCGCCGGGGCTGCCAAAGCCGGAATCTACGGACTGCAGATCGACGAACGTTTCGGCGGCGCCGGCGAGACGGACTACCGCTACCGGATGATCGTCTGCGAAGAGGTCGCGCGAATTTTCGCGTTCTCCTTCGGGCTGACCGTCAGCTTGCAGGATGACCTGGTGTTGCATTACCTGCTCGATCTAACCGACGACGAGCAGAAGCAGCGCTGGCTGCCCGGTTTCGCCTCCGGTGAGCTGATCGGCGCGCTGGCGATGACAGAGCCCGGCGCGGGTAGCGATCTCAAAGGGATCCGCACGTCGGCTCGCCGCGACGGCCACCGGTGGATCCTCAACGGGCAGAAGACCTTCATCTCGAGCGGCATCATGTCCGACGTCGTGGTGGTGGCAGCCCGCACCGATCCCGATGGCGGTTCGCGCGCATTGAGCCTGTTCGTCGTCGAACGCGATACGCCCGGCTTCGAACGCGGCCGTCAGCTCGACAAGATCGGCCTGCCCGCGCAAGACACCGCCGAGCTGTTCTTTCGCGACGCGGTGGTGCCGGCCGAGAATCTCCTCGGCGAAGAAGGCCGTGGGTTGCACTACCTGATGAGTCACCTGCCGCGCGAGCGACTCGGGGTCACGGCGAAGGCGATCGCCAACACGCGTGCCGTCTTCGACCACACCGTTGAATACTGCCGTCAGCGTGAGGCTTTCGGACAACCATTGACCGGCCACCAGCACATCCGATTCGAGCTGGCCGACATGGCCACGCAGATCGACGTCGCCGAGGCCTATGCCGACAAGTCGGTGTTGGCGTTCAACGCGGGTGAGCTCGACCCGATCGACGCAGCGAAAGGCAAGTGGTACGTCAGCGAACTGCAGAAGTCGGTGATCGACCGCTGTCTGCAACTGCACGGCGGCTACGGGTATATGACCGAATATCCCGTCGCCCGTGCATTTCTCGATACGAGGGTGCAGACCATCTACGGCGGCACCACTGAGATCATGAAAGAGATCATCGGGCGAGAGATCGCCCGCTAGCCCTAGTGCGCCGCTGCGACCGGCTGATAAGCCGCGACGATCTTGTCCACCACCAGCTGCGCGGTCTCGGCGCACGCGGTCGTTCCACCGTTGGCGTATTCCTTGACCGCGTCGCCCACATTCCACAAACCCGCGAACGGGGTGTCGCTGGGGAGATCGAACCCCGCGACAGCCCGCTGCGGCGGCCAATCATCGCGGGTGACAACGGTACTGAGGATGCGGGCGCGCTCGTCGAACCTGTCGATCGTGTCACGCAGGTCGTCGAGGAGCAGCGCGATCTCGGCGTCGTCGTCGAAATCGCCGATCGACGGCTTGGGCACCGACGTGCCCACGTACAGGTTCCAGCCGGCCGGCGCCATCTCCGGGCAGGTGTCCGTGAAATTGGCGATGTAGGCCAGTCGGCGTGATTTCGCGAAGCTCAGCATTCCGGGCACACCGATCAGCCGCTCGCGGCTGGCGAAGTTGACCGAGATCATCGCGGTGGGCCGGTCGCCCTTCTTCACTAGTTCCTGGTAGTCGCCTGGGACATTTTCTTCACCAAGTAGTTTCACCGTGGCCGCGGGCCCGATGTCGCTGACCACCACCGGCGCGTTGACGGTGACCGCCTCGTCGTCGCGAATCACCTGTACGCCGGTCACAGTGGCGCCGTCGGACACGATCGCGGACACCGGTGTGGACAGCCAGATCTGACCGCCGTGAGATTCGATCGCCGCTGCCAGGCTCCGCCACAAGCCGATAGTGCCTTCCGGGTGAAATCCGAAGCGCTTGAACGCGCTCTTTCGGGTGAAATAGGTCAGGAACACCCGCGCCGGCAGGTCTTCGGACCCCACCGCAAAGATCGAGGCGCACATGTTGCGGAAGATGCCGTGGACGCCTTCGTTTTTGGTGTACCGGGAAACCCAGTCGGCAGTGGAGATCTCGTCCTCTGGCAAACCGGAATCGCTGCGCGCCGCGCCGATGCCCTTGACCAGCTTGGCGCCCTGCCGGGTGAGTTTGCCGAGCAGTAAACCCCACCCGCCGCCGGTGATGTCGATGTCTTTGCCGCCGATGCGATAGAGCAGAGGCGGACTGGGCTCGCGGATATCGAACTTCGCGCCGACCTCCTCGCAGGTCTGCTGGGTGATGCCGCCGACCTCGATGACGATGGCGCCGTTGTTGACTTTGAAGCCATCGACGTCGTCGGTGGAGGCCCGGCCGCCAACCTTGTCGAGTCGCTCCACCACCAGGGTGCGATAGCCGCGGTGTGCGAGGCGTGCGGCGGTGAACAGGCCGCCGGCGCCGGCGCCGATCACGATGACATCGAATTGTGCTGTGCTCATGAGGATTACACCTTCCTCTTAGTAGGAGCGGGGGAGGCCGAGTGACGATTGGGCGATGAAGTTCAGCACCATTTCCCGGCTGACCGGCGCGGTCCGCATCAGACGGGTGACGAACCACAACTCGGAAAGCCCGTATTCGTGGGCCAGGCCGTTGCCGCCGTGCGTTTGGATTGCTTGGTCGAGTGCTTGCAGGGCGGCCTCCGAAGCGGCGAACTTCGCGATGTTGGCTGCCTCTGCGGCGTTTTCGCCGTCGTCGAAGAGTTCGGCGCTGCGGACGGTGGCCATCCGGCTCAACTCGACGGCGATGTGGGCTTCGGCCAGCGGATGTGCCACGCCTTGATGGGCCCCGATCGGAGTCGACCAGACTTTGCGATCGGTGGCGTATGCGGCCGCCTTGCCGACTGCGTAACGGCCGATGCCGCCGCACAGCGCGCCCACCAGAATGCGTTCCGGGTTCAGCCCGTCGAACACCTGCCGAAGGCCGTTGCCCGCAGTCCCGATCAGCGCGTCGTGGCCGACGTGCACATTATCGAGGTAGACCGTGAACTGCTTGTCCGGCGAGACGATCGACGTGTCGATCTGCTGGAATGACAGGCCGGGGCTGTTGGTGGGCACCGCGAACAACGACAGGGCGCTTTTATCCGGCGTCGAGTGTTCGGCGTCGCGGGTGACCAGCAGGATCGCGTCGGACTGGTCGACAGCGGAAATGTAGTACTTGGAACCCGATATCGACCAACCGTTTTCGGTGCGCCGCGCGGTGGTTTTGACGTTGTGGCTGTTGGATCCGGCATCGGGTTCGGTCAGACCGAAAGCCATGATCTTTGTTCCGTCGGCGATCGCGGGCAGCCACTGCTGCTTCATCTCCTCCGACGCGTGCCGGGCCAGGATGCTGCCGCAGATGGCCGGTGAGATCACCCAGACCAGCAACGGCATGCCGTGCGCGGCGAGTTCCTCGACCACCACGACCGCTTCGGCCATGCCTGCGCCTCCGCCGCCGTACTCCTCGGGCAGATGCAACCCCAGCAGGCCTGCGGCCCCGAGGTCTTTCCACAGTTCGTCGATCGACCCACCCGATCGCCCGCGTTCGATGAAGTACTGCGCTCCATAGCGAGAGGCGATGCCCGCCACCGTTTCCCGAATCGCCCTGTGTTCTGCGGAGTCCTGTATCAGTCCCATGACTACCTTCCGTCGAATTCGGGGCGGCGTTTGGCCGCGAAGTCGTTGATCGCCTGTGCGGCGTCGCGGGTGTCTCCGGTGTCGCGGATCGCGTCGATCTCGGCCTGCAGTTGCGTCGACAGGTCGTTCCGCCATGTGTCGCGCAGTAGCGCCCGCATTCGGGCGAACCCGCGGGTCGGGCCGTCCGCCAATTCCCGAGCCACCGCCTCAGCGCGAACCCGCAGCTCGTCGGACGGCACGATCTCATTGATCAGTCCCCACTGCAGCGCCTCGGCGGCGGGGATCGGGCTGTTGCGCAGATACGCCTGCGCGGCCCGCCGCGGACCGATCAGCCTGGGCAGATGCCAGGTGCCACCGCCATCGCCGGACAGCCCCAAGGCGGCGAATGCGGTGACGAACTTTGCGTCGTCGGCGGCGATCACCAGATCGGCCGCGTACACGAAACCCAAACCGCCACCGGCGATTGCACCGTGCGCGGCAGTGACGATCGGCGCATCGATGCGACTCAGCACGCGAAACGCCTCGTGATAGGGCGTCATCATTTCTGCGAGCAGCGACCCGAATTGTTCACCGGTGTGCGCGAGGAAGTAGTCGATGTCGCCGCCGACCGTCAGCGCGGGTCCGTTCCCACAGATGAGCACAGCGCGGATGGAATCGTCGGCCGCGATGCGCCGCGCCACCTCCAACGTCTCCTCGGCCATGCGCCTGTCGATGGCATTGCGGGCCTGCGGCCGGTTCAGACATACGGTGGCGACGGCGTCGGTCACCGAATAGTCGAAGGCCTGCAGCGCCGGGCTGTCCCCGAGGGCATTCACCCATGCCGCGCTGTCGGTCAGCTGCTGCAGAGCGTTGATTCGCCCGTCGGCGGCGAAGGCGATCAGGTGGATGAATTCCGCATCGAGACGGCGCCCCGAGGCACGGCCCTCGCCGCGGTAGTGGCCGGCGACGAACAGTCGCCCGTCGTCAAGGAGGCGTAGTTCGTCGGGCTGTACTTCGACTTTGTAGTGGCGCCCGATGGTCCACCACACGTCGCGGCGCATCGCCTCCGGACCGTCGTGGCGTCCGCCCATATCGAGCGGGAGTCCGTCGGTGATGTGTCCGACGAACTCGGGGTGCAGCAGTGCCGAGAGCGCGTCGCGGTCCGCCGCGGCGAGAGCGCGGTAAAGTTGTTGAGCCGTCGACGTTTTGGTGTCGAGATCGTGATCAGCCGACATGGCGTCCGGTCGCCTCCTTCGATGCGGCCTCAGCCGCGCTGAGCTGCTGGGCGAGCCGGAACTTCTGCACCTTGCCCGTCGGCGTGGTTGGCAGGTCCTCCGCGCGATAGAACACCACCTGCTTGGGCACTTTGAACCGCGCCAGCTTGGCGCGGCAGATCGCCAGCACGTTGTCTTCCGTCAGTATCGCGCCGGGTGCGAGAACAACCACAACACAGCCGATCTCGCCCCAGCGTTCGTCGGGGAGCCCGACCGCGAACACTTGGCTGATCGCCTCGTGGGCGGCCAGCAGATCTTCGATCTCCTTCGGCATGACGAGCTCGCCGCCGCTCTTGTAGAGCTCCTTGCTGCGGCCGGTTACCTGAAGGTAGCCGTCGCCGCGAACCACGCCGAGATCTCCCGAATGCAACCATCCGTTGCGCATCGCGGCCGCGGTGTCGGCCGGGCGATTCCAGTAGCCGAGCATCGTCGTCGGCCCGCGGGAGATGAGCTCGCTCTCCTCGCCATGTGCGGTGCGATATTCGATGAGCGCGTCGGTTCCCGGAATTCCCGCGCAGCCGGCCATTTTCGGGGGCCCAGCCGTCGTAGAGGTCAGCTCGAGGGGGTCTTCGGGACGAGTCATCGTCGTCGCTCCGCCGGATTCCGTCATTCCGTAACCGGTGACGATCTCGCTCACGCCGAGGTCGGCCTCGATCTGCTTCCACAGCCAGATCGGCGCGGGCGCCGAACCGCACAACATCGCTTTGAGCGAACTCAGGTCGTAGTCGCCGCGTGCCGGATGCTCGGTCATCGCCACTGCCATAGTCGGCACGCACAATACGTCGGTGGCTCGATGCAGCTGGATTCCCGAGAAATACCCGTCCGCGCTGAAACTCGTCTGGGGGATCACCGCTCCGCCGACGAAGCCGGCTGACAGCAGACCCTCGACGTAGCCGAACATGTGATAACACGGCAGCGAGAACAGAATTCGCCGGCCGTCTTCGTAGGCCCGGGTCAGCGCTGACGCGAACGCGGTCCGCAGCACGGCGTCGTGTGACACCAACACGCCCTTGGGAACTCCAGTGGTGCCCGAGGTGTAGAGCAGGTCACCAGGCCCACACGGGTCCACCTGCCGGCCGTCGCTCGCGCCGCGGTTGCGCTCGCCCAATTGTGTCAGACCGTCGAGAGTCAGCGTGCCGGGACGAGCGCGGCCATCGGTGTCGAACACCACCACCGTGGGTGGTTCTGGCATCAGGTCAAGTGTCGCTTGGTAATCCAGGTCGGCGAAGCCGCTCATCGTGATGACGACGCGGCATCCGGCATCGGACAATACGAACTGCAATTCGTCGCTGCGGTAGAGGTAGTTGAGCGGCACGGCGATTGCGCCGGTGCGGGCGATGGCGAACTTGACCGGCACGAACTCCGGGTAGTTCGCCATGATCATCCCGACGCGATCGCCGGGTTGCACTCCCAACGCCACCAAACCATCAGCGAAGCAGCGGGATTGATCGGCCACGTCGCGGTAGCTGAGCTCGCGGGCGTCGGTCAGTACCATCGGTCGCTCGCCGTGGCGTTGAACGCAATCATCCAGCCAGTCCGCCAGCGTGCGCGGCTGCCACACCGGGTATCGCCGCCGCAACGCGTCGCGGCGGGCCTCGATGTCCAGTGATGTGGTCACTGCGGGTCCTCGCCCCGCCATCGGCTACGCGACGGGTCGAGCAGAGCGGTGATGCGGTCTTCGGGAAGCCAGACGATGGTTTCGAGTTCGAGTGCATCCAGGTAACGGACCCGGCCGCTGCGCAGATCCTCCAGCCGAAGCCGGGGCGCGTTGCCGGCCTCGTCGAATCGGACCGACACCTGGGCGAACTCGTTGTCCACGACGCCATCTTTGTCACCGAACTCGATTGCCATCCGCGCTCAGATCACAAAGCCCAGAGTGGGGAGAGGTTGATCGTTGTCCACCAGAACCACTTTCTTGAATGCCAGTCGAAGACCGCAGTCGTCGCGACGGATCCGGTAGGTGGTGCGGCCGCCCCACAGCCGGGTGCCGCGAGCGCGGGACTCGATGGCCAGGAAATTCGCGCCGACCTCGAGGTCGATACCGCCGCTGGAATTGTCGATGCCGCCGAGGAATTCGATGTTGGACAGCATGCGGCGCAGGTTCGACGGGGGATCCTGGGCGTAGCGCTTGCCGGTGCGCAGCTGCTTCAGCCTGGTCGAGATGCGGCTGCGGTTGTCGTAGATGACCGACATCTGACGCTGCGGATCACCGCCCTCGCCACCGATCGGCACCCAGTACAGTGCGTCGTCGGTCCACAGCGCCTCCCACGCGTCGTAGTTGCCTTCGTCGGCCAGGCGCGCCTCCCGGTAGAGAAACTGCTCGACGGTGTGACGGTCGAAGCCGGTCGATACCGGCGATCACGGTGCCTCCATGAGCGACTTGTACTGACGCCAAAAGCCGCGCATACCAGTCTCATCGGTGGCGCCGCCGACGGTGAAGCCGTTCTCGTCGACGGTCTCGCGGGCGAGCCCGCGACGTACGTCGAGCCATTCCGGCGTCAGCGACTCGAGGCCGACTTGATTGCGCTCGTACATCTCGGTGTCGTCGGCGAGCAACATGCCCGCCGGGCCGACCGACCCGACGCACTGGGACACCATACGCCGGTTGAGTTCCTCGGCTCCGGCCATTTGCACCGCCGTCGAGTACTGGACGCATTCGCCCACCGCGATCGGCTGGATGTTGAAAACCTGGATCTCGGCGATGAACAAATTCGGAAAGACCATGACATGTGGTCCGCCCTCGATCAGGATGCGCTCTGCCGCCGAACCGTGCTTGGCCCGCATCGCCGCCACGTAGTTCGGCACGCGGGACTCGGTGGTGCCGAACCAGCGCATCGGCTCGCCGAACTTGCGGAACTCCGGTCGCAGGTCGTTTTCGCTGTGCCCGTTGCCCAGGTCGCGGGTGACCGCGTCCGACGAGTCGCTGTAGAGCGCGCCGATCGGGCTGCCGGTCACCCCGAAGATCGAACCGTGCACGAACTGCGGGTGGTAGCCGTCGGTTTCGTTCTCGGCCAGCAGTTTCCAGTTGGCCCGCGTGTGATGCTGCAGCCATCCGGCAGTCAGTTCGACACGGCCCTCGGGGGACAGTTGCACCAGTCGGTCGATCTCGCCGGCGGCGCCGCCGAGATGCTCTGCCAGCGACGGGCCGTCCGTCGCGAAGCTGCCGAAGACGAAGCCGCCGTAGGAATCGATGCGCGGCACCCGCCCGAGGGCGAGGTCCAGCTTGCGCTGACCGTAGCCCTTGAAGAACGGGAACCCCACCAGCTCACCGTCGTTGCGGTAAGTCCAGCCGTGATAGGGGCAGCGGAACGCTGACGCATTGCCCTTGGCGTCATTGCACACCTGGTTGCCCCGGTGCGCGCAGCGGTTCAACAGCAGGTGCACGACGCCGTCGCGGTCGCGGGTCATGATGACGTCTTGCAGCCCGAGTCGCTTGCGCACGTAATCGCCGGGCTCGGCCACTTCGCTCTCGTGGCCGACGAAAATCCAACTGCGATACCAGATCTTGCGCAGCTCTTCGGCGAAGATCGCCGGGTCGGTGTACAGCGATCCATGTACCTTGTCGCGTTTGATCAGCTGGTCGTACCGGTCGATGGTCGACCATCGGTCATGATCGGCCACCTTGATGGTCGCCGAACAGCGGCGGCCGTTTCTCCCGAATGCCGCGATTCCCTCGGCGAAATCATCGGTCTCGAAAAGTGCCGATTGGCAAGCGGCTTCGCGGTCGAGGAACTCGAAGGGGTCGGTGGTACCGGGATTGGCCAACAATTGCTTGATCACCCCGTATGCCCGCCGTGGACCCGCGGCTAGTCGCCTGGCGTCGCTGCGCGCCGACGCCAACGCCTGGCCCGGCTCGACGACGGCATCGACGAGTCCCAGCCGCAGTGCTTCGGGCGCGGAGAGCGGCGACGGCAGCATCAACATCTGCCGCGTTCGGGCTGCGCCGATGCGGGCGGGCAGTGACACGAAAGTGCCCATGTCACCGGCCAGGCCGACATTGGTGAACGTGGTGGCGAACGTCGCATCGTGCGCCGCCACCACACGGTCACACGCGGCGGCCAACGCGGTGCCGGCGCCGTACGCGGACCCTTCGACGGCGGCGATCACCGGCTTGGGTGTGTTCCAGATCGCGCGAATGACCCGTTGCGCCAACTGCACCCGATCGAGCGCCTGCGCTGCGGGCATCCGGCGCATGGTGGAGATGTCGCCACCGGAGCAGAACACCCGGCCCGCTCCGGTGACGACGATCACCCGTATCGCGGGGTCGGTGTCCGCGGACTCGATTGCTTCGGCCAGCGCTATGCGCAGCTCCATGTCGATCGCGTTGCGCTTCTCCGGCCGGTTGAGCGTGACTGTCCGCACCGCTGCGTCGTCGTCGATGAGCACGGTGCCGGCGGTCGTGGTCGTCATCGGCGCTGAACTTCGGTGGGCGTCGTTCGATGACGGCGCGCAGACCTTCGAGCGCGTCTGGGGTGCCGGACAATTCGGATACCGTGCGCGATTCCTCGGCCAGCCGCTGCTCGACGGAGGCGCCTAACCCGTTCCACACCAGCCGTTTGGTCGCCGAGAGGGCCAGCGTCGGTGAGGCGGCCAAGGTTGCGGCGACGTCGGTTGCCCGGGTGGTCAATTCGTCATCCGGCACGGTCTCGGTGACCAGGCCGATGTCGCACGCCTCGGCGGCCGACAGCGTGGGGTTGAGCAGCAGAATCCGCAGCGCCTGACGCAATCCGACGAGTTGGCTCAACGTCACCGATGATCCGCCGTCGGGTGCCATGCCCACCCGCACCGCGCCGGAGAAGAACTTCGCGGACTCGCGCGGCGATGACGATGTCGGAGGCGCAGACCAGACCGAGCCCGCCTCCGCCCGCGGCGAAGCCCTGCACTGCCGTGACCACCGGCACCCGAAGCTGGATCAGCGCCGCCGTCGCCAGCTGCAGCCACGCCGTCGCTTCGCGCAGATACTGCCGGAAGCTCGGCGCCCTTGGATTCGAAGGTGCGGACATCGCCGCCCGCACAGAAGTTGCGGCCGGCGCCACTGAGCAGCACCACCCGAACCGACGCGTCTGCGTGGCAGCGCAGGATCGCTTCGTGCAACGCCTTCAGCAGTTCGACGTTGAGCCCGTTGGATGCGTCGGGGCGGTTCAGGCGCAACTGCGCGACCCCGTCGTCGCCGACGTCGAGCGTCACCGGTGCAGCGTCGACGGCGGTCATGAGCGTTCCTACCCTGCTGAACTCGTCGACTCCTCGCCTGGTGATGTGCCGCACGACCGCGGTGATTTCGTCGTCGAGCCCGCGCGAGAGCGACTGCCGGCCGGCGTCGCCGACCAGTCGCTTGATCGCCGTCACCGCCGCGGCGATCGCGTCCGGCGAGTCGCGACACGAAATCCTCGACGCCCTCGTCGAAGTCCTGCGGCGCAAAGCTGCGGTAGGCCAGGCCGAGTCGCACGGCATCGGGCCCGTTGAGCCGATCGCCGCTGAGCAGCAGGCCGAGTCGCAGTCTGACGCCCGACCAGCCGGGGCAGCCGTTGCGTGCTGCCGCCGCCCGGGATCATGCCGAAATTGATGTGGTTGTCGGCGATCTTGGCGTCGTCGCTGACGATCACGATGTCGGCGGCTTGCATCAACTCGAAACCTCCTGCCATGGCGACACCTTCGACGGCGGCGACCACCGGTACCGCGGTCGCCGCGATGACATCGCACGCGCGACGGAAGGCCTCGAAAAGCGTGCGTAAACGCTCGGGACCCTCAGATGTGAGCTGCTCGACTTCGCCGACATCGCCTCCGGCGCAGAAGTTTCCACCGCGTCCGCGAATGAGGATCACGTTCACCGCCGGCGTCGCTCAGATAGCGCAACGAGCGCGATCTCGAGGTCGTTCGCGAGCTCGGTCGTCACCGCATTCATGCGCTCGGGCCGATTCAGCGTGACGCGTCCGATTCCGTTGGTGGCCGAACGCTGAACCACGCTCACTGTCAGATCCCATCGATGGTTCCGCAAATTTCTAATCCACGTTAAACTAATTCGAAGATCGTCACAACACGCAACGAGGAGTCGGCATGGATCTAGGGTTGGCGGACGCGCGGGTGGTCGTCACCGGCGGCGCCTCCAACATCGGACGTGGCATCGTGCATGCCTTCGCCGCGGAACATGCGCGCATCGTGATCAACGACATCGACGAACCGCAGGCTGAACGGGTCCGCGCCGAGGCGAAAGATCTGGGCGCGGCCGAGGTCGAGGTGGTGATCGCCGACCTGACGAAGTCCGAAGGGGCTGACGCCACCGTCGACGCGGCGCAGTCCGCCTGGGGTGGTCTGGACGTTCTGGTCAACAACGCCGGATGGAGCGTTCCGGGATTCGTCGCCACCGACACCGACCGCGACAAGTGGCAGCGCACCATCGAGATCAACTTGTTCTCAGCGATCGGCGCGACCCAGGCCGCGATACCGGTCGATGAAAGAGGCGGGCGGCGGCGCGATCGTGTTCATCGCCAGCGACGCGGCATTCGGCCAGATCAGGCAGGGCGTCTACGGCGCATCGAAGGCGGCGATGGTGGCGCTGGCCCGCACCACTGCGCGCGAACACGGGCGCCACGGAATCAGATCCAACGTCGTCTGCCCCGGCCTGGTGATCCCCGACGGGCCCGAGGCGGTCGGCGCATCCAGCCTCTGGGCGGTCGGACAGGACGCGGTCTTCAACGAGAAGCAGATCGACTTCATGCTCAAGGACACGCCGTTGCGCAGACTGACCACGGCTGAGGACATCGGACGCGCGGTGGTGTGGTTCAGCTCGCCCTACGCCGCGCGTCAGGTCACCGGCCAGTTGATCTCGGTCAGCGGCGGCTACACGATGCCGTGACGGTTACTTCAGTTCGGACGACGACAGGCCCAACAACCGGCGTGCGACGACCAGTTGCTGAATCTGCTGGGTGCCCTCGAAGATGTCCATGATCTTCGAGTCGCGCGCCCACTTCTCCAACAGACTTTCCTCGGAATAGCCGATAGTGCCGGCCAATTCGACCGCTTTGAGGGTGATGTCGCTGCCTACCCGGCCGGCCTTGGCCTTCGACATCGACGCCTCTTTGGAGTTGGGGATGTTGTTGTCGGCCTGCCACGCCGCACGCAGGGTCAGCTGGTAGCTGGACTCCCACTCGGCCTCCATCCGGAGGAACTCGGCCGCGGCGGCGCTCTGCACCTGTGCCGGCTTGTCGTAGGAGATCTCCACGCCGGCGGTGGTCAGGATCTTGCGCAGCTCTTCCAGGGTGGCGCGGGCAATCCCGACGGCCATGGCCGCCACCACCGGCCGGGTGTTGTCGAATGTCTCCATCACCCCGGAAAAGCCCTTGCCCGGCTCGATTTCGGGGTTCCCGAGCAGGTTGTCCTTGGGAATGCGGGCGTTCTCGAACCGGATGACCGCGGTGTCAGAGCCCTTGATGCCCAGCTTGTTCTCGAGTCGCTCGACGGTGACGCCGGGGTGCTCGCGCGGCACGATGAACGACTTGATCGCCGCGCGACCCTTGGACTTGTCCAGCGTCGCCCACACCACGATGTGGGTGGCTCGCGAGCCCGCGGTGACGAAGATCTTCTCGCCGTTGATCACGTACTCGTCGCCGTCCAGCTTGGCGGTGGTGGACACCGCCGCCGAGTCGGAACCGAATCCGGGTTCGGTGATCGCCATTGCGGCCCAGACCCGGCCCAGCCGTTCCAGCTGCTCGTCAGTGGCGACAGCGGACACGGCCGCATTGCCGAGGCCCTGGAAGGGAATCGACAACAGCATCGCCGCGTCACCCCAGCTGGCCTCCAACGCCTGCAGCGCGGCCGCCATGTTGGCGGCGTTGCGGTTCTCACCGTTGCTCTCGCTGCTGCGAAGACCGTTGGCGCCGGCCATATCCAGCGTGCTGGATTCGGAGGCGCCGGCGAACAGCTCAGCCAGCGTGTCGAGCTCGACCGGGTAGGCGTGCTCCTTGAGGTCGTACTTGCGGGCGATCGGCCGCATCATCTCAGCGGCACCTTGGTGGGCCTTCTCGATCACCGCGCGCATCTTGCCGGGCAGTTCCAAATTGATTGCCATGTTTGGTCTTTCGTTGCGGGTTCGGTGGCGACTAGATGACTACAACGCCCTCGGCGATGCCGATGGCTCGAAGATCGCGGTACCAACGCTCGACGGGGTGTTCCTTGGTGAAGCCATGGCCGCCGAGCAACTGCACGCCGTCCAGACCGATCTGCATGCCCTTGTCGGTGCCGATCTTCTTGGCCAGCGCCGCTTCGCGGATGAACGGCAGGCCTTGCTCGGCCCGGGCCGCCCCGCGCCAGGTGATCAGTCGCAGGCCGTCTAGCTCGATGGCGATGTTGGCGCACATGAAGGCAACCGACTGCCGGTGAGCGATGGGCTCACCGAAGGCCTCGCGCTCCTTCACGTAGGGGATGACGTAGTCGAGCACTGCGTGCGACGTGCCGACTGCCAGCGCGGACCAGCCCAGTCGGGACAACGCGATGGCCTCGGAGTAGTCGGCGTCGGTCGCGCCGTCCTCACCCAGCCGGGCGCTCACGGGCACCGCCACGTTGTTGAGTTCGACGCGCCCGAGTGCTGCTGCACGGATACCCATACTGGGGTCGGCTTGGACGGTCAGGCCCTCGCTCGACGACTCGACGATGAACAACGCCGGCTTGCCGTTGAGTTGGGCGGCCACGATGAGCAATTCGGCGTCGGCCGCCGCGGGAACCAGTGACTTCACGCCGTTGAGCCGGTAGCCGCCCGGGGTGCGGACCGCCGTGGTCTTCAGCGCGGTCGGGTCGAACAGCGGCTGCGGCTCCGCGATCGCCACGCAGGCTTGCGGGACGTTCTCGCCGGCGAACTCCTCGAGGTAGGTCGCCTGCTGGCCGGCGCTGCCCCAGTGGGTGAGCGCGGCGGCGACTCCGGCCGGCGCCAGGATCGGCAGCGCCAGGCCCATGTCGCCGTAGCCCAGCGCCTCGGCTACCAGGACGTTGGTGACGCTGGAGCGCTCAGCGGCGATGCCGTCGAAGTCCTCGGGAATGTTGATCGCGGTGATCCCCAATTCCGCGGCCTTCTTGACCAGGTCTGGGGGATAGGTGGCCGCGGCGTCGGCGTCGTGCGCTGCCGGCCGCAGGACCTCTTCGGCGAACTCCTCGACCGTCTCGACGATCATCTTCTGGTCGTCGTCGGGCGTGAGGTCGTAGTAGTCCTTGCCGCTGGTCTTCAGTCGGGTCGGACCGCCGCGCAGGTTTTCGACCTTCTTGAACTGACGACTGGCCGCTCCGGCAGCGGAGAAGACCTGCTTGGTGCCGAAGCGCAGCGTGCGGTTCAGTGGGTCGCGCAGACCGTACTTGTCCAGAAACTCCTGGCCGACCAGCGGCGTCAGCAGGCCAATCGCCACGTCGATGCCGGTGCGTTTGTGGGTTTGCTCGCCGATGGCGGACTTGTTGCCTTTGCGCTTGGGGCGCGGCTTGGAGCCGTTTCGAGAGCCGTTCGTGGGGGTGACAGTGTTTGTCATGAATGCAGCCTCGGTCGTTGGGGCAGTGCGATGACTGTATCTTACTCGAAAGTAAGTTAGAAAGTACCTGTTACTTAGTTCACACGTTTCAGCTAGCCGGCGGAGAGTTTCCGCAGGATCTGGTCGTGCAAAAGTCCATTGGAGGCCACCGCGTTGCCGCCGTGCGGGCCGGCGGTGCCGTCCAGGCTGGTGAATCGCCCCCCTGCCTCGCGGACCAAGACGTCCAGCGGTGCCAGGTCCCACACCGACACTTCCGGCTCGGCGGCGATGTCGACCGCCCCCTCTGCCACAAAGCAGTACGACAGGAAGTCGCCGAATGCACGCACTCGCCATACCTCGTCGGTGAGGTCGAGGAAGCGGTCCCGCACGCCGATTTGGGCCCATCCGGACAGGCTGGAAAACGACAGACTGGCCGAATCTAGTTGCGCCACAGAGGAAACCGAGAGTCGTCGCGCTGGAGCATCGCCTACGGCGACGAAGGCGCCCGCCCCGGCGGACGCCCACCAACGGCGCTGCAACGCCGGGGCACTAACCACCCCGACCTGCGGCACGCCGTCGTCCAGTAGTGCGATCAGGCTGGCCCAGACCGGAACCCCGCGGACGAAGTTCTTGGTGCCGTCGATCGGGTCGATGATCCACTGTCGACCGGTCAAAGTGGTTGTCCCGCCGAATTCCTCGCCGAGGACGCTGTCTCGAGGCCGGACGCGGGCCAGCGTCTCGCGCAGGCTCGTTTCGACCGCGTGGTCGGCGTCGCTCACCGGCGTCAGGTCGGGCTTGGTGTCGACCCGCAGGTCCACCGCCCCGAAGCGTGCCCGCGTCACCTCGTCGGCCTGGCCGGCAAGGGCCAAAGCCACCGCAAGGTCGTCGTCGCTCATCTGCCCGCCTTTCCGAAACCGTGACGTCTATGTATGTCACAGCTAGTCGAAGACGATGACCGCGCGTCCCACCACGTCGCCGCGGCCGAGCGCTTCCAGGTTGTCGTTGATGTCCTCGAGCTTGACCGGGTTGATGTTGTGGTTGATCAACCCCTCGTCGGCAAGTGCGAGCACCTCGGTCAGGTCGTTGTAGTTTCCCCAGAACGAGCCGAAATACGACTTCTCGCCGCTGACGAACGGAAACAACGGCATCTCGACGCGCTGGCCGATCAGGCCAACTGAGGCCAGCGCGCCCTCCGCCGCCAGAATCGCGAACCCAAGGGCGAGCGACTCCTCGGCGCCTGCGCAGTCGAGAACCGCGTCCACATCGCGACGTCCGGTCAGGTCCTCGAGTTCGTTCTGCACGTCCTCGGCCTTTTTGTCGCGGGTGTTGACCGTGTGGTGAGCACCGTTTTCCTTTGCCACCGTGAGCTTTTCGTCGCTACGGGCGAAGGCGACCACCGTCGCGCCACCGCCGAGCAGTCTGGCGTATTGCACGCCGTAACTGCCAAGACCGCCGATTCCGTTGACCACCACGGTGCGGCCCGCGCCGAGCTTTCCGGCGGCCTGTAGCTTCTTCATCCCGCGGTAGGGCGTCAATCCGGCGTCGGTGAGGGGCGCCAGCGTTTCGGGTTTACGGTCGGCGCCGGCGCGCACGGCGATGACGTGGCGATGCGGCACCGTCATGTACTCGGCGAACCCGCCGGGCGGTCCGAAGCCGACGAGGCTACCGGCGCCGCAGAGTTGCTCGTTGCCCTCGTGGCACTGTCGGCACACCCCGTCGCCCCAGTTCGGGTCGACCACGATCAGTGTGTCCTCCGACAGGCCGGCCGCCTGCGGCACGTCGGCGCCCACCGCGGCGATGGTTCCTGCCACCTCGTGTCCCGGGGTTATCGGGAACGACATCGGAATGCCTTCCCGAAAATAGCCGTCGATGAGCTGAAAGTCGCTGCGGCACATGCCCGCCGCTGCCACCTTGACCAACACCTCACCCGCACCGACATCGGGAACCGCTATTTCCTCGATTCGCAGCGGCTCGTGATAGCCATGCATCCGTGCCGCGCGCATCTTCATGCTTGCTCCTCTGGTTGTGCCCGGGCTTGCCCAATCATCTTGACGAGCTTGCGCCGATTCCGCGCCCGTTCCGGGGCACGGTAGAAGACCTCGTAAGAGGTGGCCAGTCTAGGCAGATGCGGTTCGCTACGGCAGCGCATCGAATGCCTTGAGGGCCCTTTCGGCTGCGCTGCGAGCGCTCGCGGGATTGGCCCCGGTGACGAGCCGGCCGCCGGTGATGGAGTAATCGTCAAATGGTTGCATCGGTGAGCTGTAATCCGCTCCTGCTTTGGTGACAGCGTCCACAACGAGAGCGACGCCGTCGGATGCCAGCTTGTCGAGGACCTTCAGTACAACCTCGCCCTCGACAGTAAATCCGGTGACAGTCTTCCCATCGATGATCGACGTGCCGGTCGCGGCGTCGATGACGCCGGGCAGCAGCACCGGGCCGTGGCAGACGGCTGCGACGATTCCGCCGCGCTGCCAGACGTTCTCGGCGGCGGCCTGCAGGCCGCGTGCACTCGGATAATCGTAAAGCGCGGCGTGACCCGCGGAACCGAAGAACAACCCGTATTGGTCCGGCTCGAGATCCGCAGCCTTCTTCAACTGCGATGTCAGCGTCACGTTGAACGGGTGGCTGGCGTTCTCGTAAACGGCCTTGTCGTCGCCGGCCAGGAATCGGTCCGTCAGCGAGAGATCATCGAGACCGTAGGTGCCTGTTTCGCTGGCGAGGTCCACTTCGAAACCGGCCTGCGTCAACACTTCAAACGGATGCAGTGCCTCGGTATAGAAGAGCCCAGTCTTCGTGCCGTCCGGATAGATCACGCCGTGATAGCAACTTATCGAGATCAGCGCCTTGCGGGGGAGGGTGGCAGACATGTTGTGCTCCTTTGTTTTGCACGAGTGTGCTCATTGGGGCGACGACCAAGCGCGCTATTACGTGTGCACTAACGTGATGGTCATCCTCGGCTTGCGACGATATTGCGTTTGTTCGGTGGCGCGACAAAAGATTTCAACCGCCCTTTGCCGCGGAATAACTCGGCGCTATTCCCAGGCCGTCCCCACGCCCATATCATCCACCCATGGCTATCGCGACGGTCAGTCCTGTCACCGGTGAGACCCGCGAGCTGTCCGACTTGGGCATGCGCGAGTTCATGAACGCGAAGACCGTGTGGATCGGCGACGACGCCGGTGCCTGACGAAAAGCGGGGGCAAGCCCTCCTTTCCGATGCGTTGACGACCAAAGGCACGGCCTTCTCGGAAGCCGAGCGACGCGAGCTGGGCCTGCTGGGCCTACTGCCGACGGCCGTGAAGACCCAGGACGAGCAAGCGGCACATTGCTGGCATGAATTCTCCACGCGCCGCGACGATCTCGACAAGCACATCTACCTGCGCGCCCTGCAGGATCGCAACGAGACGCTGTTCTACCGGGTGTTGCGGGATCACATTCCCGAGTCCCTGCCGATCGTCTACACCCCGACCGTGGGCGAGGCCTGCCAGCGCTTCAGCGAGATCTACCGGCGGCCAAGGGGTTTGTTCGTGTCCTACGCCGATCGTGACTGTCTCGACGAGGTGTTGCAAAACCGGCCGCACCGTGAGGTCGACGTGATCGTGGTGACCGACGGCCAGCGCATCCTCGGTCTGGGAGATCAGGGCATCGGCGGGATGGGCATTCCGATCGGCAAGCTGTCGCTCTACACGCTGATCGGCGGTATCGACCCTGGCCGTACGCTGCCGATCGTGCTCGATGTGGGCACCGACAACGTCGAGCTCCTGCAAGATCCCCGTTACCTCGGCTGGCGAAACCGTCGCATCGACGACGACGAGTACTACGCGTTCATCGACCGCTTCGTCGGCGCGGTGCACAAGGCGCTGCCAGATGTCTTGCTGCAGTGGGAGGACTTCGCCACCACCCACGCGCTGCCGATCCTGGGCCGCTACCGCGACAAGTTGCTGACCTTCAACGACGACATCCAGGGCACCGCCGCCGTCACCGTCGGGGCGTTGCACGGCGCCGCGAAAGTTGCCGGTCGTCCCTTATCGGAGCAGCAAGTCGTGATGCTGGGCGCGGGCTCGGCGGGTATCGGCGTCCTGGACATGATTCATCGCGAGATGATGAGCGAAGGGCTTTCGGAAAAGGCTGCCCGGGAACGTATTTGGGTGGTCGATGTGGTGGGTCTGCTCACCGACGACCGCACGGACCTGTCGGATGCGCAGCGGGATTTCGCGCAACCCGCCAATCAGACAGCCGGGTGGGGCCTCTCGGGCCCGGCTCAACTCGCCGATGTGGTGCATCACGTCGACGTCGGTGTCCTACTCGGACTGTCCACCGCCACAGGTGCTTTCACCGAGTCGATCGTGCGCGAGATGGCGAGCAAAGCCGCGCGACCAATCATCTTCCCGCTCTCCAACCCGACCAGCCGCGCGGAGGCGCACCCTGCCGAGTTGGACCACTGGACCGACGGTAAGGCGTTGATCGCGACCGGTTCTCCCTTCGCGCCGATCACTCGAGACGGCGTGGAACACGTGGTAGCACAGTGCAATAACGTCTACATCTTCCCGGCGATGGGACTCGCCGTGACCGCCGCGCAAGCGACTCGGGTCACCGATGAGATGATGCGGCTCGCCGCGGCTACCCTCGGCGAAGCGTCGCCGGCCCTGACCGATCCAAACCAGCCGCTGCTGCCGTCGTGGTCGGACGCACCTGACGTGGCCATCCGGATCGCGCAGGCCGTTGCCGTGCAGGCCGTTACCGAGGGCGTCGCGCCGAAACGAAGCAGCGACGAACTGGCTGAACGCATCACGCAGGTGCACTGGCACCCCGACTATCGAACTGCACCGGCCTGAGGCGTCGACCGACCTACCATGGCGTCGTGTGGGAAATCTTTTCGGTGCTGTTGCTCCTCGCCCTCGGCGCAGGCTTGCTGGGCCCGCGGTGGTTCCGTCAGCGCCAAGGCAGTGACTGGTTGAGCGGCACACTGCTGATCACCGGCGTCAGCCCACGGCCGGACGCCGTTGGCGAGCAGTACGTCACGATCACCGGCGTCATCGACGGGTCAACCGTCAGCGACTTCACCGTCTACCAGCGGATGACGGCCGATGTCGATCGGTGGCCGGCAATAGGGGAGCTCAAGCCGGTGGTGTATTCGCAGCGCAACCCCGAAAAGTGGGCCTTCGCGCCGCCAGAGCCCTCAGCGTCACCAACACCGGAGCCCGAGCCGCCCGAGCCGACCGAGTCAACCGAGCCGCCGGTCGAGTAACGCGTCAGCCGTGGCCGATGTGCAGCATCTTGGCCAGGTTGGGCAGCTTGACCCGGGGTCGGCCGTGCGGCTCACCTGAGGACCGTTCGTGCTCGTCGATCAGCTTCCAGTGCTCGTCGGTGATGACTTTGGGCTGCCGTTCAATTAGCCATTCGGCGAGTTCGTCGGAGTGCTGGGCGCCGAACTCGGCCAGGTCGGCCGCGGCGGTCAGGTCGGCGACCAGCGCGTCGATGGTGTCCTGCGAGTCCTTTTTGTTGGTGCCGATCACCCCGGACGGACCGCGCTTGATCCAGCCGACGACGTATTCATTGCGGCTGCCCTCGATTCGGCCGTCGCTGTGCGGAATGGTCCCGGTTTTCTCGTCGAACGGCAGTCCTTCGGTGGGGACGCCGCGGTAGCCCACCGAGCGGACCACGAGCTGAACGGGCACTTCTTCGCGCTGGCCGGTGTCCTTGGCGGTCACCCGTCCGCTGTCATCGGTGACCAGCTCGTTGTGCCCGAGCACGATCTTCTCGACCCGCTCGTCGCCGTGAATCTCGATCGGCGACGTCTGGAAGCGGAACACGATCCGGCGGTGCCCGGGGCGGGGCTCGCGGCCGACATAGCCCTTCAGCACCTTGATGTTCTGTTTGCAGACTTTGCCGACGGCCGCCGCGTCCTCTTCGGTGATGTTCTCGAAGTCCGCGGGATCGACGATCACGTCGACGTTCTCCAGGTCGGCCAGTTCGCGCAGCTCCAGCGTGGTGAAGGCGGTCTGCAGCGGGCCGCGGCGACCGATGACGATCACTTCCTCCACCCCGCGGGGGCGCAGCGACTCCAGCGCATGGTCGGCGATGTCGGTTTTGGCGAGCTCGTCCGGCTCGGTGACCAGGATGCGTGCGACGTCGAGTGCGACGTTGCCGTTGCCGACCACGACCGCGCGGGCGCCGGACAGGTCGGGCGTGATGTCCTCGAAGTGCGGGTGCGCGTTGTACCAGCCGACGAAATCGACCGCGGCGACGCTGCCGGGCAGTTCTTCACCCGGGATGTTCAACGGCCGGTCAGCCTGTGCGCCGATCGCGTAGACGACCGCGTGGTACTGCTCGGCCAACTCGGTCGCGGTGACGTGCTTGCCGATCACGACGTTGCCGAAGAACCGGAACCGCTCGTCTTCGGAGATCTTCTCGAATTGCTTGCTGATCGACTTGATCTTGGGGTGGTCGGGCGCCACGCCGGAGCGAACCAAACCCCACGGCGTCGGAAGCATCTCCAGCATGTCGACGGCGAAGTCGAGTTGATCGTCGGCGTCGGCGGCTTTGAGCAGCGATGCCGCAGCGAAGAATCCCGAGGGACCCGACCCGACGATCGCAACGTGGTAGGGGCGCATGATCCTTGATGCTAAACGTCCGCTCAGGGCGTGCGTAGCTAGTCGCGCCGTCTGTCTTCGTTACCCGGCCGGTAACGTGATCAGGCGTGGACCCCGACCGTCAGGCTGATATCGCAGCTCTCGACTCCACGCTGACCACGGTGGAGCGAGTTCTCGACGTCGACGGTCTGCGCAGCCGCATCGACAAGCTGGAGCACGAGGCGGCCGATCCCCAGTTGTGGGACGACCAGGCCCGGGCGCAGCGTGTCACCAGCGAGCTCTCCCACACTCAGGGCGAGTTGCGGCGAGTCGAGGGGCTGCGCCAACGACTCGACGACCTTCCGGTGCTCTACGAACTGGCCGCTGAAGAGAACTCCGAAGACGCCAAGGCCGAGGCCGACGCGGACCTGAAGACGCTTCAAACCGACATCGAGGCGATGGAGGTGCGCACCCTGCTCTCCGGCGAATACGACGAGCGGGAGGCACTGGTCAACATCCGCTCCGGCGCCGGCGGCGTGGACGCGGCCGACTGGGCCGAGATGCTGATGCGGATGTACATCCGGTGGGCCGAACAACACAAATATCCCGTCGAGGTGTTCGACACGTCCTACGCCGAGGAAGCCGGGATCAAGAGCGCGACGTTCGCCGTGCACGCCCCCTACGGGTACGGCACGCTGTCCGTCGAGCAGGGCACCCACCGGCTGGTGCGGATCAGCCCGTTCGACAACCAGAACCGCCGTCAGACATCGTTCGCTGAAGTCGAGGTGTTGCCGGTGGTCGAAACCACCGATCACATCGAAATTCCCGAGGGCGATCTGCGGGTTGACGTGTACCGCTCCAGCGGTCCGGGCGGTCAGTCGGTGAACACCACTGACTCGGCGGTTCGCCTGACCCACATCCCGACAGGTATCGTCGTGACTTGTCAGAACGAAAAGTCGCAGCTTCAGAACAAAGTGGCAGCGATGCGCGTTCTGCAGGCAAAGTTGTTGGAACGCAAGCGTTTAGAAGAACGTGCCGAGCTCGACGCATTGAAGGGTGACGGCGGCAGCTCCTGGGGTAACCAGATGCGGTCGTATGTGCTGCACCCGTATCAGATGGTCAAGGACCTGCGTACCGAGTACGAAGTGGGCAACCCGGCGGCCGTTCTCGACGGAGACATCGACGGATTCCTGGAAGCGGGAATCCGGTGGCGCAATCGAAAAGATGACGACTAAAACAACGTATTTAGCTATCGACACGGCGCAGCGCTGGCACGACTTCTGGCACGGCGTGATCGGGCAATGGATGATCACCCGCGGTCTGCGGGTGATCATGCTGGTGATCGTCGTGATACTGGCGATCCGATTTGTCTCCTGGATCGCCGATCAAATCGCCCGCCAACTCGACGAACGTTTCGTCGAGAGCGATGCGTTGGTGCGGTCGGAGGCGAGCAAGCACCGGCAGGCGGTGGCGTCAGTTGTCCAGTGGGTGTCCATTGTCCTCATCGCGATCTGGGGCATGGTCCAGATCGCCGACGTCCTCGACTTCTCCGTCAAGGGCTGGGTTGCGCCGGCGACCGTGATCGGTGCCGCGCTCGGCTTCGGCGCTCAGCAGGTGGTCAGGGATCTGTTGGCCGGGTTCTTCATCATCGTCGAGAAGCAATACGGCTTCGGTGACCTGGTCACACTGACCGTGGTGTCGACGACCGAAGCCAGCGGCACCGTCGAGAATGTAACGTTGCGGGTGACCAGGCTGCGTTCTCCGAATGGCGAGGTTTTAACCATTCCGAACGGCCAGATCGTCCAGGCAGTCAACCAGTCCAAGGACTGGGCGCGCGCAGTGGTGGACATCCCGGTCTCAACCCACGTCGACCTCAACCGGGTCGGCGAGGTGCTGCGCGCCGAGTGCGAGCACGCTTTGGATAATCCTGTCCTCGGTCAGTTGTTGTTGGATGCGCCCACCTTGATGGGTGTGGAAAGCATCCAAGTCGATACCGTCACCCTGCGGATGGTGGCCCGCACTCTGCCCGGTAAGCAGTTCGAAGCCGGCCGCCAGCTGCGTGTTCTGGTTATCCGGGCGCTGGCCCGCGCGGGCATCGTGACCGCTGCTGACGCGAAGGTCGGCGTAGTCGGCGGCCCGGGTGTCGAGGCGGCGGCGGCCGAACAGCAAGAGTACGAAAAATCCCGCGATCCGGTGCAGCGCTGATGAAGCTCACACTCAACGTTCTAGAAAGTCACCCCGATGCGGATCGCCGCTGGCCGAGCTACATTCTCGGCGGGCGGATCCGGACCTCGACGCTGGTGTTGATCGTCGCGTTCTTCGCGACCTGGTGGATCTACAACACCTATCGGCCGCAACCGCCGCCACCGCCGGTGGCGCCGCAGGTCGTGCCGCCGGGCTACGTTCCGGACCCCAACTACACCTGGGTGCCGCGCACCCGGGTGCAGCAGCCCACTTACGAGACGCCGACCACCACGGTTCCGACATCCCCGCCATCGACCACGCCCCCGACGACAACGACACCGCCGCCGCTGATCCAGCTGCCGGTGCTGCCGCCGCCGTTCGGTCCTGGCACGACGACGCCCTCACCATCTCCGGAGCAGGTGCCCGAAAGTCCTGCTCCCGCGCCGGCACCCGCACCCGGACTGCCCGGGTTGCCGGGGCTGCCCCGATGACGCGGCCTGGCTCGCCCGCGCGCCGCGTCGTCCGAACATCTGACGTTCGCGGTTAGACTGGCGAGCCGTGATGATCACCCTCGACCGTGTCACCAAGCAGTACAAGTCGTCGGCGCGACCGGCGTTGGACAACGTCAACCTCAAGATCGACAAGGGTGAATTCGTCTTCCTGATCGGTCCGTCCGGCTCGGGCAAATCGACGTTCATGCGGTTGCTGCTGGGTGCCGAGTCGCCCACCAAAGGCGACGTTCGGGTCTCGAAGTTTCACGTCAACACGCTGCCCGGCCGGCACATCCCGAAGCTGCGCCAAGTCATCGGCTGCGTCTTCCAGGACTTCCGGCTGCTGCAGCAGAAGACGGTGTTCGAGAACGTCGCCTTCGCGCTCGAGGTGATCGGGAAGCGCCCCGAGGTGATCAACCGGGTGACGCCCGACGTGCTGGAGATGGTCGGGCTGTCCGGAAAGGCCGCCCGGCTGCCGCACGAACTGTCCGGTGGTGAACAGCAGCGGGTGGCCATCGCCCGCGCGTTCGTCAACCGGCCGTTGGTCCTGATTGCCGACGAGCCCACCGGTAACCTCGACCCGGAGACAAGTAACGACATCATGGATTTGCTCGAGCGGATCAACCGCACCGGGACCACGGTGCTGATGGCGACCCACGACCACCACATCGTCGACTCGATGCGGCAGCGCGTGGTCGAGCTGTCGCTGGGCAGGTTGGTGCGCGACGAGCAGCGCGGTGTCTACGGGATGGACCGGTAAGTGCGCTTCAGCTTTCTTTTCAACGAGGTCCTGACCGGTCTTCGTCGCAACATCACCATGACGATCGCGATGATCCTGACCACCGCCATCTCGATCGGCCTGTTCGGCGGCGGTCTGCTGGTGGTTCGGTTGGCCGACCACTCGCGCAGCATCTATCTCGACCGAGTCGAGACGCAGGTCTTCCTGACCAACGACATCTCGGCCAACGACATGAATTGCGAGAGCCCGGAATGTAAAGCGTTGCGCGAGAGGATCGAAAAGCGTAACGACGTCAAGTCGGTGCGATTCCTCAATCGCGAGGACGCCTACAACGACGCCATCCGTAAGATCCCGCAGTTCAAGGATCTGGCAAGCAAGGACGCTTTTCCGGCGTCGTTCATCGTCAAGCTCGAAAACCCGGAGCAGCATGCCGAATTCGACGCTGCGATGCAGGGCCAGCCCGGGGTCGATCATCTGCTCAATCAGAAGGAGCTGATCGACCGGCTCTTCGCGGTGCTCGACGGACTGTCCAATGCCGCCTTCGCCGTCGCGTTGGTCCAGGCCGTCGGAGCAATTCTGTTGATTGCCAACATGGTTCAGGTCGCCGCCTATACGAGGCGCACCGAGGTCGGCATCATGCGATTGGTCGGCGCCACGCGCTGGTACACCCAGTTGCCGTTCCTGGTCGAGTCGATTGTCGCGGCGATTCTCGGTGTCGTCATCGCGATTGTCGGGCTTTTGGTGGTGCGGGCGCTGTTCCTCGACAGTGCGTTGAGCCAGTTCTACCAAGCGCATTTGATCGCCAAGGTCGACTACGCCGACATTCTCTACATCTCGCCGCTGTTGCTATTGGTCGGTGTTGTGATGGCCGGAGTGACGTCGTATGCCACGCTGCGCCTCTACGTGCGGCGGTAGCGGTGGCCAAGACGCCGAAGAAATCTGCGCCGGCCAGGCAGATCTTGGCGACCAACCGCAAGGCTCGGCACAACTACTCGATCTTGGATGTGTTCGAGGCCGGGGTGGTTTTGCTCGGCACTGAAGTTAAAAGCTTGCGGGACGGCAAGGCGTCGCTGGCCGACGCGTACGCCACCGTTGACGACGGCGAAGTTTGGCTGCGTAACCTGCACATTCCGGAGTATCACCACGGCAGCTGGACCAACCACGAACCGCGCCGCAACCGGAAACTACTTCTCCACAGGCACCAAATCGATGTACTCATCGGCAAAATCAAGGATGGTAACCTCGCGCTCGTTCCGTTGTCGCTGTATTTCTTCGAAGGAAAAGTCAAGGTGGAGCTTGCATTAGCGCGCGGTAAGCAAGCACACGACAAGCGGCAGGACATGGCCAAGCGTGACGCCCAACGCGAAGTGATTCGTGAATTGGGCAGGCGATCCAAGGGCATGAGCTGATCGGGGCGACCTACGCCCAGCTTTCCGCAGTCAGCTACGGCGTCAGTGATTTCGTCGGGGGCGTAGCTTCCCGGCGCGCGGCCGCGCTGCGCATCATGCTGGTGACCTACCCGCTTGCCACGCTGTTGCTGGGGGTGCTGGCGATTACCGCCGGCGGACCGATCCATTCGGGCGCCGTGCTGTGGGGTTCCCTGTACGGCGTCAGCCAGGCGATCGGGGTCTATTGGTTCTACGCGGCCGTGAGCGCTGGACCGATCTCGGTGGTCTCACCGCTGGCCGCGGTGCTGAATGCGGCCGTTCCGGTCGCGGTCGGTGTCGCGCTCGGCGAGCGACCGGGAGCGACTGCGTCGGTCGGCGTGGTGTTGGCGATGTTCGCGGTGACCCTGGTCAGCCGGGAATCGCCGGACGACGAAGATGTCCGCACGCACCGATTCACCAGCAAGGTCGCTTGGCTGACGGTCGGGTCAGGCGTGGCGTTCGGTCTGGACTTCGTTCTGCTGCACCAGGCGCCGGTGGTCTGTCGGATGTGGCCGCTGTTCTTCGCCCGCGCCGCAGCGACCGTGCTCGTGATTGCGGTGGCCGCGGCCAGCAAGAATCTTCAGCTTCCGTCCACGACGCCGTTGCGGCTCGCGGTCCTCGCGGCGCTGCTCGACACCTGCGCGAACGTCAGCATGCTGTTGGCGATCCAGAAATGGATGCTGTCGTTGGCCAGCATCCTGATCTCGCTGTATCCGGCGACGACGGTCGTTCTGGCGATCATCGTGCTGCGCGAGCGACTGACTCGCTGGCAGGCTGTTGGCATGGTGCTGGCCGCGGTATCGGTCGGCATGATCGCCGCTGCCTGACCTCCTCGCGGCAACTTACGATCGTCTGGTGTGCAAGACCAGTTCGTCGAGGGAGACGCCGTGAGCGATGAGGCAGTCATTCGGGAGTTGTCGACAGCGGTTGAGCGCAGTCCAGATGCGATCGAATTGCGGCTGCATCTGGCCAAGCTGCTCGCGGATCAGGGGCGCCATGTGGAAGCGCTCGGGCATTGCACGGCGGCCTTGACCCAGGACGCCGGCAACGCCGACGCGCTGGCGTTGCTGGCGCGCTGCAGCGCGGCGCTCGCCGTGGTGCCGACCGGTGAGCAGCCGGCGCCGGCCAAGGACGCCTTCGACTGGTCGAGCGCAGAGAAGGAGGTTGCCGACATCGTCCAACCTGCATTTGTCGAGTCGCCGGCCGACGTGGTCAACGAGGACGACTTCGACGTGGTGCAGCGCAGCCTGGTGCGGCTCGACGATGTCGCGGGGATGGCGGAAGTCAAGCAACAGCTGGAGCTTTCGCTGCTCGGCCCGATTCGCCGCCCCGACTTGATGAAGGCCTTCAAGGTATCCGCGCGCGGCGGCCTGTTGCTCTACGGGCCACCCGGCTGCGGTAAGACCCATATCGCCAAAGCCGTGTCCGGAGAGTTGGGCGCGAATTTTTACCAGGTCGGCATCGCCGACGTCTTGCATCGGTGGTTGGGAGAAAGCGAGCGCAGCATTCGCGCGGTGTTCGACACCGCCCGTCGCAACGCTCCGTGCGTATTGTTCTTCGACGAGATAGATGCGTTGGGCCACAAGCGTTCTGCGCTCAGTGGTAGCTCCGGAATTCGCACCGTCGTCAACAGTCTTCTGGAAGAGTTTGACTCGGCTACGTCCAACAACGACGGGGTTTACGTGCTGGGGGCAACCAATGCGCCGTGGGATGTCGATCCGGCACTTCGTCGCCCCGGTCGATTTGACCGGATGATCTTCGTCGGTCTTCCCGACGCGCAAGCCAGGGCTGCGATCGCACAATTCCACTTGCGGGATCGTCCACTGTCGGGAATCGATCTCACGTCGATCGCCAAACGCACCGAAGGCTTTTCGGGCGCTGACCTCGCCCACGTCTGCGACACCGCCACGCAATTGGCGATGGCCGATTCGGTGCGCAGCGGGCAGGTACGCCCGGTGACCATGGCCGACGTCGATGCCGCCATCGTGCAGATCCGACCAAGCGCCGGCCCTTGGTTCGAGACAGCCCGTAACGTCGTCGAGTTCAGCAACAGTGAAGGCACCTACGACGACCTGGCGAAGTATCTGCGCCGCAGGAAGTTTCGGTGACGTCAGGAGCCGACACGGACGGCAAGGCGGACGCGGTCCACATCGCCCGGGCCTACATCGAGACAGGGAACTACGAACGCGCTCGAGACGTGCTGCGTCAGCACCTGTCGCAAAACCCTAACGACCCCGAACTGCTCGCCGTCTACGCCGACGCCGAACTGCGGCTGGAGAACTACCCCGGCGCCGCGGAGGGCGCGCGCGCCGCGTTGTCGATCACTCCGTCCGACGCGGCCACGATGCGAATCTACGCGCTGGCGCTCGACGGCCTCGGGCGCAGCGACGAGGCGCTGGTGCTGGCCTGGCGATCGGCGCTGGACCATCCCAATGACCCTGTCGCACATTGGTTTTACGCACGGCTACTACACGACGCCCGGGAATACCGGTCTGCGCTCGTCGTCGTCGACGAGGCGCTGCGGCTCAGCCCGGCATTCACCACCGCGCTGTTCCTGCGGGGTCTCGTTCTGAAGAGACTTGGCCGCATCGAGGAATCGACCGCTGCCTACCAACGGGTTTTGGAGCTGGACCCAGACAACGCCGAGGCTCTGCACAATCTGTCCGTCAATCGGCTTAGCCGCGGCAAGCTCGACCGTGCGTTGCAGGGCTTACTCGGCGCCGCGCGTCTCGACCCGATGCTGGGCGATTTGGCACGGCTGAACGTCGGCCTCGTTCTTTCGAAGATGCTGAGCCGCGCGGCCGTCATCACCCTCGCGCTCGGTGTGGCGGCCATGGTCGTCGGGGTCGCTGCCGCTGACGGTGACGCGACGACGCAGCAGCGGGTAGTGACAGGGCTCATCACTGCGGGCCTGATCGTTGCGCTCTGGCGGCTGCAGCGGGTGGTGCCGTGGCAGGTGTTGACGTCCGCGTTGCGACGGCGGCCGTCTCTTGCCATCCGCATCGTCCATGCGTTGGTCGGAGTTGGTCTCGGGTTGTGGGTCACCGCGTTCGGCGCGCCCGCGTGGTCGATACCGACGGGCTTCGGTCTCGCGGTGTTCGGTCTGTTTCTCATCAAGGTCGATCCCTGAGCGGCCTTGATCGGCTTAGGATTCGACCATGTCGCGACCGGTCACCATCCTCGACAAGCCCGAGGTGTTGTCGGGCCTGTTCAGCACCTGGGACAGCCTCGATGAGCTGTTGAGCGGATTGTCGGAGCAGCAGTGGCAAACATCGACGCCGCTGCCCGGATGGTGCGTCCACGACGTCGTCGCCCACATGATCGGCACCGAATCGTCGTTGCAGGGGATCGCTGCACCGGACGCCGACATCGATCTGTCGACGCTGGACCACGTCCGCAACGGCGTCGGCGAGGCTAACGAGGCCTGGGTTCGTCACCTCAGTTCCGAGTCCGGAGATGCTCTGCTGCAACGGTTCCGCTCAATCACCGCCGAGCGCCACGAGCGCCTGACCGCCATGTCGGTCGACGAGTGGAATGCGCCGACTCCGACCCCGGTTGGCCTCGAGAGTCTCGGCAGGTTCATGCGGGTGCGGCTTTTCGACTGCTGGATGCATGAGCAGGACATCCGGGACGGCATGGGTGCACCGTCGCCCGAGGCCGATCTCGGTGGGCCGGCAGCGCAGCAGTCGTTGGATGAGATCGCCGCGACGATGGGATACGTCGTGGGCAAACTCGGACAAGCACCCGAAGGGTCGCGAGTCGCCATCGAACTGACGGGCCCGCTTGCGCGGACCATCCGGGTTGCCGTCGACGAGCGCGCGCAGGTGGTCGACGACTTCGGCGGGCTCGAACCGACCTCGACGATTCGCCTCGATGGTCTGCTGCTGGCTCGATTGGCCGGCGGACGCGCCGACGACACCGCCGGTGTCGACCTCTGCGGCGACACCGAGGTCGGTGCGCGCATCGTCGAGCGTCTCAATTTCGTGATCTGAACCGGGATGAATGATCGCTGACCTGCCGTTGTAAAGCGCGTACAATGGGGTGTCTTGCCGAAAATCGGCAGGGGTGCGAGGGGCTGAACGGTTTCGACTTCGCGCATCGAATCAAGGGAAGCGTGCCGGTGCAGGCAAGAGACCACCGTAAGCGTCGTTGCAACCATATAAGCGCCGTTTCAACACAGCGCGACTACGCACTCGCTGCCTAAGCGACTGCGTGTCTGTCAGACCGGGAGCGCCCTCGGCCCGGACCCTGGCATCAGCTAGAGGGACAAACCTACGGGTTCGGTCGCGGGACCTGTAGGGACATCAAACAGCGACTGGGATCGTCATCTCGGCTTGTTTGCGTGACCGGGAGATCCGAGTAGAGGCATAGCGAACTGCGCACGGAGAAGTCTTGAGGGAATGCCGTAGGACCCGGGTTCGATTCCCGGCAGCTCCACCGGGGAAGGGCCGCAGCGATGCGGCCCTTTTTCTTTGTTGGTCAGAGCCGCAAGCTCTGGCCAGTTTTCTTTTGGTCAACATTCTCAGCTCGACATCGAAGTCAATCACTCGAAGGCAATAACGCCCCGGATGTTTTACCCGCGCGGAGATCCTTCATCGCTTCGTTGATGTCGTCGAGCAGTCCTTCTGCGTGACGAGTTCATCGAGCCTGCGTGGGCGACCGCAATTCGGTACCTTGAAGGCTGTATCGGCGCACTTCAACTCGTCGTCATCTGCAGCGACAACGGCAATCAGGTGATGGATCTGGTGGGTCCGCACACTCTGTCGATACTCGCCCATGCCGACTGCTCCGTGTTCGTCGCTCGAGAGCCGGCCCAATCGACGGATTCTCTTTGCGACTATCGCCGTTCACTCGAAGCCGAGAGAATGGCGTTATGAGCGACCTACGACCCGTCAACGCCACAGCCCTCAACTCGGGACCTCTATCTGAGGAAAAAGTGCGTCTTATCGATGCGTATTGGCGCGCGGCTAATTATCTGTCGGTGGGTCAGATTTATCTGCTCGACAATCCGCTGCTGCGCGAGCCGCTGACGCCCGAGCACATCAAGCCGCGACTGCTGGGGCATTGGGGCACCACGCCCGGGCTCAACCTGATTTACGCGCATCTGAACCGCGTCATCCGCAATCGCGACGCCGACGTCATCTTCATCACCGGACCCGGCCATGGCGGGCCCGGATTGGTGGCCAACGCCTACCTGGAGGGCACCTACAGTGAGGTGTACACCGGCATCGGGGAAGACGCTGACGGGCTGCGAAAGTTGTTCCGGCAGTTCTCGTTTCCCGGCGGCATTCCCAGCCACGTGGCCGCGCAGACGCCGGGCTCCATCCACGAGGGCGGCGAGCTCGGCTATTCGCTGGTCCATGCTTACGGCGCGGCGTTCGACAACCCAGATCTGGTGGTCGCCTGCGTGGTCGGCGATGGCGAAGCCGAAACCGGGCCGTTGGCGGCTGGCTGGCACTCCAACAAATTTCTCGACCCGGTCAGCGACGGTGCGGTGCTGCCGATCCTGCACCTCAACGGCTACAAGATCGCCAATCCGACCGTGCTGGCACGCATTCCGCATGCCGAGCTGGAGTCGTTGCTGCTTGGCTATGGCTACCGGCCGATCGTGGTTGCGGGCGACGATCCCGCGGACGTGCACCAACAGCTCGCTGCCGCGCTTGACGACGCGTTCGATGACATCGCGGCGATCCGGCAGGATGCGCGCAGCGGCGGGACCATCAAGCGCCCGGTGTGGCCAATGATCGTCCTGCGCACACCGAAGGGATGGACGGGTCCCAAAGTGGTCGACGGCAAGCAGGTGGAGGGTACGTGGCGCGCCCATCAGGTCCCGCTCGCCGAGACCAGGAACAATTCGGCTCACCGCGCGCAGCTCGAAGAGTGGATGCGCAGCTATGCACCCGAGGACTTGTTCGACGGCAACGGCAGGCTGCGGTCGGAACTGCGTGCGCTAGCTCCCGACGGCACCCGCCGGATGAGCGCCAACCCGCATGCCAACGGCGGTGTGCTCCTGCATGACCTGGATCTGCCCGACTTCCGCGACTACGCCGTCGCCGTCGAACAGCCGGCCACACTGACCCACGAGGCCACCCGGGTGCTCGGCACGTTCCTGCGGGACGTGATCGCACGTAACGGCGACCGATTCCGCCTGATGGGCCCCGACGAGACCGCCTCTAACCGGTTGGACGCGGTCTTCGAGACGACCGACAAAGTGTGGGAGTCGGAAATTCTGCCCGTCGACGAGAACCTCGCACGGTCTGGCCGGGTGATGGAGGTGCTCTCCGAGCACCTGTGCCAAGGCTGGTTGGAGGGATACCTATTGACTGGACGGCACGGACTTGTTCAACTGCTACGAGGCGTTCGTGCACATCGTCGACTCGATGCTCAATCAGCACGCGAAATGGTTGTACACCAGTCGCGAACTGCCGTGGCGGCAGCCGATCGCGTCGCTGAATTACCTTCTGAGTTCCCATGTCTGGCGTCAAGATCACAACGGCGCGTCGCATCAGGATCCCGGCTTCATCGACCTGGTCGCCAATAAACGCCCGGAGGTGGCGCGGGTCTATCTGCCTCCCGACGCCAATACCCTGCTGTCGGTGGCCGACCACTGCCTGCGCAGCCGCGACTACATCAACGTCATCGTCGCCGGCAAGCAACCCGCGCTGTCCTACCTGTCGATGGAGGACGCGATCGACCATTGCGCCCGTGGGCTGGGCATCTGGCAGTGGGCCAGCACCGCGACAGCCGACCCCGATGTGGTGCTGGCCTGCGCAGGGGACGTCCCGACCCTGGAGACGCTGGCGGCCGCCGACATCCTGCGTCGCGAACTGCCCGAGCTGGCTGTGCGAGTGGTAAACGTCGTCGACCTGATGCGGCTGGAGCCCGAGACCGAGCACCCGCACGGGTTGCCGGACAGGGAATTCGACGCCATATTCACAGCCGACAAACCGGTCATCTTCGCCTACCACGGCTACCCATGGCTGATCCACCGGCTGACGTACAGCCGAACCAATCACAGCGGCATGCACGTGCGGGGGTTCAAGGAGCGTGGCACGACCACGACCCCGTTCGACATGGTGATGCTCAACGACTTGGACCGCTTCCACTTGGTCATGGACGTCATCGACCGGGTTGACGGCCTGGCAAGCCAGGCCGCAGTGCTGCGTCAGCGGATGGCGGATGCCCGCCTGAACGCACGCCACTACACCCGCGAATATGGGGAAGACGATCCGCAGATCTCCGGCTGGACATGGGGAGCCGATCGAACAGAATCACAGAACTGACGGAACCCAGGCGGCCAGAACTGCAATGAAGCTCCGAAACAACTGACTAGCCGGAATGGACGATCGTCAAGTACGCCGATCCCGGCAGTCCTGAGGAGATGGGTGACGAGATGACTCATACCGCCGAGCCGCACAGCGACCGCCTGTCGAAGCGGCTAAATTGGTTGCGCGCGGCCGTATTAGGAGCCAACGACGGCATCGTCTCCGTCGCTGGCGTCGTGGTCGGGGTGGCCGGCGCGTCGACGTTGCGCGGCCCGATCTTTACGGCGGGGCTTGCGGCTTTAGTAGCTGGCGCCGTCTCGATGGCTTTAGGTGAATTCGTGTCAGTCTCAAGTCAACGCGACAGCGAAAGCGCGCAGCTAGCAATGGAAAGGCGCGAGCTGCGTCACATGCCCGACGCCGAGCTGGCAGAACTCATCGCGATCTATCGGAGGCGAGGCCTGTCGCCGCGAACCGCGGCCCAAGTCGCCCAAGAACTGACCACGCACGACGCACTGACGGCACACGCACACGCCGAACTGAACATTGATCCCGACGAGCTGGCGAATCCTTGGCAGGCCGCATCAGCATCGGCTGCATCATTCACCGTCGGTGCGCTGTTGCCATTCGCCGCCATCCTTCTGCCTCCGTTGTCTTGGCGGGTACCAGTAACTTTCATCGCTGTGCTCGCCGCGCTGGCCATCACCGGCGCGTTGAGCGCAAAGATCGGCCGCGCACGCTTGGGACGCGCCGTGCTGCGCGTCGTGATCGGCGGGGCTGCCGGGCTAGCGCTCACTTACGGCATAGGTCACCTCTTTGGCACTGCGCTGGGATGACGCTAGGGCCGAGCTGTCTGCCGTACTTCGGGAATGGGGCCGCATTGAATGTTTCGGTCTCGGTGGCCCACCGACCCACATCAAGCTTTTTGGATGCCCGATGGGTCGTCGTCAGAGGACCCGGTCACGAATCCCGGCCCGAGAATCCGCCAAGCCGAGGCGGCCCGAGCACGTAACGACACGCCCGCGTGATGACACAGGTAAGCGACCGTTGATGTGCGCGAAGTAACTTCGACAGGGCCATGGGCGAGGCGCACACTGGCGGAATGGATGTATGTGATTCGGCGGGCGCCAACGGGTCAGAGCCCGAGCAGCGCCGCGTGCTGAACGGGCTTTCGGACATACGTGCGTTCTTTCACACCAATACCGTGCCGCTGTACTTCATCTCACCGACCCCGTTCAATCTGCTCGGCATCGACCGGTGGGTGCGAAATTTCTTCTACCTGAACTACTTTGACTCCTTTGAAGGCGCACATTCGCGCGTGTTCGTGCCCCGGCGGCGCGACCGCATCGAGTTCGATTGCATGGGGGATGTGTGCAACCACCTGCTCGGTGATCCCGAGACACTCGAGTTCATCGCGCGACAAGGTCCGGGCGGCAAGGCCTGCTTTGTGATGCTTGACGAGCAGACCCAGGCCCTCGCGCGCCAAGCGGGCCTCAATGTCATGCACCCGCCGGCGGAGCTGAGCCGTCGCCTGGGTTCCAAGATCATCATGACGCGCCTTGCCGATGAGGCGGGCGTGCCGAGCGTGCCGCACGCGATCGGGCGGGCGGGCTCTTACGAAGAGTTGCAGGCGCTCGCGCGCAACGTCGGGCTGGGAGATGACCTGGTCATCGAGGCCGCGTATGGCAACGCAGGCAGCGCGACGTTCTTTGTGCGCGGCGAACGCGACTGGGATCACTGCGCCGGCGGCCTGGCTACGCAGGACGTCAAAGTCATGAAGCGCATCCGCAACGTCGAGGTGTGCATCGAGGGCACCGTCACCCGCCACGGCACCGTGATCGGCCCGGCGATGACGAGTCTGGTCGGTTACCCCGAGCTGACACCCGGCAAAGGCAGTTGGTGCGGCAATGACATTTGGCGTGAGGCGCTGCCGCCCGCACAGACGCATGCCGCCCGGGAGATGGTGCGAAAGCTGGGCGATGTCTTGAGCCGCGAGGGGTACCGCGGCTACTTCGAGGTGGACCTTCTCCATGACTTGGACTCCGATGAGCTGTACCTCGGCGAGGTGAACCCGCGCCTGAGTGGCGCCAGCCCGATGACGAATCTGACCACCGAGGCTTACGCCGACATGCCGCTGTTCCTCTTCCACCTACTCGAGTACATGGACGTGGACTACCAACTCGACATCGATGAGATCAACTCGCGCTGGGAGCGGGGCTATGGCGACGACGAGGTCTGGGGTCAGGTGATAATCAGCGAAACCTCGCCGGATGTGCAGCTTTTCACCGCGACTCCGCGCACCGGCGTGTGGCGCCTCGACGAGGATGGGCGCGTCTCCTTTGCTCGCCCCGCCAACGATTCGGCGTCGGTGGCAGACGAATGCGAGGGCTTCTACATGCGTGTCGCAGCGCCTGGCGACTTGCGTTGCGAGGGCGCCCAACTCGGCGTTCTCATCACGCGTGGGCACCTCCAGACCGGCGACTACCAGCTGACCGAGCGCTGCCGGCGCTGGGTCAATGGCTTCAAAGCGAAGTTCGCGTCAACACCCTTGGCGCCGGCCACGCCGATCGTCTCGCGGCTCGTCGCACGAGCGTGAGCCTCCCGGCCGGCATCTCGCTGGACAACTGGCTGTCGGCGCCCTATTCGCGGTGGTCACTTCAGCACGTCGAAGATTTTGTGCCGACCGCGATGATCTCGCGCGGATCCGCGTCGGCCGCGGCGTTGCCCGCAGCGAGCGCTCCGGTGGCTGATATCCCGGTGACCAGAACCGACGGGGCGACGACCACCGTCGGTGCGGTGATGGCCGCCACCGCGACCGACGGGTGGGCCGTCGCTTACCGCGGGTCGATGGTGGCCGAGGAGTATCACAACGGACTGGCGGCTCAGACCCGGCACCTGCTGTTCTCGGTGAGCAAGTCGCTGGTGGCAGCCGTCGTCGGCGTGTTGCACGGGGCCGGGGCGATCGAGCTTGACGCGCCTGTGACGGCATTTATTCCCGCCTTGGCGAATTGCGGCTACGCCGGTGCGACAGTGCGCCATCTACTGGACATGAGGTCGGGTGTCGCTTTCTCGGAGGATTACAGCGACCCGACCGCGGAGGTACATCTTCTCGAGCAGGCGATCGGGTGGGAGCGCAAGAGCAGTCCGGACCGCCCCTCAACGCTGCATGACTTCCTGCTGACCTTGCGGCAGAAATCGGCTCACGGCGGCCCGTTCGAATATCGCTCGTGTGAAACGGATGTACTGGGCTGGATCTGTGAGGTCGCAGGTGGAAAGCGGATGCCCGAATTGATGTCGGAGTTGCTGTGGAGCCGCATCGGCGCCCGTTGCGACGCCACCATCGGCATAGACGCGGCCGGGACCGGCTTTTTCGACGGCGGCATTAACGCTTGCCTTTCCGACCTGATCCGGTTCGGGTCTCTGTTCTTGCGCGACGGTGTCTCGTTGACGGGCCAGCAAGTGTTACCGCCGGCGTGGATCGCTGACACCTTCAACGGCGGACCTGACTCGCGTCGGGCGTTCGCCGCCAGCCCCGACGACACCCAATTGCCCGGCGGGATGTATCGCAACCAAGTGTGGTTGCCTTACCCGGGCAGCAACGTGGCGTTGTGTCTGGGCATGTGCGGCCAGATGATCTACGTCAACCGCGGTGCGGAAATGGTCGCCGCCAAGTTATCCACCCAGCCTCACTCTCACGAGCCGCACATGTTGGACACGCTGCGCGCATTCGATACGGCGGCAAACGAACTGGCTCGAATCATCGGATAGTCCGCGTGTCTGCTGGATCGCCGTGAAGCAGTGGACCGCCGTTGCGACTTCATCGCTTAGCTTGTCAGCTAGCTGAGCGACGGGGTGTTTGATGCCATCAACACCACTCGGCGTATCCGCAGTTCAGGCAGCTTTATGCGCCTGGTTCGATTATCGGCAGCTCCACCGAGGGGCGGCAGCAAACTCGAATTTCCATCCGTCCGTTAGTGGTCGATGAGCGCCCGACCGGTCAGTTATTCAGCGGCCGTGGGGTTTTCGAGGTTCGGCCCGCGGCCCACTCAGTGCGCCCGCGAAGACCGCACGGAATTCCTCCCGGCTCAGCGGTAGGTCGGCGAGCACGTATTCGTTGGTGAGCACCGACGCGAGGTGGGCGAGCGCGCGGGGATCGCCGGCTCGGATCTCGCCGCTCTGCTGTCCGTCGCGGATCAGGTCGGCCATGAGTGCCATGGCCTGGCCGTAGCGGCCGTCGCCGTCGTCGGCGAACGCGGCCAGCACTGGGCCGAGGATCGCTTCTCCGCCTTGCACCTGGCGGACGAGCGAACTGAATTGTTTGTGAGCGCTGAAGTACGTGGCCGCGTCGTCGACGATGAAATGAAGCCGCTCCAATGCACTGCCTTTGCGTTCCGCGGCCGCCCGGATGCCGACGAGGTATTCGTCGGCGCGGCGGTTGAGCGTCTCGATGACCAGGTGGTGCTTGCTGTCGAAGAACTTGTAGATGGCGGCGGTGGAGTACCCGGACAACTCGGCGATTCGCCGCAATGAGCCGTCGCGCAGACCGTCCTCGCTGAATACCCGCTCCGCGGCGTCGAGGATCTCGGCCGTGCTCGCGGCGCGTCGGGCCGCGCGGCGCCGGGTGCGTGGGTCGTCACCCACCGAATCGGTCACGAGCACACCTTAGCGAACGCCGGTCTTGATTTCTGCACGTACGTCCACCAGAGTGGACGGGTGTCCACAAAATGGTGTGTTTGGTGAGCGGCAACGAGGAAGAGACCCTGTTGCGGCGGGCTGTGGCTGCACTGAACGCGGGTGACATCGAGGGCTATCTGAGCGGGTTCGCGCCCGACTGCCTGCGCCGGGTGGGCGGGCTGAACATGGCGCTCACGGTGTCGGACATTCGCGAGAACCTCCTGCAACTCTTTTCCGCATTCGACGGGCTCCATCTCGACGAGGACCTGCTGTTCGGCGGCAACGGTCACGTATGCGCGCGGTGGACGCTGCGCGGCGTCCACACCGGTGGGTACGGGGGCATCGCGCCGACACGTCGCGAGATCGCCGTGGACACGTGTGAGGTCTATACGTTCACCGGGGACAAGGTCACCGAGTCCTACGTCTACGGGGAGTCGATGGGCCTGTTCAATCAGCTGGCCGAGGGTGCGCATGAGTGAGTTGACTGCTTCGATGTTGTTGCGGCCCAACATCCTCGATGAACCGTACGACTTTTATCAGACCCTGCGGGACCGCGCGCCGGTCTGGACGGTGCCAGGCACCCACGTCGTCACGGTTGCCACGTTCGACTTGATCTCGGAGGCAGTGGGTCGCCCGGAAGACTTCTCCTCCAATATTTTGTCGCTGCTCTATCGCGAAGAGGACGGGCTTCCTGCGCGGCTCGACTTCGGGGGCACCGCGCCACCGACCCTCGCGACAGCCGACCCGCCGCTGCACACGGCCCACCGGAAGGCCGTGTTCCCCGAACTGGTGGCCCGCCGGATGCTCACCCTGGAGGACGACATCCGGGCGCTGTGCGCCTCGGCTATCGACCAGGCGCTGAGTGACGACCAGTTCGAGTTCATGAGTACCGTCGGCAACGTCGTGCCAATAACTGTGGTCGCCAAGCTGATTGGGTTCCGCGATATCAACCCGGCGCAGCTGCTGGAGGCCGCGTTCGATTCGACCGCCATGATCGGCGGCACCATGACCCTGGACCGCCTGACCGAACTCGTCACCCGGATCGGCGTCATTCAGGAATGGATCCGATTGCAGGTCGCCGACTCCACTGAATCTGACGAGGACGGCATTCTGCTCGCGGTGCGGCGGGCACTGGATGCGGGCACCCTGCAGGAAGGTGAGGTGCAGATCATCCTGCACACGCTGCTGAGCGCGGGCGGCGAAACGACCAGCAGCCTGGTCGGCAACGCCGTTCGCCTGCTCGCCGACGACCTAGAACTGCAACGTCAGCTGCGTGAAAAGCCGCAACTGATCGACACATTCGTCGAAGAGGCATTGCGGCTCGAGTCGCCATTCCGCCAGCAGATGCGCAGCATTCCCCGCGACACCACGCTGGGCGGGGTCGATATTCCGGCGGGCTCCACCGCCGTGCTGCTGTTCGGATCGGCGAACCGCGATCCTGCACAATTCGACAACCCAGACATCGTCGACCTCACCCGAGGATCGCCACGGCGCCATCTGGCGTTCGGGCATGGCATTCACTACTGCGTGGGAGCAGCGCTCGCCCGCATCGAAGCCAGGGCAGTGCTGACCACATTGCTCGAACAAACGCTTGAGTTCGCGGTCGATCCGGATGATGCCCCGCGTTGGGCCGAGAGTTTTCTGGTGCGCCGGCACGAACACCTGCCGCTGATCGCCACCCGTCGTTGATGCGCCTGATTCGAGGTGGAGGATCAGTGGGAGCTTGCGCAGTGGGTCTGGCACCGGAGAAAGGAAGTCGGCAATTGCGAGATTTCACGAGGTGGCACCTCCCAGCAAGCGGACGTCCCATTCGGTTCGGGGCACCCACTTGATGGACACGATGGCTTTAGAGGCGGTGGACGCCATCACCCCGGAGTGGGCGACCGCCGTTCTGGAAAAGAACGGCATCGCCGCCACCGTCGGCCAGGTGACCACCGAGGTGGTCGGCACCGGACAGATGGGTAGCTGCTATCGCCTGTTGATCGGATATATCGCTGGCGAAGGCCCAGATCGTTTGATCGTGAAGCTGCCGGCTACGGATCCGCACAGTCGCGCCGCCGGACAGCTCGGATATCGATGCGAGACATCGTTTTACCGGGACGTGGCCGCCAATGTTCACGTCGACACCCCGCAGTGCTACCTCGCCGAGATGAATGAGCAGGGCGACGGTTTCACCCTCGTGCTGGAGGATCTTGCACCTGCCCAGCAAGGCGACCAGATCGCCGGCTGCACCGTCGATCAGGCTAGGGCGGCCGCCGTCAACGTTGCTGGACTGCATGCACCGACATGGAACAATCCATCGATCCGCGAATTCGACTGGCTGATACCGGATCTCCTGGCGAACGCGGAGTTCGCTGCGCCCTTTTTGGTGGACGCCACCACGCAGTTTTTAGAGCGCTACCCGGTCAGCGAGCACACCGCGGTGACGCTGCGCGGCTTCGCTGACCGCTTCGTCGATTGGGCGACGGGAAGACCCGAACCGTTCGCACTGCTGCACAGCGACTACCGCTTGGACAACCTGCTTTTCGCCCAGGCGGATGCGCCCCGCCCGGTGGTCGCCGTCGACTGGCAGGTCGTCATGGTCGGATGCCCGCTGCGCGATGTCGCGTTCCTCGTCGCCACGGGCTTGTCGACTGAGGACCGTCGTGCCGGCGAGAAGGGGATCGTCGATGCCTATCATCGTCGACTGGTCGAGCTCGGGGTCGAGGGGTACAGCGCCGAAAGGTGTTGGGAAGATTACCGATACGGGCTGTTTCAGGGTCCCTTCATCACCGTGCTGGGTGCCTCCGTCGCCCAGGCCACCACTCGGGGCGATCAGATGTTCACCGTGATGGCCGAGCGGTCCGCGACCGCGATCAACGACCTGGATGCGATGTCGCTGCTATGACCGTCCTTGGCCAGATCGACACACCGGGGGCCGCTGGTGCCTGAGCGTTACCACGGCCGAGTTGCGGTCGTCACCGGTGGGACAACGGGAATCGGGCGCTGCATCGTCGAACGCCTTGTCGGCGAAGGGGCGTCGGTTGTCACCTGTGCGCGGCATGCGCCGGAATCGGCGTTGCCGGACGGAGCGTCGTTTATCGCCGCGGACATCACCGACGAGGCGTCCGTTCGCGCCGTGATCCAGGGGGCGCTCGACCTATACGGGCGCCTCGACGTGCTCGTCGCGAACGCGGGCGGGGCCAACATCGGGCCCTGGCCCGACGAGTCCTTCGAGCAGTGGCGAGAGCTCATCGACATCAACCTGCACGGCACGATGCTCACGTGTCGGGAAGCGTGGCCGCATCTGGTGTCGACGGAGGGAAACATCGTCGTGATCTCGTCGCTGTCGGCGTGGATGGGTGTCGGCGCGCACGAGATGCAGCAGATGGGTGGTTTCCAGCCGTCGGCCGCCTACCAAGCAAGCAAAGCCGGAATAGAGGGACTCGCAACACATCTCGCCGGTCGCGGTGGCGAGCATGGGCTGCGGGTCAACGTCGTACGTCCGGGACGCATTCTGACCGACAAGTGGGAAGGTGTGCTCGGCGAGGACGGCCTCTTCTGGCCGCATTACCGGAATATTCAGTTGCTCAAGCGCCACGGCCGCGTCGAGGACGTCGCTGCTGCCGTGGCGTTCTTGGCCTCCGACGAGGCAGCGTTTATCACCGCCGCTGTGCTCGATGTCGACGGCGGCGCAGTCGCCAAACTCTGACCGATTGGACGAACGTGCTCACCCCCTTCGACGACTTTCCCATCCACCCCTCAGCCGACCCAATCGCGCACCCTGCCACCGGCGACATCAACCATTACGACCGGTACTGGTTCAACGGACATCGCCAGGACGCCGCGTTCTACTTCGGCGCGGCAATGGGTCACTACCCGGTACGCGGGGTGATCGACGCGGCATTCAGCATCGTGCGTGACGGGGTGGAGCATTCGATCTTCGCTTCCGGGGCGATGCCCACCGACCGATCCACCAGCATCGGACCGATACGCATTGAGGTGATCGAACCGATGCGTACGCTCCGCTACGTCGTAGAGCCCAATGAGCACGGCATCGCGTGCGACCTGACTTTCCGCGCCACCACCGTCGCGATCGAGGAACCCCGCCAGCAGCGGCGCACGGCCGAGGGCATCCTGCTCACCGATCACACGCGGCTGACCCAGTGGGGCACCTGGCAGGGGACCGTCACCGTCGACGGTGACGAGTTGCAGATCGACCCCAGCGAGGTGTCGGGCACGCGAGACCGATCCTGGGGCATCCGCCCCGTCGGTGAACAGGTGCAGGTGATCCGCGAGCCCATGCCGTTTCAGGTGTTTTGGCTTTGGGCACCAATACATTTCGGCGACCGCTTCACTCATCTGGCGCTGCACGAGCACGAAGACGGCAGGCGGTGGCTCGAAACCGCTCTCGTCATCGATCCCATCCCCGATGGTGCTGCCCCATGGAGCGGGGCCGGCGTTCGGGAATGTCACGACGTCCGCTACGAATTGGAGTGGGAGCCCGGGCGCCGAGAAATCAAACGTGCACGACTGTGGTTTGAGGACCCCGTCGAGGGAGAGGTTCTCGTCGAGGTCGAGAAGGTCTTCACTTTCCGTATGCGTGGCATCGGCTACTGGCACCCACGTTGGGGTCACGGAAGCCTGCACGGACCACTCGAGACCGGCCGCGAATCAATCCGGCTCGACGATTTCGATCCGACCGACTTCGCCTCGATCCACATTCAAAATCTTGTGACCGCGACGATGGGTGAGCGCCGCGGCGTCGGTGTCCTCGAACAGATCGCCATCGGTCCTCACCAACCCAGCGGATTGACCGGCCTGCTTGATGGGCACCGAGCCGCGAAATCCTGACACGAGCGATTGCGGCGCCCAGCACCTCCCGGGACCGGGCGCCGCAATAGTCGAGTGTTGTCGGTGCGGTCGGCGTCTGAAACCGGTGTTGGCGAGTGACCGACCCGGTTTTTGTCTGTGCTATCTGCCGTATCCGCGGGGGAGCACGTAGCCGTGGTACGTCCGGGGGGCTTGCGGGCAGTGCCCCTGAGCGTGGGTGATGCCGTTGCCCGTCGAAGGGCACGTCGTTTTGCCGTCGTCCGCCTGGGCCGGTGCCGCCAATGCAATCGTGGCGGCCGCGATACAGGTACCTATCGTTTTGATGCTCACGTAATCGATAACGCAGCCGCACTGCTCCAATATCGGAAACGGACGAATCCCGGACGGTATAACCGCATTTCTTGATGATTTCTTGACGCGACCCCACCCAGCAGTGATACCGGTCCCCATATCTGCTGCTGGGAAAAAATCTAGTCGACCAACGACTGTGTGCCGAGCACTGTTGCAAGGGTGAGGCGCTCGGCGTCTTCGGTCTCGGGTTCGGCGGTGAAGATCATGATCCGCAGATCGTCGGAGGCGACGACGAGGGTGTCGCAGTCGAGCGTGATGTGGCCTACGTCGGGGTGGTCGATGGTTTTGCGCCTGCCTTGGTCTTGGTGCGGTTCGAAGTTGCCGGCCCAGAGTTCGACGAAGCGTGGGCTCAGCGCGGCGAGTTCGCGGATCAGTCGCTTCAGCCGTTGATCGGAGGGGTATCGGGCTGCGGTCAGTCGCAGGTCGGCGACCAGTCGGGCCTGCTGGTCGGCCCGCTCCTCGGGGGTTTGGACCGCGCGGTTGCCTGGGCCGATGAGGTGGCGCCAGATGCTGTTGCGTTCGGTTCCGCGCAAGCTCGTGGTCGGACCCATCAGCGCGTCGTACGGCGCGTTGGCGACGATGAGCGTCCAGGTGGCGTCGTAGACGGCGACGGGGGTGTTTGCCAGGCGGTCGAGAAGGCGTTGCACGCTGGGCGTGATGCGCGACGACACCAGTTCGAGCCCTGGCGGGATGTGTCCGGCCAGCCTGAACAGCAGGTCGCGCTCCGCGTCGGTGAGACGCAATGCACGGGCCAGGGCTTCGACGACCTGCGCCGAAGGGGCGGTGGCCCGTCCCTGTTCAAGCCGGGTCAGATAGTCGACGGAGATTCCGGCCAGCTCGGCGAGTTCTTCGCGGCGCAGCCCGGTCGCACGGCGTCGTCTGCCTTGGGCGACTCCGACCGACGCGGGTGCGACACGGTCGCGCCAGTGCCGCACGGTCGGGCCGAACTCCCAGGAATCCATCCTTCGACTGTGCACCACGCCGCGACGGTTGTCGTGGCCCTGGCAGTCCTACGAAAACTTGACTACTGCCTAAGCGTTCGAGGTTGGCCGAGACTCGGTGCAATCAGCTGAAGGAGAAGAGATGTCGAATTCGTACGGCGGGGCCGGGACGGACCGCAGCGAGAAGATCGCGTTGACCAACGTGCGCGTGTTCGATGGGCGTGAGCTTCGCGGGCCCGCCACGGTGGTCATCGAGGACGGGTTCGTGGGCCGCGACTCCGCAGGCGCGCGGGTCATCGACGCTGGCGGCGCCACCCTGCTGCCGGGATTCATCGACGCCCACGTTCACCTCCTGAACGAAGAACACCTGCAGCAACTGGCGGCTTACGGAGTCACGACGGCATTGGACATGGGGGCCTGGCCGCCGTCCATGGTCGACTCGCTGCGCAGCAGAACCGGTATGGCGGACATTCGCTGCGCGGGCATCCCCGCGACCACAGCCGGCAGCGCCCACAGTCACCTACCGGGATATCCGGCCACGGAATTCGTCGACGGTGCCACGGGCGCAACCCGATTCGTAATCGACCGCATCGCCGAGGGGGCGGACTACATCAAGCTCATCGCCGACATCCCCGGGCCCGACCAGGAGACGCTCGACGCACTAGTTGCCGCGTCGCACGACCACGGCAAGCGCACCGTCGCACACGCCGCATCCACGGCTGCCTTCGACATGGCGTTGCAGGCTGGGGTCGACATGGTCACCCATGTCCCGCTCGACCGCCGGCTCACCGAGTCCACGGCGGCGCGCGTACTCGCGCAGAAGTGCGTCAGCATTCCGACGTTGACGATGATGAAGGGCATCGTGGCCCGATCCGCGGCGGCCGCGGCCGCGCAGCCCAAGAGTGGAGCGGCCGGCCCTGACTATGAGGCGGCTCGCGGCAGCGTCGCCGAACTGCACCGAGCGGGTGTGCCGATCCTCGCGGGTACCGACGCCAACGCCGGCCCCGGCATACCCTTCTCACCCCGCCACGGTGAAAGCCTGCACGACGAACTCGAATTGCTCATCGAAGCGGGCCTTTCGACCGTCGAGGCGCTGTGCGCGGCGACAGTGCTGCCAGCCCAATGCTTCGGGTTACGCGACAGAGGCGTGATCGAACCCGGCCGACGGGCCGACCTGGTGCTGATCGACGGCGATCCCATCTCCGACATCCGAGCCACACGACAGATTCGGCGGGTCTGGTGCGCCGGTGTGGAGCACCGGATCGCATCCGCCGCATGACACCAGCAACCTATTTAGTTTCTCAGAGAGGTTTGATTCACATGAAAACAGTCGTAATGACAGGCGGCACTGCCGGTTTCGGGGCGATTGCCGCAAAGAGAATCTCCGACACACCCAGCACGAAACTGATTCTTGGAGCGCGCGACACCAAGAATTCGCCGATCGACGCGCTGCCGTTGGATCTGGCACGTCTTGCGAACGTTCGGTCGTTCGGTCAAGCGCTCACGAAGAAGTTGGACGGCGCGAAGGTCGACGTCCTCATCCTGAATGCCGGGGCACAGTTCGGAAATACCAAACACCGGACCGAGGACGGATTCGAATCAACGTTCGCGATCAATCACCTTGCCCACTACCTTCTGCTCCGGCTGCTCACGCCCAATCTTGCAAAGAACGCGACCGTCGTGATCACCACCAGCGATGTCCACGATCCCAAGATGAATCCGCTGGGACCAAAAGAGCTCGAGCCTGAAACATTGGCCCACCCAAATAACAAGAGCGAAGGATTCATTCCGGGATTCAGGGCTTACTCAAGCTCAAAACTCTGTGATCTCCTGACTGCGCGTGCCTTTGAGGTCTCGACGGATGCGCAGAAGAATGGGCTGCGGGTCATTGCCTACAACCCTGGGCTCACACCCGACACGTCGTTGTATCGCGCGTGGCCATGGTGGGCAAAGTTGATGATGGCGTCCGCCTCTGCGGTTCGTCCTCTCGCGGGCATCAACACGATCGAGCAGGCAGGAAATGCAATCGTCGATCTCGCGCTCGGAACGATTGCTCCTCCGGCCGGCCGCATCTACGCATCACTGCTAAAAGGAAAGGTCACGTGGCCGGATCCCTCCGAGCTGGCTCAAAGCGACACTGCGATGAAGGAATTATGGGCGGAAAGCGCCTACATGGTCGGTCTGCCCGAACAAGCTTGACGAATACATGCTGAGTCGAAGTTTGGTGCCAGCCGCGCGGGTTCTACCGTGTGCCGCCAGCGCTGATGACCGATAGCTGAAGGAGGATCCGTGGAGCGTATTGCGCTCGCGACACCCGAGGGTTCCGTCGACGCCGTGGTCGCCAGCCCGGACGGAAGCGGCCCGTGGCCGGGCGTGGTGATTGTGCATGACATGGTCTCCGCCACCAGCGGGGGACTACCGGGGATTATCGGGCGCGTCGCCGACGCCGGACACCTAGCGATCGCCCCGAACCTCTATTCCCGCGGTGGCCCGATTCGATGTGTGACCCGAGTCGTCCGCGAACTGAGAAGTTTGTCGGGCCGCGCGTTCGACGACGTGCACGCGAGCCGCGATTGGCTCATTGCCGACCCACGGTGCAGCGGCAAGGTCGGCATTTTAGGTTTTTGCATGGGAGGAGGGTTTGCGTTGGTCATGGCCAGGCATGGCTTTGACGCCGCGGCGCCCTTCTACCCATCTTTTCCGGCTGATCGCTATGACGACATTCTCGACGGCGCATGTCCGGTGGTGGCCAGTTTCGGCCGCCGCGATCCCGTGCTGCCAGGAGCCGGTCCCCGTTTGGAAAAGGGGCTGACCGACCGAAGGATCACCCACGACGTCAAGATCTACGACGACGCCGGTCACTCATTCGCTAATCCGTATCCCGCCGCACCTCTGCTACGCATTGTCGGGTTCGCTTACGACCAGGCCAGCGCCGACGACGCATGGGGCCGCGTCTTCACGTTTTTCGACGAACACTTGCGATAACGTTGGCTTCGACCGCTGGGCGGGCAGCCCGAAATGGGTGCTCGACGCAATCCGTGTCGCCGCTTAGGGTTTTCGCGCTGGTGCACATGAAGCCGATTCCGGAGGCTGGACGGCGGTACCGTGCTCCACATGACTCGACAGGTGGATGCGGCGGCCATCACGCAATCGCCAGAGGTCCGCGTTCAAGCGTGGCTGGACAACTTCGAGTCCGCCCTGGCGGCACGCGACATCGACCGCGTGGTGGCTGAGTTCGTCCCGGACAGCCTCTGGCGGGATCTGCTGACCTTCACATGGAATATCAAGACGATCGAGGGCCGCGAAGGCATCGCCGATATGTTGCGCGCACGACTTGCCGGCACCGTCCCGTCGGGATTCCGTACCCGGGAAGCGCCGACCGATGATGGCGGTGGTGTGACATCAGCGTTCATCGAATTTGAAACCGCCGTCGGCCGAGGTGTCGGTCATCTGCGGCTCAAGGACGATCTTGGTTGGACGCTGCTAACCGCGCTAGATGAGCTCAAGGGCCACGAGGAGCCGATGGGTTCTCGCCGCGTACTTGGCACTGTGCACGGCCCCGATCCGGACAACCGGTCGTGGTCGGAGAAGCGTGCGGAACAGGAGGCGTCGCTGGGCTATACGCAGCAGCCCTACGTCGTGGTTGTCGGCGGCAGCCAAGGCGGAATCGCGTTGGGTGCTCGGTTACGCCAGCTGGGAGTGCCGGCAATCGTCGTCGACAAGCACGCGCGCCCGGGCGACCAGTGGCGCAAGCGGTATAAGACGCTGTGCCTTCATGATCCGGTGTGGTACGACCACTTTCCGTATCTGCCGTTCCCGACGAACTGGCCGGTGTTTTCCCCGAAGGACAAAATCGCCGACTGGCTGGAGTTCTATACCCGGGTGATGGAGATCCCGTACTGGAGCTCGACAACGTGTCTGTCGGCGGCGTTCGATGCCCAGGCAAAGCAGTGGACGATCGAGGTCGACCGCGACGGCGAACGCCTCAGTTTGCGGCCCACCCACCTGGTGCTTGCGACAGGAATGGCGGGAAAGCCAAATGTGCCGATGCTGCCCGGCCAGAACGTTTTCCGTGGCGACCAGCATCATTCGAGCCGGCACCCCGGCCCGGACCGCTATGTGGGTAAACGCGCCGTGGTGATTGGCTCCGGGACCTCCGCGCACGACATCTGTAAGGCCCTGTACGACAACGGGGTTGACGCCACGATGGTGCAGCGCGCCTCCACCCTCGTCGTCACTTCTGACGCGGTGGTGGAAATCGCGCTCGGCGGCCTTTACTCCGAGCAGGCGGCGGCCTGCGGTATCACCACCGAGAAGGCTGACCTGACGGTCGCATCGCTGCCGTACCGAATCATCGCGGACTTCCAGAAACCGATCTCAGACGCAATGCGGCTGCGGGACAAGGACTTATACGACCGCTTGGAAAAGGCCGGCTTCCGGCTGGACTTCGGTGACGACGACTCCGGCCAGTTCATGAAGTACCTTCGACGCGGCGGCGGCTTCTACATCGATGTGGGCGCCTCCGAGCTGATCTGCGACGGCAGCATCAAGCTATGCCACGGCGGGGTCGAGCGGCTAACCGAGGAGTCGGTGATTCTTGCCGACGGCACGGAACTGCCGGCCGATCTAGTTGTGTACGCGACCGGCTTCAGGTCGATGAACAGCTTTGTGGCGGACGTCATCGGTCAAGACGTGGCCGACAAAGTCGGCAAGGTATGGGGGTTCGGCTCGGGCACCACACAAGACCCGGGGCCGTGGGAAGGCGAGCTGCGCAACATGTGGAAGCCGACCCAGCAGCAGAATCTGTGGTTCCACGGCGGCAACCTGCACCAGTCGCGGCACTACTCTCTCTTTCTCGCCCTGCAGCTAAAGGCCCGCTATGAAGGCATCCCCACGCCGGTATACGGCCTACAGGAGGTGCACCACCTGAGCTAGTCACCCCCCGTTGGAGATCGTTGCGCCGCAACGTGTTCGGTGTTTCGTTCGGCGTTCTTGCCGAGTGGGCGGGTGCTCGCAATCAGGTGTGGGTTTGTGGCGTATCGACCGGCGCGACGTGTGTGCGCGCTTGTGCGATTCAGGGCAGCTCCACAAGATCACCCAATTGAACGACTCTCACTGGGTCGCCGCGATTCCTCCCTCGCTCCCGGTTGGGCCGCGGTTTGAACGAGCGACCAGTAGTTTCGTTCACGCTCGGTCAGTTCGTTTGACGTGATAGCCCCGAAGGCGGCGGCGTCGCGCTCGAATCGGGCCGGCGCATCGAGCAGCGCGTCCGGGCCCTCGAGCCGGAAACAGCTCGGCGCGAGCGGACCGAATAACAGGGCGCGACGCAGGTGCGGCCAGTTATCTAGCTGCGGCTCGACCCCGGCGGCTCGAGCGAAGGTGAGAGCCACCAGGTTCATCCGAGTTTTCTGGGACGTCCCTCGCTGCGAGCGATAAGCGCTGATCGACCGGCGCTGGTCGCTTTCAGAAGGCGGCGGGATCGCGCCGCCCCACGTGTATGCGATCCACCTGGCCTGAAGTTCCAGTGGCACAAAGTATCCGCCCGACTGGTCCCACATGCCCATGAAGGCCAGCCCGGGGAGGTCAGGGTGGAACGTATAGCGGTCGGCGTCTAGATGTATTGCGTCGAGGTTGACGACGTCGCGGATCTCGTCACTCAGAAACGGTAGGCACAGATCGAACCCAGTGCCGAGCACAATCCCGTCGAACTCCTCGGCATGCCCGTCGGCGAATGTCACGGTCGCATCCGCGATGGATTTCATCCAGGGACACACCGTAATTCGTCCCTCGGCCACGAGCGGCAGGTACTGCTGGTTGAGGGTGATCCCGGCGGCGAAGAGCGACGGGTCGGGCGCCGGTGCGCCGTACTGCTCCGGACTTCCGCCAGCCTCGACCACGATCTCCTTCAGCTGCCGGTCGATCTCGGCTGCTGGGAGAGTCTCGCTCGCGAGGGTTCCGTATCGCGTGAAGATCCGGTGATCGGACGGGACTCCGCCGGCGAATTTCGGGAGGACGTACCGCTGTCGGCGCTGGGTCACTACAACGCGTGCCGCGCCGAGCTGGGCAAGTTCGGCGGCGATCTCGAGGGCGCTGATGGCGCAGCCGGCCACGAGAACCCGCTTGCCCCGATATGGAGCGGGCCCCCGGTAGTGGTAGGTGGAGATCGCTCCGGCCGAACCTGAGAATGTGTCCAGCCCGGGCACCGGGGGGATGGCTGGCGCGTGGAATCTGCCGCTCGCCACCACTACTCGTTCGAAGCTTTCCTCCAGGCCGGCGTGGCCGACGAGCCATCCGGCATCGTTTCGCCTGAGGAGTTCGACACGACTGCCGAACCGGATCCGCGACGTGAGGCCGAAGATGTCGGCATAGCGATGCAAGTAGTCGAGAATCTCGCGATTTGACGGGTAGACAAGGTCGCTGCTGTTCTCCAGGTCGCTGAACGCAGTCATGATGCGACTGGTGTTGGTGTGCATGGCCGGCCAAACCCCGCTGCGCCCAACGAGTCCCGTCCACTGGCCGCCCAGCTCCGGTTCCTGCTCAAAGATCGTCGATTCGAATCCTTGCGAGAGCAGCCAGCGCGCCGCGACGAGCCCGCCGGGGCCAGCCCCGATCACGGCGACAGTTCTCGTCATCGGGGCACTGTCGCATGGCTGGGATCGGGCTGCGATCTCTTTGACCGTCCGTCGCAGATCATGGACGGGACTAGCCGACCTCGTGACGCCGTTCGCCACCGAGATGAACACCGCCGCGGCTGTCGGCGCCGAGTGGTGGGCCGAACTGATGGCGCTGTTCTAGGCCGGCTCTGTCGGTCCGCTGAGCGGACCGAAGCCTTTACCCGCCAGCAAGGCTGGGCGAAGATTACGTCAAATTGTGTTCAAGGAGGTCGCCATGGGCAGTCCAGGAATCGGGCAATTTGTGACGGACTGTGGTGGTGGCGTATGGGTCAATAGCAATACGTCATGCCCGTTCGCCCAGAACGTCCACGAAGCGTGGGTGTCGCAAGCCGGTGGGGGTTCGGCGTTGATACACGCAAGCAGCCCCGAGACGGGGCAGACCTACACGATGGCCTGTGTGAGGGCACCCGACAATTCAGTCACTTGCATTGGCGGAAACGAAGCGGCGGTCTGGTTCCAGGCCGAGTAGCACCCGAGCGGTCACGACCCAGCGGGTCGAGTTGAGACGGGCAGCCTGAGGAAAGCGGCGATCAGGAAGCACAGCGCCCCGACAAAGGTCCCCAGCTGGGCCAACCGTGCGTCTTCCGTAATCCCTGCCTTGGTAATGAACGCGCCGACAGCCGAGGCGCCGAAAGCGATTGAGCCGATCATGCTGGTCGCCGCCGCCAGCCACAACCGCGATTTCAGCCGAACGAACCCCACCGCGAGGGCCACCGCCGCAATCCCCAGAGCCCCGCTGACCAGAAACGCCGCTGAACCCACCGCGTCGGGCCCCCACACAAGTTGCCGCCGGGCGGGTACGCGCTGCGCCCACAACATCGCACCGGTGCTGAGGTTGAAATTCAGAGTGCCGACCAACTGAATCACCGACGACAAGCATTCAGCTCGTTTCGAGGGCACTTCCCATGTCCTGCTCATCGCCGGTTTGCTCAGCAACACTTGGATTAGCGCCGCGCCAGTGAAAAACCAAGAGCCCATGAAGCACAGCAAATTAGTCGCGTCCGCGCCGCAAAGCGTCGCGAACCCCGGCGCTGTACCAGTCGCGAATAACGACGAACCGATCATGAACAGTCGGCACTGGTTCCGCAGCATCTCAATTCCGAGCAGGCCGAAAGCAGGCTGTTGAGTCCGTCGTCACCGAGTTACAGAAGCACATTCGGCCACTGGGGTGCGACCGGTGACGTGACGCGGGCCGCCGCGGCACCGACGCCACCGCGATATCTTGGCCCGATGGAAGGGGCTCCGTAGTGAATGCCGATGTCGACCGCCGGACGATCCACGCCTCCGAGCGGGCTTTCTGGGCCGCGTTGCGTACATCCGGGCGGGTGGTGTCCCTGCACGGCGACTACTACCTGACCGACAGCGACGACGTTCTTGCGGCGCTGCGCGACCCCACGCTGGTCTGCCCGCACATCGACCCTCACGTGTACCCGTGGATACCGAGCACGGTGTCCGACACGGCGGAGCACGCGCGATATCGGAGCATTCTCAATCCTCTGTTCACGCCGCGGGCGTTGGCCGGGGTGACGGCAGCCGTCCAAGACCACGCGGTGTCGCTGGTGGATGACATCGCGGACCAAGGCCAGTGCGACGCCATCGCCGATATCGCGCACCCGCTGGCATGCCAGACGTTGCTGACGGTGCTGGGGTTCCCGTCAACCGACCTCGACACCGTCATCGAGCTGGTCGATTACTACCGGGTGCACCGCGACGACCCGAAGACCAATCATCAGCGCGTTATCGAATACGTGGCGCAGACAATTCCGCGGGCGGATTCCGCCGGCGTGGTCGCGGCCCTTCGGGATGAGTTCGACGACAACGAGATGACGTCGTTTGTCACCCTGCTCTTTACCTCCGCTGTCGACACCGGCGCTGTGGCCATTGGATTCTCGCTTGTGGAGTTGGCCGGCAACCCGCCATTGCAGTCCCTACTGCGCAACCATCCCGACCAGATCGGCGCATTTGTCGACGAGGCGGCGCGACTCAATCCGCCCATCACTACGTGTCTGCGGGCGAGCCCCACCGAGATGACGATCGGTGAGGTCACGCTGCCGGCGGATGCCCGGATTGTGTTGCCGCTGCAGGCAGTCAACCTCGATCAGGGCATCGACATATCGATCGCCGACAATCGAGTCCGGCCGCGGCCCTCGTACACCTTCTCCGGCGGCGCGCGGCGTTGCCTCGGCGTGCACCTGGCACGAGCCGAGCTCGTCGCAATCATCACCGAGTTTCTGCGACGCATTCCGGAGTTCACGACCGCTGACGGCTACAGCGTGCTTGCCGCCGAAGTCGACCGCTACCTGACGCATCTGCCGCTGGTGTGGTGACGTCGTCGGCCCTCTGCGACTAACTAGACCCGTCCATCTGCCCACGGCGGGGGAAGAATCCCATTCAAGACAACGGTGCTGCGCTTGGCGCGCGCCGACGCGCTCGTCCTCGAAGGACCCCCGAGCACACCCGCTGGACCCGTCAGGGCGAAGTACCAGTGCTCCTCCGCGCGGCCGTCCACGGTGCAGTGCAGCGCGCTGGCCAGGGCGTCATGGTCGGAGGCCAGCCAGCGAGTGCTGTGTTGGCGGTCGAATTCGGCCCATGAGGGCACGGTGAACTCCTCGATGACCAGCTCGGGGTCCTCGGCGCTGCGGTACAACCGCCAGCGGTAGCCGCCGGTACGTGAGCGCGACCTGCCGACTTTGAGCATCGCCGCGGTGAACTGGTCGATGCGGTCGCCGTTGACGTGATACGAGGTCGAGATCAGGACCGGCCCGTCGCTGGGATCGGGCTGGAAGACCAGAGTCGGCGTGGGCCAGGCGGTCGAAGTCGTCAGGTCGAGCGTTCCGGTTTCAGGACGCAGCGGAAGAACGGCCACGCTGGCCGCCGTCAGCAGAAGTAAGGCGGCTGCCGCCACAAGCGAGTGCGCAAGCCCGAAGTGGGCGGCGACCAGACCCCACAGATAAGACCCGAGCGCCTGGGACCCGCTGAAGACCAGCAGATACACGGCCATGCCGCGGGCCCGCACCCACGGTGGCAGCGTCAACTGGACGGCGGCGTTAAGTGTGGTCAGGGTGGCGATCCACGCCATGCCGCACACCAGCAGCAGCGGGACCGCCGTGCCGAATGGGCCGATCGCCACCACAATCAGGCCCAATGCATAGGCGGCGGCCGAACCTGCCAACACGGTATTTGTTGCGAACAATCTGCGGAGGTGCGCGATGAGGGCCACCCCGATGACGGCGCCCACGCCAAGGGTGGCGAGCACCAGGCCGTAGCCGCACGAGTTCATCTGCCAGTGCCGGGCGGCCGTGACGGGCAACAGAGCCCACAACGCTGAAGCGGGAAACGCGAACAGCGCCGACCGCAACAGGATTCGGCGGGTGACCGGTCCGTGTCGGACCCACCGCAGTGCGGCCAGGATCGAGAGCCCGATGCTTTCGCGCTCACCCAGCGGCGCGCACGCGGGTCGCTTCCAGGATCGCAACGCGACGATGATCGCGGCGAAGGACACCGCATTGAGCGCGAACACCGCGCCCGGACCGGCCAGCAGCACCACGGCCCCGGCCAGGGCAGGTCCGATTGCGCGGGCCACGTTGACCGTGACGCTGCCCAGCGACGCCGCGGCGGGTATCTGTTCGCGCGGAACGAGTTCGGGTTGGATCGCCTGCCACGCTGGGCCGGTCAATGCCGAACCACAGCCGATGGCCACGGTGAACCCCAGCAGCCAGGTCGGGGTAAGAACCCCGGTGAAGGCGAGTGTGGCCAGCACCGCAGCCGCGAGTACCGCATAGGTTTGAACGACGATGAGTAGCCGCCGCCGATCGAATAGATCGGCAAACACGCCGCCGAACAGTCCCAGAACCAATGTCGGTGTGAGCGAAGCGGTTTGGACCAGTGCGATCATGGTCGCGCTGCTGTGGTGCTCAACCAGGAACCATTGAGCACCGACGGTTTGCATCCAGGTGCCGATGTTGGAGACCAGCTGCGCGATGAACAAGTTGCGGTAAATCGCGATCTTCAGCGGGGCCCATGCTGACGTGTCCTGGGTTGCGTACTTCACGTCGTCGCTGCTCACGGTCACAGCCGTCATGTGCGGTTACTCCCTCAAGCTTCTCATCCCTGACCCGTATTAATAGCTCGAGGGGTTACAACAAGGCCGGTTGACGAATACTTCCTATTTCAGCCTCGTGCAAGTACGACGTTCACGGGCTGTAGGAGGTTCCGACGCTGTCAACCGATCGCATAAGTCGAACCGAACGACGCGCTCTACGTCGAAGTCGCACGCACCGCGGTGTCCGCGCTTCTAGGCTCTGGGGATGCGTATGCGGTGGCCGTTGATTGGTCGCTCGGAGGAGATGCGGGCTATCCAGGCCGCCATCTCGGCTTCGGATGTCTCCGGGATCGTGGTGTACGGCGCCGCGGGTGTAGGAAAGAGCCGCGTTGCCCGTGAGGCCCTATCGGCCGCCGAATCGCACGGATGTGAAGGCCGGTTGGCGGTCGGCACATCCTCGGCGCGTGAAATTCCGTTGGGTGTTCTGTCCGCGTGGGCACCGTCGGGTGTCACCGATACCGTTCAGCTGCTGCGTGGGGTGATCGAGCTACTGACCGCCGGGTCATCGGAGGCCGCGGTGGTGATCGTTGTCGATGACGTCCATATGCTCGACGATTTGTCGACATTCGTGGTGCACCAGATCGTGCAGCGCGGCGCGGCAAAAGTGATTCTCACCGTTCGCGACGGTGAACCGATTCCTGCTGCGGTACAGGAGATATGGACGGGTGGCCGATTCGACCGGCTCGACCTGCAGCCGCTGTCCCTCGACGAGACCGGCACGCTGCTCTCGGAGACCCTGAATGGATCGGTGGATTCGGACGCGGTTCAGCGGCTGTGGAAGCTGACGCGCGGCAACGTTTTGTACCTTCGCACCATCGTCGACCAGGAGGTCGCCGATGGCCGGCTGGTGAAGCAGCGGGGGTTCTGGCGGTGGACGGGTGATCCGATGATGCCTCCCGGCTTGGTCGAGTTGATCGAATCCCGCATCGGAGCCCTGCCGACACCGGTCAGCGATGTGGTCGACGCGTTGGCCGTGGGGGAGCCGATCGAACTGGCGGCCCTGAAGCGGATCGTTGATCCGGCAGCTGTCGAGGAGGCCGAAACTCGCGGCCTGATCACGTTGGAACCCGCAAAGGGTGGCGTCGAGGTACGGGTGGGGCACCCGCTCTATGGGGAAGTGCGCCGCAGGCGCGCCGCGGCCACCAAGCTGCGGCGACTGCGCGGACTGGTTGCCGCCGAACTCGCGACAGCCGATGACCACGACGACATACAAGTCGTGGTGCGCCGCGCCACGTTGAGTCTCGACTCCGACCTGACGCCCGACGCCGACCTGCTCGTTTCGGCAGCTCAGGGCGCGGTTTGGCTGGCGGACCTGATGCTCGCCGATCGACTCGCGGAAGCGGCAGTCCGCGCCGGAGGAGGACCGGAACCGAATTTTGTTCGGGCGCACGCACTTTCGTGGTTAGGCCGCGGCGAGGAAGCCGACAGGGTGCTCGCCGAGATTGACGACGGCGCGCTGACCGACGACGGCCGCGCCAGATTGGCGTTCCTACGGGCGAGCAACATGCTCTGGGCGCTCGGTGACCCGGCGCGCGCGAAGGAAATCATCGACGAGGCTTCGGGCACTACGGAACCGAAGGCGCGCAGGTATATCGACGCTTTCCTGACGGTGTACTGGTTTGCGATGGACCAGCCGGCGACGGCGCGGCAGGCGTCGGAAAGCCTTGCGCTGGACGACCTGCCCGCAGTTGTCGGCGCGGAGATAGCGTGGGTGCTTGCTACCGTAGCGGCGGATGCCGGTCGCACCGCCGAAGCGGTGGCGGTTGCAGATGCCGGGTATGCGGTTGCGACGCGCTCTTTTGACGCCCCGCACATGAGGTTCAACATCGCTGATGCGCACATCAGCGCGCTGCTGTTGGCCGGGCGGATCGCTGATGCCGTCGAGGTCGCCGAACAGGTGCGCCGGCAGGCCGGCGATCTTCCAGGTGACGCTCAGTTACTCGGCTCTGCCGTGGCAGGTCGGGCCGCGCTTGGAGCCGGCCGCCTCGACACCGCATGTCAGATGTTGGAACAGGGAGTAGAAGGATTGTCTGCTTCGCATGCCATCGGCTGGGGGTACCGCTATCGCATCCCGCGCGCGACCGCGCTGGCCATGCGTGGTTCGACTGACGAGGCGACTGCCATGCTCGCCCTGCAGGACAAGCTGCCACGTCCGTTCCGGTCGCTCGACTATGAAAGCAGTTTGGCTCGGGCATGGGTGGTCGCGACCCGGGGCGCCGTCAGCGAGGCGATCACCATCGCGCTGTCTGCGGCCGAAAGAGCGTCAGCCGCTAGTCAATTCGCGGCCGAGGTGATGTGCTTGCAGACTGCCACGCAGTTCGGTGATCGCACCAGTGCACCCAGGTTGCATGAGCTCGAGTCGATCGTCGAAGGGCCACGTGTCGGTTTGGCTTCCCGGTTTGCCGCTGCCCTGCATAACGGCGATGCCACCGAACTGTCCTCGGTGTCCGAGGAATTCGAACGGATGGGTGACCTCGTCGCAGCCGTTGACGCGGCCGCCTGCGCGGCCGTGGCGTATCGCAGCCAAGAACTGCGGGGATCGGCGTTGACTTGCTCAGCGCGCAGCGATGCGCTGGCCGAACAATGCGGCGGCGCTAGCACTCCGGCGCTTCGTCGAGCGAGTGAACCGGTTCCTTTCACCGACCGCGAGCGAGAGATCGTGATGTTGATCGGCGAAGGCTTGTCCAACCGTGATGTCGCTGACCGACTGACCCTTTCGGTACGCACCGTCGAAAGTCACATCTACCGGGCGATGGCAAAGACCGGAACCACCAGCCGCGATGAACTCGCCGCCTTGATACCCCGCCGGCAGAACGCAAGCGGTGTGAACGACTCGAACTGACCACGTGCGGTAGCGATGAATTAGGTATCGCCACACTGAATCGGCGCCGCGATAACCGACGCATGATGCTGTAATGGCGGACGATCTCACCCAACGCGAGCGCGCGCTGCGCCGGCTTTCGTTACCGTATTCGTTGGCATTGAGGCTGCGCGACGCCGGCGTCGCCGACGACGTGATCTGTCAGTACGTCAATGTCGATCGGGCCGGCCTGGATGGCCTGTACCGAATGGCCGAAGCAAAACTTGGTGCGGCGCAGGACGCAACGGATGACAGCGATCACGGTTGACGTAGCGCTATCCGAAGTTCTCCTTCGCCGAACTGTCCAATTGCCCAGGATGACAGGCGTATTGCAGTAGTGCGCTACTGCGCCCTTGCCGCCGAATGGGCGCGACGATTCCCGTGACAGATAGGACACTGAGCAATGATTCGCAACATCCTCACCCTGACGGGCGCGCTCGCCGCGCTGGCCTTCTCCGCCACCGCGCACGCCGACCCCGATGCGCCCACACCAATTGACCTGGAGTCCAACATCATTGAAGATGCCGGCCACCCGTGGGTGGCCGGGATACTGGGAGACCAAGAGTTCAGCGTGTTCAACACCCCAGCCGAGACGTTCGAGGCCGTGGTACGCAACGACTACGACCTCTTCGGCGGCAACAACGACAACATTCTCGTCGAACAGGACATCGCCGGCAACGTCCCTGTGGGGGAGCAGTACAACTACTTCACCTTCGGCGATTTCGGGGAGGTTTACAACAACATCGGTGGCACGCCGGAGGCTTTTTACACCACCCCCTTCGGCGACCTCAACTTTCCCACTTGGTTTGTCGAGGCGGTAGGCCCGAACTTCTTTGAGCCCTCAATTTATTTCGAGCCGCTGCCTGCCGCGGAGCTGTCCGGGCTAGCCGGCGACGTGTCTGCACTGCTGACGGGGTTGTGGTGACCGGTTCCTGCCGGACTACCCAAGCCGCGGTTCCGCGGGCAGGCGCGAATTGAACCAGCGACTGAGTAGTACCGCTTCGAGGCCGGGTTTCATTGCAGTGGCCGGCTACTGCGCTCCCTCAGAGCATGGCGGGCGACGATCAATCAGTCACGACGCCAAGCGAGAGGTACGAAGTGTCCAAATCAGCTGCGACATCCGCCGACCCGCGCGAACACGTAGAAGAGCTTGCGCGTGCCTTTCGAGGGGTCAGGCACGAACAATGACACCGGTACTGCAGCTCAAGGGCGTCGGCAAGACGTACCGCCGGGGCGACGAGCAGGTGCGGGTGCTCGTCGACTTCGACTTCACTTTGCGCGCAGGTGAATTTGTGGTTGTGACCGGACCATCGGGAGCGGGCAAATCGACCTTGCTGCATATAGCCGGCGGGCTGGACGCACCGGACAGCGGCACGGTTGCCGTGGCCGGTCAAGACGGCTGGGCGAAAAGTGCCCGCGCGCGAGCCGCATTCCGGCGGCGCAACCTGGGGTTCGTCTTCCAGTTCTTCAACCTGGTGCCGATGCTGAGCGCGGTGGAGAACGTGTCCCTGCCGCTGGTGCTGGACGGTATGCCGGCTCGGACAGCGGACGCCCGCGCCGAGGAGCTGCTGCAACGGGTCGGGCTCGGCGACCGGGCCCGGCACCGGCCGGCTGAGCTGTCGGGCGGACAGATGCAACGAGTGGCGGTGGCCCGCGCGCTGGTTGCCTGGCCGTCCATCATCCTCGCCGACGAGCCGACCGGAAACCTGGACAGCCACTCGTCAACCGAAGTCTTGGATCTGCTGCGCTCGCTGTCAGATGAACAGGACGCCGCGGTCGTGCTGGTGACGCACGATCCGGAGGCGGCGCGCTACGGGACCCGCGAACTGCAGCTGGTCGACGGGCACGCGAGCGCCATCGACAGCGCCGCGCCCAGCGCGAAGCCATGATGAATTCCGCCCGCGCCGAATGGATGTCGTTCCGGCGCATCCACTTGGCCGCGTTGATCGCCGACTGGCGCCGGACGTTGCTCAGCGTGATCGGCGTCGCTCTCGGGGTGACGGTGGTGCTCGGGGTCTTGATACTCAAGAACGAGATCAATCGCCCGTTCGACTCATTTGGCCCGTCGCTGACCCACGCCGCCGACAACGGCGTGCTCGAGGTGACGCCGAACGTGAGCGGACGGTTGCCGACCCAGACCGTCGACCGGCTGAGGAGCGACGTATCCGGGGCGGAAGCGGTCATCCCGGTCGTCGCAAGCCTGACGCCCGTGGACTTTTCCGGCGGCGGCACTCATGGGTTCTTTCTGCTCGGCGGATCGTGCCAGGTCGAATTGCTGGTCGGCTCGTTCAACTGCGAGCAGCGCGCCCACGACGTCAAGCCCGCAGCCGGTCCCGGCGTGCCGCTGGAGATGCCCGCCGCCATTGCCCAGCGGCACGGCCTGCAGCTCGGCGAGGAGTTGCACATTCCCGGCCTGCCCGCAGGGTCGGCACACCTGGGTTGGACGTTCCCGGAGTTCAACCGCGTCGAGGGAATCAACGACGGCTACGTGCTGCTGGCCCCGTCGGCGGACCTTGCCGCGAGGCTGTTCTCGTCGCCCGGCTACGTCACTGCCGCGTTCGTGGTCCCGCGACACGGCACTGATATCACCGGTGTTGCAGCCGATGTCGAGCGCGTGATCGACGGCGTCGCAACGGCGGGGCCGCCCCGTCCGCGGCTGCCGGCCGTGTTCGAGAACGGCGCGCAAAGCCTCAACCTCATCGTGCTGGCTGGGATCCTCATCGGCGTTCTCATCGCCGTGAACACCATCCTGCTGGCGGTGGAGGACCGGCGGGCAGTGATGGGGACCGTCGGCGCGATCGGTGCCAACCCTCTCGGGTTGTTCGCGCGGATGCTCGGAGAAGGCACCGTGGTGGGCCTTCTGGGGGGACTGTCAGGTGTCCCAACCGGTTTCCTGCTCGGGACGTATCTGGTGAACACTTTCGGACGATCCATGCTGGCCGGGTCGGGCGGCAGTATTGAAACGCAGTTCACGCCGAACCTGATCGCGATCGCTGCAGCCGCGGGGATGGTGTGCGGGGTCGTCGCGATGATCGGGCCGGCGGCCAGGTTGGTCCGCGACGGGCCGTTGGCGTCGATGGCGAGCGCTGGGGGAGTGCAGCGCGCCAGGAAGATCCCGAACTGGCCACTGGTCGTCGGGGTGGGCGCGCTGGCGGGCTCCGTCGTCGTTTCGAAGATCTTCGAGCGCGGGTCGCTGCCGCTGAACGCAGGCATCAACGCGATGACGGTTGGATTGTGCGGGGTGGTGTTGGTGACCTTCTGGATCGCCCCGCGTGTCGTTCCGCCATTGATCAAGGTGCTGACGATCGCGCGTCCGGCGGTCGGGCGGCTGCTGGGCGCCGATTTCCGGCGCTATGCGCTGCTGTTCGCCTTCTCCGCCGCGCTACTCGCCGAGGGCACCAGCATGGCCATCGGCTCACACAGCATGCAATTGCTGGGCACCAGGCAGATCGCAGCGGAGAAGGCTGACCGGCTGCCCAACGCGTTGATGATCACCGCTCAATCGGTGCTGGACCAGCGGGACGGCCGGCTTTCCGATCCCGGGTTCGAATTGGTGACCGGTGCCGCGGGCGGGCGGAGCGTGTCCTCTCGGTGGCGATCGACGATCTCCTCAGGGACGTTGTCGCGCATAGTAATTGGCGTCGCACCCGGCGACTGGTACAGCCAGGCGCTGTACAAGCCGACCGATGCGCGAGACGGGTTCTGGCGGGGTCTACGGGAAGGGGAGGTCGGACTGAGCGAGATTGCCGCGAGCCAGCTGGGTGTTGCTGCGGGCGACATTGCCGAGCTGCCTACAGTCCACGGACCGAAGCGGTACCGGGTGGCCGGCATCTTTCGTCCGCAAATGATCGATGACGCTGCCGTGGGCGACATCGTCTTGGTCTCCGACAGATTGGCGCGCACCGATTGGGCGGCTGCACGGGACCAAGTCGCTGTTGACTACCCGTCCGCCGCCGACGCAACCGCCCACCGCGGCGACTTCCTCAATCTCGGCGCCGGGTTGTGGGTGTACGACAACGAGCAGTGGCACTCGTTGGCTACCAAAGGGATCGCCCGTTTCTTGCGGCCGTTCACGGTCGCGGGCTACGTGGTGATGGCCGCGGCCGGCCTGAGCATCCTGAACGTTTTCGTCCTGGGACTTGTGCAGCGCAAGCGCGAGCGGGCTGGATTGCGGGCGATAGGCGTAACACCCGGGCAAGAGCAGGCCGTGATCATCGCCAACGCCGCATTGCTCGGGCTACTGGTCTCCTGCGTGGCAGTGATCGGGGGTATGGGCTTGACCTATCTGTGGTCGCTCGACTCACCGGTGTTTTACGGAATCAAGATCGAGTGGGGTGTGCTGCTGCGGCCGATGCAGACCGGGGTGACGGGCGTGATCGGGCTACTCCTGATCGCCGCGGTGTATCCGGTGATCCATTCGCGGCAGCTGGAGACGGTCGAAGTGCTGCGAAGCAGTTAGCCGTGGGTCTCATCGACCAATTGCGGAATGTCATCGCCAGTATGCCGGAATCGGTGCAGGTGTTCCTGACTCGCGAGGCTTGACATGGCCTCGAACTCTCTGGGCGGCAACGATATCTGAAAGACCACCCCGCGGCGATCAGCCGCGTCCAGCAGGGCACCGAGTCCCGCGACCGGCATTTTCAGCAGCGGCGTGAAGTAGGACGTGACGGTGTCTTCGAACTGGATGTGATAAACGCCAAAGCCGCTCCAGTTCGACACCAGAGGATTCCACCGGGCCGGATCGAAGGCAGTGGACACGCAGCGCGCGGCCCGCCATGCACCGGCCGCGTCCAGGAATTCCTGGTTGATCCGGATGTCGCAGGCCTCGTCGAAATGGTTCACGCTGCGGCGGATGCGTTCGGCGATCGAGCGTGCAGCCTCGTCGCGGTGCAGATCGAGGTTCAGCGTCGTCATGATGTTGCCGACAAGCATCGGGTCGAGGCCACAGCGCCTGCGCGCATTCACGGCAATCGCGAGCGTCCGACGATCCACCGCGGGATCAGCCTTCATGATCGCTTCGGAAATATGTGCGCACACAACGTCATTCGCGGTCATCCGCATCCGGCTTCCGTAAGCGTCGCGCATCCGGGCGATTTCGTCCTCGCCGAAGTACAGACTCAAAGTTCGCTGCTTTCGCGCGTCCTTTGCCAGATACAGCGCGCTGCGTGCAAGCTCCGCGAGCCCGAGGCAACGTACCCCGGGCTCCTGGGCTCCATAGGCGGGGAGATGCTCGTCAAGGTGAGCGGCGCGGTCTTCGACGATCAGCGGCTCCGCGAGTGACTTGCCGGCGGCGGCTGCCACCCACGCGTTCATGAAGTGCATCGCGGTCTGCATGTCGCCGATCGCGTGGTGCCACGAGAAACCGATCGCGGTCGCGTTGTCCGCAAGATGCGTGACGCGTACCTTGCACAGCGGGCCCAGCCCCCATCGGGCGGTGGCGCCGTTGACCGGATCTATCAGCCACCATCCGCTGTCCTGCGACGCAGACCGGATCGCCTCAGGGCGGGTTCGGGGCGACGACACTGACGTGAAGGGCACACCCTGTCCCTCGCATCGGATCCGCATCCTGCCGTTTTTCACCGCCATCCGGCCCGCGAAGATCGGAAGATTCGTGAGAGCATGCGCGAATGCGCGGGCTAGCGCCCCGGTGTCGAGTTGCCGCTCGAAGAAGAAGACGATGTGCACCGCCAAGTTCGCGACCATGGCATCGCTGACGTTGCAGCGGATTTCGAGCCGCTCGGCGTGCAGTGGTCTGATCAGGTGAGTCGACACTGTGGCTACTTTCGTCGGGTCAGGATTACGCGGCCGCCGAGTTTCGGGATATGAGCGACTCCGCGGAAATACGGCTTCTCATCGGCGGCGGCACCGGTCTGGATCGTGAAATTCCGCAGTACCGTCCGCAGCACGACATCCATTTCGGCGATTGCGAATTCGGAGCCGATGCAACGCCGGGTTCCGCCACCGAAAGGGAGCCACGCTGATGACGGCGGTGTGGTGCCGTAGAAGCGATACGGGTCGAATTGTTCGGGGCGAGGGAAGATTTCCGGATCGTGGTGCAGATCGGCAATGCGCACCAATACGGTGCGCCCGTTCGGAATCTGCCACTTGCCGAGGTTGAAGTTCAGCGAATTGACCCGCCGGCCAAACACATCGATGACCGTGCGCACTCGCAAGGATTCCATAATCGTCGCGCGACGGAGGGCGCTGCCACCCTCGTCTACCTCTCTGACCAGTTCGGCCAGCATGTCCGGGTGACGCCGTAATCGCTCAAACAACCAGGCCAGTGCGGATGCGGTGGTCTCGTGGCCCGCGCCGACGAGCAGACACAGTTCGTCGTAGATATCGCTGTGCGAAAGTCCGATTTCGTCGTGGCGGCTACGCAGTAACAAGGCCAGGATGTCCGTCCGCTCGTCGAGACGTGGATCGGCATCGGCCTGATCGATCAGTGTGCTGACGGTCCGGTCGAATGCCCTGCGCAACTCGTCGAGCCTGCCCCACGGGCTGTGGCGCCCGGTCCGGAAACGCGGCCTCGGCACAAATGCCAACACTTGTCCCAGGCGCATATAGGGCGGGAGGATCTCGCGCAGTGTCGCAAGTTCGGTCCCATCGGCACCGAAAATGGTCGGCAAGATCACGTTCAAAGTGATCCGGCTCATTGGTTCGAGAATCCGGAATTCCTTGTTCTCAGGCCAATTCGCGCTTTCGCGCAGGGTCTGATCCTCGATGGCCTTCTCGTAGTTCTTCAGGCTATGGCCGTGAAATGCCGGAGCGAGCCGCCGACGCCGATCGCGATGTGGACCGCCGTCAAGCCCGAAGGTCGACCCGCGCCCGAACCAATTGCTGAGATTGGGTTGCACGTTGATCAGATCTCCGGCGTTCGCTGTACACACCAGCTTCACCAGAGCCGGGTCAGAAACGACGACGGATCGACCAAAAAAGGGGATGTTGATTTCGAAGATATGTCCATGCCGCTTGGTCCATTTGCGCATCGCCTCGCGGCGAAAAAAAGCGAACTGAACACCTTGCACGAGTTTGGGTGAGCGCACCGACGGCGGGCGCAAAATCGATCGGCGTCGCCGTCTCGCACGGATTGGCCACGGCCGTACCGGTCATGCGGTTCCCCTAGCTGCGATGTGCGCCGATGAGTGCGAGCGCGCGGCTCGCATCACCGAGCCACGTGCCAGGGGAATCTTCGCTTCCGTCCGGTGTGACGACCGCAGTAGCGAGCTACTGCAATTCGCCCACTTCGGCGCGGTAGCTCTCAGGTGCGGTCTTGATCCCGCATCTTGATGTCAGAAAAGGCCCGCATCGCGCGGCCGCCGCGAAGGGGTGTGCGTGGTGGGCACGCTGGCCGAACAATGTTGCAGCGCATGGACTCCCGCGCTTGGTCAAGCTAGCGAACCCCTGCCGTTGACCGATCGCGAACGAGAGATCCGGGCAGGAAACAGGTGGAGCCCCAGACCACGACTGCGTGTTGCCGCGCCCACACTGGGCGAATTGCAGTAGCTCGCTACTGCGCTCTTCGCACCGCACCCGAGTGACGATTCCCATTGCAGAGTGTGACACCCAGACACCGTTGACCATCGTTGCGTGAGGACACGGACAGAACGATGACTACCGCAAAATTCACCGGTCGCGGCGGCGCGACGACGATGATCGCGTCACACGCGACCGGCCACGAATGGGCCAGCAATGGAACCCTGCTAGGCATCGACGTCGAACGCGGTGTCGGCTGGGTCGCCACGCATTACGACTCGAGTCTGCACGTCATTCAGCAGGTCAGGGGTTCAGATGAGGACGTCCACCGCGCAGCGGCTTCCTGGGTGCAGGGCCACGACAAGCCATGAGGTTGCACGCTGTCGATACGCATCGGGACACCCCGCAACGCGTTGGGGCCAACAAAAGTGTGCCGATCGAAAACCAAGAACAGTCATCAAAGTCCAGTTCCAGTCAGCCGCGCAACGCGGAATTGCAGTCGGACCAACAGAACTACGGTGATGATCCATTGGCTGACCGTGAGACGGATCTCTATCGCAGAGAATTCGTCATGGGTTTCGTCGACAAGTGGGATGAATTGATCGACTGGGATGCTCGGGCCAAGTCCGAAGGACAGTTCTTCATCGACATCCTGCGAGCCCACGGCAAGCGAGAGCATCCTCGATGCGGCCACGGGCACCGGTTTTCATTCCGTCCGTCTGACCGAGGCCGGTTTCGATGTCATCAGTGTGGACGGCTCGGCGGCCATGCTCGCCAAGGCGTTTGAGAACGGCCAGAAGCGCGGGCTGATTCTCAAGAGCGTCCAAGCCGATTGGCGCGAGCTGAATCGGGCCATCCATGGCAAGTACGACGCCATAATCTGCCTCGGCAACTCGTTCACGCACCTACACGACGAGCAGGATCGGCGTAGGGCCTTGGCCGAGTTCTACACGGCTCTCCGCCACGACGGAATTCTGATTCTCGACCAGAGAAATTACGACGAGATGCTCGATCATGGCTTCAGGTCGAAGCACAAGTACTACTACTGCAGCGATCAGGTCACCGCGGAGCCGGAGTACCTCGACGACGGACTGGCACGCTTCAAATACACCTTCCCTGACGGGTGCGAATACACGCTGAACATGTTCCCTTTGCGGAAAAACTACGTCCGGCGCTTGCTGCGCGAGGCCGGTTTCGAGCGGGTACGCACGTACGGCGACTTCCAGCAGACCTACCGGGAGAACGAGCCGGAATTCTTCGTCCACGTTGCGGAGAAGTCTCCGAGCCCACGGCGAGTCACGTCAACGCCCTCGTCCCTCATCTGTTGGGCGGCATCGGCGTTCGGAGTCCGGGCGATCGCCGCGGGTGGGCCGGTGGCGGCTCACCTCGACCGATACGAGTGGGCACGACGACGGGAGGCGATGAGAAATGGCCAGTGAAGACGGACTGCGTCCGCATTGAGGAGGGACGACGCCCAGCGAGCCGATCGCCATTCTCGGGATGGGTTGCCGCTTTCCGGGCGGTGTCGACTCACCGGATGACCTGTGGCAGTTGCTGTCCGACGAACGCGACGCGATCTCGGAGTTTCCCACCGACCGGGGCTGGAATCTCGAGGCGCTGTTCGGGCCCGACCCCGACGCACCAGGGGCCACCTACGTGCGCGCGGGGTGCATTTGTGCGACAACGTCGGCGATTTCGACGCGGCGTTCTTCGGGATCGGTCCGCGTGAAGCCCAAGCCATGGACCCGCAGCAGCGACTGCTGCTCGAGGTGACCTGGGAGGCGCTGGAGCGAGCAAGGATCGACCCGACTTCGCTGCACGGCAGTGATACCGGCGTGTTCGTCGGCGTGAGCGCGCAGGAGTACGGCCCGCGCATCTACGAGGAGACCGAGGGATTTGCCGGTTACCTGGCGACCGGTACCACGATCTGCGTCGCGTCGGGCCGGCTGGCCTACACACTTGGGCTGCAGGGCCCGGCGTTGACGGTCGACACCGGCTTGCTCGTCATCTCTGGTTGCGGTGCATCTCGCCGTGCGATCGTTGCGGTCGGGTGAATGTGACTTGGCGGTGGCGGGCGGTGCAACCGTGGTGTGCTCACCCAGCATCTACATCGGCCTGGGCCGGCAGGGCGCGCTGTCCGCAGACGGCCGATCCAAGCCGTTCGCTGCGTCGGCCGACGGATTCGGCGTTGCCGAGGGCGCCGGCGTGCTGGTGCTGGCCAGGCTGTCGCGCGCGCGCAGCCTCGGTTACCCAGTGCTGGCGCTCATCCGGGGCAGCGCCCTCGGACAGGACGGAGCCTCCAATGTGCTGTCCGCCCCGAGCGGTCCAGCGCAGCAGCGGGTGATTCGGCAAGCGCTGGCGGACGCGGACCTGACCGCGGGCGACATCGACGTGGTCGAGGCGCACGGCACCGGCACGCAGGATCGGCGATCCGATCGAAGCCAAGGCGCTTGCAGGCGACATACGGCGAGGCCCACTCGGCGGCGCGGCCACTACTGGTCGGCTCGGTCAAGTCGAACATCGGTCATACGCAGTAGGCGGCCGGCGTCGCCGGGATCATCAAGGCCGTACAGTCGATTCGGCACGGGGTGGTGCCCGCCACGCTGCATCTGGATTCGCCTACACCGCAGGTGGATTGGTCGCCTGGAACGATCGAGGTGGTCGGTAGCGCATGTCCGTGGCCCGACCAGCGCCGACCGACCGCCGCGCGTGCCGGGGTGTCGTCGTTCGGCATCAGCGGAACGAATGCCCACGTCATACTCGAGCAGGCGCCGCCGGAGTTCGCCGACCGCGAAGTCGAGCTCGCAACGGTCCGCCGGTGATGCCGTGGGTGTTGTCCGCGAAGTCGGCGTCGGCACTGGCCGAGCAGGCGGCCCGGTTGCGGCGGTTCGTCGAGCAGCACCCCGAGGTGGATCCGCACGATATCGCGTACTCGCTGGTCACCACCCGGGCGATCGTTCGACCACCGCGCGGTCGCGGTCGGAGCCGACCGTGACGAGTTGTTGAGCGGGTTGGCGGCGATCGCCTCCGGCGCGCCCGCACCGAATGTGGTGACCGGAAAGGCCGCTGCCACAGGGTGGAACCGTTTTCGTCTTCCCCGGCCAGGGATCGCAGTGGACGGGCATGGCGGTCGAACTGTTGGACTCCGCGCCGGCGTTCGCCGATCAGATGCGGCTCTGCGATGCCGCTTTCGCCGAGTTCGTCGACTGGTCGCTGCTCGAGGCCGTGCGGGGCGGCGTCGGTTCTCCGAGCCTCGACCGGGTCGATGTGGTGCAGCCCGTGCTGTTTGCGGTGATGGTGTCGCTGGCCGCGCAATGGCGGGCGCTGGGAATCCATCCCGACGCCGTCCTCGGCCATTCGCAGGGCGAGATCGCGGCCGCCTACGTCGCGGGCGCGCCTCTCGTTGCGCGACGCAGCCAAGGTCGTCACGTTGCGCAGCAAGGCGATCAGCGCAATCGCGGGAACCGGTGGCATGGCTCGATCCCGCGGCCGGTCGAACAGGTGTGCGCGCTGATCGAACCATGGGGTGAATCGATCTCCGTTGCCGCGCAGAACGGTCCGTCTTCGACCGTCGTCACCGGCGACGCGGCGGCGTTGGACGAGCTGCATGGCCGAATGCGAGCGGGATGACGTGCCGGCCACCCGGATTCCCGTCGACTACGCCTCGCATTCCGCCCACGTGGAGGAGTTGCGGGAGACACTGCGCGAGTCGCTTGTCCGGGCTGCAGCCGCGAACCGGCGATATCGCATTCATCTCCGCGGTCACCGGCGCCGGGCTGGACACGTCGATCCTCGACGGCGACTACTGGTTCGCCAATCTGCGCCAACCGGTGCTGTTCGAGCAGGCGGTCCGGTGGGCGTACGAACACGGTTATCGCACGTTCATCGAATCCAGTCCACATCCGGTGCTGACTGTCGGCATCCAGGAATCACTGGAGGACTACGGCGACGACCACAGCGTGGTCGGGACGCTTCGACGCAACGAAGGCGGCATGCGCCGGGTCCTGCTGTCGGCTGCCGAGGCCCACGTACACGGGAAATCGCCGAACTGGGCGAGCATGTTCGACGACACCGGCGCGTGTCGCATCGACTTGCCCACCTATGCCTTCCAACGGAAGCGCTACTGGCTGGACGCCGCGCCCGGATTCGGTCGACGCGAGCAGTCTCGGCGTCGCCGCCGCGGAGCATCCGCTGCTCGGTGCGGTTGTGGCACAGGCAGATTCAGACGAGATCATTCTCACCGGTCGGTTGTCGCTCGCATCCCATCCGTGGCTGGCCGACCACAAAGTGCACGGGGTCGTGCTCGTGCCGGGTGCGGCGATGGTGGAGCTGGCGCTGCACGCGGGCGACCGTGCGGGGTGCCCGCGGGTGGACCAACTCGTGCTGCACGCCCCGCTGATCGTCGGCGAACACGGTGGTGTCGCAGTGCAAGTCGTCGTCGGCGCACGGCGATGAGTCCGGCGAACGTCCGGTCCGGATCTACTCGCGGATCGACGCGATGGTGCGGACCGGGCGTGGACACGCCATGCCGAAGGCGTGCTCTCCCCGACCCCAGCTGCCACGCCCCGAACAGCAATTCGACCAATGGCCGCCGGAGGGCGCGGAACCGGTCGACGTTTCCGAGGCCTACCCGAAGCTGGCCGCGCGTGGATACGAATACGGTCCGGCATTCCGCGGCCTGCGCTCGGTGTGGCGCCGCGGCGCCGAGGTGTTCGTCGAGGCGGCGTTGCCGGAGCAGGCGAAGGCCGACGCGAGCCGGTTCGGTCTGCATCCGGTGCTGCTCGACGCGGTCCTGCACGGCATCGGTGCCGGCGGCATCCTCGCAGAATCGGAGCTGACCAGGTTGCCGTTCGAATGGGAAGGCTTATCGCTGCATGCCGTCGGCGCAACCCGGCTTCGCGCTCGGATCACGCTCGTCGGCGACGACACGGTTGCCATCACACTGATGGACAGCTGCGGGGCTTTGGTCGGCCGTATCGATTCGCTTGCCCTGCGTGGGGTTTCGCCCAGCCGGTTGCTGATGAGCACTGTTGCCGATGACGCTCTGTACGGACTGGATTGGGTGGCTCTCGCGCCGTCTGACGGCGACGCGGGCCGGCATCGCCACGGAGAATGTCACCGTATTGCGTTGCCCGACAACGAATGCGGACAGCGCAGGCGTTCGCCGACGGCACGCGCCGAGCGCTGGCCATGTGCTGGACCGGGTACAGAAGTGGCTGTCGAGCGATAGTCATGACGAGGACGCGCGACTGGTGGTGCTCACCCGCGGTGCGATCGCGGTCGACTCATCCGAGGACGTCACCGATCTCGGCCAGGCCGCCGTCTGGGGATTGTTGCGGAGCGCACAGACCGAGAACCCGGGGCGCATCTCGTTGGCCGACGTCGACGACTGGGCCGGCGCCGATGTTGCGGTCGCCGAAACAGCCGGCCGTGACGAATCGCAACTCGCGCTCCGTGATGGCGTGTGCTTCGCCCCTCGGCTGGCGCGCACCGAGCGAATCGAGGGCGCTGAACTCGTCGAGGTCGGGCGCCTGGCGACTCGCCACCCTCGGCAACGGCACGCTGGACTCGCGGAACATCGCCCTGCGCCCGTGGCCCGAATCCAGCCGCCCCTGGGGCCCGGCCAGGTGCGTCTGGGTCTGCGCTGCACCGGTGTGAACTTCCGCGATGTCCTGATCGCACTGGGTGACTCGGCTGACTACGACGTCGGCCTCGAAGGCTCCGGCGTCGTTCTCGAGGTCGCCGACGATGTGCTCGGGTTCGCCCAGGCGACCGCGTGATGGGCCAGTTCTTCGGCGCGGGACCTGTTGTCGTCGTGGATCACCGGAGGATCGCGCGCATCCCGCCGGGATGGTCCTACGCACAGGCAGCGACGGTACCCGCGGCTTTCCTCACCGCGTACTTCGCGTTGGCGCACCTTGCGCGCGTCAGCGCGGGCGAGCGGGTGCTGGTGCACGCCGCCACCGGCGGTGTTGGCATGGCTGCGGTGCAGCTGGCCGGTACTGGGGCCTCGACGTGTATGCGACGGCCAGCCCTGGCAAAGTGGGAAATCCTGCGCGGCATGGGATTCGACGACGATCACATCGCGAACTCACGCACGGTCGAGTTCGAGCAGAAGTTCTCTGCGGCAACCGACGGGGCGGGCATGGACGTCGTACTCGATTGCCTGAAAGAGGAATTCGTCGATGCATCGCTGCGACTCTTGCCGCGCGGCGGGCGATTCATCGAGATGGGCAAAGCGGACATCCGAGACCCCGGCGAGGTAGCGGCCACGGCATCCGGGTGTTCAGTATCAAGCGTTCGATCTTCTGAGCGACGTCCCGGTCCGGAACTCGTGTCGCGCGAGATGCTCGGCGAGCTGGTGAAGCTGTTCGAGGCCGGCGAACTGCGTCCACTTCCGCTGCGTTCCTGGGACATCAGACAAGCATCGGATGCCTATCGATTCCTGAGCCGAGCCCGCCACGTCGGCAAGTTGGTGCTCACCGTGCCCAGCGCCGCTCGATCCCGAAGGCACGGTGCTGATCACGGGCGGCACCGGCGTGCTCGGGACGCTGCTGGCCCGGCATCTGGTGACTCGTCATGGTGCCCGCAACCTGTTGCTCGTCAGCCGAAAGGGCCGCGCGGCCGAAGGTGCCGCCGCGATCGAATCGGAGCTCACCGAGCTCGGTGCATCCGTACGGATCGAATCGTGCGACGCGGCGGACCGAGATTCGTTGCAGGCGACTCTTGGCCGAGATACCGGACGAGCATCCGTTGACCGCCGTCATCCACGCCGCCGGGGTGCTCGACGACGCCGTGTTCGCGGCACAGACGCCGCGTCACCTGGACTCGGTGCTGCGTCCGAAGATCGATGCGGCGTGGAACCTGCACGAACTCACCGCGTCTGCGGACCTGTCCGCGTTCGTGCTGTTCTCCTCGGCGGCCGGTGTTCTCGGCTCCGCGGGCCAGGCCAACTACGCGGCCGCCAATGCATTCCTCGATGGGCTCGCACAGCATCGTCGGCAGCAGGGGCTGCCGGCTGTCTCGATGGCGTGGGGATGGTGGGCGCAAGCGACCGGGATGACAGGCCATCTCGACGAGCGCGATCGCGCGCGCATGAGCCGTAGCGGCTTTATCCCGATGTCGTCGGCGGACGGCCTCGCGCTGTTCGATGCGGCGCTCCGGCAGGCACGTTCGTTCGTCGATGCCGGCACAGATCGATCTCGCTGCCATCCGGTCCCATTCGGCGGTTGGCGGGCCTGCCGCCAATGTTCCGTGGTCTGATCCGTCGTGCCCGGCGCACCGCCGAGTCCGCTGCCGCGGCTCGAATCCTCGTCCGATCTCCGACAGCGGCTCGCGGCGATGAGCACGTCCGAACGGGAACACGAACTGCTCGACATCGTCCGTTCGAACGCGGCCGCCGTGCTCGGTCACGATTCCGCCGATGCGGTGGGCACGGACCAGGAGTTCAAGGAGCTGGGGTTCGACTCGCTGGGTGCGGTCGAGTTCCGGAATCGGCTCAAATCGGCGACCGGTCTGAAGTTGCCTACCACCGCTGTCTTCGATCATCCGACACCGACAGCATTGGCCCGGTATCTTGCGTCCGCGCACTCGACGTCGACGGCCCCCCGGACGGCGGGGAAGACCCTGGCAACCGTGCGATCCGACAAGCGCACTGGCCGTTGACGGCTTACCAACGCGATATCGTCGCCGTCGGTGCACGCTACCCGGATCTCCCGATCGTGCAGGTCGTCGGCTACGCCCGACTGGACGGCACGGTGAATCTGGAGCGGATGCGCGCGTGCATCCGGCGGACATATCTGCGAAACGACTCGCTGCGATTGCGTTTCGAGCTTCGCGACGGCGAGTTCGTCCAGCGCGTTGGTACCGAGCTACCCGAGCTCAATTCGTCGACTTTACCGCCAACGCGGATCCCGAGACAGCGTGCAGACGCTGGATCGACCAGGCGAGTGAGCGAGTGCTGCCGCTCGACGGCCCACTGACATATGCCGCCGTGCTCGTCGATCGGACCGATTCGTTTCTGGTGTACGCGTGCTTCCATCACGCCGTGGCGGACGGGTGGGGCATCAATCTCGCGATGAGCCAGATGTTGAACGAGTACGCGTCGGACGCCGACACCGGCAGCAACAACGACTTGGAGATGCCGAGCTATACTGGACTTCGTACGCGCCGAGCGCGAATACCGCGGCTCGCCGGCTTGGGCGGCCGATCGCGAGTACTTCGTCGAGAAATACCGCGACGTCGAGACCGCATTGTTCACCCGCAGCGGGTCCGTGCGCAGTCGGCGTCGGAGGCATCACACCTTGCGAGTGAATCCTGAAACAGCCCAACGTATTCGAGACACCGGTCGCTCGGTCTTCGCGTTCACCGCTGCGCCCTCGGCGAGTACCTGCGCCGGATACATCGCGGCGGCGACATCGTGCATCGGGGTCCCGTTCCTCAACCGATCATCGGAAGCCGACCTCCGGACCCTCGGCTGCATGGTGAACATGCTGCCGCTGCGAATTCCCGTTGACAGCGCGGTCGTCGACGGCCGAACTCGCCGGTCGGATCAACGCACAGGTATGGGAACTGCAGCCGCGGCAGCGGTTTGCCTATGGGGACACCGTCGCGGCGTTGCAGGACAGCGTCGGGCGGTTTCCGACGCTGTTCGACGTCACCTACTCATATCAGAAAGTTCCCGATACCGAACATGCACAGTGGATGTGGAAGAACGTTGACGTGCTCGCGTCGGGGTACTCACTCGATGCGGTCAACATCGTCGTTCGTGATCACGAGCGGGACGGTTCGCTTGAGGTGGATCTGTTCTATGCGGACGATGTCTTCGACGCGAACTACCGGTTCACTGATGCTTTGCGTCACGTGTTGACCTTGATCGACCGAGCGATCGAAGAACCCGATATGCCGCTTGGCGAGATCGACATGCTCTCCGATGCGGATCGCACCGAGTTGGAGACCTTCGCCTCCGGAGCGCCGATCGATGCTTGATCTTCGCGCAGAACGTGACGGTCGATCGATTGGCCGCGGACATGCCCGGTGAGCGCATCGCGGTGGCGTCGGAGTGGCGTGACTCTGAGCTATTCGGAGTTCGTCGGCGCGGTAAATCACATCGCGGAAGTGCTGCGCGCACAGGGCATTGAGCGCGACGAGTGCGTAGCGATAATCGTGCCCAGGTCACCGGAGCTTGTGGTTGCGATCCACGGAATCATGCGCGCGGGCGCCGCATACGTGCCGATCGACCCGGAGTATCCCGCGCTGCGGATCCGTACGATCATTGAAGAAAGCGGTGCCCGTGTTATCGTAGCTGGAACCGAATTCGCTGAACTGGCCGACGAACTCGGTCGTTAGCCGCGTCCAGCCGAGCACTGCCGGAGCGGATCCCGTCGAGCCGGTCGCCATGCCCCACGACTTGGCTTACGTCATTTACACGTCGGGATCGACCGGCCGGTCGAAGGGTGTGGAAGTCGAGCATCGGTCGGTAGTGAACCGACTGCGAGTGGATGCAGCGTCGGTATGCACTTGGCCCCGACGACGTGATCCTGCAGAAGACGCCGGTGACATTCGATGTCTCGGTGTGGGAGTTGATGTGGTGGGCGATGGCAGGCGCCAGTGTCGCGCTGCTAGAGCCGGGTGGCGAGCGCGATCCGCGCAAGATCGTCGCAGCAGTGGAGCGACATCGGGTCACGGTGATGCATTTCGTGCCGTCGATGCTCGGACCATTCTTGGATCAACTTGAGGCGCAGCCTGATTCGATGCAGCGGCTCACGTCATTGCATACGGTGTTTTGCAGTGGGGAAGCGCTGAGCCCTGCGCTGGTCGAGCGGTTCAACCGGGTATTCGGCGCTATCGGGGTGCCGCGGCTGGTGAATCTCTACGGTCCAACCGAGGCGACGGTAGACGTGAGCTACTTCGACTGTCCTTCGGCCGGGCCGGTTGAGGTGGTCCCGATCGGAAAACCGATCGACAACACACTATTGCTGGTTCTCGACGACCGCGGAAACCGCTGCCCGGTGGGAGTGCCGGGTGAATTGAACATCGCCGGTGTGGGTCTGGCACGCGGTTATCGCGGACGCCCCGACTTGACTGCGGTTGCGTTCGCCGAGGATCAACGCGTGCCGGGGGGCCGGCGTTACCAAACGGGTGATCTCGCCCGGTGGCGCGCGGACGGCAACCTGGAGTTCCTGGGCCGTATCGACGATCAAGTCAAGGTCCGCGGCAACCGGGTGAGCCTCGGCGAGGTACAGGCGGCAATGGTGTCGTGCCCAGGCGTGCGATCGGCGGTTGTGATAGCCGAGTCGTCGGAGACCCACGGAATCCACCTGATCGGCTATTTCGTCGGAGAGTCGGTCTCCCTCGATCAACTCGGCAATCACCTGGCGCAGCGGGTGCCCGCGTACATGATTCCCACCAGCTTCGTCGAACTCAACGCGCTCCCGCTTACCGCGAGTGGCAAATTGGATCGTCGGGCGCTGCCCCCGCCTGGCGCGCCGGATCGATCGGCCGTCGCCCCGCGAACCCCGACGGAGGCAGCGCTGGTCGACGTGTTCGCCTCGGTGCTTGGCGTGGAATCCGTTGGCGTGCACGACAATTTCTTCGCCATTGGCGGAGATTCGATACTTTCGCCTGTCCGTGCGAACCGAGGCAGAAAGGCGCGGCATCGCTCTCGATATTGAGGAACTCTTCGCCCGGCCCACGGTTGCCGAACTGGCCGAGTCGATTTCGCAGATGATGCCTGAGGCCGAAGGTGTCACGGACGCGTTCGCGCTGCTCCCCTTGATCGACCGCGCGGCACTGCACGACGCCGAAGATGCATTCCCCGTGACCGCGTTGCAGCTCGGAATGTTTTTCCACAGCATGGAGCGTGCCGATTCCACGATGTACAAGGATGTCTTCCGTTACCGCTTGGCGATGCCATGGCGGGAAGGGGAGTTCGCCGAGGCGTTCGACCGGCTGGTCGCGCGGCATCCCGCGCTACGGTCGTCGTTCGAACTCAGTCAGCATTCGGTGCCGATGCAGGTCGTCAGGGCCCGCGTGCCACGCGCGTTCGACGTCGTGACCGGAGCCGACGACGCGGAAGCCCGCGAGTACATGTCGGCCCTGCACAGGCGAAATTATGACTTCAACGGCGGTCCGCTATACAGCCTACGGGTGTTTGTTCGTGACGACGGCGTCGATCTGGTCTTCGCGTTCCATCACGCGATTCTGGACGGCTGGAGTGTCGCGAACCTCATCCGCGAACTGCTGCAGGACTACCTGTTCGGTCTCGGCATGGATGTACCGCCAATCGAACCGCAGAGCCATACTCGGCAACGATGCTCGCCGAGTATGTCCGTCTGGAGCGAGAAGCGGCTGAAAGTGTTTCCGCGCAGCAGTTCTGGCGGCATGCCTTGGCCGGATCGCACGCAACCTCGCTGGATTCCTACGGCGCCCACGAGCCACCATCGACAGCCGAGCCCGACGTGACGGTCTTGATCCCGCAGTGGCTACAGGACGCCGCGCAGCACCTTGTTACGTCTCGCAAACTGCCATTGAAGATCGGTATTGCTGGCCGCGCATTGCGTTAGCCTGCAAAGACTCTCGGGCGAGGCGGACGTCACGACCGGGCTCGTCACCCACGGGCGTCCTGGTCGCGCCGGCGCAGAAAGAACTGCCGGGCTATTTCTCAACACGATCCCGATTCGGCTCAACAACAGTCCCGCAACGTGGCTCGACGCCGTCGAACAGATTGTCCAATTCGAGCGAGCGAGCCATCGCTATCGGCGTTACCCGCTGCAGGCCATGCAATCTGACGTCGGCCGCCCGGTGTTCAATACGGCTTTCAATTTCGTCAACTACCATGTTTTCGCCGAGCTGGCCACTGCCACCGGGGTCGAATTGCTTGGGTTCGAGGCAGCTGAGCAGACGAACTATGCGCTGTTTGTGACTGCCGCGACGGATCCGCGGACCGGCCGACTGTCACTTCGGGTAGTTGGCGATCGATCAGCGCTAACAGCCACGCAAGCAGCCGAATACGGGCATTCCTTCATTCGAGTGCTGGCGGCGATCGTCCGCTCACCCGAGCGGGCCAGTAGTTATGCAGCGGATGAGCTGTCTGCTCGCGACGTTGCGCAATTCATCGCTCGAGCAGGCTGCGGCCGCGCCGGATGCAACCGCGCTGGCGACTGACTCCGCCACCTGGACGTATGCCGAGTTGGACGGCAGCGCCGAACGAATCGCCGCTGGCCTGTTGGCCGCGGGCATGCCGCCAGGAGCACGCGTGGGCGTGATGCTGGATCGGTCGCCGGAGCAGATCGCGACAGTGCTCGGCGTGCTGAAGGCGGGCGCGGCGGTTGTTCCGTTGGACCCGAGCTACCCGCAGGCGCGGATCGACGCGATGATCGAACGTGTCCGGCCGTTCCGCGTCATCTCCGACCTCGCCGAAGTGCGGGCGCTGATGCAAGTAACTGCGACAGCAACGCTTCCGGCAATCGGCCCCGAGAGTGCCGCCTACGTGTTGTTCACATCGGGTTCGACGGGTGAACCCAAGGGCGTCACGATGCCGCACCGGGCTCTCGCCAACCTGATCACATGGCAGAACCGGCGGCCGTCGGGTGCCGTCGGCGGTTCGACGCTGCAATTCTTCCCGTTGTCCTTCGATGTGTCGTTTCAGGAGATCTTCTCCACGCTCTGCGGTGGCGGGACGTTGCGGCTGGTGTCCGAGTCGCAGCGCAAGGATCTGCGCGCGACTGGTGCGGCCTCGTCGCCGACGAGGGGATCGAACGCCTATTTCTGCCCTGCGTCGCATTGCAGGCATTCGCGGAGGCGGCACATGTCACGCGAACGCGGCTGGAGTCGCTGCGCGTGGTGATCAATGTGGGCGAACAGCTGCGGCGTGACACCCGAGATCCGCCTGCTGTGTTCGGCGAATCCCGGTCTCGTGCTGGAGAACCATTACGGCCCGACCGAAACGCACGAGGTCGCCTGCTACACCTTGAGTGGTTCACCGGAGGACTTTCCCGCGCTGCCACCCATCGGCACCGCGATCGACGGCGCGACGATCAGCCTGCTCGACGCCGACCTGCGTCCGGTTCCGCCCGGCACGAAAGGCGAGATTTACGTCGGGGGTCGTTGCCTGGCAACCGGTTACGAGGCGCGCGCCGACCTCACTGCGGAGCGATTCGTCACGATCGGCGAGCACGGCCAGAGGATGTATCGCACTGGCGATCTTGGGCTCCAACTGCCCAGCGGCGACCTGGTTTACCTCGGACGGGCCGACACCCAGGTCAAGGTGCGCGGCTTCCGCGTCGAATGCGCGGAGATCGAAATCGCGTTGATGAGACTCAATGACGACGGCGATTCATGCGGTCGCGGTGGTGGCGCAGAGATCTCGGCGCGGTCGGACTCCGTCCTGGTGGCCTATCTCGTCGGGGACTCGAGAAAGCGGTTGACATCGCCGCGATCCGGGCCCGCCTGCGAGCGGCGCTGCCCGAATACATGATTCCGGACGCACTTTCGATGGCTCGACGAATTTCCGCTCACGCCGAGCGGCAAACGCGACGATAAGGCGTTGCGTGAGCTGCCGCTGTCCACCAGCGTTGCGGCAGCGGCCGAGACAGCCGCGCCGTCAACGGCCACCAGCGAGCAGTCGCCGACATCATGGCGGAGTTCGCGGGTAGTGCAGGATTCGCCGCCGACACCAACTTCTTCGATGCCGGCGGCACCTCGATCGGCGCCATGCGGGTGGTGATGGCGATCGCGCGAACCTGGGACGTCGAGATTCCGCTGGATGCGTTCGTCGCCGCGCCCGACCCCGGCGCACATCGCCAGCCTGGTCGCGGCGGGCGGTCCGGCGCGGACGTTCGATCCTGTTGTCGGCACTGCGTATTTCCGGCAGATCGTCCGCCGCTGTTCCTGGTTCACCCGATGGGCGGAAATGTCCTGTGCTATCTCCATCTCGTCAAGCACCTACCGGCCGATCAGCCGGTCTATCGCGTTGCAGGCGGCAGGTGCCGAACCCGGCGCGACGCCGCTGCGCACCATCGAGTGAGCTGGCCGCGTCCTATATCGCGGCGATACGCGGGTCGCAGCCGCACGGGCCGTACAACGTCGGCGGCTGGTCGTTCGGCGGCTACGTCGCCGTCGAGATGGCGCGGCAGCTGCCTGACGAGGAACTGGCGCAGCTGATTCTGCTCGATACGACCGCGCTCGCCGACGGCCCTCGTCCCGATAGTGTCCGAAAGTGAGCTTGATCACTTGGTTTTTCGGCGAACTGCTGTGGCAAGCGCACGGCGCGAAGGCCACCGAGCTGACGCATCGGGTCCAACGGGACGGATCGCTGACATATCGTTCGATTCGACCTCCGCTACGCGATCGAGGCGGGAATCGTTCCGCCGAGAGCTCGCCGCAGTTGATCCGACGGCTCTACGAGATATTCCGCGCCAACTACGAGGCGACGCTGAACTATCGCCACGACCGTTGGATCGGGACATCACACTGCTGAGGTCCGCCGGAGAGCTTCCGGCGGAATTGGGCGGTGCCCACCGCATCGTGGGCAGCATGTTCGCCAGCCCCACCAACGGCTGGGAGCGACTGAGGCCGCGCAGCCTGACGGGTGATCGACGTTGCCGGTGACCACTTGTCGATGATGTCGGAGCCCAATGTCGCGGACGTCGCGGCCAAGCTGGCCGCGGAGCTCGCAGCGGTCGAGCTGATCGGCGAAGGCCTGCGATGAGCCGGCCGACGGTGGCGGTTATCGGTGCCGGAATCGGTGGTCTGACCGCTGCGGTCGCCTTGCGGGCCAAGGGGATCGACGTCGAAATCTATGAAGCGGCACCCGGGCCACGGCCACCGGCACGGCTCTGGGGATCGCCAGCAACGCCACGAAGGTGCTCCGCGCGCTGGGCATCGATCTGACCACGGACGCGGTCTGCCGCGTCCTGGAACACTTCGAGCTGCGCACCGCCGACGGCGCGCTGATCCGGGCGCTGCCGGGCGCGGCCATCACCGCGAACTGGGTCATCCGTTCGTGAGCATTCACCGCAACGAGCTGATCCGCACACTGCGAGAAGCGGCCGCCGATACACCCATCCACTACGGCGCCGAGGTCGTCGACGTCGGAATCGAACGACTGCGGGGTTCGCGCCGCGTGTGCCGACGGCACCGACGTGCGCGCCGGGTGTTGATCGGCGCCGACGGGTCCGATCGGTCGTCCGGTCGATGGTCGCCGGCGACCAGGCGCCCAGAGAGTACGGCTACGTCTGCTGGCTTGCCACGGTGCGCTTTTCGCACCCACGTGTGGTGCCCGGCTATACCGGCCACTACTGGGGCAGAGGGACAGCGGTTCGGGCTGATCGACATAGGCGGTGGGATGGCCTACTGGTGGGCGACAAAGAACATGCCGGCGGCCCAAGCCCGTGACTGGCATGGCGACAAGGCGGAGGTCCTCGCCGCCTTCCACGGCTGGGCCCCCGAGGTAGTCGAGGTGATCGAGCGAACACCGCAGGACGCCATCATCAACGTGCCCGGCCAGGATCGGCCATTCCTAAGCAGTGGGGCACAGGCCCGATCAGCCTGCTGGGCGACGCCGCGCACCCGATGCTGACCAGCAGGTCGCAAGGCGCCAGCTCGGCGGTGGAGGACGGCTATGTGCTGGCGCAGGCGATGGCCCGCATCCCGGACGCCGTCGAGGCCCTGCGCGCCTACGAGGACAGACGACGACACCGAGCGGGAATGCTCGTGCGGAGCTCGCGGCGGCTCAACAGATTAGAGCAGACCCAGAATCCGGTCGCCTGTGCGGCGCGGAACCTCGGGCTGCGCTACGCGCCGACTGCGATCACTGACCCGGCACACCACCCGTCCCATGCGATTCGACCTGGGTGGGATGCGAGATGACGCCGGCACGGCCGAAGTCGGTGGTCATCACCGGTGCGTCGAGCGGATTGGGCCGAGCCGCCGCCCTGCACCTCGGCCGAACTCGGCTATCGGGTGTTCGCGGGTGTGCGTACCGAGTCGAGCGCCGCGGAACTCGCCAGGGTGTCGTCGGCCAGGGGCGATCTCATCCCGGTGTTGCTCGATGTCACGGACGCGGATTCGATTGCGCGGGCCGGCGAACTCGTCGAGCGTCAATGTCGCGACACCGGACTCTGGGCCTTGGTGAACAACGCGGGTATCGCGATCAGTGCGCCATTGGAATGCGTCCCGATTGACCTGATCCGCAGCCAACTGGAGACAAATGTCATCGGCACCATCGCCGTCTCGCAGCGCCTGCTTCCGTTACTGCGCGCATCCTCGGGCAGGATCATCAACGTCAGTTCCGGGATCGTCAACATCGCGCTGCCGTATCGGGGGTCCATACGCGGCCGCCCAGTTCGCCAAGGAGGGGTTGAGCGATGCGCTGCGGCGCGAACTGCGCCCGCTTGGGGTGAGCGTGTCCATCATCCAGCCCGGCGCGGTCTACACGCCGATCTGGGCAAAGATGCGCGGATCCGCGGACGAGATCCTCGCTGCGGCTCCCGCCGAGATCGTCGAGACCTACCGCGAGCGATTCGTCGAATTTCGCGACACGAATGAGGTTTGGCGGCGGCGAGCAGGACCACGCCTGCGGACTACGCCGATGCCGTCGCCGCGGCGTTGGCGGCCAAGCGCCCGAAGACCCGATATCGTGTCGGCGTCGATTCGCGGTTGAGCGCCCTTGCCCGTCGCGTGGTGCCGGATCGGGTGATGGACACCCTGATCGCCGTGGAACTGGCGCGGTCGGCAAGGGCTGATTCCCCGGCAGCGGCCTCGCAGCGGAAGCGGCGTCATCGTGAACGCAGGCGATCGATGGTGACCGTCAGCCGGCGTACCGAAGATCTGCGCCAGCGGGCGAAAAGGCTTGCCCTCAAGGGCGGCGCGGTGGTCGCCCGTGGCCTGTTGAACCGAAAGCCGGTCCGGTCGGAACTTCTTCCCGCACCAGAAGGCAGTGGGCTCCGACCCATTCCAGGTGACAAGGGTCTGCCGATCCTCGGTCACGCCCTCGCAGCGGCGACGCTTCCCATCGAGTTCTTGGAAAGTCGGCTGGAAACCTACGGTGCCGTCTCGTGGATGCGCGGCTTTACCATGCCGTTCGTGCTCGCACTGGGCCCGGAAGCCTCCCAGGAAGTATTCGCGAACAACGATCACGTCTTCTCACAGAAGGGCCAGGAGTTCTTCTCCGGCCGCTTCTTCAACCGCGGACTGATGTTCTTGGACTTCGAGGAACACCACTTCCATCGTCGGATCATGCAGGAGGCGTTCACCCGGGAACGCTTGAACGGCTATCTGCATTCGATGGACGCAGTCGGTCGCGCAGCCGCTGCGGCGCGTGCCCGACGACGAATTGCTGGTTTATCCCTACCTCAAACGCACACTGCTCGACATCGCGACCGTCGTGTTCATGGGCGACGAGCCTGGGCCGCAAAGCGACCTGATGAACAAGGCCTTCACCGACTGTTTACGCGCCGCCTCCGCCGTGGTTCGGTTTCCCGTTCCTGGCTTGCGCTGGTCAGCAGGTGTACGCGGTCGGCGTGCGCTGGAGGAGTATTTCCACACCAATATCGACGCGCGGCGGACTGCTGGCGGCGACGACCTCTTCGCGGCACTTTGCCGCGTCCGCGACGAGGACGGCAATCAGTTCACCGACGACGACGTCGTCAACCACATGATCTTTCTCATGTCAGCCGCGACCGACACGCGCGCGGCCGCCGCGACGGCGGCCTTGCATCAGCTGGCGCTGCACCCGGAGTGGCAGGATCGGGTTCGCGCAGAGTCATCGGCTGATGATCGGCGACGGGCGACTGGATCTGGACGCGCTGGATCGCATGCAGTCGCTGGGCATGGTCATCAACGAGTCGATGCGACTGTTCCCCCCGGTGCCTGCGCTCTTTCGGAAAACCCTGGCGGACACCTCAATTCAGGGGTATTTCGTCCCCGCTGGCACGATGGTCGCCGTCGCGCCTTGGCTCAACCACTACTGGCCGGGCCTGTGGACCGACCCGCACGCATTCGATCCCGAGCGGTTCAGCGACGCACGTCGCGAGGACAGATCGCACCGACTTGCCTTCATGCCGTTCGGCGCGGGGGCGCACAAGTGCATCGGCATGCACTTCGCGACAATCGTGGTCAAAGTCGTGATCCACCATTTGCTTCGTGACCATCGAATCGAGATGCGATCCGGCTACACGCTGGAATGGGATATGACGGCAATGCCGGCTCCGACCGACGGCTTTCCAGTACTCGTCCGCCGGGTCGACGATTCCTGACCGAAGAACATGACCGTCACAACGTGAATTGGAGGTTCTCCCATGGAAATTACCTACTTCTTGTCATTCAACCGATTGGTCTCGAAGTCCTTTTACCGCATCCAAACCCGCTTGGTCGCTGCCGATGACGTGGTCTTCCTCAACATTGGCTACGAGGAAGATCCGCCGATGGCCCTGCCGCTCGCGGAATCCGATGAGCCCGACCGGTTCTACATCCAGCTCTACCACCGCATCGCGACGCAGGCCGACCTCAGCGGCAAACGGGTGCTGGAGGTCGGTTGCGGCCACGGCGGCGGAGCCTCGTATCTCACGCGCACCTTGCGCCCTGCCTCCTACACGGGGCTGGACTTGAACCGGGCCGCTATCGCGTTCTGCCGAAAGAGGCACAATCTGCCCGACGTGGACTTCGTGCACGGTGACGCCGAGAAGCTGCCCTTCCCCGACCAATCCTTCGACGCGGTGATCAATGTCGAATCCTCGGCCGCCTACCCTCATTTTCCCGGTTCCTCGCCGAAGTTGCGCGCGTGCTTCGCCCGGGAGGCCATTTCCTATACACCGATCTTCGGCCCGCGAAGCGACGTCGCCGAGTGGGAGGCGGCGCTGGCCGGCGCCCCGCTGCGGATGCTTTCGCAGCAGGACATCAATCGCGCAGGTACTGCGCGGGACTGGAGAAGAATACGCAGCGGATACTGGACCTGGTCGGCCGAATGCCGACATCCGCTGCGCCGCATCGGCCGCGAATACTCCGGCGTGGAGGGCACCGGGTTCTACCGCGCAATGCAGAGCGGGAAGTATCCGTACCGGATGTACTGCTTCATGAAGGATTGAGGCGGCGTCCCGTTCCAGTGGGATCGCCTTACCTTCGTGATTACCGGTACGACTTGGACGAGAAGAGCGCAGGCTTTTGCTTCGACGTCGCCAAGCTACTAGGGCTGTCAATCCTTCTGTAAGCTAATCTTTCGTGAAACAGAACAGCTCGTAGGTGAGTTGTCCGCTTACCAGATCGTCGTAGGAGCGCGAACCTGGGCCGCCGACAAAATCGCGAGCTATGCCGTGCAGGAACCCGATATTTGGCAAGTGGCGGCCGAACTGGTTCAGCAACCGCTGCGAATTGTTGCCCAGACCGCGGACAACCTGCTCGTTGATGATCTCGCGTGAAAGCAGCCGCAATGCTGTGTCGGCGAGCGCCGCCTCCCAATCGGCGACACCCTCCCGGCTGCGGAGATCGGTGTACAGAAAATGCCCTCCCGGTCGAAGCACACGTGCCACTTCGGCGAGAAAACTGGGGAAGTGAGCGTAGCAGTGCGAGGCTTCCACATTGATCACAGCGTCGAAGGATTCGTCAGCGAACAGAAGCTTCTCGGCGTTGCCCTGCACGAAATTCAGGCCCGGCACATTGTGCCGCTGTCGGCAGAAGTTGATGCCGAGCGGGTTCAAATCCACCCCCGTGTAGGAGGCGAGTTGCAAGGTGCGCGTGAGGTATGAGGCCCCGCCGCCGTGCCCGCAACTGACCTCCAACACCTGTTTGCCGCCGAGGTCCACCTGGGTAGCCGTGCGGTGGTAAAGCTGAATGGGATACCGATCGGGCTCATCTTTCGCAGCCAGGGGCAGGCGCACCGGCGGATAGTCCTCGTAGCCGTAGTTGAGGAAGGTTACGTCGTCTTGGCTGACAAAACGGGTGATAAGCGGGTAGAAGTACTTCGCCCCAAATTGCATAACGCGTGGGATCCAGGCTACCCGGTAGAACACGGTTTTGGGCGAAGTCCTAGACGTTGAGGGCACTGCAGGAGACTCAGTTCTCGAACCAGACAGGTCCGTTCGGCTCTCGTAATTCATTGAGAGTCCTTTCACGACGTGTGCTGGCGTAACGGTGGCCACGGGAATGGGTGTCACGCTGCACGAGAGGAATCGTCGCTCGCTTGGCGTGTGAAGAGCCCAGTAGCGCGCCACTGCAATTTGGCACTGTTTCGTTCGGTACTACGCAGGTGTCGTCTTGCTGCCTGACTACCCGCCCTCGATCATTGCCTCCGCCCAGGCGATATGTCCCTCGAAGCCAAGCGATCCCGCCATCGCGCGATAGCGACTCGCTAAGTCGCGATAGGCGACGTCGTCGCCGCGGGCTCGCGCCAGCAGCGCGCGAAGCCGCAACACCGTGATCTCGAGCGTCGCCGAATCGTCGGCCGCAATGCTCGCCAGCCAGTCGATCGCCCCTTGAGCTTCGACCAGGTCGCTCTGGGCGCCGCGCTCCAGCAGCGTCTCCGCCAATACGCCGGTGCCATATATGCCATACCCCAGCTGTTCCGTCCGGCGCATCACGTCGACGGCGTCGCGCATCACCGGAATGGCGGCATCGCGGTCGCCGTGTCTGGCCCTTTCCAAGCCGGCCAACAGATCGGTGAGCGGAACCAGGGTGGGCATACGTCCGCGCTGCCAATCGCGGGCCTGCAGCATCAACTCAAGCCCGCGGTGACGGTCGACGGCGTCGTCCCGGTACAGCAGCGTGGCCCCGAGCGAGTACTCGGCGAAGATCAGAGCGATATCGCTGCTGGCTCTTTGGGCGGTCTGCACAGCCTCCTCGACCGCGCGCAGCGCGGAATCATCGGCCCGAAGCACCCCGTAGAGGATCGCGCCGTACGTCCAGGCCACGACCAAGCCGAGGGTTGCCGGGTCGCTGTTCCGGGCCATGGCGACCGCGTCGTGGAGGTCCTGCCGCCAGCCGGGACGGCCCAGCCACCATTGAGCGACGCCGTGAAATGCCAACGCGATCGCCAACGGCGATCCGATGCCGAAACCGGCGCCCGTGGCGGGGTCGCCCCCGGCCAGGTCGATAACGGTCTGCGACCACCGCAGGATCTCATCGAAGTCACCGCTAGCGAACCAGTTGGTGAACGCTATGAACGCCAACCCTGTGGTCAAGTTGGGATCGCCGATCGACTCCAGCAGCGCCATCTGCTCGGATGCCAGCTGCGCCCCTTCGCGTGCGCGTCCGGCGTACAGGAGCTCGGCCGTCAGCCCGCTCATGCCGATGGCCAGCGAGACCTTGTCCCCGGCGGCGGTGCACAACTCGCGCAGCTCCTCGAAGCGGCCTTGGGATTCTTGGACAGTTGCGGCTTGCCAGTCGGTGGCACGCAACATGGTCCGGGGGGCGATGCGCATCGACAATTTGTCGGGACGTTCATCGGGTAGTTGGTCGGCGATCTGGCGGGCGCGCTCCCAACTGACGCGCGCCGCGCTGATGTCGCGGTTGGCCGACGAGGCACTGGCCCGCATGTGCCAGCCATACGCGGCGTCCAGATCGCCCGCGGCCTGCAGGTGTTCGGCGATCAGCGCCGCGTTCTCTTCCACCGATCCGGGCGCACCGTCTTGAATTGCGGTGGCCAGGCGCCGATGCCACTGGGCGCGATCGGATTTCAGCTGCGACTCGTAAGCCACCGCGCGGATCAGTGGGTGGTGGAAGGCGTACTCAGCGCTCGGGGCGAAGCGCACCTGATCGATCAGCTCGACACTGAGCAGCTCGTCGACCGCCGCATCGATGCCCAGCGCAGCGAGCAGCTCGGTCTCGAAGCGGGCACCGATGACCGACGCCGCGGTCAACGTCCGCCTGGCCGGGGCGCTCAGCCGGTCGATGCGCGCGGCGATGGCTGCCTGCACGGTGGCCGGCACAGTGACTTCGGTGGCATTTGTGTCACAGACGTAGCCGCCGTGCTCGCCGGCCAGCACGCCGCGCTGCACCAACTCGCGCACCATCTCCTCGGCGAAAAATGGGTTCCCGGCGGCCCGCTCGGCGACGATCGCCGCCAGCTCGCCGACCGACGGATCCGAACCCAGCAGCTCACCGATCAGCGTTGCGGTGTCCGAATCACCCAGTGCGACAAGCGCTATTGTCTGCGCGCCGTGCACTCGCATCAGCGCTCCGTCGTACTCGGGACGGGACGTGATCAGCGCCATCGACGGGGTGCGCGGGACCACGGTGAGGAAATCGGCCAGCATCGACTCGCTGACCGCATCGATCCAGTGCGCATCTTCGATGACGTAGAGCGCGGGTTGTGTGCGCGCGAGCGCCGCGGTGTTGATCAGAGCGGTCAACCGGCGCCGCCGCGCATCCGGGTCGATCTGGGGGAGCGGCACGCCGGGGTCGGCGATGCCCAGCAGATCATCGAGCAACAGCAGATCCTGCGGGTCGGCATCGATAATTCGCTGCCGCACCTTCGCGCGGGCGGCATGGCCGTCGAGATCGGCCACCCCGATGCTCGCACGGAGCAGCCGCGTCACAGCGTGGAACGGGACGTCGCGAGCATGCGACTCGCAAAAGGCCCAAAACACCTCAGCCCCATGCCCGTTGGCCAGCGCCGCGACCTCCCGGGCGGTCCGGCTTTTGCCTATGCCCGGTGGTCCCACTACAGTCATGACGCCACCGTGGCCGCTGATCGTCCGGTCCACCATGGCATCGAAGGCCGCCATCTCCCAGTCTCGACCGACCAGGCTCGCCTCGGCACGCCCGACCCGCCCGTCCCGCGGGCCGATCCCCACCAGCTGCCGCGCCCGTACCGGCTCGTCGGCCCCCTTGATTCGTACCAACTCCGGTTCACCCAACAACACGGCATGCTCAACCAGGCGTGCGGTCGACTCCGACAGCATCACCCCGCCGGGAGGCGCCACCGATTCCATCCGCTGGGCAAACCCGACCGACTCGCCGGTGGCCGCGTAGCCCAGCGACCCCGAACCCAACTCGCCGGCGATCACCCGACCTGAATTCAGTCCCACCCGCAACCGCAGCGCCACGCCATCGCGGCGCTGCACCTCGTCCGCCAACCGGTTGGCCTCCTCCTGGATGGCAACGGCGGCCAAACATGCCCGAAGAGCGTGATCCTCCAACGCAATCGGTGCGCCGAACAGGGCCATCAGTCCGTCGCCGGTGTACTCCACGCCCCCGCCGCCGTAGCGTTGCACCACCGCCGCCGAGCGCTCCACGAGGTCGGTCATGATCTCGCGTAACCGCTCGACATCCACAGTCGCCGCGATATCCATCGAGCGCACCACATCGGCGAACAACACCGTCACCTGCTTGTACTTCGCTGTGTCAGCCGCCGTCGCAGTCGGGGTCCCGCACTCGTCGCAGAACTTGGCGTTGTCCCGCAGGCCAGTGCCGCACGACCCGCACGCCAGGCCTGCCGTCATCCCAGCACCACCAATCCTGAGGTCCCGACGACCCCTATTTCACAAATGCCAACAATAGGGTCACCAGCGAGAAACGGCGTCGTTGACCACAGCGTCATGCTGGACAAGGCCTCAGCGCAGGAGTTCACGCCATTTCGGGTACCACCGCAGGCGGACGGGCAGCGCGGGCGCGCGCGGTAGGGCGGGCGAAAAGGCCTGACGCGCCCGGTACTACCCGACGGTGTGGACGATGAGGATGTCTACTTTGGCCTTGCGCGCAACGGTGTCAGGTACGGAGCCCAACAGCCTGCCGGCGACCGTGCCAACGCCCAGATTGCCGACGACGAGCAAGTCTGCTTTGACCTCTTCGGCCAGATGCAGCAGCGCACTGACTGGTGCCCCGACAATCGAGCGATCTTCGATGTCGTGGGCACCGGCGGCCTTGGCCCGGTCGCGGGCGTCCTGGAGGATCGCATACACCGAAGCGCTCCCGTGCATTCGATAACTCAAGTCCCCGAGGCTGTCGGCGGCCTTGCCGTCGGTCACGCGATCGGGGGAGGGCGGTCGTGACCAGCCGCCTTTTTCCGACGTGTCGAGATGCGCGCTCGCGATGATCAGCTTCGCGGATTCCTGCGCGGCGATCGCGCCGGCGCGATCCACCGCCCGGAACGACGACTCCGAGCCGTCAGTCCCGACGACGATTGTCTTATAGGCCATTGCGCCTCCAACAGCAGGTGAACGACGACAACAAGACACTAACGGCCCGGCCACTCATGCGAGGCCCATTGGGCTCATCCCGGCGAGGAGTTACCCGCTAGCTTCGGCTCATCTGGGTTTTGATGTGGGTTCCGTCGAGTCCGTCCACGCCACCGGCGAGGGTTTCCTCGTCGAACCACACGTTGTCGCCCGTCGACGCGGGGCCGCTCCACACGCCGCCCTGCGGATGAATCTCGGCTGACCACCGCCGTCCCCGGATGTGGATGCAGCCGTCACCGCAGGACGAGAGATGCATGCGCTCCTTATTCCCCAGTCTGACGCCAGCCGACCCGCCGGTATCGGTTACGGTGCCCTCGTAATTTCCGTCTGGCGGTGGTGTGGCCGACGCAGGGATGGCTGCGCCGATTACCCCTGCGGCGAGCGCCATGGACACGATCACCCCACGAAGTGCACCGACCATATGCGTCTCCCCGACTTCAGATCAGCAGGTTGAGATCGACGGTAAGTCGCCGGGCAAGGACGGGTTATGTGGTTTCCCCTGATATTCGCGTGCAGTTCCAGAAAGGGTCAACCGCCGTACCTGTAATTGCCAGATTGGTGCGTGCGTACGGGAAAGTCGCCGAATGCGACGTCCGCGAAAAATGCAGTGCGACAACGATTGTGTGCGAATGATGTGAGCGAATGAGGTGTTGGGTGTGTGACTCGCAGCTGGCTGGCCGCGCATTCACCGTGCCGCGATAACGCGGAGTACTTACGCTTGGCAGCGTGGCATCGAATCGCGAGCCGACACGTGGGTACGGCGCGGGCCTGCTTATCGCGTTCGTCGTTGCAGCGCTGTTGTTCGGCATCGAAATCAAATCCGCGCCAACGGCACTGGCAGGGCCGCCGTACCAAAATTGCGGTGAGGCACGTGCCGACGGTCGGTCCAGCATTCCGTATACCGACCCGGCTTATCGCCCGGAACTCGACCTCGACGGCGATGGTCTGGCATGCGAACCCGGGAAGTCGCGCCGATCGACCAGGTGACCGCCGTTTAATTGCCTGCTTCGATAGCGGCGACCCGCGCTGCGGCGTCGGGCCCGCAAAAGCGGCCGAGATCGACCCCACCGGCGGCGATCAGGGTGTCGATTCGGTGCTTGAGGTCGCCGGATGACAGATGTGCGTACAGGTTCGCTCCCGGGCAGGAGGTCTGGGCGAAGTCGCGATGGCCGGCCAACGTATCGGTCTTGATGCGGAAATTCTGAGCGGCCCATGCGAATGCCACCGCGGTTCCGTGAAGTTGTGCTTCGGACACAGCCTCCTGGTCGAAGTCCCCTTCGCAGAGCACCAGGAAATGGCCGGTCGTGTCGTAGTCGGTGGCGGTGTCGCCGGCAAGTTCGGTGCTCCGCAGTTCGTAGAGGTTGCCATTGCGGTCGACGGCGACGTGATACGCAATATCGATCCATCCCTTTTGATCTTGATGGTATCGCTGGTCTTGTCGCAGGCGTCCCGGTGCATTTCGGTTCTCGCCGAGCACAACTGCTTCGTGGTGCAAAGTCATCCGCGTGATGGTGTGTCGCTTGCCGCCTGCGCGGGCGGGTCGCGCGCCCCACGCGTCGCGGCATATCAACATCGCCGAGGTTGCGCTGGCCGCGGCGCTGGAGCACGCGCCAACCGTCGACGCCAACGCGACACCGCCCGCTAGCCGAAGCAACTGGCGGCGATTGACGGAACCGCGCGGCACATCCATGGGCTCACGGTACGGGGCAGAGCCTGCGGGCCGTGCTGCCCGGCGGATCAGTGGCCGGTGACGATGCGCTGCTCCACGTAACGACCGGTCACGACGTTGGCGGACGCTTGATTCTCGAGACGTCGTGCTTCCCGCTTGATCCTGCGGTCGAGCACGCGGTCATCGCGCCGCGTCACGGTGGTGCTGCGCTGGGACAAAAGGTCCAGTTGTCGCCAGCTGAGCCCATCGAGATCGCCGACAGAGTCGTGGGTGGCGACCACAACGGCGCCGTACAGAAGTGGCACTGACTTTGCGGTGAATCGCGTCGTGGCCAGCAGCATCTCCGTCGCGCTGCGGTTGACTTTCCGACGGCAACGCCGCGTAGTCGGAGTGAACCAGAAGTCGAACTGTCGATCGGAGCTGGTCAAACTTTCCAGCCCGTAGTCGTGAACAAGCCCGACAATATCGGCGTTGCTGTAGGCCCGAGTTTCGTACACGGCGCCTTCAGGGCTGAAGTAGAGGATCGTGTTCATGTGGTTTGTCCCTTTCGGCTCCAGGCTGCACTGGCTCAGCGGATATAACGGATAATCACATCCGTGTAATTCCCGGATCACGGATCGAATAAACACCCCTAACGAAATAGATACGATTTCTTGTTTGCGAAGGGGATCGGAGCGCGCGATACGGGTCGTGTTGTAGAGCCGATGACGCGCCACCTCGCTGGTGAACCACGGGTGGATGTCTGACAGACTGTGGGAATCGGCCTCCCTTTCCGTTGTCCGTCACCGTGAGTCTCAACCCGTGGAGCACGTTGGTGAATGCTGCTGCTGTTCCCGCAGCCGCTCGCCGGTTATCGGCCGTGATGCGGGCCGCTTCGCAGGAAGAGCACGACGTCGCCGAGCGATCACCGTTCTTCAGCGAGTTACTCGGTGGCGGTCTTGGCAGAGAGGCGTACGCCGCCTACCTACTTCGGCTGCGAACCGTCTACGCCGCGCTGGAGGAGACGGTGCGCAAGCACCGAGATGATCCGCTCATCGCGCCCGTCTATGACCCCGGTCTGGAACGTCTGTCAGCCATCGAAGCCGACCTGCATTGCTGGTGTGACGGGTTGCCTGGATCGTTCAATTCGCCTGCCGCAGAGTCGTATCGGCACCGACTGGAAAGCATCGACAACGGCGCCGCGCTGCTGGCCCACCATTACACGCGGTATTTGGGCGACTTGTCCGGTGGCCAAGTCATCAGCCGCACACTGGATCGGGTTTTCAACCTCGGCGGCACCGGTTTGGCGCTCTACAGCTTTCCGATGCCACCCAAACGCTACAAAGACAGTTATCGGAATCGCCTCGACGCACTCAACCCGCCGACCGAGCAGATCGACATCGTGCGGAGCGAAGTGAAGCTCGCGTTCCGGATGAACCAGGCTCTGCTCGACGAGCTCGGCCTTAACTACGAAGTTAGCTGTTCGCGTGACCAGTGACTCATCGACATCGGGCGGTCAGCCGCTCGACGAGTTCGTTCCGGTCGGCACCCCCATTGACCTGGACAACTGCGCGCGTGAGCCAATCCACATCCCGGGCAGCATCCAGCCACGCGGAGTGTTGGCGGTGCTGCGCGAGCCTGCCTTCGAGATTCGTCAGGTCAGCGCCAACGTCGCCGATCTACTCGGCCGTTCAGCGGACGACGTGTTGGGCCGGCACCTGTCGGCGCTGATCGGGGCCGAACAGGCTGCGCGGATCGAACAGGCCGCGTCGACGTTCGGTGACCTGCGCCAACGGAACCCGCTCGAATGCCAGATCGAGGTCGGCGGTGAGCTGCGCGCGTTTGATGCCATCCTCCGTCGTGAACCGGGCGGTGTGCTGCTGGTCGAACTCGAGATCGCCTACGGCGAGCGGCCTTTCTCGTTCCCGAACACCTACCAGGCGGTGCGCAGCTCGGTGGAGGAGTTGAACCAAGCCTCGACACTCACCGAGCTGTACAACGCCACCGCTCGTGCGGTCCGCGACCTCACCGGCTTCGACCGCGTGATGGTCTACCGGTACGACGACCGCTACAACGGTGAGGTTGTTGCCGAGTCGAAACGCGATGACCTCAATCCATTTCTCGGCCTGCACTACCCGTCCACCGATATCCCGGCACAGGCGCGGGCGCTGTATGAGAAGAACTGGATCCGACTCATCTCGGACGTCAACTACACGCCCACCCCGCTGGTGCCGTCGGTCGACCCGGAGACGGGTGCGCCGCTCGACCTCACCTACGCCACGCTGCGCAGCGTGTCGCCCATCCACGTCGAGTATCTGCACAACATGGGCGTCCACGCATCGATGTCGATCTCGTTGCTCCGCCGGGGGCGGCTGTGGGGGCTGATCGCCTGCCACCACTACGCGGGTCCGCATCTGCCGCCGTTCGGCACCAGGGCAGCTGCGGAATTCCTCGGATCGACTCTTTCGCTGCGGCTCGTGGATCAGTTCGAGGACGATCAGCTGCACAAGCGTCTGGCCTCGCAGGCCGTGCTGGCAAAGCTGACCGCCGCCACGCTGGGCGAGGACGAGCGGATCGCGCCGGCGCTGCTGGGGGCGCCTGACCTGCTCGATCTCGTGCCCGCCGACGGTGTCGTCGTCCATATCGACGGCGACACGGAGGTACGTGGATCGGTCCCGCCTGCCGAAGCTGTGGCTGCGATCGCCGAATGGGCGCGTGAGGCGGGCGACGAGATCGCCAGCAGCGAATTTCTCTCCCGGGACATTCCCTCGCTGACGCTCGACCCGCAGGTGGCCGCTGGTGCGTTCGCGCTCAATTTGCCGGACGGCCAATACGCCATCTGGTTCCGCCGTGAGGTACAGCGCTCCGTGGATTGGGGTGGCGATCCGCACAACAAGGCGATCGCCGTCAGCGAGGGCGACGAAATCCGGCTGAGCCCGCGGAAATCGTTCGAACGGTGGCGCGAGATCGTGCGGATGCGCAGCGAACCGTGGACGCTGAGCCAGACCGAGTCGGCCGAGGCGCTGCGCCGTCACCTGGTCGAGTCGCTTTACCGCCGCACCCGTAGCGCACTGCGGATGGCCGAGACGATGCAGCTCAGCCTGCTGCCCGATTCTATTCCGACACTTGAGAATTGGCAGTTGTCCGCGCATTACGAACCGGCGGCGGGCGGACGCGTGGGGGGCGACTGGTATGACGCATTCGAGTTGCGCGACGGCCGCCTGGTCGTGGTCCTGGGTGACGTTGCCGGGCACGGCATTACCGCCGCGGGGACGATGGCGCAGCTACGAAATGCGCTGCGCGCGCAGTTGTTTGCCGGAACTCAACCTGCCGAGGCGCTCAACGAGCTGAACGAATTCTGCGAGCACTTGATGCCCCGAGCGTTCGCCACCGTCGTCGTCGCGCGCATCGATCTCGCGACCGGCGAGGTCGAGGCCGCATGCGCCGGCCATTTGATTCCGTACCTGACGAACTCGGTGACGGCCTTCCAGGCGCCGATCCAGCTCTCACCGCCGATCGGTCTCAAGAATGTGACCTACGCGCCCAGCTCCTTCACCATCGAGGCCGGGCACAGGTTGGTGATGTACTCCGACGGTCTGGTCGAGCGCCGCGGTGAGGCGATCGACGACGGCATCAAGCGACTCGAGGAGACTCTTACCCGTCCCGGCGACGCACCGGCGTCGCGGATCAGGGAGGTGATGGAGTGGGGTGACGCCCACGACGACGTCACCATCGTCACCCTCCGACGCCCTTGAGTGGCAACCCTTTACGCCGCGTTGAGCAGCGTGCCAAGTTCGGTCAGCAGCGTGCTTGCGGTCGACTGAACCAGCGCGGGCATGTTCGCCCACTCCGCCGTCGCCAAACTTCCCAGCTCGGTGGGGAAGTCGTTGTTGGCAGTCAGGATCGCGGTCGCCAAATCGTCGCGGGCATTGAGGAAGCCGGCGATGATCCCGGTGTTCGGGTCGAGAACCGTGTCGTTGAACAGGGATCCGAGTTGCTGGGGGAGTAGCAGCGACAGCGCTGTCTGGCCCACCGCCAATTCGGCGGGAAGAGCTGACGTCACTGGCGGCCAAGGGCAGGGTGTTGAAAATCGCCTCCAGGCTGCCGACCGGATTGGTGAGCAAGTCGTGGTCGACGGTGGCCCAGTCCGGAGAGAGCGCGGGGGTGAATCTCAGGTCTAACGGGATGGTCGGATCGCTGCCGAACACCGCGGCGAAGTTGTCGGTGCCCATCACGCCTTGCAGCCCGTGAAGGAGCAATTCCTGAAGCACCCAATCGGGTTGGGCGTTTTCACGGGACAGGTCCAACGCATAGTCGTACGACAGCACCCGCTGCGACATGTCGGCCGCATATTCCGCTGGGCTGACGGTGGGAGTGTCGGCGGGCAGATAGCCGGCCACGTCGGCCACCGGCACCAGCTCGGTCGTCACCGGGAGACCCGTCGGGTCGGTGCCGTCGGGCAGGTTCTCGAACCGGGCGAAGATCTCACCGCTGCTAACCCCGCTGCTGTCAAGCCAATTCGCCACACCGGGGTTGGTCGCACTCACTACGTAATAGGTGTATCCGTCGGGGTCGGCAAACGCCGTGGTGTTGTTCAGAGTGGTCTGCGCCAGGGTGTACGGCAGTGCCGCGCCGAACACGTTCATCAGCTCGATCCCGCTGTAGCCGGACGGCACGTCGGGCACTTGCACGATCAGAGCTTGGTCCGGGCTCAGGTCGAAATTCCCACCGGAGACGTCTGCGCTCGGCAAACCGGTTGCGAACACGCTTGTTTCGGGCGCCAGCGCGCTCATCGTATTGGGTGTCAGGTCGATGCCGGCAACCTGGGCCAGGCCCATGTTTTCTTGGTTGAACGGTCCGACGATGTTGCTGAACGCGGTGAACAACGTGGTCAATAGCGAGTCGACCGAGGTGATTTGGCCGCGTGAAGTGTCTGCCAACGAGCCGATTTCGGCCGCCGAACCGTCGGCGCCGGGAAATAGCCCGGTGCTCGGTATGGCGAAGAACGCCGGACAGTCGGAGACGCAGTGGATGCTGATGCTGCCCGGGCCCTGTGCCCAGTCGCCCAGGACGTCTCGAATCAGCAGCGAGGCATCGCCATTGGTGGTGGCATCGGTGTCGTTGATGAAATTGACTGCGCCGCTTGGCTCGGTGGGGCCGATGTCGACGGTGAACGTGCCATCCGGGTTGACGACAAGGCCGTGATCGAGCTCCAGACTCTCCTTGCTGACGGCCGTTGAACCGGTAATGGCTTCGGTCGCGATGGCGAGCCCTTCGGTGCCTTTGCCGACGGTGCCGGTGAGCTCATAGGTCGCACCGGGAGCCAGCCCAGCGGTCGCGTGGTAGTAGATGTCGGGGGTGAAGAACTGGAAGTACTGACGGGAATCGGCGGCGTCAGTGGCCACTGCTTCGGGTGACTGGAAGAAGACCCCGTTGAAAAGCTCGGTGACCCTGGATAATCCGGCCGAGAGCAGTTCATAGTTGGTGTTCTGCAGGCCGGTCAGCAGCATGGTGTCGCTGTCCGCAGTCGCAAACGGCAGCGCGGCGTCGTACGCCGCGGCCTGCTGCATTGCCGCGAGGAGCTGATCGAGTGCGGGTTGATAGGCCGGATCGGCCTTGGCGTGCGGCGCGGTGATCGCCATCGCGAGCGCGCCCGCCATCGCGGTTGCAGCGATTCCGAGGGATCGCATCCAGTGCGGCCGTGCTGAAGACGGCGTTACGTCGCGCATCGCGGAGGCCATGCCGCTCCCTTCGTTGGGACACGATGCACGAATTATTGGCCATGCCGATCACGAATACCGCGATTTCAGCCTTACTGCTCGGCGGTTCCTCGCTGGCGGCTGCGGTAGGCGCGCATGCCGGCCTGGGACTTGCAGCTCGTGCGGCAGAACGTTGCCGAGGCATTGCGGCTTTGATCGACGAAACTGTGGTGACAATTGCGGCAGGCTTTGAAGCGGTCCCATTGCCCGGACTGGGCGAGCTCCACCACGGCGGCCAGTATGGAACCGATCACGCCCGCCAGTCCCGGCTGCGCCGAACTCAGCCCGGCCCCTTCTCGAGTGATGTTGGCTTGCAACGGATAACGCTGGGCCGCCCGCTGCAGCGCCTGCTCGGCAGAGGCCAACTCGTCGGCGCCGGCTGTCTCTGAATCTGCGTGGCTGACCATCACGGTGACCAACGCATCGCGTATTTCGCGGGCTTCGATGACGTCGGCGGCGGTAATCACGAGCTGCTCGGAAGCCACTCCCTGAAGCTGGCTCAGCCAGTCGCGGAGGCCGGCGCTGTCGGCGAAGAATTCCGGCAGTCTGCCCAGATGACCGTGCGTGTTGGCGAAGCCCAGCACCATGTCCTCGGTGCTGGCCACGGTGGCTCCTTCCTCGCCAAGGGGACGGCTGCGCCAACTGTACTGCACATCCGCATCACGTGACGTTGCAGTATCTGCAGCGGATGACCGTTCTCGACGTGACGAAGGTGTATTGCGATGCCAGGCGAAATGCTCACCTGCCGTTGTGATTTGGACGATTGGGGAGCGACTTCGGAGAGCGCGTCCGCAACGGGATACGCAGCCTGAAAGAACACCGAGCGACGTTGATTCGTGCGGTGCTGAGCCGCGATTGAGGGCCTGCTTTTGGCCGCCAAAAAAGTGAGGGGCGCACCCCCCTGGTGCGGGCTATGCTTCAGCCCGCAGGACCAGTGAACAGGAGGGATGGTCGTGGCCGACGGTTTGAAAGTCGATCCCGTCGCACTGCACAACGGCAGCAACGACATGTTGGAATCGGTCGGCGAGGCCGCCCTGAGTTTCGTCGATCACGAGGACGGACTGGCCGAAGCCGCGCCCGGCTGGATCGGGTCGTCGCAAGAGGCGCTGGGCGAGCTGGCGGCGAGCTGGGAGGCCCGGCACGCTCACCACAAACTGCAGGTGGGGAACTTGGGATCGCACGTGGCCGAGGCGATGCTGCGCTTCGTCACCAACGAGGAAGAAGCAGCCCGAGCGATGCGGTCGGTGGCGGAGTAAGAGGAAGCTCGTGGCGCCGCTGACCCCGGCTGACGTCAAACGCTGGGATGCCGACGCGATCCACGGCGTGTTCCAGACCGCCAC
>CAVVNB010000003.1:0-24589 GCA_963749375.1 uncultured Actinomycetota bacterium
GACTCAGCCCCGCATCGGTGGCAGCGCCGAGACTGTATGCCGCGGAACGTAAGTCGCCGTCGCCGATGATGGTGCCGTCGGAACCGAACAATTCGAGGCGGTAGTGATCGGCGTGAGCACCCATGACCGAGAGGCTTAAAACGACGGTCACCCCGGACTCCATCCGCATCAGCAGCGCTGCGGTGTCGTCGGCGGTGACGGGCAGAGTCCCGCCGTCGGGCAGTTCGCGGACGGGGTCGGTGGTGCGGACCTCGGCGCACACCGACACCGGGCGGCCCAGCAGGCTGCACAGGAAGTCCAGGTCGTGCACCAGCATGCCGGCCAGATAGCCGCCGCCCTGCTCGCGGTCATACATCCAATGTGCCTGCAGTGGATGACTCGGATGCCGTAGGACGCGCTGCGACTGACCCGCGCAAGGTACTGCGAGCCGAGGAAGCCCGAGCGAACCCGGTCCGCGACGGCCAACCAGTCCGGGTTCCACCGGTTTTCGAAGCAGCAGGCAGTGGGCAGGTTGGAGTCGGTCGCGGCACGCACCATGTGGCGGGCCGCGTCGAGGTCACCCGCCAGCGGCTTCTCGCACAACACGGGCTTGCCCGCTGCCAGTGCGGCGATCGTCATCTCGTGGTGCAGCACGGTGGGAGTCGCGACCGAGATGACGTCGAGGTCGTCGCGGGTGACGAACGACTGCCAATCGGTGGATGTCTGTTCGATGCCCAGTTTGGTCGCCACTCGTTCCAGCCGCACGGGTGTACGCGCACAGAGCGCGACGGGCTCGAAGCCCTTGGCCGCTCGGAAACCTGGTACCTGCACGTGCGCGCCCCAGCCGACGCCGATGATGCCGACCCGTAGGGTCATACGCTCTCCTCGATCCGTTCGTGCACCCGTTCCCCACTAGTGACACTAATGTTAGATAACTATCGGGTTCAAGGGTTCTCCCGAGTCGCTTTGAACGCTATCTGCCGGTACCCCGGCATTGCCTAGAAGTGACAGTAGTGCCAGAATCGAGTGCTGTGAGCGCAATCGACACCGATGAGCAGCAGTTCGCGCCGCTGATCGATCTGCGGTGGTGGCAGGAGAGTCCAGCTGACCGGAGCGAGCTGTACCGGCGCCTTCGCGAGGCCGGGGGCCCGGTGTTCGTCCGCACCAACCGACCCGACTCGCCGCGTCCCCGCGGGTTCTGGGCGGTCGGCGCCCACCGCGACGTCGTCGATATCAGCCGGCGCCCCGCCGACTTCAGTTCCGGGCAGGGCACGCAGATCTTCGACCAGACCGCCGAGATGCGTGAATATCGCGGCTCCATCATCGACATGGATGATCCCGAACACATGCGGCTGCGCAAGATCGTCTCGCGGGGCTTCACCCCTCGGATCCTCTCCGAGCTACGTGGCCTGGCTCAAGAAACCGCCGCCGAGATCCTCGAGGAGATGCCGCGCACCGGTGAGTGCGACTTCGTCTCGTCGTTTGCGACGTTGCTGCCGCTGCGCATCATCGACAACATGCTCGGCGTACCGCGCGAGCACGAACAGTTCATCCTGCGGGCGACCAACATCGTGCTGGGCGCCTCGGACCCCGAGTACGTACCCGACCAGACGGTCGCAGGCATTGGCGCAGCGGTCACCGAGATCAGTGAGCAGTTGATCGACCTGCTCAAGCGAATCGCCGAGGACCGCATCGCCCATCCGCGTGATGACGTGATCAGCAAGCTGGTGACGTCCGACGAGGAGAACCTAACCCCTCAGGAGCTGGCGAAGTTCTTCATCCTGCTGATCGGCGCGGGCAACGAGACCACCCGCAATGCGCTGACCCACGGGCTGCTCATTCTCAGTGCCCACCCCGACCAACGCGACCGCCTGCTGGCGGACTACGACGACATGGCGCCCACCGCGGTCGAGGAGATCCTGCGGTACGCCAGCCCGGTAATCCACTTTCGCCGCACGGTAACCCGCGACGGCGTGACCCTGACCGACGTCCACGGCGAGGTCACCCACACGTTCAATGCCGGTGACAAGGTCGTGGTCTGGTATCCCGCTGCCAACCGCGACCCTGCGGTCTTCGAGAAGCCGGAGCACTTCGACATCGCCCGAAAACCCAACAACCACATCGCTTTCGGTGGCCCCGGCCCGCACTTCTGCCTAGGCGCGCACCTGGCCCGACTGGAGTTGAACGTGGCATTCAAGATGCTCTACGACCGGTACCCGGACATCACAGCCGCAGGCGAACCGGTCATGCTGAGGTCGAACTTCGTCAACGGCATCAAGCACCTGAAGGCCACCTACACACCATGAACACACAGGCAGCGATTCTGTCCGACGTCGCGGACGGCGTCATGACGATCACCTTGAACCGGCCCGAAGCGGCCAACGCGGTACGTCCCGACGACCGTGATGCGCTCATCGCCTTAATGGCCGCCGCCGACGCCGACGAGAAGGTGCGCGTGGTGGTGTTGCGCGCCAACGGCAAGCACTTCTGCGCCGGCGCCGACGTGGCCTCGCTCGCCGAACGGCGCGCGAGGGGCGATAAGCGAGTGCTGGAGCCGACCCGGCGCATCATGAACGGCGCCCAGAAGTTGGTGGCCAGCGTGCTGGACTGCAACAAGCCGGTGATCGCCGCGGTGCACGGTGCGGCGACGGGCCTGGGGGCTCACGTCGTGTACGCCTCCGACCTGGTGATCGCCACCGAATACGCCTACTTCGCAGAGTCATTCGTCAAGCGCGGGCTGGTCGTCGACGGTGGTGGCTGCTACCTGTTGCCTCGCCGAATAGGCATGCAGAAGGCCAAGGAGATGGCGTTCTTTGGTGAAAAGCTCTCAGCTGCAGACGCATTCACGCTGGGACTGGTGAACCGGGTGGTCAGCACCGCCGATTTCGATGCCACCGTCGCCGACTTCGCCGGACGCCTGGCCGGAGCGCCGACCTCAGCGATCGCGTTCACCAAGCGGCTGCTCAACGACTCCCCCGACACCGACCGGTCGGGTGCATTCGTCGCGGAGGCGATGGCGCAGGAGATCCAGTCGTATTCGCACGACTCCACGGAGGGCGTCCAGGCGTTCGTGGAGAAACGACCGACCGAGTTCACCGGGTGGTGACGGTGGCTCGCGCTGATGTTCCGGTGATTGATGCGGCAAGCGCTCCCTATTGGGAGGCCGCGCGGCAAGGTCAACTGCTGATCGCCGAATGTGCGACGTGCGGCAAGGTTCATCACTATCCGCGGCCGTTCTGCCCGTTCTGCTGGAGCGAGGATGTCCAGCCGGTAAAGGCGAGCGGGAGCGGAACGCTCTACACGTATTCGACTGTCTACGTGAATGATCTGGCACCGTTCAAGGAGCGACTGCCGTATGTGGCCGCGATCGTCGAGCTGGCCGAGGGCCCGCGGCTGATGACGACGATCGAAGGCGCGAACCCCGACGACCTCCGAGTCGGTATGCCGGTCACCGCCGTGTTTCACCCCGTCGATGACGCCGATCCCGACAGCCCGTTTCTGACGGTCTTCACACCAACCGAGGAGAGCCCATGACCGGACTACTCGACGGCAAAGTCGCCCTGGTGACCGGGGCGGGGCACGGTATCGGCCGCGGCCACGCACTCGAACTGGCCAAGCACGGCGCCACCGTGATCATCAACGACCTCGGCACCAGCTTGTCCGGCGAGGGCACCGACAAGGTGGCCGACGAAGTGGTGGCGATCATCGAGAGTCGAGGCGGCACCGCGGTTTCCGATTTCAGCGATGTCGGTGACGAGGAGCAGGTCGACCTCGCGGTCGAGCGTGCCTACTCGCAGCTGGGCCGGCTGGACATCGTCGTGAACAACGCGGGGATCGTTCGCGACAAGGCGATCTGGAACATGTCCGCCGACGATTTCGACCTGGTGATGCGGGTGCACGTCCGCGGCAGTTGGCTCACCAGCCGCGCGGTCGCCCGGAAGTGGCGCGCGGAGTCGAAGGAATCCGGCGGAAAGGTCTATGGCCGCATCATCAACACCACCTCAGGCGCCGGACTGCACGGTCACTTCGGGCAGACCAATTACAGCGCCGCCAAGGCCGCGATCGTCGGTCTGACCCAGACTCTGAGCCTGGAGTTGGCGTCGATCGGCGCCACGGTGAATGCGATCAGCCCGGGTGGGCGCACCCGGATGTCGGCCTCCATGCCCGGCGCACAGGCTCCGATCGAGCCCGATGAGCGCGCCGAGGACGAGTTCGACCCCAAGGACCCGTCGCTGGGTTCGCCGGTAGTGGCCTGGTTGGCCAGCCCCGAGGCCGGCCACGTCAGCGGTCAGGTGATCCGGGCAATGGGCGAATATCTCCAGCTGCTCAAGGGCTGGCATCCGGCTGCGTCGGTATCCAACGGCCAGAAGCGCTGGGACGCAGACAAACTCGGTGCCATCATGGCCACCGACGTGTTCGGCACCCGCAACACCGGCCTGCGGCTCGGCGGCTGAGCGCAGCGGAGGCCGCGCTGACGTCTGCCGAAAAGCAGCCTTCTGGCCGCGTCGTCTGCCTATGCTCGGCGAACATTTGCCGGAAGGGGAAGGGATGGACGCCGCAGCGAATCACGAGTTGATCCAGGAGCTTTACGGGGCGTACACAAGCGGCGACCTGGAGGCCATCCTCAGGCCGTTCAATGACCAGTCAATCTGGATCGAACTCGGCGACAACCAGCGAACCGGCGTATTCCGCGGCGCAACAGGACTTCTGGAGCATTCGATGCGGAATCTCGAACTCACCGACGGGACCCTGGCGACCGAGGTGCAGGAAATCGTCGGTGGCGAGCAGTACGTGGTCGTAATCGAACGCGCGACCGCCCAACGCGATGGCCGATCCCTGGACATGCTCTGCGCGACCTCGTACCAAATGGTCGACGGGATAGTCGCCGAAATGCGGGTCCTGCCATTCGACAGCCGGGAGTGGCAACTGTTCTGGGAGTGACGGCCGAATTGGTGTCCGACGCTTAGAGAAATAGATACAGCCCGGACAACACGCCCCACAGCGCCAGGCAATAACTCTCGAACGCGAGTCGCAGCGGTACTGGCGCGCTGCGGAGTTCCATGAAGTCGAGCCCGATCAGCCTCACCTTGATCGCGGCGATCCCGAACACCACCACCACGACCGTCGATCCGATGCCATGCTCGGCGCCCAATGCGTAGGACAGCAGGGTCGCTGCAATCAGCACGAGCCACGACACACCGGCGCGACTACGTGCGAACCCCAGCGCTGAGGGACCGGACATCAGGCCACCAGGTACAGCAGCGGGAACAGCACGACCCACAACAGATCAACGAGATGCCAGAAGCAGGCCCCGCCCTCGACCACCGCCATCCGAGTCTCACTGATGTCGTGCCGCCGCGTCTGGGTGAGCAGGAAAGCCAGCACCGCCAGACCGACGCAGACGTGGAACAGATGCACGCCGGTGAGGATGAAGTAGTAGAGATAGAAATGGTTCGCCCCGACGCCATGCCCTTGCGTCACCAATGAGTGATACTCGAACACCTTGAGCCCCATGAAGATTACGCCACACACCATGGCGGCCAGTACGGCTGATCGCGCGACGTGGCGCGCTCCTGACCGCAGCGCTCCCAGAGCGGCGACCACACACAGCGAACTCGTCAGCAAGACAAGGGTGTTCGTCAGTCCGATACCGGTGTGCAACGTTCTGCGCGAGGCGTCGAAGATCTCAGGGGCCTTCGCCCGCTCGACCACGAAGGTGGCAAAAAATACGCCGAAGACGAGTATGTCGCCGAACAAGAACACCCAGGTACCCTGCTCGCCCGGGATCCGACGCGCCGTTGCCGGCGCGGTCGTTGCGCTTACAGTCACGCGGCAGTGGTCGCCTGCGGTAGATCGGCTGCCTGCTCCGCCTTGATCGACTGGAGCATCACCACGGTCACCGCGATCATCCATGCGCCGAACGCCGCCAGCGGAATCCAGAAGGCGATGATGCCGTTCCACGCGAGCGGGCCGTCGTTGAAGATCACCACCGCACCGGGGGGCAACTCCAGCAGCGCGAACCACGCGTTGAAATAGCCGAACCACCGCGGAAACGTCGCAGGTTCCGTGCGGTCGACGAACGCGGCCGTCATCAGCACCAACGCCTGAACGATCAAGACCCCTGCGATTCCCACGAACATCAGCCAGAAGACATCGTTCAGTGCCTGGGTGATCTGGGGATCGCGCCGTTCTGGCCGAAACGCCGCCGCGCACAACACCACCATCGGATAGAGGAATCCGGGGACAACGATGACCCCGGCGAAGATCTGAGTCACCGAGAGCACACCCCACGTGCCCTCGACCCGGCGCACCCGCAGGCAGATCGTGGCCAGGAACGGCAACGCGACACAGGCGACGAGGAGGCTCAACGCCAGGCCGATCCGTACCCGCAGCTTGTTGGCGACGAGAAAGTCGGCTACCTGTTGCGCACTCATGGTCGGCGACAGCGGTGGAATGAGCTTGGCAATCAGCATGAAGAACACAAAGAACAGGACGAGCATGACGACTCCGCCCCACGCGGCGATGCGTTGGAGTTTCAGATCCATGTCCGGAATCCTAGAGTCTAATCCGCTCAATATTTAACTGTTTTGCGGGAAACCACGATCAGCCTGCCCGCGCGAAGAGGGGGCCGAGCAGGTCGGGTGTACTCCCGTGCAAGACCAGCTCGTCGGCCCCTGCGTCTCGATAGCGTCGGAATGCCTGGTGACATGCGGACGCCGATCCGACCGCCGCCGCCTCGCCGGTCCACGCCGCCGGCAACGCCGACGCGACCTCGACGAGTTGCTCCCGGGTGAGCACCGAGTCCGCCGAACCTCTGATCCCGTTGAGCAGCGGATGGGATCGCAAACTCGTCAATGGCTCCAGATCCCATCCGTTGGCGGCCGCCAGCCGTTCCCCGAAGCCGGGAATCTGGTAGTAGGTGACCGCCCGCGCTCCTACCACCGCGAGTACTTCGTCGGCTGGGAGCTCGCAGGCCACCACGACGGTGGCGTATACCCGCACGCTGCCCACCGGCCGCCCCGCCGCGCGTTCGGCGCCGCGCACGAGGTCCACCGACCGGCGCACAGCGGCACTCGTCAGGAACGGATGAAGCAGCACGCCGTCGAAGTGACGGCCCGCAAGCTCCAGGCCCTTGGACCCGATCGCCGCGAAGACCAGCGGTGGCACAGGCTGATCGGGCAAGTCGTTGAGCCGCAACGACGGGTAGCTGCCTGCCGGTCCGTCGTAGCGCACCTTCTCCCCCCGGCACAGCCGGCGGAAGATGTCGGCGTGGTCGACGATCGACGCGTTGGTAGACCTCGGCAACCCGACGGCCTTCCACATGGCGTCTACCGAGCGTCCGACGCCAAGCACGAGCCGCCCACCCGAGAGCGCCTGGGCCGTCATCGCCAGCGACGCCAGCAGTGCGGGATGCCGCGATTGCAAATGTGTTATGCCCGAAGCGATTCGAATTTGCGACGTGACCTGGCTGACCGCGCCGGCGATCACGCCGAGGTCCTTGGTGCCCCACCGCTCGCTGAGCCATATCGTGCGCAGGCCGAGGCGCTCGGCGGCCTGCGCCTGGCCGACCACGGCGCCGGGATCGGTGACACGTCCGGGAAGCACATAGGCCCCGAGAGCCGGGTTCCTCGACCGACCGTCGTCCATGAGCGCTATTCTGACAGTAGTGTTCAGTTTTGGGAAGGGATGCCGATGACGTACACATCGACACGCGGCGATCTCGGCGACCGAGTGGGCGAGGTGCTCCTTTCTTGGCTGCCGTCCCGGCTCACCTCGGCGGCCACGACTGCTCTTGACATCTCCGAATTCAGCTCGCCGCCGGCCGGCTACTCGGGCAAGACTGCGTTCTTCACCGCCGCCTGGACCGACCCGGCCGGTGTGCGCCGCACCGAGGACCTGGTGTTGCGCGCGCAGGCCGACGACCACCAGTTGTTCACTGTGCCCGACGCGCCGCGCCAAGCCGAAGTAATGCAACGACTTGGCGCGCACAGCATTCGAGTTCCCGACATCGTTGGCATCGAACGCGACGCTGCGGTTCTGGGGTCGCCGTTCTACGTGATGCGCCGCGTGCGGGGCCGCACACCGTCGGACGTTCCGAGTTGGCACAAGCGGGGCTGGACCGTCGAGCTGTCCGCTGCCGATCGCGGGCTTTTGTGCCACAACGGGCTGCGCGCACTGGTCAACGTGCACCGCATCGACGACCCCGAGACGTTGCGCTTCCTCAGCGGCGACGCTGACCCGACCCGTACGGCGTTGCAGCGCTACCTCGACAAACTCAGTGCCTGGTACGACTGGTGTCGCGCCGACTTGGTGGTCGGTGCGAATGTGCTCGCTCAGGCCCTGCAGGTGATTCTCGAATCCGTACCCAGCACCGATGCCGAGACGGTGGTGTGGGGCGACGCGCGGGTCGGAAACATGTGTTTCGGCGACGACTTATCGGTCGTCGCACTGTTCGACTGGGAGACCGCAGGCACCGGGCCACCGGACATCGACCTCGGTTGGTGGCTGATGTTCGAGCGTTTCCTGTGCGAAGCGCTGGGCTTCACTCGCCTGCCCGGCATACCCGACGACGACGAGATCGTCCGGCGCTATCTGCAATTCGGCGGGACGTTGACTGGCGACATCGCCTACTACCAACTGCTGGCGGCGTTCGTCCTGTCGCTGATCAACAATCGGCTCGCCCGGCTTCTGGTGCGCGACGGGCTGGATGCAGCCACTGCACGCAGCTACCCGCAGATGTCAGTCACGCTGGTGGAGCGGTACCTCGACCTGATCTGACACATCGGTCATGCCAGGGCGAGCGGTCCCTCCTGCACGGCGGTGCCCAACAATCCAAGCTTCATACCCGCCTCGGTCGCAGCCTCGCGGCAGGCCGCGATGTCCTTGCGCAGGAACGGTCCCGCCAATTCTTCGAAACGGTCGATCCCGCCGATGCGGTGGGCATGGGCAGCCACCTGACTGCCAGCGCTGCACACCTGCAGCGTGGAGAGCAACACGTCGGGTTCGACACCGAGTTGAGAGCCCAGTTGCGTTGCCGCAGCCAGAAGTTGAGCATTGGCAGCAAACAACAGGTTGTTGATCAGCTTGAGCGCTAACGCGCTACCCAGTGCGCCGGTCGCTACCACCGGGTCGGCATAAGCGGCCAATATCGGCGTCACGGCCGCGACGGCATCACCCGTTCCCCCGATCAGCACGGTCAGCGTTCCTGCGGCGATGTCATCCGCGGTGCCGCTCACCGGAGCATCCAGGATGACCGGCGCCGAAGGAGAACTATCCCGCAACGCCTCGAGGGTGGAGAGTAGGCCCGTCGTGTGAGACACGAACACGGCGCCCTGCTTCGCGTTGGCAATGAAACCCTCTGGCCCCAGCCCGGTTTCACGTAGCTGGGCATCGGAGAACAGGCACGAGATGAGGACGTCACTGCCGCGCGCCAAGTCCGCGACCGAATCGGCCATCGCCGCGCCCTTCGCTTCCAGTCGTCGGCGGGCCTCCTCGCGGCGGGCATACACCACGACCTCGTGGCCGGCGCCGAGCAACCGCTCGACCATCGGCTCGCCGAGTTGTCCGGCGCCGAGAAATCCGATGGCGTTGGGCACTAGGCCCTTCTCAGCGCCACGTTAAGTTCAGCGAGTCGACGCCGAACACCTGACCGCCGTGCTCGATAGGCTGCCCGGAAACCTCGTAGTCCGGAATGCGCTTGTGCCACTCCTCCAGCACCACCACCAGCTCTTGGCGGGCGAGGTGCGAACCGAGGCACCGATGCGGGCCGCCGCCAAAGGACAAGTGACGTGTGACGCCGCGGTCGAAATCGACCGTGCGGGCGTCGTCATAGGCCGATTCGTCCCGGCCGGCGAATGCCAGCGAGAACGACGCCATATCGCCCGCCTTAACCGGACATCCGTGAAAGTCCATGTCCTGGGTTGCCTTTCGCGCGGTCTGCACGATCGGATACACCCGAAGCAGTTCCTCCACTGCCTTGGGAATGAGCTCGGGTTCGGCGACGATCCGGGCGCGGTCAGTCGGATGGGTAGCCAGATGCAGCATCGCGTACGACAGCTGGTTGGAGACCGTGTCGAGCCCGGCCATGAACAACAGCAACAGGCAGTTGAGGAGTTCCAGGTCGTTGATCGGTTCGCCGTCGAGCGTCCAGTCGATGGCCTTGCTGACGATGTCGTCGGCATCCGGGTCACGGTTGTCGCGCCGCTGCTGAATCAGGCCCGAGAAATAGCCCATCACATGCGTCATGCCTTCGAGCCGGGCCGCGTTGACTTCCTCGCCGGCACCGCTCTGGTGCAGGATCATGTCTTCCCAGGCCAGGAACTGCTCGAGATCCTCCACGGGCATGCCCATGATCGTCAAGAACACCGTCGACGGGAACACCCGCGAGATCCGCGCCACGAAATCGCACCCACCATCAGCTGCGACTTGCTCGACGAGTTCCGCGGCCAACTTCTGCTGCGCGTCGCGCAGCCCCTTGACGCGTCCCGGCGAGAAGTACTCCGCCAGTACCTGACGCCATTTGGCATGGTCGGGCGGGTCGATCATGATCGGAATCCACTTGTACGGCGGCTCCGGATCAGTCGGCACGATGACGCTGCTCGACCAGAGCTCCGGGTGCTGGAGTCCGTCCAGGATCACCGAGTTGTCGGTGAAGACCCAGTAATCCATGTCGGCCTCGGTGTTCCGGAAGACCGGCCGGGCCTCGTCCTGACACCCGTCGAGCAGATGGAAGTGCGTCAGCGCCGGCGAGTCCGGAGTGTTCATGTCGACGTGTTTCACGGGACATGTTGCGGCGGGCTGATTCTGGCTCATGACGTCCTTCCGTGCGGCTCCGAACGGGCGCGAACTCCAAGCACTCGCGGCACGCATTGCGGCCACGACTCGACGGAGACTCGTCCAACTAGGTTAACTATGTCGCGAGACGAGCGCAATAGTCCTCGACCGTCAACGCACGGCGAAACCGGCGTCGAGCGGCCAGGCGGTACCGGTGATGAACTTCGCCTCCTCGGACACCAGGAATGCCACCGCGTTCGCGATGTCCTCGGGCATCAGGATCTGGATGGGCAGCGCGTTCTGCATCGCCGCGACCGCAGTGTCGTTGGCCTCGAGCAGCTTGCCCATCGTTTCGTTCATCACCATTCCGGTGGCGACACCGGTCGGATGGATGGTGTTGACGCGGATCGAGTGCTGCGCGAACTCGTTCGCCCATACCTGCATCAGGCCGACCAGCCCGCGTTTGGCCGCGGTGTAGGCCTGTCCACCGGCTCGATCCGTGCCGGTGCCCTTCAGTCCGGCACTCGACGACGTCAGCACGATCGACCCGCCCTGACCACCGTCGATCAGTGCGCGATTGGTGGCCTCTACCGTGTTCCACACACCGATGAGGTTGACATCGATGATGTCGCGAAAAGTCTGCCGCCGGTCGCCGCCAGGGCCCAGTCGAATGACGCCGGCGTTCGCGATCACGATGTCGAGACGCCCGAATTCGGCGAGCCCATCGGCCACCGCCTGCTCGACGGCATCGGCGTCGCGGACGTCGGCTTCGCGGGCGACGATACGTCTGCCTTCCTTTTCGACGAGCTTGGCGGTGTCGTCGAGGTCCTCGGGACTCGCGTTGGGATAGTCGATGGAGTCGATGTCGCGGCAGATGTCGAGCGCGATGATGTCCGCCCCGTCCGCCGCGAGCCGGACCGCATGCGCGCGGCCCTGGCCTCGCGCCGCTCCGGTGATGAAGGCGACTTTGCCGTTCAGATTTCCCACGCGTCCCGCTCCTCGTATCTAGTTTGACGTACTTCCGGTATGAATCCTGGCTTCCCGCAAGCCTTCCTGCGGATCATCGACTTCGACGTCCCAGTCGCCGCATGAGCACGTACACCGGAAATGACCGTTGACTGGCAGGATCGCTTGGCCGTCGCACTCGCCGCCGGTATTGGCGATGCTGGTCAGAAACTCGAGTGGTTTCTCGTGCAGGGCGCTGTCGTCGGACATGACCCTACTCCTCGACCCGGAAGACGGGCAGCAGCCAGCCGTCGGAAATCGGTGAGAAGTCAACGTGGACAGGCATTCCTATCGTGACGTCGGCGGGTACGACGTCGATGATGTTGGAGACCAATCGCGCACCGGGTGCGTCGGGCAGGTCGAGGACCGCCGGCACCAACACCAGATCCGGCATGCCGGGAAAACCGTGCACGACGGCGAAGCTGTAGACGACGGCATCGCCGCTGAGGTCGACCCAATTCACCTTCTTGGATTGGCAATTGGGGCAGAACGGTGTCGGGGGCAGCCGGAAGGTCTGACAGTCGCCGCACTGCGGCGCCACCAACCGACGTTCCTTGGCGGCGATCCAGAATGGCTCGGTGTCCTTATTGACCGCGATCCGGACGTGTTCGCCGGGGATGGTGGTGGCCAGTGTGACAGCTGCGGTGCTCATGCGGCGCGTCCCAAAATGAGCCCACTTACGGGCAGGCTCGCCGGCCCACCGGTGACCAGTGCGACTTCTGCGTCGGCGACTTGGTTGATGGCGGTGCCGCGCATCTGCTCGACTCCTTCCATGATGTGGGTCATGCCGATGATGTAGGCCTCAGAGAGCTGACCGCCATGGGTGTTGACCGGGATCGAGCCGCCGTCGTAGCGGATCGCTCCGCTCTCGACGAACGCGCCGCCCTCCCCCTTGCCGCAGAACCCGTAGTCCTCGAGCTGCATGAGCACCATCGGGCTGAAGTGGTCGTAGAGCAATGCGACGTCGATGTCGGCGGCGCCGATCCCGGCTTGCTCGTAGAGTCGCTTGGCGATGGGTGCGTTGCCCGAGGAGGCGAAGTATTCGTCGGGCATCCCCATCCAAGCGAACGCCCTACCCCAGTCGCGCACACCACCGTGGGCGGCGGCGACCACCGGCACCGGGCGTTGCCTCAGATCCTTGGCCCGATTCATGCTGGTGGTGATCACCGCGACGGCGCCGTCAGTCTCCTGACAGAAGTCGTAGAGGCACAAGGGTTCTGCGATCATCCGGGCGTTGAAATAGTCCTCGAGCGTCAGCGGCTCGGGGTGCATCGCCTTCGGTCGATTCGCCGCGTTGGCCCGTGTCGAGAGGGCTACCTCAGCGAATGCCTCGCGGCGGGTGCCGTAGAGGTGCATGTGCCGACGAGCCATCACCGACATCAACTGGCCGGGCCCGAACAACCCGGACGGCTGCAGGAACGAATTGATCGGATCTGGCTCGATCGCCGAAAACACTGAGCCGAGGCGCTGTTTGGATTGTTGCAGCGCCATCACCGTCACAACCACCGAGGCGTCGCCGGCCACGATGGCGGCCCGAGCCAGTCCGATCGCGCCCGCCGAGCCACCGCCGCCAGAGGTCAGCGCGGCGGTAAATCGAACTTCAGGAATCCCAAGCGTTTCCACGAAGTCGGCGGTGTCCATCTTCTCGGTGTAGCCCGCGCTCGCGCCCGAGTAATAGGCGAACCCGTCGACGTCGGTAACCGGCAGGCCCGCGTCCTCACACGCCGCCAGGATGGCCTCGCCGGCCAACTCGGTGATCGACTTCGGCAACGACCCGCCACGCTTGTAATACGGTGTGGCGCCGACACCGACGATCGCGACGTCACGAAGTCCGGACGAAGTTAGCCACGCGCTCAGAACTTTTCGGCGGGGATCGGCGGCACGTCGGGGAACAGTTCGTAGAACGTGCCCTGGGTGATGCGCAGCCGGGTCTCGTCGCTCACCCCGTCGAAGAGCCCCTTCAGAGTGTCCTGGGTGTGGCCGAACGTGCCTTCCATGTGCGGGTAGTCGCTGCCGAACATCACGTTCTTGTAGCCCATGTGGTCGAAGGCCGCGACAGCCGTCTCGTCGTGCTGGAAGGACGCATACACCTGGCTGAAGAGGATCTCCTTGGGGTTACGCGAAAGCTTGGGCCGCACCGCGAGGTGGTGCTGGCGGTAACCCTCGAGCAGCCGGTCGCCCAGGAACGGCACCCACGTCGCACCGCCCTCGGAGATCAGCACCTTCAGGTTGGGGTGGCGGTCCAACGCGCCGGAGGCAACCAACTTCATCGCCGCGCGCTGACCCGAGAACGTCGTCTCGGCGTAGTTCATGATCGCGCCGCCCGGGCCGCGGTAGACCTGACCCGCGCCACCGGTCACGCTGTTGCCAGCCGACTACATCGACCGGATCGGTGCCGATGTGGAACGCGATCACCATGCCGGCTTCCTCGGCGGCCGCCCAGAACGGCTCCCACTCCTTGCGGTGCCAGTCCGGAGCGCTCGGGTGCGGCGTCGTCGGCAGAAAGACCGCTTTAAAGCCCTGCCCGGCCGCCCACTGCAGTTCTTCGACTGCGTCGTCCACTACGAGCGTCGACACCTGTGCGGTCACGACGTATCGCGGTGACACCGCGCAAATCTCCTCCAGCGCCCACTCATTGCTGGCGCGCATGCACGCCTTGAGCAGCTCCGGCGTCCGGAACGTCGAACCCCACATGCCCAACGACGGGAAAATCACCTCGCCCCAAACACCCTCCTGGTCGAGGTCCCCGAGGCGGGCCCTCGCATCGCGAATGCCCTGCGGCTTCGAACTCAGTTCGGCGAACGCCACCAATGCCGAAGACGGCAACTTGCGCCGGAAGATTTGACTGTCGACGAAGACCGTTTCGTACTCCCCGTCGGGGTCCTTCTCCGCGCGCGGAGTCAAGTCCGCCAGCGCCTTGGGCAACCGGGACTGCCACAGGTCGTCGGGCTCCAGGAAGTGGGAGTCGCCCGAATTCGTCCAGATCATGCTCATTGGTCCTCCACGGATCTGTTGCTCATTCGGATGATGCCAGTTGACCCGCGGGAAGTCCACCTTTTCTAATGTATTGACATTACTATTTCCTTGACGCCGCGACGCCGGTAAAACTGAGGCGGACCTTGAGGAGACCCATGACGAGCACTGAATCGGCTGCAGGGGCACGCCGGCGCAATGCCTCAGGTGAGTCAACCCGAGTGATGTTGATGGAAGTCGCCGAGCGACTCTTCGCCACGCGCGGCATCGAGGCGGTGACGCTGAGGGAGATTCAACAGGCAGCCGGACAGTCGAACACCTCGGTGATCCGTTATCACTTCGGCTCCCGCGACGGTCTGATTCGCGCGCTGATCTCCTATCGCCAAGCGTCGCTCGGGACCGATCGCACGGAGATGCTCGCGCGTATGCGCGCTGAGGGCAAGGAAGCGGATCCGCGCGCAGTCGTGTGGCTGCTGGTACGCCCGCTGGCCACCAGCATTGCGAACGGTGAGATGTTCGCGCCGTTCCTGGCGCGGCTCGCCGAGGATCCCCGAGCCCGCAGCGACTACTGGCCGGAACACGTCGACGACGACTTCACCCAGGAGCAGCTGGAGGATGTGGTCGACGCGGCGCTGCAGGACCTGCCCGAGCGAATCCGTCGCGGCCGAACCTTCCAGCTGTACATCAGCCTGATCAACGTGCTGGCCGCCGCAGCCCGAGCCGGGCATGGAATCAGCGAAGCGCAGTTGCACAACTACGTGGACACCTGGGTCGGCATGCTGACCGCACCGGTGTCCTACGAGACGCGCGCGCTGATGGCCGGCGACGACGCCTGAGTCGTCAACTGCCGCCGACGATCTCCTTCGCCCTCAGGTCGGCGATGCGGTCGTCATCCAGTCCAATTTCGCGCAGTACCGCATCGGTGTGCTGCCCGATGGTGCATCCCGCATCGGCCCGGGTGCGTGACCGCGAGAACCGGCACAGCGGGGCGAGCCGGCGGTGCTCTTCGAAGATCGGGCTGTGCGCCCGTACCGAGTAGCCGGCGTCGAAATACTCATCGGTCTGCAGCACCAGCTCGGAGTTCGCCTCCACCACCTCGACGCATCCGACGTCCTGAGCGGACAATTCGTGCTCCCATTCCAGCTTGGTCTTGCTGGCGAAAACCGTTGTCAATGCGGAGATTAACTCGCCGTCGTGCTGCGCGCGAGATTCGGTATCGGCAAAGCGCTCGTCGGCGTGCAAGTCGACGTAGGGCGACATCGCCTTCGTCAGCGCCGGCCAGTCGCGCGGCAACGGCGCAGCGAGAAAGACGTAACCGTCTGCCGCGCGGTACATCCGGTAGAGCGCATTCATGCCGAAGAACTGTTCGTCGGCGGCCGTCTCTGCGGGACGCGATGCATAGCTCGCGTTGTAAGCGATCATCGCCTGCTGAACCGTCCCGAGCATGGACGTGACCACATTGGACATACGGCCGTCGCATCCGCTTGGCGTACAACGCGACCAGCAGCGCCGAACCCACACCGTGCGCCGCGATGCCGTCGGATTGCACGGCGGGGACGGCTCCGCCCGCGTGGAGTTTGACCGCCCGGCGGTGCAGGTCATCCAGGTCGGCGGGTGGCTCACCCGTGTCGTGGCTGTCGACCAGCGCCAGGCCCGGATGCCGCACCGACCGACGGCGCGTAGGCCGCGCGGTGCGCGAACGGTCCGTCGACCCCGTAACCCGAGGTCGTCACGAACGCCAGGTCCGGGTTGACCGCCCGCAGCGAAGCCTCGTCGATCTTCGCCCGCTCGGCGGCCTTGCCCCGGAAGCACTGCAGCACGATGTCAGACCGCTTGGCCAATTCGTACACCAGCTCAAGGCCCTCGGGCTTGGTGAAGTCGATCGCGACACTTTCTTTGCCCTGCAACACCTTTGCGCCGCCGGCTTCGGGAAATGCGACGAGATTGCGGATGTTGTCGCCCACCAGCGGCTCGACCTTGATCACCCGGGCGCCCAGGTCGGCCAGCAAGGTCGCGCCGTACGGTCCGGCGAACATGCTGCCGAACTCCAGCACCGTCACGCCCGTCAGCGGCGGTGTGTCGTGCTGTCCGGGCGGTGGCGGTGCAGCGTCGCCTACATGCTCGAAGGTGACCGAGCCATTGTGCTCGCCGATTCGCGGTGCGGGTCTCAACTGGGTCAACGGCTTGACCGTCGGCATGAATAAGGGTCGACGGCTGGCGCACCGGTCCGAGATCGGGATCGGGGACGGTGGCGGCACGGCCTTCGTGAACGGTCTGCGGGTGGGCCAGCGAGTCCGCGGGACTCCGGAACAGTTCGCCGCTGAGGTCGAGGTTCTCGGTCATGGCCTGCTGCCATTCGGCGAGCGTGCGGGCCCCCACCCGCTCGATCATCATGTCCCACCACTCGGTGCGCAGTTCCGGGGTCGGCAGCATCGGAAAGCCTTGCCACTTCGGGTCGCCGAGCTCCTTCAGCAGGTCCAGTTCGGTGAGCCACGCGCCGATCAGCTTGGGCGACACCTGAGCGAACTGCAGCCAGCGACCGTCCTTCGTCGGACACACCAGGAGTGCGTAAATGAGGTAGGCCTGGGGCCGGCCTCGATCGTCGTAGGCGGCGTCCATGGGTTCGAAGGCGCCCGGATACCGTTCGAGCACCATCTCGTAGAACCAGTTGTACGGATCCATCGAACCCATGCCGGTGACCAGGTTCGTCTCGACGGTTTGGCCGCGCCCGCTGCTTTCCCGCTCAAGGAGCGCGGCGAGCACGCCCTGCACGGCGGCGTGGGCGGCTCCCCACGAGGCGTAGGAGAACGTGGTGTAAGCCGGTCCTGGCCTTGTCGTCAGTCCGCGCTTTTCGTGCATCACTCCTGTCTTCGCCATCACCAGGGCCTCCCAGCCCTTGTAGTCGCGAAACGGCCCGGTCGAACCCCAGCCTGTGATCGTCGCCACGACGAGTCGCGGGTAGGCGTTCGACAACGCGTCGTGGGTAAGTCCGATGCGCTCGGCCGTGGTCGGCCGCATCGTGTTCACCATGACGTCGGCGCGGCGCAGCAATGCACGCAGTCGCTCCAGATCGGCGTCGTCATGCAGGTTCAATGTCACGCTGCGCTTGCCGCGGAGCAGGGCGGGCCAGCCCGCGAGCTCGCGCAGCGGACTGCCGTCGGGCGGCTCGACCATGATCACCTCGGCGCCGCAATCGGCGAGGAACTGCGTCGCCTGTGCTCCGGGCAGCGTCGTCGACAGGTCGACCACCACGAGGCCGGCCAGCGGACCGTCCGACGCCGAACCGACTTCCGGCATGTTCGCTCCTACAGTGTGCTGGCAGATCTCGTCAGGACGTGGTGTGACGCACGCCACGCCAGCATCGCAGCGGCCAAGATTAATGTCAAGGCATTAGTCTTGGGGCACATCCGTCAGGGTTCGGAACGACGGGTCCTCCAGTGCCGTCTGCATGCAGATTCACGGTCGTGCCGGTCCCGTCGGTCGCAGACGCTGAATGTCTCCGTCGCGCAGCGTGATCAGCTCGCGCAGGGCAAGCCGATCGGGTTTGAGCATCGCCGTCAGTGGCAGCTCGTCGACGATGAGAAGCTCGTCGGGCGCCTTGTAGTCGGCCAGTTCGTCTGCCACGTGAGTTCGCAACTCGGCCAGCGTCGGTGGCCTGTCGGCATCCACCGGCACGACACACGCGACGCCGATCTCCCCGATCACCGGGGCCGAGCGCCCCACTACGGCAGCATGTTTCACCGCGGCATGACCGGAAAGCGCCCGCTCCACCTCGCCGGGGTGGACGTTGTAGCCACCCCGGATGTACATGTCGCCGCTGCGCCCGACGAGGGTGAGGTTGCCGTCGGCACCGAGTACGCCGATGTCGCCGGTACGCAGCCAACCGTCGTGCAGCACCTCTGCGGTGAGTTTCGGGTTACGCCAGTAGCCACGCATCACGCACGGGCCGCTCACCTCGACCACGCCATCGGATCCGATCCGCACGTCCATGCCCGCGGCGGGCCGTCCCACGGTGCGGAACTGAACCTCGGGGGCATCGTCCGGTTCGGTCCCGCAGATGGTCGGGCACTCGGTCATCGCGTACCGCACGACCAGCGGGACTCCGATGCCCTCGGCGACCCGCCGTACCAGTTCGGGCGGCGCGGGGGCGGTGGCGACCACCCCGATCCGCAAGTGCGGCAACGCCTGCGGGCTCACGTCCGTCGACATCGAGCAGCTTGGCCCACTGGGTGGGCACCGCGCCTGCCACCGTGACGCGCTCGTCGCGGAGCACGTCGAACATGCCCTGGGCCGACCACGGCGTCGGTGGCACCACCAGCGTGCTGCCCCACACCAACTGATCCCAGAGCTTGAACATGTAGCCGGCGTGCGAAAACGGCGTCGACGTAAGGCGCCGGTCGTAGGGCGCGCTCATCACGCCTGATGCTGCCGCGCCCGCGGCCAATCGGTCGGCATCGAACGCCGCGCCCTTCGGCGTCCCCGTCGTGCCGCTGGAGAAGATCAGCGCAACCAGGTCCCGGCGGGTCAGCTCCACCGACGGTGGCGCCGAGCGCGACGTGTCACTGCACAGCGCATCCCGCGACAGCAGCCGATGCCCGGTGTCGGGTAACGCACCAAGCTGCTCGTCGGCGACGATCAACGCGGGATCCGCCTGCTGCAGAATCGATTCGATCTCCCGACGACCCAGCCGCGGGTTGAGTCCGGTGGTGATCGCGCCGATCATCGCCGCGGCGGCGTAACACGTCGCATAGTCGATGCCCGACGGCAGCCACAGCGTTACCACGTCTCCCTTGCCGATGCCGAGGTCGGCGAACTGGGTGGCCACGCCACGGGCCCGGCCGATCCACTCCGCGAACGTGATTCGCGCTCCGGGCTCGACGTAGGCCTCGATGTCCCCGTGGAAGGCGGCCGCCGCCTCCAACATCGCCCGGGTGTCGGCCACGTCGGAGCTCAGCGGTGCGTGGCCCACCTACGGCTTCTCGGCGCCGAGAATCATTGTGCCGCTGGAGCAGAACCAGCCGCCGGTGCCGCTGACGCAGGCGATCCGGGCATCGGGCACCTGCCGCGGTCCGCATTCACCGCGTAATTGACGGGCCGCCTCGACCAGCAGGAACAACCCCCGCTGACCCGGGTGGCACGCCGACAGCCCGCCGCCGTCGGTGTTGGTGGGAAGTTCGCCGCCCAACCGCAACGAGCCTTTCTCGACGAATCCGCCGCCCTCCCCCTTCGGGCAGAAGCCCAGGTCTTCGAGGGTGAGCAGCAACATGTAGGTGAACGCGTCGTAGATTTCGGCGACGTCGACGTCGGACGGGGAGATACCCGCGCGGGCGAAGGCCAGCGGCCCGCTGACGGCGGCCGGGCCGACGGTGAGGTCGTCCCACTGGGACGTCAGCATGTGCGAGGTGGTCTCGCCCGAGCCGAGCACCCACACCGGCTTACTCCGCAGATCCTTCGCGCGTTCCGCACTGACGAGGACGGCCGCGGCTCCACCGTCGCTGCGAATGCAGCAGTGCAGCTTGGTGAACGGGTCGGCGATCATCGGTCCGCCGAGCACGTCGTCGATGGTGATCGGGTCGCGGTAGTAGGCCTCGGGATTGTCGGCCGCGTTGAAGCGTGCGGACACGGCGACCTCGGCGAGCTGCTCGATCGTGGTGCCGTAGGTGAACATGTGCCGCCGCGCCGCCATGGCGTACTTGGAGACCAGGGTGTGGCCGTAAGGCGCCTCCCACTGCAGCGGTCCGCGAGCACCCCAGTTGATGTTGGCCCCCCGCAAACCCTTTCGAAGATCCGAGCGTGCGGTCGATCCATAGGTCAGCAGCACCACGTCGGCGTGCCCGGCAGCGATCGCGTCGGCCGCATGGGCGGCCATCACCTCCCACGACGCTCCCCCTACCGCGGTGGAGTCGATCCAGCGTGGCCGCAGCCCGAGATACTCGCCGACATCGACCGGGGGCAGAGTGCCCTGACCGGTGGAGGCCAACCCGTCGACATCGTCGGGCGTCAGACCGGCGTCAGCCAGGGCGCGGCGGCTGGCCTGGGCGATCAGCTCGTAAGGTCCCTTGTCGTCGACGCGGCCGACGTCGGACAGCGCGACGCCAGCGATAGCGACAGCGCCGCTCACTGGGCGCGGTCCTGGGCCAGCAGCTCGGCCAGCACGTCGGTGGGCTCACCGAACAAGTGCCGAAACACGTGCGCGCGCTTCAGATACAGGTGCATGTCGTTCTCGAACGTGTAGCCCATCCCGCCGAATACGTGGATGCCTGCGGCGGCATTGTCGACGGCCGCCGAGCCGGCCACCGTGACGGCCGACAGCACCTGCAGCAGTGCGTCGGCGCGTCCACCCGCCACCGCGATCGCCGCGAAGAAGGTCTGCGCCTGGGCGGCCTCGGCAGCGATCTCCATGTTGACGCAGGCGTGCTTGATCGCCTGGTGCACGCCAATCGGTTTGCCGAACTGCTCACGAGTCTTGGCATGTTCGGTCGCTGACGCTGCCGCGGCCGCGGCCAAGCCGGTGAGATAGCCCGCCGCGAGCACCGTGGCGCGCCCCCAGATCCATTCGTCCTCGGCGGGCAGCCAGTGCACGGGTTCGGCGGATTCGACTGTGGCCGTGGATATCCGGGTACCGGGGTCTGCGGCGGTGACGGGTGCCAGAGGGCCGAAGGAATCGATGTCGACCAGAGCGGCGCCGCTACGGGCCACCAGCAGGGCGTGCGAGGCACCCGCCGGGTCGAACAGATCGAATGTGCCCTTCACGGGACGAACGTCGCCGTCGCCGCGCAGTACCGCGAGGGCGACCTGGGCGTCCCCGGAGCCGATCCGCTGCGCCAGCGCGTCGTCGCCGCAACGGGCCGCGACCCGGGCACCCAACGTGCATGCCAGGAAAGGCCCCGGCGCGAGGCGCTTGCCGAGTTCGACGAACAGCAGTGCCTCGTCGTCCAAGGGCCGGCCCGACCCGCCGGACTCCTCGTCGAGTCCGAGTGTGAGCAGACCCAACTCGGCGCATTCTCGCCACAGCGAACTCGGGAATCGGCGCTTCCGCATGGCGGTTGGCGCGAATCCGTTCGACGGGCATCCGTTCGGCCAGGAATTCTCCCGCCGCCGTGACGATTTCGAGTTGCTCAGCTCCTGGTAGCAGATCCACGATCGTCTCCTCTCATCGCGGAAGTCCCAGCACACGTTCGCCGACGATGTTGCGCTGAACCTCCGAGGTCCCACCGCCGATGGCTTGGGAGAAGCTGTAGTAGTAATAGCCGACCCAGCCGTCGACATCCCAGCGCGACGAATGCCGGACCGAGGCCGGACCGAGGACGTCCATCGCCAATTTGCCGATCTCCTTGGCCAGTTCGGCGTACATCAGCTTGACGATCGAGCCCCGCGGGCCGGGGGTTTCGGTCTTCATCGCCTCGCAGATATTGGTGTAGGTGAGCGCCCGCAGCGCTGCCACCGAGGCCCGGGCCCGGGCCAACCGCCGTGCGATCTCGTCGTCGGCGATGGCAGGCCTACGCCCGTCCGGGCCGACGTGGTCGCGGGCATAGTCGATGAGGTCCTCGATGATCTTGGCCAACCGCACCTGGTTGGCAGTGAACGCGGTGCCACGCTCGAAGGACAAGGTGGCCATCGCGACCGACCAGCCTTCGCCCACATCGCCGACCACGTTGCTCAACGGGATGCGGACATCGTCGTAGAACACTTCGCAGAATTCCGAGCCGCCCTCGATGGTCTCGATCGGGCGGACGTCGATGCCGGGCGTGCTCATGTCGCAGATCACCCAGGTGATGCCCTTGTGCTTGCTGCCGGTGTTGTCGGTGCGCACCAGCAGTTCCTGGTAGTCGGCGACGGTGGCGAAGCTGGTCCACAGCTTCTGCCCCGACACCACCAGGTGCTCGCCGTCGACGACCGCCTTGGTGCGCAACGCAGCCAAGTCCGATCCGGCGCCGGGCTCAGAGAAGCCCTGACACCAGATCACCTCACCGCTAAGGATTTTCGGCAGGTGGAATGACTTCTGCTCGTCGGTGGCCCTGGTCATCAGGGTCGGCCCGGCGTGCGAGTTGCCGACAAAGCACGCATCGATACCGGGGAATCCGCGGGCGGCGTACTCCTCGTACCAGATCAGCTGCTGAAGCAGCGTCAGCCCTTTGCCGCCGTATTCGGTGGGCCAGGCGATGCCGGCCCAGCCGCCTTCGGCCTGAGTGCGCTGCCAGGCGAGGTCGTATTCGCGGATACCCGCGTCATCGCGCGGGCGCGACTCGGCCGGCTTGTTCTCGTCGAGCCACGTGCGGACCTGGTCGCGGAACTCGAGTTGGTCAGGCGTGAAGTCGAGGTCCATGATCCGGAATTCTAGGTGACACAATCGTCAGAAACAATGCGTCGGTCATCGGCCGCGATACCTCGCAGCCAGTTCTTCGGCACCACGGGCCAGCAGCGCCACGTCCGCTCCGACGAGCACGAAGCTTGCGCCGGCCGTCATGTAGCGGCCTGCCAGCGGCTCGCTGAACGCATTCACCCCGGCGCGCTTACCGTGGTCCACAATGGTCGCTAACGCAGCTTCTATGGTGCTCACAACCTCTGGGTGCTCCGGCTGTCCGAGTTTGCCCATCGACGCTGCCAGATCGGCCGGACCGATGAAGACGGCATCCACCCCGTCGACGTCGGCGATCTCGCCGAGCAGCGCCAGACCGGCCACACTCTCCACCTGAACGGTCAACGACACCGTGGCATCAGCGGTGACAAGGTAGTCAGAAATACGGTTCCACCGGGACGCCCGGGCCAATGCGCTACCGACCCCGCGGATGCCTGCGGGCGGGTAACGCGTGGCGCCAACCGCCGCGACCGCATCACCGGGCCCGTCGATCATCGGGACGATGATGTTCTGCGCGCCGATGTCGAGCATTTGCTTGATGAGCACGGGATCGGCCGACGGCGGCCGCACCAGCACGTCGATGTCCGGGTAGCCCGCCAGCACCTGCAGTTGCTCGAGCGTGGTGCGCAGATCGTTGGGCGCATGCTCCTGATCCAGCAGCAGCCAGTCGATCCCGGAACCCGCGCAGATCTCGGTGACGTAGCCACTGCCCGAGGCCAGCCACATGCCGATCCGCGGATCGCCGTCGCTGATGCGCTGCGTCCACCGGTTCGTCACGACGCCTCCCGATCGAACGTCACCGACACCGTGCCGAGCGGTCCGTAGTCGGCGACGAAGCTGTCCCCCGGTTCGGCGAAGACCGGCTTGGTGAACGATCCGGACAGGATCACCTCGCCGCGTTTCAGCGAAACTCCATGCGGAGCAAGCCGATTGGCCAACCAGGCCACGCCGTTGCCGGGATGGTTGAGCACCGCGGCGGCCACCCCGGACTCCTCGATCGTGCCGTTGCGTAGCAGCAGTGCCGCCACCCAGCGCAAGTCGACGTCCAACGGCCGGAACACCCGCCCACCCAGGACCAGACCCGCGTCGGCGGCATTGTCGGCAATGGTGTCGACGATGGTGCGCAGATGGCCGGTATCGGGGTCCGACATCTGCACCCTGGCGTCGAGGATCTCGAGCGCAGGAGTAACGAACTCGGTGGCGCGCAACACGTCGAACAACGTGACGCCCGGCCCGGACAGGTCCTCGCCCAGTACGAACGCCAACTCGACCTCGACGCGCGGACGGATGTAGCGCCCCAGCGGGACGCGGCCGCCGTCCTCGACGAACATATCGTCGAACAGCGCGCCGTAATCCGGTTCGTCGATCGACACTGCCCGCTGCATCACCTTCGATGTCAGACCGATCTTGCGGCCCTTGATTTCTCGCCCGTCGGCAACCTTCAGCGCGACGAGTGCCCGCTGCACTGCGTAGGCGTCCTCGATGGTCATGTCGGGATAC
>CAVVNB010000004.1:0-11910 GCA_963749375.1 uncultured Actinomycetota bacterium
GGCGTGCAGCGATTCCCACGTCGGCTCGTTGACCGCCTTGGTGCGTTCCGCCCGAATGCGCGCCATGTTCGACGCCGACGCCTCTCGGCCGGCCGGCGACATCAGGATCACCTTGTCCACCCGCTCGGCGTGGCCGACGGACACCGCGGACGCGACGAAGGCCCCCAGCGACATCGCGATGAAATTGGCCGACGCCATGCCGAAGTGGTCCATCACACCCAGCACGTGTTCGACGTAGACCGCGATCTCGTAGTCGTAGTCCGGTTTGTCCGAGAACCCGTTACCGACCATGTCGATCGCCACGCAGTGAAAGTGCTGCGAGAGGGCGGCGAGGTTGGGCGCGAACGTCTCCCAGTGCCCGCCGGTGCCGTGCAGCAGGATGGCGTGCGGCTTGTCCGGGCTGCCCGCCTCGGCGTAACGGGTACGGACGGGCACTCCGTTGACTCCGATGTCGACGAACCCCTGCCGGAACTCGAGCTCCTTGAGATACATCCAGATGCTGCGGTAGTTCTCCGTGTCGACTCGGCTCACGTCTTCGGTCGCGGCTGACGCTTGTGCTTGGCTCATCTCACCTTCTCGCATGTCCATATCTGACACATCCGTCATCTAATGCTGACATCGCCTCGCGCTATCCTCATCGTCGCACAAGCTCCATGTTCGCATGTGAAGAACGGCTCAGACCAATCGACCTTGCGGTAATGCGCAGGCCGCCATTCCATCCGCTTCCATTGATTCTGACAGTCGTATGCGGTAATACTGGGCAGGTGAACACTCCGGCCGGACGCCGCGTCCTTGCCGACCTGGTCAACGAGTTCGCGGCCGTGCGGTTGTCGTTGGACGTCAGCGGCAACGGCCCCCGCCTGCTCGTCGAAGACCTCGAAGGCGGCGAGCAGGTCTTCTTGTGTCCGTTGGAGTTGGCCAGCTTCACCTTGGCCACCCCCGAAGACCGTGAGGAGTGGGTCCGGGTGGGCAACTACCGCGGCGAGCGCCGGCCAACGGAGCAGCCGTGAGCGCCGATGCTGATCTGGTTGGCCTGGGCATGACTCCGATGTCACTGCGGCCGGGCGCGACACCGCTCGAGCTGGCCGTCAAGGCGAGCGCCGCCGCGCTGTCCGACGCCGGACTCGGACGTGCCGACGTCGACGGGATCCTGGTCGGCTCGTCGCAGGGCATCCGGCCGGACCGGCTGGGCGTCGGATTCGCCGCCGCGGCAGGCTTCTCGGATCTGCGCCTGCTGGAGCACATCGAGATCAAAGGCGCCACGACCCTCGCCATGATCCAGCGCGCACGCCACGCGATCGTCACCGGCGAGGCGGCGACCGTAATGTGCGTCTTCGCCGACGCACCCCTGGTGGCCGGCCGCGGTGCAGGGTCGACGTACGCACACAGCGGCGGCAACGTCGGAGTGCGCGGGCTGGAGCGGGCCTCGGGGCTGCTCGGCTCGGTGCCGACGTATGCGTTGCTGACCCAGCGCTGGCTGCACGTCACCGGCACCAGTCCCGACGCGCTGCGTTCGGTGGCCACCACAGCAAGGCGCTGGGCGCGCGGCAATCCCGATGCGGTCAATCGAGAGCCGCTTGACGACGCTGACTATGACGCGTCCCCGATGATCGCCGAGCCGCTGCGGCTGCTGGACTGCGCTCGGCCGGTGAACGGGGCGGTCGCCGTCGTGCTCACCGGGCGGCCTTCAGTCGGCGGCACCCGATTGCGGGTGCGTGGCACCGGTCGCGAGCATCCGGTGCGGCGCCGTCGCGCGGGAGCCGAGTCGTGGTTCGGCGGTGGTGGCCGCGCGGTGCAGGATGCGCTCGAGCAAGCCGGCATGGTCCGCTCGGACCTGCACGTCGCCGAACTGTACGACCCGTTCTCGATCGTCACCCTGGCGCTGCTCGACGAATACCGGCTCACCGGCGACGTTCCCGCAGGCGAATTCGTGCGCGGCGGCCACACCGGGCCGGGCGGCACGCTGCCAACCAACACCGGCGGCGGCCAGTTGTCCGGTTTCTACCTGCAGGGCATGACGCCGTTGGCGGAAGCGATGATTCAGCTGCGCGGCACAGGCGGGCAGCGTCAGGTTCCGGGGGCCACTGTGGCGCTGGTCGGCGGCATCGGCGGCCGGATGGACCACCATGCCGCGTTGGTCCTGGAGCGCGCCGCATGACCGCCACCGCGGTCGAGGACTGGCTGCTGGATAGCGCGCTGGCACCCACCGCCGACGACGATCTGCTGGCGCCGCTGTACCGGGCGGCCGCACGCGACGAGCTCGCGATGCCGTTCTGCGCGGCGTGCGCTACACCACTCGAGCTCGACCAAGAGATCTGCGACAGCTGCGGGAGCCCCGAACATGACTGGGGCACAGTCGATCTGAGCGGAACCGTCCATGCGGCGACGCTCATGCACCGGCGCGAGCCCGGGCTGGTGCACGGCGAGGCGCCCTACCCCATCGTCGACGTCGAGCTGTCGAGCGGGCACCGGATGGTGATGACCACCGTGCAACCTACAGACACCGCACCGGCCATCGGCGCAGCGGTGCGCATCGGTTTCCGCCACCTCGGCGACGTCGCCATACCGGCCATCGACATCCTGGAGGACCAGTGACGACACTCGAATCCGCCCCTACGACGGACAGCTTCGACGCCGGGACCGTGATACGCAGCGACCGCGTGCACGGAACCGTGTACACGTCCGCCGACATCTTCCGCCGCGAAATGGACACCATCTTCAAGACCGGCTGGGTCTACGTCGCGCACGAGAGCGAGGTCAGCGAGCCGGGTGACTACCTCACCCGGATGATCGGCCACGACCCGGTTGTCGTGGCGCGCGGCAAGGACGGCGTCGTTCGGGTGGTACTCAACCGCTGCACCCATCGGGCCAACAAACTCTGCAATGCCGAGAAGGGCAACGCCAACTCGTTCCGGTGCCCGTATCACGGCTGGACTTTCAGTAATACCGGTGCGTTGCAAGGCGTTCCGATGCGCGAGGGTTACGGCGAGGCGTTCAATCAGGTGCGCTCCGATCTGGGCCTTGCCCAGGCACCCCGGGTGGACAACTACGGCGGATTCGTCTTCGCGTCACTGGCGCCAGAGGGCATCTCGTTGCTCGAGCACCTCGGCAAGGCAACGCGCGCCATCGACCGCCTGCTGAACCTGTCCCCCACCCGCACGATCGACTTGCGGGCCAACTGGATGAAGCACCTGCACCACGCCAACTGGAAGATGGTGGTGGAGAACAACGTCGACGGTTACCACGCTCTGTTCACGCATGCCTCGGTGTACGACGCGATCAAGCCCGCCAAGGTGTCGCACGTCCCGACCAAGGTCGACGTGCTGGTCCGCGACATCGGCAACGGGCATTCCGAGATCGACTACAGCGACGAATACCGCAAGCTCGATGAAGAATTCGTCTGGTACGGCCGCATCCCGCGGGCCAAGCTCGCCGACTACGTCGAGGCACTTGAGGGCACGTACGGTCCCGAGCAGGCCCACGACGCTCTGGTGGTGGGCCCGCCACACACATTGATCTGGCCCAATCTTTTCCTGGCCGAGATGAACGTCATGTTCGTCGAGCCGCAAGCCCCCGACCGCACCATCGCCTACACCACCGCGGTCTTGATACCCGGTCAGGATGCACTGAACGAGCGCACGCTGCGCCGCTCCGAGGGGGCGATGGGTCCGGCCGGATTCCTGATCGCCGACGACGGAGAGATCGGCATGCGAAACCAGGCCGGGCTCGCCGCCGAGCTGCCCGAGTGGCTGATGCTGGCCCGCGGTATCGAAAGCGATGTCGACGATTCGACGGGAATCATCAACCGGGACAAGAGCGCCGAGACCCCCCAGCGCGGCTTCTACTCGCACTGGGCCTCGGTCGTCGGCGGGAGGACCGGTGCATGACCGTCAACCCCGAAACCCAGACGCGTCCAGCGCTGCGTCCGCTGCCGGACCCTGAGATCCTGTCGTTTCTGTATCTGGAGGCGCGGCTGGCCGACGAGGGCCGCTACTCGGAGTGGGAGTCGCTGTGGGCCGATGACGACGACACGGTCGAGTATCGCGTCCCGATGCATCCCGACGACGACCCGCGGACCACGCTGGCCTACATCAACGACAACCGGCGACGGATCAAAAGCCGGGTGGCTCAGCTCAACACCGGTAACCGGCACTCCCAGACACCACCGTCAGTGATGCGCCGCGTGGTCTCCAACAGCGAGGTGGTGGACACCGGCGCCAGCACCGTCACGGTGGAATCCAACTTTGCGTTGTTCGAATATCGCCTGCGCCAACGCTTCTGGGCAGGACGGGTTATCCACACGATTCGCGTGTCGCCGGAAGGTCCGCGGCTGATCCGCAAGATCGTGCACCTGATCGACGCAGGCGGACCGGTCGAAACACTGGCGTTTTTGATATGAACGGACTTCTGATCTGATGCTCATCGGTGACATCGCAACCAACAACGCCCGCCGCTACCCCGACAAGCGCGCACTCGTCGACGCCGATCGGTCGCTCACCTGGTCTCAGGTCGACGAGCGGGCCCGTCGGCTCGCCGCCTTCCTGATCGGCCGGGGGCTGGCGCCGGGCGACCGGGTGTTGGTGATCGCCCGCAATTGCCTTGAATGGCCGGAGATTTCGTTCGGTCTGGCGAAGGCCGGGCTGATCGCGGTGCCGGTCAACATCCGGTTGGCTCCCGACGAGGTGGCCCACGTCCGCGACGATTCCGGCGCGCGCGCGGTGATCATCCACGCCGACCATGTGGAGAAGTTCCTGGGCGAATTAGCCGACCTGGCCGTTGTAGTGGGCGTAGGCGCCAATGCAGCATTCGGCCCATGTGAATTAGTCACCGACTACGAGACGGCCCTGGCACAGGTTGCGCACTGTGCTGGACGGCGCGACATCGCAACTGACGATGTCGCGGTCATCCTCTACACCAGCGGCACCACCGGTCGCGCCAAGGGCGTGATGCACTCCCACCGCGCCCTGCTCTACCAGGCGGCCGACACCAACCTTGTGACCGAGGCCAACCGCTCGGACGTCATGCTGGCAACGACGCCGTTCTTCACCGCGGGTGGCATGGTTCGCACCGTGTCCTGGCTGTATCTCGGGCAGACCATGGTCATCCATCAGAAGTTTGACCCGCAGGCGGTGATCGACGAGATCGAGCGCAGCGCGATCACTTTCACGACATTCATCCCGACGATGTTGCACCGGACGCTGGCGATCCTCGAAGACGGCCCACCGCGGGATATGTCGAGTCTGCGGCGCATCTCCTACGGCTCGGCTCCCGTGCCGCCGGGCTTGGCACGCAAGGCAATGGATCTGCTCGGCTGCGACCTGCAACAGCGCTACGGGCTCACCGAATGTGGTGGTCAGGCCACGATTCTCACGCCGGAGGATCACCGGAACATCGTCGCCGGCAAATCCTCGATCACCACCTCGTGCGGCCGGGAGACGCCGATGTGCGTGATCCGCATCATCGACGTCGACGGCAATGACGCCCCGTCTGGCGACGTCGGCGAAATCGTGATCACCAGCCCCGCCAACGCGATCGGCTACTGGAACCGGCCCGAGCAGACCGCCGAAACCTTCCGTCCCGACGGGCTGCGATCCGGTGACCTTGGCTACTTGGACCATGAGGGCTACCTGCACATCACCGGTCGCAAGACCGATCTCATCATCTCCGGCGGGTTCAATGTCTACCCGGCAGAGATCGAGCGGGTGATAGCGCAGCACCACGATGTGGACATGGTGGCGGTGGTTGGGACCCCCGATCCTGAGTGGGGTGAGACGCCGGTCGCCGCTGTGATTCCCAAATCCCACGTCTCCGACCAGGATGCACTGACCGCCGAACTCGCCGCGCTGTGCCGTGCCGAATTGGCCGGTTACAAGCAGCCGCGCCGGTTCGTCTTCTGGCGCGAGTTCCCGTTGGGCCCGGCAGGCAAGATCCTCAAGCGCGAGATCGCTAACCAGGTAAACCATGTGAGCGAGTCGAGTGCGAAGATGCCGGTATCCACCGGATCGACCGAGGAGCGCCCGTGACCGAGCAGACCGATCTGGCCACCATCGAATTCCAGGTGACTGACCACGTCGCCACCGTTGCGCTCAACCGGCCCGCCAGGCTGAACAGTTTCACCGAGCACATGGCTGCCGAACTCGGATCCGTCTGGGCTCGAGTCCGTGACGACGAGGACATCCGGGTCGCGGTGCTGTGCGGCAACGGCGACCGTGCGTTCTGCACCGGCATCGATGTCACCGAGGGCACCTGGTGGAAGCACCAACCGATCTTCAATCAGGAGGATCCGGGCGAATTGCTGGGGCCGAAGGCACACAAGGTATGGAAGCCGGTGATCGCGGCGCTGCATGGCATCGTGGCCGGCGGCGCCATGTACTTCGTCAATGAGTGCGACTTCTCGATCTGCAGTGAGACGGCCACATTCTTTGACCCCCATGCCAATGCGGGCATCGTCTCGGCACTGGAGCCGATGGGCATGCTGGCCCTCGGCGTGCCCTACGGCGAGGTGATGCGGTGGGCGCTGCTGGGCAGCGAGGAGCGGATGTCTGCGCAGACCGCGCTGCGCATCGGGCTCGTGACCGAGGTGGTCCCAGACGACCAACTACGCGTCCGTGCTTTCGAACTGGCCGCCGAGATCGCGGCGCGCAGACCGAATGGCGTCCAGGGCACGGTTCGCGCGATGTGGGAGGCCCGCGATCTGACCCCTAGCGTCGCCGCCCGCCATGGCAAGTTCTTCACCGACCTGGGCAACGCCGGTGCCAGCCCGGACTCGTTGAACAACAAGAAGAAACCCCGAACACGATGACCGATACAGCAATCGAGCAGCTGGTCCACTTCGACCTGCTGATCGGAGGCGAAACATCCTCCGCCGCATCAGGTTCCACCTATGACAGCGTCGATCCCTACACCGGCAAGCCCTGGGCACGCGTGCCCGACGGCGGGGCCGCCGATGTCGACCGCGCCGTAGCCGCCGCCCGCGCCGCGCTGAATGGACCGTGGGGTGTGCTCACTGCGACCGCCCGCGGCAAGTTGCTGCATCGCCTCGGCGAGATCATCGCCCGCGAGGCCGAGCAGCTCGCCGAACTCGAAGTGCGCGACGGCGGCAAGCTGGCCCGCGAAATGGTCGGCCAGATGCGGTCGCTGCCGGATTACTACTTCTACTACGGCGGGCTGGCCGACAAGCTGCAAGGCGACGTCATACCGGTGGACAAGCCCAACTACTTCGTCTACACCCGCCATGAACCCGTCGGCGTGGTCGGCGCGATCACACCCTGGAACTCACCGCTGTTGCTGTTGACCTGGAAGTTGGCCGCCGGGCTGGCCGCCGGTTGCACGTTCGTCGTCAAGCCCAGCGACCACACCCCGACCTCGACGCTCGCGTTCGCAAAACTGTTCGGCGAGGCCGGTTTCCCGCCGGGCGTGATCAATGTCGTCACCGGCTGGGGCCCGGAGACCGGTGCCGTGCTGGCCTCGCACCCCGGTGTCGACAAGATCGCGTTCACCGGGTCGACGAACACCGGCATTCAGGTCGGCAAAGCCGCGATCGGGAACATGACCCGGTTCTCGCTCGAACTCGGCGGCAAGTCGGCGCAGGTGGTGTTCGCCGATGCCGACCTCGATGCCGCGGCCAACGGGGTGATCGCCGGCGTGTTCGCCGCCACCGGCCAAACGTGTCTGGCGGGCTCACGCCTGCTTGTCCACGAGAGCGTCGCCGATGCGCTGGTGGACAAGATCGTCGCGCGGACGGCAACCATCAAACTTGGTGATCCGAAGGATCCGGCAACCGAGATGGGTCCGGTATCGAATCAGCCACAGTACGAGAAAGTGCTGTCGTACTTCGCTTCTGCGCGGGAGCAAGGTGCGACGATCGCTTACGGCGGCGAGCCGGCCACCGACCTCGGGGGGTATTTCGTCAAGCCGACGGTGCTGACCGGTGTCGACTCCTCGATGCGTGCCGTCGCCGAGGAGGTCTTCGGACCGGTGCTTGCGGTGATGACCTTCTCCGACGAGGACGAGGCCGTCGCCGCGGCCAACGGCACCGAGTTCGGGTTGGCCGCGGCGGTGTGGACCAAGGATGTCCACCGTGCCCACCGGGTGGCTGCCAAGCTGCGGGCAGGCACGGTCTGGGTCAACGCCTACCGCGTTGTCGCGCCGCATGTTCCGTTCGGCGGCACGGGTTACAGCGGCATCGGCCGGGAGAACGGCATCGACGCCGTCAAAGACTTCACCGAGACCAAGGCGGTGTGGGTGGAGCTGTCTGGAGACACCCGCGACCCGTTCACGCTCGGCTGACCTCCATCCAATCGACAGGAGAAGACAGATGACGTTAGACCTCACGGCCGCCGACAAGGTGCTGGCTGGACTTCGGCCATTTCCGGTGGCAGTCACCACGATTGACGGCGGTTTCGGCAATGGGTTGATATCGCTGTCGGCGGGCTCGGCCAGCATCGTGCCGGAGCTGCCGCGCGCAACCGTCAGCCTGACGAAGTACAACAAGTCGCACGACATGCTGGTCGACTCCGGCATCTTCGTGATGCACATGCTGTCGGCCGGCCCGGATGAGATCGACAGGTCGATGGAGATCCTGATGACCCTCGGCGGCAGTTCAGGCCGCGACAGCGACAAGATGTCGACGCTGCGCACCAAGCCTGGCGCAACCGGCGCACCGATCCTGCTCGACGCACACAGCTACGTCGAGTGCCGCATCACCGGATTGCTGGACAACGACGAGAACACCATCTTCGTCGGTGACGTCGTCGCCGCGGAGGTGTTCAGCTCCGAGCAACGGCTGCGGATCGGTGAGGCATGGGGCAAGCTGCCGCACGAATGGATCGAGCAATACGAGGCCAACCACGAGCCGCAGCTGCAGAGCGCGCGCGACCTGCGGGCGGCAGCAGCGGCGCGGGTCTGATGGCCGAGGAGCCTTCTGGCGCATGGCAGCTGCCGGAAGAATTGGTGATGCTGCGCGACACGGTGCGGCGGTTCATGGACGCGCAGGTCCATCCGCTCGAGGAGAAGCTGGACCACGACACGGTCGGGCTACCCCGCGAACAGCTCGTCGAGTTGCAGGCGAGAGCCAGGGAGCTCGGACTGTGGGCACTGCAGACACCAGAGCAGTATGGCGGTGCCGGGCTCAGCGTGCTCGGCCAGGTCGTGGTCGCCGAAGAAGCCGCGAAATGTCGCATGGGAGCGTTCTTTCCGGCCCTCGGTGTGTTTGGCGGCAACCCGCCCAACATTATGTTCAAGGCGTCGCCCGAGCAGTTCGAAAAGTACGCCAAACCCGTCATCGACGGCACTATGTCGAAGGCGTACACCGCGATCACCGAGGCCTCCGGCGGATCAGACCCAGCGCGGGCGATCAAGCTCAGGGCGACGCGCGACAACGGCTGCTATGTACTCAACGGATCCAAGATGTGGATTTCGCACGCCCCGCATGCGGATTGGGGGGTGGTGTACGCCCGCACCGGCGAGGGTCGACAAGGCATCTCGGCATTCATTCTTGAAAAGGACACCCAAGGCGTCACGTTCAGCCGCATCCCTGTGATGGCGTCGTTCGCTCCGTACGAACTGCATTTCGATAACGTTCGGCTCCCGGCCGAACAACTGATCGGTGCTGAGGGACAGGGCTTTTCGTTGGCTACGGAGTTCCTGGTGCATGGCCGCATCATCTACGGGGCCGGCCCGATCGGCATCGCCCAGAGCGCGCTGGACATGACCTGCCAATGGGCCAAGGACCGAGACGTCTTCGGGGGCAGGCTGGCCGATAAGCAGGGCATCATGTGGATGCTGGCGGACAGTGAGGTGGACCTGCGGGCCGCACGGCTGCTGATATACCAAGCCGCCTGGAACGCCGACCTTGGACGCGATGTTCGGGTGGACGCCTCGGTGGCCAAGATGTTCGCAACCGAGGCCGCCTACCGAGTTCTGGACCGCTGCATCCAGATTCACGGCGCACTGGGAATCTCCACCGAACTACCGCTCGAGCGATGGTTCCGCGACCTGCGGGTCAAGCGTCTCGGCGAGGGCGCCACCGAAGTGCAGCGCGAGATCATCGCTCGATCGCTGGTGCGATAGGAGGGCGAGAAGTGCGCTACAACCTGATGTTCCCGATGCGGGCCGTCAAGCACTGGAACCGGTGGTGTGAGGGTGCAGGCATCGGCGACGTCGCACGACTGCTGGAAGAGGCCGGCTTCGATGCATTTTCGATGTCCGAACACCCGTATCCGGACCGGGAGTGGTTGGCCCGCGGCGGCCACCACGCTTTCGATCCATTCGTGTCGCTGAGCTTTGCGGCGGCCGCCACTACCCGCATCCGATTGATGACCTACATCCTGGTGTCGGGTTATCGCAGCCCCTACCTGACGGCAAAGGCCGCCGCGAGCTTCGATGTGCTCTCCGGCGGTCGGTTCACCCTGGGCACCGGCGCCGGCTATCTGAAGGCCGAATTCGAGGCGCTGGGAGCCGATTTCGACCGGCGTGGCGCGCTGCTCGACGAAGCGATCGACGCGTGGAAGGCGACTTGGGCGGGCGTCGACCACGACGGCCCGGAGTTCAGGGTGGGCGGTCACGTCGCGCTACCGCCGCCGCTGACAACGGGCGGTCCGCCGATCTGGATCGGTGGCAACGGTGCGGCCGCCCAGCGGCGCGTCGTGGAGGTCGCCGACGGCTGGATGCCAATGGCGGCGTCAGGCGAAATGGCCGCGATTACCCGAGCCCGCCCCCTCGAAGACATCGACACGCTTGGCGACTGGGTCGCGGGGGTGAACAAGAGACGGGCGGAGACGGGCCGCGGCGCCGCCGACGTCGCCTTCGTCCCCTTCGAAGCCGACCTGCTCGCCAGCGGCGACTGCGAGAAATTCTGCGCCGCAGTACAACCACGGCTGGACGCCTACACCGAAGCGGGCGTCACGTGGATCACCATCGAACCGGCCAGCAGGAGCTTCACCGACTTCCGTATCGACATCGATATGCTGACCTCCCAGTTGATCGACCGATGAAGGGCTCCACCATGGCGCTGCCCGATCTCGTGCTCGTCCACGGCGGCGAGCACGCCGCCGACTGCTGGGATCTCGTCGTCGCCGAATTGCGGCGTGCGGAGCCGGAATTGCGCACCCTGGCGGTGGACCTACCGGGCCGTGGCCGCACGCCGGGAGATTTGGCGACCGCCACCATCGGCGAGTGGGTGGACTCTGTCGTCGCCGACGTCGAGCGCGAAGGCCTGGGCGACATCGTGATCGCGGGCCACTCGATGGCCGGTGTCACGGTCCCTGGCGTCGTCACCAAACTTGGCTCCGCACGGGTACGCGAGATGGTTCTCGTCACCGCGTTCGTCCCCCGTCAGGGTCAGGCGATCGTCGACACCTTGAGCGGTCCGCTGGCGACCTTCGCACGGTTCGCCGCTCGAGGCGGCAGACCATTCAAGGTTCCCAGCGTGGCCGCGCAGTACGCGTTCTGCAACGGCATGACCCCCGCGCAGCGCCGACTGACGATCTCGAGGCTGTACACCGAATCAGCGCGGATACCCGCAGAACCCGTGGATCGCAGCGGGTTTCCCGACGACGTGCCGCGTACCTGGGTACTGACCACCCGAGACCGAGCCCTGTCGCAAAAATCCCAGCGCGCGAGCATCGCCGCCCTCGGCGGCGTGCACGAGGTGATCCCCGTCGACGCCTGTCACGACCTCATGTTCAGCCACCCGGAGCGGTTGGCAGAAATACTTCTCGAGCGCTGCCGACTGCGACAGAGCGTCCGATGACAGACTCATCGACGAATCCGTCCGCTGCGGTGCCGACGTGCTTCTTCGTCACCGACGGAAAAGACTATGTGCCAACCCGTTTGGCGAGGGGGCCGTGGGGCCCGTCGATCAGCGGCAACTACATCGGCGGGTTGCTTGCGCGAGCTGTCGAGCAAGAA
>CAVVNB010000005.1:0-11218 GCA_963749375.1 uncultured Actinomycetota bacterium
CATGGTTCGTCGTCGAGTCCGACATCAAAAAACACGCCCGGCTGAACATGATGGCGCATCTGTTGTCCACCATCGACTATTACGAGGTGGAACGGCCGAAGGTCAAACTCCCGTCGCATCGCGAGGTCAGCGGCAACTATCAGCGGCCGCCGCGCGAGTTGTCGACCTACGTGGCCGATCATGTGGCAACGTTGATGGCTCCCACGGAGAAAGCTGGATAACCGCTCACCGATGCGCATTTACATCCCGGCGACGCTGTCGATGCTCCAACAGCTTGTCACCGACGGCTCGCTACGGCCGGTCAGCGGCACCGCCTTCGCGGTGACCCCCAAGCTGCGCGAGGCCTACGCCGAGGGCGACGACGACGAGCTGGGCGAAGTGGCGTTGCGTGAGGCGGCGCTGGCCTCGCTGCGTCTGCTGGCCGGCGCCGCGGAGGATTCTGGGCAATCGGGGGACGAGTTACCACCACGACGCGCGGTGCTGGTGGCCGATGTCGGCGATGTCACACTGCGCCCCGATCTCGACGACGCCGTCGTGCGGATCGGTGCGCCGGTGACCAGCGACGATGTCGTCGCGGCGTTCGTCGACAACGCTGCCGCGGAAGCGCAGGTCAAAGCCGCGGTCGCGGTTGTCGATGCGGCCGATCTCGGTGACGAGGACGCAGAGCTGACCGTTGGTGATGCACAGGATCACGACCTGGCGTGGTACGCGGTCCAAGAGCTGCCGTTCCTGCTTGAGCTGCTCTAACCGTAGCTACGAGACCGTAAGTTACGGTACCGTAGGTTCTGTCCGGGCGAGAGCGAGGAGTTTCCTCAATGGACAGAAAAATATCGCGAGCCGCCGCTGACGTCGTCGACACGAGGCCCATTACGCTGGCCGGAGTGGATACACACCCCGGCTGGCACGCGCTGCGTACCGTTGCCCGACGCATCACCACGCCTCTGTTGCCCGATGACTATCTGCGCCTTGCCAATCCGCTGTGGTCGGCGCGGGAATTGCGGGGGCGCATTCTTGAAGTGAGGCGCGAGACGCACGACTCTGCGACGCTGGTCATCAAGCCGGGCTGGGGTTTCAGCTTCGATTACGGGCCGGGCCAGTACATGGGCATCGGGCTGCTGATCGACGGACGTTGGCGGTGGCGCTCGTACTCGTTGACGTCCAGTCCGCACCGGAGTGCGCGCACGGTGACCATCACCGTGAAAGCGATGCCGGAAGGCTTCCTGTCCGCTCATCTCGTGGATGGGGTGAGGCCCGGGACGATCGTGCGGCTGGCCGCGCCACAGGGCAATTTCGTGCTGCCCGACCCGGCGCCGCCGGCCGTGTTGTTCATCACCGCCGGCTCGGGCATCACGCCGGTGATGTCGATGCTCCGCACGCTGGTCCGTCGCGATCAGGTCACCGACGTGATCCACCTGCATTCGTCCCCGACCGCCGCCGACGTGATGTTCGGCGCCGAGCTCGAGCGGCTGACCCGCGACCATCCGGGATACCGGCTGCAGTTGCGCGCGACGCGCGATCAGGGGCGGCTGGATCTTTCCCGGCTCGACGCCGAGGTACCGGATTGGCGCGACCGGCAGACGTGGGCGTGTGGGCCCGAAGCCATGCTCAACGCGGCCGAGCAAGCGTGGTCGGCGGCTCATCTCGCCGACCACTTGCACCTTGAGCGCTTCGCGGTGTCGCGCGCGGCGCCGGCCGGAGAAGGTGGGACGGTTACGTTCGCCAAGAGCGGAAAAAGCACCGCGGCCGACGCGGCGACGTCGCTGATGGATGCCGGCGAGCGGCTGGGTGTGCAGATGCCGTTCGGGTGTCGGATGGGTATCTGTCAGTCGTGCGTGGTTACCCTGGTGGAAGGCCACGTACGCGACTTGCGAACCGGCGTGGATCGTGAGCCTGGGACACGCGTGCAAACCTGCATTTCCGCTGCATCAGGCGATTGCACACTCGACGTTTAGAAGTTACCCGCTGGTAACCTACGCTTTCGTAGGTTACGATAGCGTAGGTCAAGAACTGCAGTCTGCTGGAAGGCAAAAGACGATGGCGATCACCGACCTTGATGTCTTCGCACATCTGACGGACGCCGACATCGAAAACCTGGGCACCGAGCTGGATGCCATCCGCCAGGACATCGAAGACTCCCGTGGCGAGCGCGATGCCCAATACATTCACCGCACCATCGCCGCGCAGCGTGCACTGGAGGTCGCGGGTCGACTGCTGCTGGCCGCCAGCTCACGCCGGTCAGCCTGGTGGGCGGGGACCGTGACCCTTGGCGTGGCCAAGATCGTTGAGAACATGGAGATCGGCCACAACGTCATGCACGGCCAGTGGGACTGGATGAACGACCCCGAGATTCACTCCTCGTCCTGGGAGTGGGACATGAGCGGGTCGTCCAAGCACTGGCGCTACACCCACAACTTCGTGCACCACAAATACACCAACATTCTCGGCATGGACGACGACGTCGGCTACGGCCTGCTGCGCGTGACCCGCGACCATCCCTGGCAGCGCTTCAACCTGTTCAACTTGGTTTTCAACGCGCTGCTGGCGCTGGGCTTCGAGTGGGGCGTTGGTCTCCAGCACGTGGAGATCGGCAAGATCGTCAAGAAGCGGATGAGCAATGACGAAGCTCGGCAGCGGACCGAGGAGTTCTTCGCCAAGGCCAGTCGCCAGGTGCTCAAAGACTACGTCGCGTTCCCCGCGCTGACGTCGCTGTCACCCGGCGCGAGTTACAAGTCGACGCTGAAGGCCAACGCGGTCGCCAACGTGATCCGCAACCTTTGGGCCAACGCGGTGATCTTCTGCGGCCATTTCCCGGATGGCGCTGAGAAATTCACCAAGACCGACATGCTGGGCGAGTCGAAGGGGCAGTGGTATCTGCGACAGATGCTGGGCAGTGCCAACTTCAACGCCGGCCCGGCGATGCGGTTCATGAGCGGCAACCTGTGCCACCAGATCGAACATCACCTGTTCCCGGATCTGCCGAGCAACCGGTATGCCGAGATCTCTGTTCGGGTGCGCGAACTCTGCGACAAGTACGACTTGCCTTACACAACAGGGCCTTTCCTGGTGCAGTACGGCAAGACCTGGCGGACCATCGCCAAGCTGTCACTGCCGGACAAGTACCTGCGTGCCACCGCTGACAACGCGCCGGAGACCCGCAGCGAGTCGATGTTCGCCACGCTGGAGCCCGGGTTCGCCGGCGCCGATCCGGCGACCGGACGTCGCCGCGGTCTGAAGACCGCGATCGCCACCGTGCGGGCGTGGCGTAGCGACAAGCAGGCCAAGCGCAACGGCGGGAACAAGCAAACGGCCGGACGGGACGATCTGGCCGCCTAAGCTTGGCGCGGTGGAGGTCGTCACAACGCATCCGATTGTCGAGGCCGTGCTGGATCGGCATCGCGATGCGTTAGGCGATGACCTGTCCGCTTACCGCAACCACGTATACCGCTGCATCACCTATCACCAGCTGCTGCTTGGCTTTTCGATCCCCGACGTCGCAGCACTGGCCTGGGCAACGCACGATCTGGGCATCTGGACCGCCGGCAGCTTTGACTACCTGACGCCGTCGGCCGACCTCGCGGCGGCATATGCCGACGAGTTCGGCATCGCCGACATCGATCAGCTGCGGGCGTTGATCACCGAACACCACCGGCTGCGGCCAGTCGATGACCACGTCACCGAGACGTTTCGCAAAGCTGACCTCATCGACGTCAGCCATGGCCTGCTGCACAACCGAATCGGGCGATCAGCCGTCCGGGCCGCCGTCGCGCAGTTGCCGTACAGCGGATTCCACGTGTTCCTCGCCAAGGGTCTGACCGGGTACGCCGTACGCCACCCGCTGCGCCCCCTGCCGATGATGCGCTGGTAATCCCCTTGGTCAGGCAGCTTCGGTGATCGCGACCAGCCGCTGCAACGTCGCCAATTGCTGCTCGTGGTCGCCCTCGAGTTTTGCCAACAGCGTCGTGATGCCGGCCGCCCGGTAGCGACTCACCCGTTCGGCGATAATGTCTTCTGTGCCAAGCAGGTTCGTCAGCCGGCCCAGGTCCAACGGCACCGAGCTGCGGGCCTCGTCGTGCTTGCCGGCCTGCCATAACTCGGCGACCGTAGCGACTTCGTCGCCGTAACCCAGTCGGGTGAAAGCATCGTTGTAGAAGTTCTGCCCGCCCGAACCACCCGAGCCCATCGCGCCGATCGTGAACGCGTAGCCGTCGGCGTGGCGGCGGGCGGCCGCGTCGGCCAAGGCCTGGTCGTCGTGGAATTCGACGGCGACGGGCGCGACCAAGTCCAGCTGATCAAGGGTGCGGCCGGCGCGCTGCGCGCCCTCGCGCAGCGGACCCAGGAACACTTCGGCGGCTTCGGGAATGAACGCGTTGCCCAGCCAGCCGTCGGCCGCTTCGCCGGTCAGCCGCAAGTTCTGCGGACCCATCGCCGCCACGTAAACCGGAACGTGGGCGGGTCGCACCAGCGGCCGCAGCGCGGCGCCGCGACTGTCCGGCAACGGCAGCGGGTAGATCTCGCCGGCATGTTCGAGCCGCTCACCGCTACTGATGATGCGGACGATCTCGATGGTCTCGCGGGTGGTCTGCACCGGCTTGCGAAAGCGCACGCCGTGCCAGCCCTCCATGACGCGTGGGCCTGACGTGCCGATGCCCAAGATGAATCGGCCCCCCGAAAGCTCTTCCAGACTCAGGGCCGACGTCGCCAGCATCGCTGGACTACGCGAACCCAGTTGCACGACAAAGGTTCCGAGCTGGATCGAGGACGTCTTGGCGGCCAGGTAGGCCAGCCCGGTGAGGGCGTCGTAGCCCCAGACTTCGGGGATCCACAACGACGTCACACCGATCCGCTCGGCGGCCACCGCGAACTCGGTGGCGCCAGGTAACCGGGGTTCGATCATGGCGCCGACCTTCATTCCTGGCATGCTACAAGGGCCGGCACCTGGATCGAGAGGGCGAACTATGCGCTACCGCGACCTACCCACTATGGAAGTGACTCAGCGTGTTCGGTGCGATGTGCCTACGGCCTGGCGCCTGGTGACCGATATCGGACTGTCTGCGCGGTGTTCATCGGAGCTGCAGGCTGTCGACTGGCTCGACGGCGCTACAGCCGTCGCCGTCGGTGCGCGTTTCCGCGGTCGAAACAAGCATGAGGCATTCGGGGATTGGGCGACGGTGTGCGAGGTCGTCGAAGTCGAGGATGAGCGCCGTTGGGTGTACAACGTCATCGGCCCCGAGGGGGTCAGCGCGACGTGGGCGTTCGAGGTGGAACCGGCCAGTGACGGCGTGCTGGTCCGCCAGTGGGGTCGGATGGGGCCGGGACCGTCGGGGCTGACCCCGGCCATCGTGGCGCAACCGGAGAAGGAGGCCCGGATCGTCTCCCGGCGACTGGCCGAATGGCAGCAGAACATGCAGTTCAACCTGGAGTGCGTTCGGTCGCAGGCCGAGAGCTGAGCTCAGCCCTCACGCATCGCGGCCAGCAGACGACGCGCGGCGGCCACCCGGCGGGCCGCCCCCCCAGTCAGGTTGTCGAGCGCGCATTCGGGATCGGCCGGTGGGCCCAGGTGCCCGCAGCCGCGCGGGCAGTCTTTGATCGCTTCGGCCAGGTCGGAAAAAGCCACCACCACGTCGTCGGGTTTGATGTGTGCCAGCCCGAACGAGCGGATTCCTGGGGTGTCGATCACCCAGCCGCTGTGATCGAGCGGCAGCGCCACCGATTGCGTCGAGGTGTGCCGGCCCCGGCCGATGTCCGTCACCACGCCGACTGCCCGATGTGCGTCGGGGACAAGGCGATTCACCAACGTCGACTTGCCGACACCGGAATGGCCGAGCAGCACGGTGATTTTGCCGGCAAGCAGGGGCCTCACCGCTTCCAGCGGATCGTCACGACCCGCGATGATCACCGCGAGATCCAGGTCGGCGAACTGCTCGGCGAACGGCTCGGCGGGAGCGAGATCGGTCTTGGTCAGGCACAGGATCGGGATGAGCCCGCCGGTGTAGGCGGCGATCAACGTGCGATCGACCAGCCCGGTACGCGGCGGCGGGGCGGCCAGCGCCACGACGATCAGCAGCTGATCGGCGTTGGCGACGACCACGCGCTCGGTGGGATCGGTGTCATCGGCAGTGCGCCGCAACACCGTTCGCCGCGGTCCACGACGGACGATGCGGGCCAACGTGTCGTGCCGGCCGGACAGATCGCCGACGATGTCGACCTCGTCGCCGACGACGATCGGTGTGCGGCCCAGTTCCCGTGCCCGCATCGCGGTGACATGACGGTCGACGTCGCCGTCGAGCACGCATCCCCACCGGCCGCGGTCGACGCTGACCACCATGGCCGATTTCGCGTCAAGGTGCTCCGGGCGGGTCTTGGTCCGCGGCCGGGAACCTTTCCCCGAGCGAATCTTGACGTCGGATTCGTCGTAGTCGCCGGGCCTCAACCGCTGGACTCCTGCTGCGAGCTCATTGCCCCCCGCCTCCTCGGGCCGCAGCGCGGCCCGCATCGTCGAGCGGCGAAAGCATGTCGGCCCACATTCGTGGGAAATTCGGCAGCGTCTTGGCGGTGGTCTCGATGTCGTCCACGTCGACGCCGGCGACCCGCAGGCCGACGATCGCGCCGGCCGTCGCCATCCGGTGGTCAGCGTAGGACTGCCAGGTGCCCGGCCGTAGCGGCGTCGCGGTGATCTCCAGCCCGTCGGCGGTTTCCCGGCAGTCGCCGCCCAACCGGTTGATCTCGGTGCTCAACGCGGCCAGCCGGTCGGTCTCGTGGCCGCGCAGGTGGGCGATGCCGGACAACCGTGAGACGGAACCCGGGGCGGCCAGCACCGCGAGCACCGCAACCGACGGGGTGAGCTCACCGACATCGCGCAGGTTGACGTCGAAACCCGGATAGGACTGCGGCCCGCGGACTTCCAGGAACGAATCATCCTGCTTCACAACGCAATTCAACTGCCGCAGGATACTCAGGATCGCGTCGGCGGGTTGGATGCTGACCGCCGGCCAACCGGTGATACGGATTGTCCCTACGCTGACCACGGCCGCGGCGATGAACGGGACGGCATTCGACAGGTCCGGCTCGATGTGCCAGTGCCGCGCCGCGACGGGGCCCGGCCGAACGTGCCAGCGGTTCGGGGTCGTGGCGTCGACCTCGACGCCGGCCTGACGCAGCATCGCCACTGTCATCGCGATGTGCGGCGCCGACGGCAGCGCCTGACCGACATGCTGCACCGTCAGTCCGTCGGTGAACGACGCTCCGGCCAGCAGCAGGCCGGAGACGAACTGTGACGATGCCGAGGCGTCGATCTCCACCGCCCCGCCGGCGACCGATCCGGCGCCGCGCACCTGGAACGGCAGGCCGTCGCCGTCCACGTCGACGCCCAGACCGCGCAGCGCATTCAGCAAAGGCGCGATCGGGCGAACCCGGGCCTGCTCGTCGCCGTCGAACGTGACGGCAGCCCGGCCCAGCGCCGCCAGCGGCGGGACGAAACGCAACACCGTGCCGGCCAGGCCGCAGTCGATGCGGGCATCGGGTGGCGGCGCGATCGTTCCGCCGACCGCGAGCTCGTCGGCCAGCCCGTCGACCCGCAGGCCCAGCGATTCGAGTGCACCGATCATCAGGTCGGTGTCGCGGCTGCGCAGCGCGCCGCTGATGGTTGAGACGCCGCCGGTGGCCGCGGCCAGCGCGGCGAGCACCAATGCTCGATTGGTCTGGGATTTCGAGCCGGGCACCGTCACCGTCGCGTCTACCGGCCGCGAGGTAGAGGGGGCGGGCCAGGTATTCACGTGCTCCATCATTGCCTACCGGGCACCATGGAGATATGTGCGGACGATTCGCGGTGACGACCGACCCGGCGGTGCTGGCCGAAAAGATCGAGGCGATCAACGAGGCGCGCGCGGCCGAGTCGACGGGTCCGAACTACAACGTGGCGCCCACCACGACCATCACCACCGTGGTCCGCCGCCACGACGAACCCGACGACGAACCCACCAGGCGAGTCCGGTCCATGCGCTGGGGGTTGATACCGCCGTGGGCCAAGGCAGGGTCCGACGGTGCGCCGGAATCCAAGGGTCCGCTGCTGATCAACGCCAGGGCCGAGAAGGTCACCACCTCGCCGGCGTTTCGCGCGAGTGCCAAATCCAAACGCTGCCTGATCCCGATGGACGGCTACTACGAATGGCGCGCCAATGGCGATACCGACGCCGGTAAGAAAGCCCGCAAGACGCCGTTCTTTCTGCACCGCGCCGACGGCGAGATGCTGTTCATGGCTGGGCTGTGGTCAGTGTGGAAGCCCGCGAAGGACGCGACGCCGCTGCTGAGTTGCACCATCATCACCACCGACGCGGTCGGCGGGCTCGCCGAGATCCACGACCGGATGCCATTGATCGTTCCCGAGCGTGACTGGGATCGTTGGCTGGACCCCGACACTCCGCCCGACCTCGACTTCCTGGCCGCCCCGCCGAGCGTCGACGGCATCGAAATGCGGGAGATCTCAACGCTGGTCAACAGCATCCGCAACAACGGGCCAGAGCTGCTGGAGCCGGCCGAGCCGCAGCCCGAACAAGCCACGCTGCTCTAGTTGTGGGCCGCGAACAACGGTCGGCACAACTTTGTCCGTCAGCGACGGTTCCGGGCGCGCAACTCCGGACTTAGCATGCGTGTGTGAGTGCCTCCTATACATACACGTTCGATGACATCCGGAACCGTCCGGTCGCGGTGATCGGCGCGGGGACGCTGGGACGGCGTATCGCGATGATGTTCGCCAGCCGTGGCGGAACCGTGCGAATCTACGCCCGCCGCGACGAACAGCTGGAAGCCGCGAAACAGTATGTGGCCGAAACCCTTCCGAGAGTCATCGAGAATCGCGGCTTCGGTGAACCGGGCATCGCGACCACCACGACATCTCTTGCCGAGGCGCTGGACGGCGCGTGGCTGGCTGTGGAGTCAGCCCCCGAGAAACTCGAGATCAAGATTCCGCTGTGGGGCGACATCGACAAATCAGCCCCGCCCGACACCATCTTCGCGACCAACTCGTCGTCGTATCCCTCGCGTCTGATGGCCGAGAAGGTGCGCGACAAGACGCGTTTGTGCAACACGCACTTCTACATGCCGCCGGAGGTGAATGCCCTCGACCTGATGTCGGACGGCGAGACCGACCGCGGCCTGCTCGACACCCTGCTGACCGTGCTGCCCGAGTTCGGCGTCTACCCGTTCGAGGCACGTAAAGAGTGCACCGGCTTCATCTTCAATCGGGTCTGGGCAGCGATCAAGCGCGAGTCACTTTCGGTGGTCGCCGAGGGGGTGGCCCGTCCGGAAGACGTCGACGGGATGTACAAGCTCAACTTGGGCGCGCCGGCCGGCCCGTTTCAGTTGATGGATCTGGTCGGCCTCGACGTCGCTCTGGACATCGAAAATCATTACCTCGACGAGTTCCCGCGGCTGCCGACGCACGCGCGGGATCTACTGCAGGCTTACGTCGATGCGGGCAAGCTCGGCATCAAGTCCGGCGAGGGCTTTTACACATACTGAAACACCTTGCCCCAGCAAACCGGCATGGCGCGAAAAGCGTTGCCCTCATGTCAGAATCATTTCAATGGTGATCGAGGCTCCGGAGCAGGTGGAAGGCGAGCCGCCGTCGGTTTGGGCACCGCTGCGCAATCGCGTGTACCGCAACTTATTTATGGCCTCGTTCAGTTCCAACATCGGGACGTACATGCAGGGCGTTGCGGCCCAATGGTTTTTGGTCGAGAAGCACAGCCCTGACGTCATCGTCGCACTGGTCCAAACGGCGAGTCTTGGGCCGACGCTGCTTTTGGGATTGTTCGCCGGTGCGCTCGCCGATCTATTCGACCGGCGGCGGTTACTGATATTTCTGCAGTCGTACGCAGTGGTGGTCGCGCTTGCCCTGGCGGTGCTGACCTACCTCGGTCGCCTCACCCCGACGTCACTGTTGATGTTCACCGTGGCTATAGGTTGCGCTTCTGCACTCGCCGGACCCGACTGGCAGGCGATTCAGCCCGAGGTCGTCCCGCGTGAGCAGATACCGGCCGTCTCGATGTTGGGCAGCGTCTCGGGCAATGCGTCCCGAGCCATCGGACCGGCAATCGGCGGCATTGTCGTGGCATTCGCCGGCCCCGCAGCGGTCTTCGCGATCAACGCCGTATCGTTCGCGGGAATCATCGTTGCTCTGCTGGTGTGGAAACGACCCAAGCAACTCGCGCCGATCGAGCGAGAACACTTCGGCCAGGCCATCATCAGTGGACTGCTCTACGTGGCCAACGGTCTGATTTTCCGCAGGATCCTGTTGCGCACCGCGCTTTTCCTGTTTCCCGCCTCGGCGCTGCTGGCCCTGCTGCCGGTGGTTGCCGCGCGCACGTGGCACCTCGGAGCCGACGGATTCGGTGTGGCCCTGGGGGCCATCGGTTTTGGCGCCTTACTCGGTGCCGTGGTCGCCGACCCGTTGCGCCGCCGGGTGTCAGACAACGCGCTGCTGATCGCGTCGGCCGCCGTGTACGGTCTTGCGCCGCTTGCGGTCGTCTGGCTGCCGTTCGCTGCGGCGATCCCTATCTTGATGTTGTCGGGGATGGCTTGGCTGATCACGTTGGCAACGTTGAACGCGGCGGCGCAGCTGACACTGCCGCAATGGGTTCGGGCCCGTGCGCTGTCAGTGTATCTACTGGTCTCGACCGGATCTCAGGCAATCGGCGCCTATGCCTGGGGTGCCGTCGCCACGCAGGCGGGACTTGACTTCGCGTTGCTGTGCTCGGCCGTGGCGCTGGGCGTCGCCGCCCTCAGCGTGGTCGGCCTTCCGCTGCTGCCTCTCACCGGGAAGCTGGACGTCGATGTTTCCACTGCCTGGGCTGAGCCGATGCTCATGTTCGAGCCACGTCCGCACGATGGACCAGTGCTGGTAGTCGTCCGCTACAAGGTGTCGGAGGAGAAGCAGGACGATTTCGTCGAGGCGATGAGCAGGGTGAGGCGCTCACGCCTGCGAACCGGCGGCCACAGCTGGCGGCTGTATCACAGCGTCGAAAAGGCGGACTTGTTCCTCGAGAGGTTCACCGTGGTGTCCTGGAGCGAATTCGAGCGTCAACGCAGCGAACGCTGGCTGGGCTACGACTCGGAAAACTTCACGAAGGCTGTCGACTACACCGTCGACCACACTCGAACCGACGAGTACTACATCGCCAAGCGGGTACACCGGTAAGGTTGCGGCGTCGGTTCCGCCGAG
>CAVVNB010000006.1:0-16870 GCA_963749375.1 uncultured Actinomycetota bacterium
TGTCTGGGTTACTGCATCCAGCCTGATCCCCACGGCTCACCAGGGCAATGTCGCCGGGCACAACAACCTGGCCGCCCCGGTGTGACGGCGCACAGCGGGTCACGTTGTTGGATGCAACATTGCTGAGCATCGCGCGTTGTGCGCTGTGTCCATCGACAGCTGGCCATAGCGGCACCATCGTCAAAGCATGCGAGGCAGTTCGCCCGAAATGTTGTGATCGTGACCAATGTGAGCCTGCATCTCGTTGATACGGCGGACATGTAGCCCGACGCCCCTGCGCTGCGCTGTGACGGGATCACCACGACGTATTCAGAGCTCGCCGATAGCGCCGCACGGTTCGCTGCCTACCTTGACTACCGAGGTCTTTCGTCCCGGCGACCGGTTGGGGGTCATGCTGGCGAGCGGTATCCCGGGTTCCAGTCGTCTTCTACGGCGTGCTGCACGCCGGAGCCGTTGTGGTGCCGATGAATCCGCTGGACAAACGCCCGCGACGTCGCGTTCGTCTTAGCCAATACCGGTGCGCGACTGCTGGTTTGCACACTGTCGTGTGGCCTGCGGCTATCGCGGGGGCGCTGGCCGCCGGCGTCACCCCGGTCGGTATCGGCAAGCACACCCTGCGGCAGCTGACCGATGATTTTCTCGGGCACGCCTGGCCGGTGACCCGGGCGAACAGCGACAACGCGGTCATCCTGCAAACGTCACGCACGACGGGCGGGCCCAAGGCGGCCCCACTCACCCATAGCAACCTGTTGAATAGCAAGGCCGTTATTGCGCTTATTGCGCGCAGCCTGTTGAACATTGGACCCGACGACGTCGTGTTGGGTTGCCTGCCGGCATTTCACTCGTTCGGGATGACGTACGGCCTCGGAGCGGTCATCTCGTCCGGCGCGACGCTCGCGCTGCTCCCCCGTTTCGATTCGGGTCGGGCGCTGGAAATGTTTGCTGCCGAACGCGTCACGATCTTCGAGAGTGCGCCCGCGACGTACTCGGCTTTACTGGGTGTGGTCGCCGGTCACGAATTAGACTTTGGTTCGCTGCGGCTGTGCATCTCCGCAGGAGCCGCGATGCCGACGGAGGTGCTGCGTCGGTTCGAGGACGAGTTCGACTGCATGATCCTCGAGAGCTACGGGCTGCCAGAAACGGCCGGCGTCGCATGTTCGAATCATCCGCGCGCGATCCGCAAGCTCGGTTCGATCGGCACACCCGTCGACGGCGTGCGGATGCGGGTGGTCGACGATCACGGTACCCAGGTGCCGACCGGGACACCCGGCGAGATTCAAGTCCGCGGACACAACGTGATGAGGGGCTGCTGGAACTCGGCGGCATCTGACGCGGATGCTGTTGTCGACGAATGGTTTTCGACCGGCGACATCGGCCGGGTCGATGAGGACGGCTACTTCTTCCTGGTTACCTGTAAGACCATCTGACCATCGAAGTAGCCCTCTCCGGTCCTCGGCCTGCACATCCTGGCAGGCGATTGTTTCCCGCGACACTGGCCGGAGTTCGACGTTGTTGCCGCGAACATCGACAGGCATCGGCGATTCGGGTGAGGTGTTGGTAGCGACGTGCGATCAAACCGCGCTGACGAGACTCACCTAGTGGAAGGTAGGACAACCGCGATGACTAACAAGAAATCCGTTCACGAGGTGACCTATGACCTGTTGCGCACGCTGGGTCTGACCACCGTGTTCGGCAATCCAGGTTCGACCGAACAGACGTTTCTGAAGAATTTTCCCGACGACTTCACCTATGTCCTGGGGTTGCAGGAGGCCTCGGTGATGGCCATGGCCGACGGGTTCGCCCAGTGCACCGGCAAGCCCGCGCTGGTCAATGTGCATACCGCCGCGGGGACCGGAAATGCGATGGGCAGCGTGGTGGCGGCGTACAAGGGCAATACCCCGCTGATCATCACGGCCGGTCAGCAGACCCGCGAAATGGTCTTGTGTGAGCCATATCTGAGCAATCCGGACGAGACGGTGTTTCCGCAGCCGTGGGTCAAGTGGGCGTACGAGCCCAAGCGCGCCGAGGATGTGCCCGCGGCGTTCATGCGGGCCTACACGGTCGCGTTGCAGCCGCCGGCCGGGCCGGTGTTTTTGTCCATCCCGCTTGACGACTGGGAGAAGCCCGCGCTGGGGCCGGCGGTGATCCGCACGGTCAGCCACCGCGTCGCACCGGACGCTGACCGGTTGCACAGCTTCGCCGAGCGAATCAACGCCGCGAAGCGGCTGGCCCTGGTGTTCGGCCCGGAGGTCGATCGCAGCGGTGCCTGGGATGTCGGTGTGGCGTTCGCCGAAAAGGTCGGCGCAGCGGTCTACAGCAGCGCGTTGCCCGACCGGGCATCATTCCCCGAGGACCATCGACTCTTCCAGGGACAGCTGCCGATGACCGTCGACGGTGTCAGCAAGGTGCTGCGAGATTACGACCTGGTCGTGGTGATCGGGGCACAGGTCTTCCGGTACTACCCCTACGTGGCGGGCGAGTATCTCCCCGAGGAGACCGAACTGCTGCAGATCACCGCCGATCCACGACTGGCCGCCACGGCGCCGGTCGGTGACAGTATCCTGGGCGACTCGCTGCTGGTATTGGAGCAGCTGGTGGGCATCGTCGACGATCACAGTGATCGCTCGGTCCCGGCTAGGCAGGTGAACACCAAAGACGTGGACCTGACCGGGTCGGCTCCGCTGTCGGCGGACGCAGTGTGGGCGACATTGAAAACCGTCAAACCCGCCGACGCGCCAGTGGTCACCGAATCGACCTCGACGATGGCCCAACAACTGCGATTCTTGCCCAGCACCCGACCTGCTTCGTTCTTTGCCACTCCCAGCGGCGGTATCGGCTGGGGGTTGCCCGCGGCGGTGGGCGTTGCCCTGGGAGACCGCGCTCGCGGCGTCAAGCGTCACGTGCTGGCCACCATCGGAGACGGGTCATTCCAATACTCGATACAGGCCATCTGGACCGCGGCCCACCATCGGCTGCCGATCGTGTTCGTGGTGATGCGCAACGGCGAATACTCGATCCTGAAATCGTTCGCAGAACTGGAAAAGACACCGGGGGTACCGGGCTTGGACCTGCCCGACCTCGACATCGCTTCGTTGGCACAGGGTTTCGGCTGCCGAGCGGTCAACGCGGACACCACCGAAAAACTCGCCCACGAGTTCAGCGCGGCGTTAAAAGCCGACGGGCCCACCGTCATCGTGGTGCCGACTCAACCACAAGCAGTGCATCTGGGCTGAGCCTGCGCCAGCTCATCGTCCATTTCAAGGAGTGACCATGCCGGTGTATACCTGCACGACAACAACGAGGACGCTGACGGCCGACGTCAAGACCGCGTTGGCTCAAGAGATCAGCCGTATCCACGCCGAGATCAACCACGTGCCGACCACCTATGTCAACGTCGTTTTCCACGAGCTACCCGCAGGCGGGATTTACACCGATGGTGTACCTGCGAATCCGGTGCTGGTTAACGGCTGGGTGCGATCCGGCCACCCCGTAGACGAAACAACCCGTCTCGCAACGGAAATCGCAGCCGCCGTATCTCGGATCGCCAAGGTCGACCCAGACCGGGTAATGATGGTGATCCAGAACAGCCCTGCGAGTGGCGCGATCGAGGGTGGCCGCGTCCTGCCCGAGCCCGGCCAAGAGCAGGCGTGGATCGCCGGCGCATGACAAGCACCTACCGGAAAAGGAACCATTGATTATGCCCGCAAATTTTGGTGACTTTCAAAACGAGGTCTATGCCGAAGCGGTAAAGGGGGTTACGACCCGATACCCCTTCGACTTTGCTTCGATCGAGCGCAAAGCATCTGAGGCACTTCCGGATTGGGTGTACCGGTATGTCTCGGCGGCCGCAGGCGACGGACGGACCCAGCGCACGAACATCGCTGCGTTCTCGTGCTACGGCATCGTGCCGCGAATGATGGTCAGCCCGCCCGAACGCGATCTGTCGATCAGCTTATTTGGCAAACATCTGGCATCGCCGATGTTCTTGGCCCCGATCGGCTTGGTTGGCTTGTGCGCGCCGGACTTTCATGGCGATGTGGCAGCCGCGCAAGCGTCGGCGGCCACTGGAGTGCCATACACGTTGTTGACGTTCACTCAGACCCGCATGGAGGACGTGGTTCCACATGCAGGTGACACCCCGATTTTCTATCAGCTCTACCTGCCCGACGACAGGGAACTGGCAGCAAGTCTGATCAATGGCGCGACGGCTGTCGGGCTTGGGCGGCCGTATGCCTACGCGCTGTCATACGGCGGTGCAGAAAGCCTGACCCACTATCTGCTGTCCTTCCTGGCCGAACTCGATTTGTGTTTGGCGGTCTGTGGTTTCAAGGACATCGCGACCCTGAAAGAAGCCGGCGTGCAGGAGGTCATCAACTCTCGGGAACTGCTGCCGGGATGAGGCTCGTCAATGCAGGATTCCAACCGGCGCGACATCCAGGGAGAGGCACACCGTGAGTACGGCAGAAAAGCTGGCAAAAACCATCATTGCCAACTACGACAACCCATTACAGAGCAACTCGATTGACGTGCCTGCACATGTCGAATCCTTGTTGCAAAGTTTAGGGGCGTCAGCTTCCGATTCCGGCGGCAAGGTCACCTATTACGGTGCTGATCCGATCACGCCGGATCGGTTGCCCTACGGATCCATCAGTGCAATCTCGCTCGCGGCCAAGGCGATCCTGATCGCAAAGATCTGGAAGGAACGTACCGGCGAAGGGCAGGACATTCATATCGACGTGCGCAAATCCCTGCGCCGCCTCACACCGTTCCTGGACGGAAAGTGGGAGCTGCTCAATGGATTCCCCGGACGCACGGATCCATTCAGCCCTTTTGCCGACGGCCCGGATATCGTTCCCACTAAAGATGGCAAGTGGGTCATGTTTGCCGAGCCTTACCCCGCCTTGCGCCAGCACTCACTCGAACTCCTCAAACCAAGGGGCGGCACGTACCAGGCGCTGGCTGACGCGGTGAAAGAGTGGCAGGGCGACGAACTCGAAGCAGCCGCGGAGAAGGCGGGCGTGCCGATGCCGCTCGCCCGCAACATCAAAGACGTGCTGAAGATGGATGCCTTTACCAAGAACCTGGGGCCGATGCCTCTGGTCAGCGTCGAGAAAGTCGGCGAAAGCGATCCAATACCCTTTACCCCCAATCCGACGACGCCGCTTGACGGTATCCGCTTGCTCTCGTCGAGCCACGTCATTGCCGCGCCGTCGATCGGTCGCGCCATGGCCCTGCACGGCGCCGACTCACTCAACGTGTGGCGACCAACCGATGTCGAGCACTCGCTCTGGCACTACACCTCGCATGTCGGAGTGCGCTCGACCGTGCTTGAACTGAAGAGCAAAGACGGCCGGGCGAAGTTCGGTGAACTCCTTTCGCAGGCCGACGTGTTGGTCACAAACCGCCGTACGGGATGGCGGCAGCGCTTCAATATCGCGCCCGATGATGTGCTCAAAGAGCGGCCGGGGCTGATCGATACCCAGATCACCTGGGCCGGTGAATCCGGGCAGTGGTCGAGTCGCGTCGGCTTCGACATCACGGCCACCTTCGCGTTGGGCCTCGACAACATCGAGGGCAGCGACGAGAAACCAGTACATCCGTCGATCTTCGTCGCCTGCGACTACGCCGCGGGCTGGCTGGCAACCTGCGGCATCCTGTCAGCACTGCTCCGGCGCGCGAAGGGGGGCGGAAGCTACCGCGTCAGGGTTTCGTTGGTACGCACGGCTTTATGGCTTGCTGAGTTGGGCATCTTCGACCGCGACTATGCGAACAAGACGGCCGGCTCAACTGATGAGCACCTCTACCCCGATCCGGATACCCTCACCGCCGATACGCCAATGGGCCATTACAAAGGCGTCACCGAGATGATCGAGATGTCAAAGACACCGGGTGAATACAAGTATCCGTTGACTCCGTTTGGTTCATGGCAACCAAGCTGGCTCTGACCGGCTAATCAGGTTCCAAAGCCCTGGCTGTCGGCGGTGTCGACGGTCTGGTGTCCCAATTGCGGGCCGCTGTTGCAGAACTGGACTACTCATGGCCGTCGACGGCTTTCCGAACATTGCTGACCTCCGAGCCGCAGGCGCGCAACGCATTTGATCGGCTTGCTACTCGTCAGGCGCCGGACTGGCCGATCACACGCCTGTGTAATTCCTCTGTGAGGACATGGATTTGGCGCGTCAGATCGGTGTTGGTTTTGAGCTCCAGTTCCTGCGCTTCAAAGTCATGGTCGGCTTTGGCCTGCTGGAACGCCGATTGCCGGTTCTGGCCGATCATGACGAACGTCGACAGGAAAATCGCTTCAAGTGAAACCACCAGAGTCAGTGTCGGCCAGGGATTCTGTTCGAGAACGACCATCCATACGGCGAAAAGGATTGCATGGATCCAGACGAAGTTCATCGAACCGGCGAACGCGGTGATTCGATCGGCCAGTCGCAGTTGGATACTCTGGCGTCGTCTCTTCGCCTCATCGAGCACGGCTGGATGGTGAATTCGACTGTTGCGTAGCAATCGGTGCGGAATGAGTTGAGGGGCATGGGTCGTCGTCTTTGATTTTTCTGGGTCCATGAGGGTTAATTCTGACAGTCCGTTGGTGCAACAATTTGTCGTTTCGGCTGCTCGCGATATCCCGCTTGCCCGGCGGCGAGCCGCCGACACTCGGCGTACAGCTGCTTGTCGTTCGGGATCCGAATGGACTGGCAAGTACGTCGTAGGTATTTAGGACTTCTAGGACTCGGACGCTAATTTTCGCACGAGTGTTCGTTTTGACAACGTCTCGGCTCCGCCCGCAAGGAGACCCGCAGCTCGCTTTGATTAACCACTCACATCCCCTCAGCGAGCAGGCATAAAGTCTCGAGATATGAGTGCGGTATCGCAGGCAGGCGGGATCACGCACGACGCCGAACCCGATCCGCACATCGTCGAGCTCAGCAAGCTGATGCTGGCTCGTACCCCCGAGCTGGGCCAGGCGCTGGCTGATCGGCTGTTCCGGGAGATCGACGCCTACCGCGACGGCACCGTCGTCGCCAAAGACGAAGTAGCTGCAAGTTGCGCGGCGAACCTGACGTTTGTCTTTCACGCACTTTCGGGGCACGGCGACGTCGATGTATCACCTGCCGAGAACGTCGGAACTTCACGCGCGTTCGTCGGGTTGCCGTTACCCGCGGTGATGACGGCCTACCGGATCGGATTCCGGTTCATGTGGGAGGAGACCCTCGCCGGCGCGCGGGCCGCGGGAATACCCACCGAATCGATTTTGAACGCCACTGCACGTGTCTTTGTTGCGCAAGACACCTTCACTCAGGCGATGGCCAGCGCCTACCGGCAGCAGCTGACCGCGCAGATCCTGGAGCGGGAGGAAGAACGGTCGGCGTTGGTCGAAGCGTTGCTGTCTCGTCGGATAACCGACAGCCAAAGCCTCTGGGAGGCAGCCGATCTGCTTCGCTTGCCCACCACCGGGCCGTATGTCGTGGTCGCCGCCGAGTTACCGGCGATCGGAAAATTGGGCTTGCCCGCGATCGAAAACAAGCTCGCGGCCCGCGATATCCGGTCGGCGTGGCGGCTGCTGCCGGATTTACACATCGGCATCGTGCACCTGCGGGTTCACGACATCGTCAGCACGCTGACTTCGGTTCTGCGCCAGGTCGCGACCGTCCGGGTCGGGATCAGCCCGCCGTTCGACGACTTGGCCGAAACCAGTGAGGCGCTGCGATTCGCCCGGTTGGCGGTCAGCCGGACGCGCGTCAGCGGACTCGCTGATCACGGTGTTCGATGACACCCCGCTTGCCGTCGCGGCGGTGAGCGCCCCAGAGGTGATGGCAAAGATCAGGTTCGTCGGTGCTACGCCGACTGAATGAACTGCCGGACACGGAACGCACGATTCTGCTCGACACGTTTCAAGCGTGGTTGCAGGAGGGCGGTTCCGCTAACGACACCGCGACGAAGATCTTCTGTCATCCAAACACGGTGCGGCATCGTCTGCGCCGTATCGAGGAGTTGACCGGCCGCTCGCTGTCCCGGCCCCTGGACATCGCCGAACTCTGCCTGGCCTTCGAGGTCGAGCAGCGCCTGCCCTGACCGGCTAGGTCACGCCGTCAGCCGGTGGCGAACCAGGAATGCGCTGATCATGTCGACGACGCCGATTGCGATCAGCCAGCAGCCGGCGACCAGGGTCAGGATCGCGATCGAATCGAGTGGGGACATGATCAGCACCCCACCGCCGATCACGATGATCACCCCAGATAGCACCTGCCAGCCGCGGGCGGGGATGTGGTCGAAGGACAGCGCGGCGGCGAGCAAGGTGACCCCACGGAACAGCCAGCCAATGCCAATCCACAGGGCCAGCAGCAGGATCGATTCGAGCTTGTCGCGGAAGCAGAAGAAGCCCAGCACGAGCGTTACGACGCCGGTAAGGAACGACAGCACTCTCATCGCGGCGCCGGCATGCGTGCCGAACGCGGCGAACACGTACCCGACGCCGGATACCACCAAGTAGATACCGAACAGGACACCCGCTACCAAAAGTGTCTTGCCCGGCCATGCCAGCACGATGACTCCGAGGCTCACGCCGAAGACGCCGATCAGGAGAAGCAACTGCCATGTATTACGAGCAAGTTGGTGCAGTGGACCTTCGAATACGGTCTTTTCGCTGGTTGTCATCCCCGAAAATAGTCCGCAGCCGACGCAAAGCGATTGTTCCTGGCGACACAAATAAGCGCCTCATAAAGGGGCCAGGAACAATGCCGGGCCGAGGCCACTACTGCAGACGGCTCGTCACCGCCAGCAGCCCGCGCACAACGGGGCCGCTTTGTCGCCTGAAGACAAGTGCGCGACGCAGTTTGGTTGGTCGACGACATCGCCGCGCCGGGCTCAGCGGATTACCTTTCACGACGAACGCAAAGCCGCGATCCGAATCACCGGAAATGACAACCCATTCCGATAACAGAAATGAGCCAGAAATGATCGCCACCCTACTGACCCTCGTCGCGATGCTCCTCTTCGTGCTGTTCCCCGCGCTGATCCCGGCCGCTGTCCATGTTGTTTACGCGCTCCGGAACAGGCAGCCGGTCGGCCGGTTCGCGGCCGCCGCCGCTTGACGCTCACCAGCTATCGAGGCCGCACCCCGCGGGGTGCGGCCTCGGTTTATTTCGGCTGCAGAACCGCCGGGCCGTACCAGTGACACGCGAGAAGCGCGAGCTCGACGTCGAGCCGGTCGCCGCCGATCTCACGGCCCCGTCTGCGTGACCGCGCGACCCACCCGGTACTTGACCGAGTTGAAATGCAGATTGAGTTCTTCCGCGGCGACCTTGTAGCTGGAGCCGCAGCCCAGGAAGATTCGCAGCGTCTCGCGCAGTCGGCCGTCGTTGTCGTCGTCGATGGCGAGCCCGCCCAACACGGTGCCCACCCAATCCCGAATGCCGGCGACGTCATCACCGAGGCGCCCCACGACGGACAGGCCCGGATCCGTCGCCGCAATCACTACGGGATCACGCTTGCCGATCATCGCGACGCGGTGCGCACTTTCGGCCTCGCGGTGTGACTGACGAAATCCCTCGACACCACAAGACATCGTCCCGATTGCCACACTCGGTGAATCCGTTCGGGCACAGAAGAATTCGCGAACTTTTTCGCCTGCCTCGTCCGCCGACCCACGAAAGGGCAGCCACCCCCAGCCGCAGCTCCGGTCGGCAGCAACGAAAAGCGGCGCACCCCCGGCTTTCACCGCCTCACCCGCGTCGCGCAGAAAGCGTTGCAGCCGGCCCAGTTCGTTTCCGTCGGCGCCGGCGTCCGGGTACCACATGACCAGCGCCAAATGGTGCCACCTCAGCGGATATCGGATCGACGTGGAGGCGGCGTCGGCGTCGACGGTCATGCCCGCAGCCAACAGCTCGCGAACCCGCAAGGCGCGCAGGCTGTTCTGGTTCTCCAGCCAACGCTCGCGCTCGTCTTCGTAGACGACGACGACCTGCTGCGAAATCCAGTCGATGTACTCGAAGATCGTGCCGGACATCGCCTCGACGACCGCGTACCTGGTCTGCTCCGAGGTGTCGATCAGGCGCACCTCGCCGAACACCAACTCGTTCATCATCTTCTGACCAAGCCGATAGGCGCGGACCAGAGCGTTGACGGGTACCCCGTATTGCGCCAATCGCCGGGCGTACTCGAATGCCGCGGTGGGGGCCTCGATGCGTTCGACGCCGATGCCATGGCGCAGCGCGCGAAGAACCGTGTCGATATTTCCCTCGAGGCTGGGCGCGAGGAGTTCGGTTACCCGTTCATCGCCGCGCAACTCGGGGATCTTCGCGGCGAGGTAACTGTGCATGCCCGATGCCAATTCGGCCAGCCGATTATGCAGTCGTTCGGCGGTCTGGGCGACGTGGCGGCTGACCTCGACGTCGTTGCTGGCCTGCGCTTTTGTCACATCCATGACGGTAGACCTTGCGATTGTCTTCCGGAGACAACTCGCGCACCCAACTTCGTCGTGCGACCACTGTTTTTGGGTCAGCGCCGTCCCTAATCTTGTCGCACTGCACCGACCAATCGAACCCGGAAAGGAGCGACGCGAAATGGGATTTACCAAGCCCCACTTGCCCGACGTCGACCCGGACACCTTCCTGCACAAACCGCTAATGGAGCGGATGCGGATCCTCGCGACCGAATGGGCCGAAAATGGCTTCGGCGCGCCGCGGATGGTCCACACCATTTACATCGTCAAGCTGGTTTTCTTCTTCATCCTCGGCGGAATCACCATTGCGACGGCGACGTCTGGCCTGCCCGCCTTCTGGCATGTGGCGCAGTGGTGGAATCAGCCGATCGTCTACCAAAAGGTCATCCTGTGGACCGTGCTCCTCGAGGCGATCGGCGTGGCCGGCTCGTGGGGACCGCTGGCCGGCAAGGTCAAGCCGATGACCGGCGGAATCCTGTTCTGGGCCCGGCCTGGAACCATCCGGCTACGGCCATGGAAATGGGTGCCGTTCACCGACGGCGACCGTCGCACGTGGCCGGACATCGCAATCTATCTCGGGCTGCTGGTGAGCCTGGCCGTGCCGCTGCTGACGCCGGGTGCGCACAGCGACTCGCTATTGAAAGCAGTGCCGCACAACACATCCGGTCTGGTGAATCCGACGCTGCTGATCGCGCCGATCGCACTGCTGGTGCTGGTCGGACTCCGGGACAAGACCATCTTCCTGGCCGCCCGCGGCGAGCAGTACCTGCCGGTGCTGGTGATTTTCGCGGCACTTCCGTTCGTCAACATGATCGTCGCGCTGAAAATGGTGATCCTGATGGTGTGGGTCGGCGCCGGCTTCTCCAAATTCGGCAAGCATTTCGCCAACGTGATTCCGCCGATGGTGAGCAACACGATATTCGCGCCAAAGTTCGTGCGGAAGGCGCACTATCGCGACTTTCCGGCCAACCTGCTGCCGTCGCGCTTGGCGGACTTCATGGCACACGTCAACGGGACCACCGTCGAGATCGCAGCTCCGCTGGTGTTGTTCTTCTCCACCAACAAGTGGCTGACCCTGGCCGCGGCGCTGTTGATGGTGGGCTTCCACCTGTTCATCATCTCGACGTTCCCCCTTGCGGTGCCGCTGGAATGGAACGTGGTGTTCGCTTACACCACTGTCTTCCTATTTCTCGGCTTCCCGAACTGGAATGGCTACGCCCCGTGGGACATGACACCGCCCTGGCTGGCGCTGGTGATCGCCGCCGCGCTGCTGTTCTTCCCGGTGCTGGGCAACCTGCGGCCGGACAAAGTGTCCTTTCTGCCCTCGATGCGGCAGTACGCCGGCAACTGGGCCTCGGCGGTGTGGGCGTTCGCACCGGGCGCCGAGGCGAAGCTCGACCGGGTCACCCGCTCGGCGCGCAACCAGGTCGACCAGTTCGTCGGTTTCGGTTACGAGCCGCACTGGGCCGAGATCACGGCGCAGCGGACGATCGCGTGGCGCACCATGCACAGCCAGGGCCGCGGGCTGTTCTCACTGCTACTGACCCATCTGCCCGACGTCGACAGCCGCACCGTGCGCGAGGGCGAGTTCGTCTGCAACTCCCTGATCGGCTTCAACTTCGGCGACGGTCACCTGCACAACGCCGACCTGGTCCGGGCCGTGCAGAGCGAGGCGGCGTTCGAGCCGGGCGAGTGCATCATCGCCTGGGTCGAGTCCGAGGCCTTCGGCAGCGGAGTGCAGCACTACCAACTGATCGACGCCGCACTCGGGGTGATCGAGCGGGGCACCTGGAAGGTGGCCGACGCGGTCGCCGAACAGCCGTGGCTGCCCAACGGCCCGATCCCGACTACCGTGGAATGGTCCCTGAGCGGTGGTAAGCCCGCCGCCCGGCACGACCAGGAACACGGGCACGGAGCGATGGCATGAGCACGGCAGTGGTAGTAGGCGGCGGGCCCAACGGGCTCGCCGCTGCCGTCTCGCTCGCGGCCGAGGGCATAGCGGTCACCGTCCTCGAAGCCTCCGACGAGGTCGGCGGTGGCGCCCGCAGCAGCGAGGCCATCCTCCCCGGGTTGCTGCACGACCACTGCTCGGCGATCCACCCGATGGCCGTCGGGTCGGAGTTCGTGAGCAGGTTCAATCTGGACCGCTACGGGCTGAGCTGGCGCTGGCCGGAAATTGACTGCGTGCATCCGCTCGACGATGGCAGCGCCGGTGTGCTGCACCGCTCGGTCGAGCAGACCGCGGCCGGCCTCGGTCGCGACGGGGCGCGGTGGCGTCGCGCGTTCGGTTACTCCGCATCCCGATTCGACGCGCTCAGCGAAGACATCATGGGGCCGCTGCTGCGGATCCCCCACCACCCGCTGATGCTGGCCAGGTTCGGCACGCCGACCGTGCTTCCGGCGTCGACGTTCGCCCGGCTGTTCCGCACACAACAGGGCCGGGCACTTTTCGGTGGTGTTGCGGCACACGCCTTTCGACCGCTGCACTATCCGATGACGTCGGCGATCGGGATGGGCATCATCACCGCCGGCCACCGGCACGGCTGGCCGGTCGCCGAAGGCGGGTCGCAGTCCATCACCAACGCGATGGTGGCGCTACTGGGCGACTTGGGCGGCAAGATCGAGACCGGTGTCCGGGTCCAGACGGCGTCGCAGCTGCCGCCCGCGGACATCACGATGTTCGACCTGGCGCCGGAGGCTGTCGCGGGCATCCTCGCCGATCGTCTTCCGCGCCGAGTTTCCCGCGCCTTCAGCAGGTTCCGGCGCGGCCCGGGCGCCTTCAAAGTCGACTTCGCGGTCGAGGGCGGCGTGCCGTGGACCAACCCGGACGCGCGTCGGGCGGGCACGGTGCACGTGGTCGGCAACTATCGCGATCTGGCTGCCACCGAGCGGGATGTGCACGCCGGACGGATGCCTGAGCGGCCGTTCGTATTGGTCGGTCAGCAGTACCTGGCCGACCCGCAACGATCGGTGGGTGACGTGCACCCGGTGTGGGCCTATGCCCATGTGCCCAATGGCTTTTCGGGTGATGCGACGACGGCGATCATTGCTCAGATCGAGCGGTTCGCTCCGGGCTTTCGGGATCGCGTCGTCGGCCAGGTCGTCCGTAGCACTAGCCAATTCGCCGCCTACAACCCCAACTACGTCGGCGGCGACATCATGACCGGCTCCAAGGACATCCGCCAGTTGACCTTTGGGCCGCGAACCACGCTGTCGCCGTACAGCATTGGGATACCCGGGACGTACATCTGCTCGGCGGCAACCCCACCCGGCCCGGGCGCCCATGGTATGTGCGGCGCCAACGCCGCACAACGCGCACTTCGCTACTTGGCTCGGCAGCCGTAGCGCCGAGACCTCACCGATGCACCCGCTTGGCAACGAAGTATTCGTCGGTTCGGGTGTGGTCGACGGTGTAATCGACTGCCTTCGTGAAGTTTTCCGAGTCATAGCCGAGCCAGCGCTCGGTGCGTTGACGCTCGAATTCGCTCCAGGACGCCACGGTGAACCGCTCGAGGAACAAGTCCGCCTGTTCGACGCTGTGATACAGCCGCCAACTGTGGCCGCCCGTTCGCAGCCGTGATCGCCTGACCCGGCTCATCGCCTCGACGAAGTCGTCCTGCTTGTCCTCCAAGACTCGGTAGCGGACGACTACCAGCACTGGTCCATCGTCGGCACACGGCTCGAACATGAGCATCGGTTCGGGCCAGGCAGTGGAGACATCGACGTTCAGCTTCCCGGTGAGGGGCAGCAGCGGAAGGACGACAACGCTGAGGGCAGCGGCGCCCAGCGCCACCGCCGAGCACAGCAACGCGATGTTAAGTCCCGCCTGCGTGGCGATGGCACCCCAGGCATAGGCGCCGATGGCCTGAGCGCCGGTGGAGATCAGCAGATATATCGACAACGCACGGGCCCGAACCCATTGCGGCAACGTCAACTGCGCCGCGGCGTTCAACGTTGCCAACGTGATCAGCCACGCTATCCCCGACACCATCAAGACAGGGATCGTCGCAGCGAACGGCAGCCAGACGACCGCAAGCGGCGCAAGACCGTACGCGGCGGCCGACACGGCCAGCAGTACGTTGTCCGACTCCCGCCGGCGTAACGGGTCGGCGACGACGGCCCCGAGTAGGGCGCCAAAACCGATGGCCCCCAGCGCCACACCAAAGCCGCCGGCGCCCAGGTGCCACATGCGGGCGGCAGCCACGGGTAGCAGGGCCAACAGCGCCGAGGCGGGAAACAGGAAAAGCGCGGTGCGCAACAGGATCCTGCGGAAAATTGGACCATTGGTCACGTAAAGCAGTCCGCTGATGATGGCCTGGCCGAAGTGTTCTCGTTCGATCGGCGCGAGTTGCTTGGGTCGTTTCCATACCCGCAGAGCAACGATGATTCCCGCGAACGACACGGCGTTGATCGCGAAGACAAATGCGGGGCCGGCGAATGCCACGACAATGCCACCGATTGCCGGTCCGATGGCTCGGGAAGCATTACCCGAGACGCTGCCCAACATCGAGACGGCCGGTATCTGCTCACGCGGGACAACTTCGGGCTGAATCGCCTGCCAGTCCGGTCCGGCGAGTGCGGAAGCGCAGCCAATGGCCACGGTGAACATCAACAGCGACGTCGGGGTGAGGTGACCGAGGTACGTCACCACCGCCAGGGCCAGCGCGACCACCACCGCGTAGGACTGCAGAAAAATCAGTAACCGCCGCCGGTCGAAGAGATCGGCAAGCGCGCCGGCGAACAATCCGAAAAGCAGAGTTGGCCCAAGACTGGCCGTCTGGACCAGTGCCACGATCACGTCGGGGCTGTGCTTCTCGACCAGAAACCATTGGGCCGCAACGCTCTGCATGTACGTCCCGATATTGGAGGCGAACGAAGCGATGAACAGGTTGCGGTACACACGGTTGCGCAACGGTGCCCATACCGACGGCCGCTCGCCGTCCACCTGGTCTTGAGCCTCGATCACCATCGAGATGATTCTGGCACGAGGGCAACGCCGTTCGCGTGTCAGTACTTGTAAAAGCCCTCACCGGACTTGATGCCGAGCTTGCCCGCATCGACATAAGCCTGCAGCAGATCCCGCGCGTGTGTCGGCAGGTTCGGGAACACGTCGGTGTAATGGTTTTCGACGTCGAGCGCGACGTCGAGGCCGACCAGATCCATCAATTGGAACGGCCCGGCGGGCGCCCCCAAGTTGAGCTTGTACATCCCGTCGACGTCTTCGGGACGAGCCACTCCCTCGGCGACGACCGACAGCGACTCCCGCTTGATTGCGGCCCACACCCGATTGAAAATGAAGCCGGTGCACTCCTTGCGCGCTTCGAACGGGTAGACGCCGAACTCGGGCAGCACGGTCAGCAGGGTGTCGAGCAGGCCGCGGTCGGTCTCGCCGTCCGACATCAGGTCGAGGCCGTTCACCTCCGGCGGCATGTAGAAGTGCGTGTTGCACAGTCGCGTCTTGTCGCGCACTTTCTCAGCCATCAGCCGAGATGGGTACGACGACGAGTTGGTCGCGAAGATGGTGTCGGGCGGGGCGGCCTGGTCGATCTCGCCCCACAGCGGAATCTTGATCTCGAGTTTTTCCGGGGCCGACTCCACCGCCAGCCAGGCGCCGTCCAACGCCTCGGCGAGAGATGTCGTGGCGTTCACGACGCCCGGTTCACCGAAGCCGCGGCCCTCGATGACCCTCGGAAGGTTCTCGGCCACATACTGTTTCGCTGATATCAGCTGTTCGTCGCGGCGGGCGTAGATCGCACGGTTCCGCCACGGCTGGCGAACATCAACGCGATACGCCGTCCCAACGTCCCTGCTCCGATCACCGCGACCGGACGGTTCCGGATGTCATCGAATGTGTATGTATACGAGGCACTCACACCCGCATGCTAAGTCCCGGTTGCGCGCCCGGAGCCGTCGCCGACGGACAAAGTTGTGCCGACCGTTGTTCGCGGCCGACAACTACAGCAGCGTGGCCTGTTCGGGCTGCGGCTCGGCCGGCTCCCATAACTCGGGGCCGTTGTTGCGAATGTTGTTGACCAGCGTCGAGATCTCCCGCATGTCGATGCCGTCGACGCTCGGCGGCGCGGCCAGGAAGTCGAGGTCGGCCGGCTTGTCGGGATCCAGCCAGCGATCCCACCCACCCTCGGGCACGATCGACGGCATCCGGTCGTGGATCTCGGCGAGGTCACCGACCGCGTCGGTGGTGATGATCGTGCAACTCAACAACGGCGGATCGGACCCGCTGCCGGGGTCTTTCCAGACGGACCACAACCCGGCCATGAACAACATCTCGCCGTCGTGCGGCGCATAAAGAACGGCGTCTTGTGGGCCTTCTTCCCGGCGTCGTTATCGGGGTTGGGGCGCCACTTGTAGTAGCCGTCCATCGGCACCAGGCAGCGTTTGGATTTGGCACTGAAACGAAACGCCGGG
>CAVVNB010000007.1:0-13656 GCA_963749375.1 uncultured Actinomycetota bacterium
GCTACACGTGGTCGGGCCGGCTGGTTGCCGTCGTCAGCGACGGCAGCGCGGTCCTCGGTTTGGGCGACATCGGGCCGGCGGCGTCGCTGCCGGTGATGGAAGGCAAGTGCGGGCTGTTCAAAGAGTTCGCCGGCCTGGATGCCATCCCGATCGTGCTGGACACCAAGGACCCCGACGAGATCGTCGAGACGCTGGTGCGGCTGCGCCCGACGTTCGGTGCGGTGAACCTCGAGGACATCTCGGCGCCGCGCTGCTTCGAGATCGAACGCCGCCTCGTCGAGGCGCTGGACTGCCCGGTGATGCACGACGACCAGCATGGCACCGCGATCGTCGTGCTGGCCGCGCTGATGGGTGCCGCGACGGTGCTCGACCGGGACATGACCGCACTGCGAGTCGTCGTCTCCGGTGCCGGGGCAGCGGGTGTCGCATGCGCCAATCTGCTTCAGGCCAAGGGTATTTCGAATATCACCGTGCTCGACTCGCAGGGTATTCTGCATCGCGACCGTGCCGACATGAACGGTGTCAAAGCCGAACTCGCCGCCCGCACCAACCCGCTCGACCTCACCGGGGGCATGGTCGAGGCGCTCGACGGCGCTGATGTCTTCATCGGTGTTTCCGGCGGCGTGGTTCCGGAGGAACTGATCGCCACCATGGCGCCGAACAGCATTGTGTTCGCGTTGTCGAACCCCGACCCGGAAGTGCACCCGGACGCCGCGGCCAAGCACGCCTCGATCGTCGCCACCGGGCGCAGCGACTTCCCGAACCAGATCAACAACGTGCTGGCCTTCCCGGGCGTGTTCCGCGGAGCGCTGGACGCCGGTGCCCGCCGGATCACCGAAGAGATGAAAGTGGCTGCGGCCGAGGCGATTTACTCCATCGTCGCCGACGACCTGGCGCAGGACCGGATCGTTCCGAGCCCACTCGATCCCCGGGTCGAGCCGGCGGTTGCCGCCGCGGTGGCCGCCGCCGCAGATACCGCGGAGTGACGGCACCCCGGTTCATCGCGCTGGCGCTGACCGCTGCGCTGGCGACGGCGGGTTGTGGCCACACCGGGCACCACGCGGCCGAGCTGGTGGTCGGATCCCGTGCGGGTATCGAATCAACGCTGCTGGCTGACGTCTACACCGGTGCACTGCGGTCCTACGGCTTCCCGGCGCGGACCGAGCAGGCGCCGAACCCGTTGGCCAAGTTGGACTCCGGCACGTTCCTCGTCGTCCCCAGCCTCACCGGCCGGGTGCTGCAGGCTTTCCAGCCGGGGGCCAGCGTGCGTTCCGATGCGCAGGTCTACAAGGCGATGATCGGCGCGCTGCCGGAGGGTATCGCCGCCGGTGACTACAGCACCGCGGCCGAGGACAAACCCGCGCTGGCGGTTGCCGAGTCGACGTCGAAGAGTTGGGGCGGCAGCGATCTCAGCGCGCTGCCACAGCACTGCGACGGGCTGGTCGTCGGATCGATCGCCGGCGCGCCGACCCCCTCCGCGCTGGGTAGCTGCCGGTTACCTGCAGCTCGCGAATTCACCGACGATGCAAAGCTTTTCGCCGCGGTCAAGGCCGGTGAGGTGACGGCGGCGTGGACCACCACCGCCGACCCGAATGTCCCGGCAGACCTGGTGATGCTCACCGACGGCAAACCGGCGCTGGTGCAGGCCGAGAACGTGGTGCCGTTGTACCGCCGCAACGAGCTGACCGATCGGCAGCTGCTGGCGGTCAACGAGGTGGCCGGCGTGCTGGACACCGCCGCGCTGGTCGAGATGCGCCGACAGGTGACCGCCGGGGCTGACCCGCAGGCCGTGGCCGACGCCTGGCTGAACGAACACCCGCTCGGGCGTTAGCGCGACGGCGGCTTCATCCGGCCGACGACGGGGGCGAACAGCCGCTGGTAGTGCGAACCGGTGATCCGGACGATCAGATCCAGCACCACGGCGTCCTGGCCGACCAGCACCCGTGCCTTGTTCTTGCGAACGCCGTCCAAGATGATCTCGGCCGCGCGCTGTGGCGTGGTGCTGGCAAGGCGTTTGTCGAAGAACGACGACTGCGCCTGTGCGCTGACGCCGTCGGCGGTCAGGCCGTTGCGGGCGATCGCGGTCTTGATGCCGCCGGGGTGTATCGAGGTCACCTTCACCGGCTCCCGGTTGAGCACCATCTCCTGTCGCAGGGCCTCGGTGAAGCCGCGTACCGCGAACTTGGCCGAGTTGTAGGCGGCTTGTCCGGGCATCGACATCAGTCCGAAGAGGCTGGAGATGTTGATCACGTGGCCGTCGCCGGATGCGACCAGGTGCGGCAGAAAAGCCTTGGTGCCGTTGACAACTCCCCAGAAGTCGACGTCCATCACCCGCTCGATGTCTTTGAACTGGCTGATGTCGACGTCGCCGGTGTAGGCGATGCCGGCGTTGTTGTAGATCTGGTTGACCTTGCCGTAGTGCTCGTTGATGTGGTCGGCGTAGATCTGGAAGGCCTCACGCTCGGTGACGTCGAGCCGGTCGGCTCGCACCGGCGCGCCGATGGCCTTGAGCTGTTCCTCGGTCTGCGCGAGCCCGTCGACGTCGACGTCGCTGATCGCCAGCGAGGCGCCCGAGCGGCCCAGCTCCAGCGCCAGCGCCTGGCCGATGCCCGAACCAGCGCCGGTCACCGCGGCTACCTTTCCGGCAAACCCTTCCATGGAAGCTCCTTGCTATTCGGATTGTGGTCCAGGCTAGCCGGTACCGCCGGTATCGCGCCGACGGGGCCGGTGCGCGGCCTCTCACCCGCCCGACCCGCCCCTAAGGAGCAGCGGCGTCCAGTTTGCCCGCCTCGCAGCGACAATGCCGCAGCGGATGGGTGTTTCGGCAGTCGAGATCGACGCTAGCGTGCTGGTCACTCGCTCTTCTTCGCGCCAACGTCAATCTCGATGAAACCTCGTCACAATCGACGAGCAGATCCTGAATTAATGACTCACGACACTAGCCCGGCCGGGGCAGGTGCGCGAGAGCACGAAAACGCCGGCAGGCCCGCTGGTTGCGGGCGCTGCCGGCGCCACGAATATCGATGAACGCCAACGCTCTTGGCGTTGCCGACGGTGCAGGGGGTTAGGCCCAGCTGCCGCCGACGGCGGAGTCGGTGCTGCTCATGTTGTTGCCGGCGGTCTGGACTTTTTGGCCGTGGCTGTTGGCTTGTTCGTAGATGGTCTGGAAGTTGCGGCCCAACTGGGTGATGAACTCCTGGCAGGCCACCGAACCCGAGCCGCCCCAGAAGTCACCGGCGGCCAGCACATCGCGCACGATGGACTGGTGCTCGGATTCCAGGGAGGCGGCCTGGGAGCGGATCATCGCGCCGTGGGCATCCACGTCGCCGAACTGGTAACTGATCGACATGACTGTTCTCCTAACGGGTTTGAGGGATCGGCTAGCTGGACAGGATCTGCTGAGAGGCCTGCTCTTGGCTCTCGTAGTTGTTGGCGTCGCGGATCAGTCCGTCGCGCACCCCGTGCAGCATGTTCACGATGTTGCGGAACGCGGTGTTCATCTGGCCCATGGTGTCGTAGGAGGTGGCCTGAGCGGTACCACTCCAGCCGGCACCGGCAATGTTCTGGCTCGAGGACCACATCTTGCGGGCCTCGTCTTCAACAGTCTGCGCGTGCACGTCGAAACGGCCCGCCATCGACCGCATCTCGTGCGGGTCGGTCATAAAACGCGTAGGCATGAAAAGCACTCCTTATTTCGAGATTGTCGTGTGTGGGCGTGAGCCACTGTGATTGCACAGGCTACGACCTCGCGATGAACAGGCGGCTTCATACGCGTGACATGTTGCGCTTTTTTGCGATCTTTCCGGCAGCCCGAAAATGACTGTGGCCCGCACACCGGGGGGGTGTGCGGGCCACAGTTGACTGTGAAGGGTTAGGCCCAGCTGCCGCCGACGGCGGAGTCGGTGCTGGACATGTTGTTGCCGGCGGTCTGCACCTTCTGGCCGTGGCTGTTGGCTTGTTCGTAGATGGTCTGGAAGTTACGACCCAACTGGGTGATGAACTCCTGGCAGGCCACCGAACCCGAGCCACCCCAGAAGTCACCGGCAGCCAGCACATCGCGCACGATGGACTGGTGCTCGGACTCCAGGGAAGCGGCCTGGGAGCGGATCATCGCGCCGTGGGCATCCACGTCGCCGAACTGGTAACTGATCGACATGACTGTTCTCCTAACGGGTTTGAGGTGATAGGCTAGCTGGACAGGATCTGCTGAGAGGCCTGCTCTTGGCTCTCGTAGTTGTTGGCGTCGCGGATCAGCCCGTCGCGCACCCCGTGCAGCATGTTCACGATGTTGCGGAACGCGGTGTTCATCTGGCCCATGGTGTCGTAGGAGGTGGCCTGCGCGGTACCACTCCAGCCGGCACCGGCAATGTTCTGGCTCGAGGACCACATCTTGCGGGCCTCGTCCTCAACAGTCTGCGCGTGCACATCGAAACGGCCCGCCATCGACCGCATCTCGTGCGGGTCAGTCATAAAACGTGTAGGCATATCTCTCTCCTTATCGTGGCGTGTTAAGAGTTAATACGTTGTGGGGTAAGGGAATTAACCGCCGGCTGGCGAACGTGGCATCACCTTGGCGGCAACCCGCGAACCCATGGCGCTCATACCGCGTCCGGCCAGTGCACCCATCAGCCCCTGCGAGAACGGGCTGGTGGGCAGGCCGGTCGTCATGCTCGGTGAGGCGACGCTGGTGGCCGGCAGCAACGGGGCAGCGCGACTCACGTCCGGGACACCGGTGTGCCAGCCGTGCGGCACCGACAGCCCGCCCGCCTGCATCGCATGTGCCATTGACGCCTGGATCCCTGAGCCCCACTTGGACAGCTGGCCGCCGACTCCAGCCATCACGGTCGCGGCCTTGCCGTCGACCATCTTGGAGACGTTTTCCAGCAGCGAGTCGCCCATGCTGGCCAGGGTGGCGCTGCTGGCGCCGCTGGCACCGCCGCTGCCCGAGCTCATGAACATACGAGCGGGCGTGCTGCCCAACATGCCCATGTAGTACGTCGCCTGGATCGGCAAGCAGCGCGGCCGTCGGGTTGCCGGCTATCGCAGTAACCGCCGCGGGGAGCCAGGTCGCGAAGTTGCTCAAGTCCCCAGCCGACTCGTGGTCCCCGTGTAGCCAAACAAGTCCGCAACGGCGTTGACAAGCGCGGCGATGATCGTGTCGCTGCTCGTGTCGGCCGCACTGGCCGCCGGAGCGGCAGCCTGCGCGCCACTGGTCACCAGCGGGGCCGCGGTCTGTGCCGGCAGCGCGGACGACGCACCCGTCGAGTTCAGGTTGTAGGTGTCCATGCCCAGCGCGTCCTGGATCCACATGTCCAGGTACTCGGCTTCGTTCTGGGCGATCGCCCCGGTGTTCTGGCCGAGGAAGTTGTTGGACACCAGCGTGGTCAACGCCGCCCGGTTGGCGGTGATCACCGGCGGCGGAACCATCGACGCATACGCGGTCGTGTACGCGCCCGCAGCAGCCTTGGCCTGGGCGCCGGTCTGGGCCGCCTCGGCCGCGGTGCTCTGCAGCCAGGCGATGTACGGCTCGGCCGCCGACGCCATGTGCGCCGATGACGGGCCCAGCCACGTGCCCGTGGTCAGGTTGGTGATCGCGGTCTGGTACTGGGTGGCGGTCGACTCCAGGTCGGCGGCCAGTCCATCCCATGCCGTCGCGGCCTCCAACAACGGACCAGACCCCGCGCCCTGGTACATCAGCGCGGAGTTGATCTCCGGAGGTATCAGCGAGAAGCTCATCGACTTACGCCCCGATCGATCCTGCCGCGGCGTTGGCCGCTTCAGTCAGCGCGTAGGCGCCGGCGCCGGATCGCAGTGCGGCCACCAACTGCTCGTGGACCTCGGCAGCCTGCGCGGCGATCTGCTGGTACGTCGCGCCGTGCTGGCCGAACTGGACGGCCGTCATCGCCGACACGAGGTCCGACGCCGCCGGGGACAAGCCCGTCGTCGGCGCCGCGGCCGCCGAGTTGCGCGCCACCATCGAGTCCCCGATGCCGGAGAGCGTGCCCGCAGCCCCCTGCAACACGTCTGGCTGTGTAGTTACGAACATCTTCAAACCCTTTCCCAGGACCCGGCCACTACTGATTCCAAACAGTACTTGAAGCTGGGTGTTTGGACAGACCTCCCCTAGAGCGATTGCCACACCTGATGGCGGAGAAATCGTAAGCTTTTTTCACGTTTAGCGATAGACGAATCGCGAAACGTGTCGGCCGAAAAACGGCACAGAAACTTCTTGGCTTTTTCACAGGATTTGAATTGTCAGCTGAACGCCGTTAAGTCGTAACGAGGCCGAGTGCCGCGCCGCGCCCTGCCGGGGACGGGCACGTCGGGGACTGTATCGTTGCCGCGTGACTGGGCAGCCACCGAAGCTCTACATCTTTCCGCATGCCGGGGGATCGGCGGAGTTTTACGTTCCCTTCGCCAAAGCCTTTGCCAGCGATATCAAACGCGTCGCCGTTCGCTATCCGGGGCGCGGTGGTAATCACGACCTCGGGTCCTTTACCACCATTTCCGATCTTGCCGACAAGGTTTGCCAGATGATCAAGCCGCCCGAAGACCCCGACGAAAAGGTGGCGTTCTTCGGCCACAGCATGGGCGGGTTGCTGGCGTTCGAGGTCGCCCGCCGGTTCGAGGCGGCCGGCAGCCCGATCGCCGCCCTGTTCGTCTCGGCTGTCGCCGCGCCCGGGCGCGTTGGCTATGAGCACGTACCCGAGTCGGACCAAGGGTTGCTCAACGCGGTGAGCGAGATGACCGGTGTCAATCCGGAGTTCCTGGAGAACGAGGAATTCGCGGCCAGCATCCTGCCGACGCTGCGTGGACTCAAGGCGATCTCGAAATACGATTGCCCGCCGGGCGAGAAGTTGTCGTGCCCGATCTCCGCGTTCCTGGGCGACGACGACGAGGTGGCCACCTACGAGAAGGTGTTGCCGTGGTCGGAGCGCACCACAGCTGAGTTCAGCGTGAAGGCTTTTCCCGGCCACCATTTCTATCTGACCGACCACATTGCCGAGCTTGTTGGCGAGATCGAGCCCAAGATCTTGGCCTCTTGTAGAGGTTGAGCAATCGGTTGAATAAAACGATTGTTGTCAAAATGGCCGACCGCAATCGAGATCGGCAAATCAAGATCGCCATTACCTGCCGAAAGTGTTTATCCAGCTAACAAATTGGACGCTGCCTCCGGTAACTTGGACGGAGTGGCCAACCTGAGATCTGCGCGAGATATCCGCCTGGCGCGCCGGTTCTGCTGAACAGGGCGTCTAAGAAAAAAGTGAATAACACCACACCCTGTTATCAGCGTGGCGTAAGCCAGCAAACATCCTCTCTCAGGGAGGTTTCGAACGGGGGGGCTCCGGTGAGCTGGCCGGATCGGCGCTGACGCCGCTACCCCGGTGGGAGGCGGCCGCTACCAGGGCCGCAAATGTAAGCGCTACCACGGGAAAAGTTTCCGCAAGGCGTTTCAGGTATTCGGGGTTATGCGAATTAACTGACCGTCGGGTAGCGTTGGGCCGTCGCGACCGGAGAGTGGACGCCTCTGGACGTGATCCACATAGCAAACCTATGGTCCCAGCAATGACGCAGGCGGGAACGGGGCTTCTGTTTGGCGCGCGTATTACATTCTTGGGTTTTTGATCCGAGATGCGCGAGGCCCCTGTTAATCTCCTGCATCACAAGCGCCCGTCTAGTTGTTGTCCGGGGCTCTAGATTTTGAGGGGTGGTGTCCCGATGGTAGTAAATGCCTCGATTGCCGCAGTGCTGCGGGAGTGGGCCCGGCAGCAACCCGTTGCGCCGGCCTACACGTACATCGACTACGAGATCGACCCGGCCGGCTACTCCCAGACGCTCACCTGGTCCGAGCTCTACGGGCGCGTGCAGGCGTTGGCCGCTGAGGTCGCGTCCTGCGGAGCGGCGGGGGACCGTGCGGCCATCCTCGCGCCGCAGGGCCTGGACTACGTCGTCGCGTTCTACGCCGCGTTGGAGGCCGGGTTCGTAACGGTGCCACTACCCGTCCCGCAGTTCGGCGCCCACGACGAGCGGGCCTCCGCGGCCCTGCAGGACTGCGCTCCCACGGTGCTGCTGACGACGACCGCCGTCGCCGGCGACGTCGTCGGGTGCGCGCGTTCACTGCCCGGCAAGGCACCCGCGCTGATCGAGGTCGACAGCCTCGACCTCGACGCGGAGCCGAACTTCCAGGCCCCGCCCGCACCACTCACCAAGAACGCGGTGCTGCAGTACACCTCCGGCTCGACCCGTTCGCCGGCGGCCGTGGTCGTCACCCACAAGAACATCCTGGCCAACGTCCAGCAGGTGCGCGACGACTACTTCGAGGCCGAGGGCGCGATTCCGCCGTCGGACACCACGCTGGTGTCGTGGCTGCCCGTCTATCACGACATGGGCCTGCTGCTGGGCATCACCGGCGCGCTCACCATGGGTCTGCACTCGGTGCTGATGAGCCCGATGGCGTTTCTGCAGCGGCCGGCCCGGTGGATTCAGCAGATGGCCCAGAACACCCGCGTCTTCACCGCGGTGCCGAACTTCGCCTTCGAGCTGGCCGCGCGTCGGACCACCGACGAGGACATGGCCGGGCTCGACCTGTCCGGCGTGCACACCATCCTGTCCGGCAGCGAGCGGGTGCACGCCGCGACGATCCGGCGTTTCATCGACCGGTTCGCGGAGTACGGCTTCCCGGCCAGCTCGCTGAAGCCGTCGTACGGCCTGGCCGAGGCGATGGTGTACGTGAACTCCTCCGGCCCGGGGCGTCCCCCGACGGTCGCGACGTTCGACTACGAGAAGTTGTCCGCCGGCCACGCCGAGGCGTGCGAGACCGCGACCGGAGTCGAGCTGGTCAGCGTCGGTGTCCCGCGCGCATCGACGATTCGCATCGTCGACCCGGACACCCGCGTCGAGAACCCGGCCGGCATGGTCGGCGAAATTTGGCTGCATGGCGATAACATCGCCGCCGGCTACTGGCGCAAGCCACAACAGACGCAGAAGACCTTCGGAGGTCAACTGGTCGACCCGTCGACCGACACCCCGCTGGGCCCGTGGCTTCGCACCGGTGACCTGGGCACCATCTACGACGGCGAGCTGTTCATCATCGGCCGCATCAAGGACCTGCTGATCGTCGACGGGCGTAACCACTACCCCGACGACATCGAGGCGACCACTCAGGAGATCAGCGGCGGCCGTGTCGCGGCGATTTCCGTCGAGGATGGTCGCACCGAGCGGCTGATCGTGATCGCGGAAATGAAGGACCGAGGCAACTCCGAGGAGATGCAGGAACGGCTTCGTACCGTGAGAGCGCAAGTGACGTCTGCGATTTCGAAGTCGCATGGTTTGCGGGTGGCCGACCTCGTGTTGGTCCCGGCCGGCTCCATCCCCATCACCACCAGCGGGAAGATCCGCCGTTCATCGTGTGTTGAGGTCTACCAACAGGACGACTTCAGCCGTTTGGATTCCACTGCGTGACGTCGGTCGGCAAATGCCGACAGACCCACCTAGTGGGCTCCGGGCGGCTTTACACCGCAGCGGGAGTAAAGCCAGTGTCATCAAACGAGTTTTCGATACCCGCTGTGCAGGGGGGTCGCGTTCGGCAACAGCCGAGTGGCGGTAACATCAGTCACTTCGGCTGGGATGAACGTTGTGGGCGCGACGAAGCGAACCAACTGGATACGCCCGGATGACATCGGTGGGCAAGGCCGCGTATCTCGCACACGATGTCCCATGTGAAACAACTTTCCGACAGACCGGGGGGAGCGCGATGACTGCTGCACCGTCGGACCGTCGGGCGATCATCACCGAGGCGTTGCGCAAGATCGACGACCTGACCGCGCGGCTGGAGGTCGCCGAAAAGGGCGATACCGAGCCGATCGCCGTGGTGGGAATGGGTTGCCGGCTACCGGGCGGGGCGAACACTCCCGAGCGGTTCTGGCGGCTGCTGCAGGACGGCGGCAACGGCATCGTCGGCGTCCCCTCGGGACGCTGGGACGCCGACGCCTTCTACTCCGACGACCACTCGGTGCCGGGCACGATCGTCAGCAAAGAGGGCGGTTTCCTCACTTCCTGGCAACCCGATGAGTTCGACGCCGAGTTCTTCGGCATCTCCCCGCGTGAGGCCGCCGCGATGGACCCGCAGCAGCGGCTGTTGCTCGAAGTCACTTGGGAGGCACTGGAAAACGCGGGCATCACCGCGCCGATGATCCGCGGCACCCAGACTTCGGTGTTCGTCGGTATGACCACCTACGACTACACCCTGACCCTGGCCGGCCGGCTGCCGCCGGAAGAGGTCGACCCACACGTCCCGTTCGGGAACGCCGCGAACTTTGCTGCCGGACGCCTGTCCTATTTCCTGGGTGCACACGGTCCGGCGGTCGTGCTCGACACCGCCTGCTCGTCGTCGCTGGTCACAGTGCATCTGGCCTGTCAGAGCCTGCGCCGGCGGGAAAGCGATCAGGCGCTGGTGGCCGGGGTCAACCTGATGCTGAGCCCGGAAAACAGCGTTGCCACCTCGCGGTGGGGCATGTTGGCTCCGGATGGCCGCTGCAAGACCTTCGACGCCAGCGCCGACGGCTATGTCCGCAGCGAGGGCTGCGGCGTCGTGGTGCTCAAGCGGCTCAGCGATGCAGTGCGCGACGGCGATTCGGTGCTGGCGGTGGTGCGCGGCTCGGCCGTCAACCAGGACGGACCCAGCAGCGGGCAGACCGTGCCCAGCGGGCCGGCTCAGCAGGCCGTGGTGCGATCGGCATTGGCGGCGGCGCGACTCGAGCCGTCGGACATCGACTACATCGAGGCGCACGGCACCGGCACCGCGCTCGGCGATCCGATCGAATTGGGTGCGTTGCACCAGGTCTTCGGTGAGCGCGACGGCGCGGACGCCGCTGGTGCTGGGCTCGGTCAAGACGAACCTGGGTCACCTGGAGTCGGCCGCCGGCATCGCCGGTTTCATCAAAACCGTTCTCACCGTGCAGCACGGTTACATTCCGCCGCATCTGCATTTCACCAAGCTGACGCCGAACGCCGTCGAGGGCGCGTCGAAGTTCACCATCGCTGCCGACGGCATGGACTGGCCGGCCGTAGGGCGCGCGCGTCGGGCCGGGGTGTCGTCCTTCGGGGTCAGCGGCACCAACGCCCACGTCGTCATCGAGCAAGCTCCAACCACCGAACCTGTTGCGCCGCAACCGGAACCGGTGATCACGACCTTGGTGGTGTCGGGCAAGTCCCCGGCCCGGATCGCGTCGACAGCGCAGACCCTGGCCGACTGGATGATCGGCGACGGCGCCGCGGTGTCGCTGACCGATGTCGCCCACACGCTCAACCACCACCGCACCCACCACAAGACCTTCGCCACGGTGTCCGCACGCGATCGCGCCCACGCCGTCGCCGGGCTGCAGGCATTGGCGGCCGGCCAGTCGGCGATCGGCCTGGTCGGCCCCCACGAAGGGGTGTGCAAACCGGGCACGGTCTTTGTGTATTCGGGCCAGGGTTCACAGTGGGCCGGCATGGGCCGGCAGTTGCTGGTCGACGAGCCGGCGTTCGCCGCCGCGGTCGACGAGCTGGAGCCGTTATTCCTCGAGCACATGAGGTACTCCCTGCAGCAAGTGCTGACCGAGGGCCAGCGGGTGACCGGAGACGCCCGCGTCCAGCCGGTGCTGATGGGCCTGCAGCTGGCGTTGACCGCGTTGTGGCGTTCCTACGGTGTGGAACCCGATGCGGTGATTGGACATTCGATGGGGGAGGTGACCGCGGCCGTGGTGGCCGGGGCGCTGACCCCCGCCGAGGGCCTGCGGGTCATCGGGACCCGTTCGCGGCTGATGTCGAAGCTGGCCGGCCAAGGCGCGGTCGGTCTACTGGAGATGGACGCCGACGCGGCCGAAAAGCTGCTCGCCGACTACCCCGAGGTGAGCCTGGCCGGCTTCCTGTCGCCGCGGCAAACCGTGATCGCCGGCGCGGTGGCACAGGTCGACGCGGCGATCAATGCCGTGAGCGCACAGGAGCGTTTTGCGCGGCGGGTGAACATGGAAGTCGCATCGCACACCGCGTTGATGGATCCCATTCTGCCCGAATTGCGTTCGGCGCTAGCCGATCTGACGCCCAAGCCGCCGACGATTCCGTTTATCTCCACCGTCGCCGACGCGGGCGAGACGCCGGCCCTGGACGCCGACTACTGGGTTGCCAATGTGCGTCAGCCGGTGCGGCTGCACCAGGCGATCAGCATCGCCGCCGAGCAACACGCCACGTTCATCGAAATCAGCCCGCACCCCACGCTGACGCACGCCGTCACCGAAACGCTGGAGTCGGTGCACCATCACAGCGTTGGGACGTTGTCGCGCAAGGGCGATGACACGGTGAGCTTCCACACCAACCTCAACAGCACGCACTTCATGCGTCCGCCCACACTGCCGCATCCGCCCGAGCCGCATCCGGTTCTGCCGAGTGCGCCGTGGCACCACACCCAACACTGGATCAGCGCCGAGGAATTCGTGAAGACCGCCGAGTCTGCGCCGCAGCCCGGCACGCTGCTTGGTCAGCACATTCCGGTCGCGGCGACACCGCCGACGCATCTGTGGCAGGCGCGTCTGACTCCCACGACCAAGCCATACCCCGGTTCGCACCACAACAACGGTGTCGAGATCATCCCGATATCGGTTCTGCTGCAGACACTTTCAGCGGCCGCGGCCGAGTGTGGCGGATCGGCACTGTCCGACATCCGCTTCGAGTACCCGATCGTCGTCGACGAGCCGCGCGTCATTCAGGTGGTAGCCGACGGGGCGTCCGTGACCGTGTCGTCGGGCGCCAGTGGCTCCGGGCAGCACTGGGTCCGGCACGTCACTGCCCGCGTCGCCCGCGACTCGGACGACCACCCGGCGGTCCCCGCGGTAGCCGATCCGCACGTCGCCGACGGCGAGTTCGCCGATGACTCGGTGACGTCGCTGTGGCAGACCTGGGGCAGTGCAGGTCGTCCGTTCGGATGGTCGATCGGCTCCTGCCGTTCGACGGCCGGCGAGTTGCATGCCGATGTCGAGCTGACCCAGGCCTCGTCAGTTGCGTTGCTGGACGCCGCTATTCACATCGGCCGGCTGCTGGACAGCGAGAATCCGCGGCTGATGGTGCCGTCCGCGGTCGCGGGTGTCCGATTTGCCGCCGAGCTCGCCGACCCGCGTGGCCGCGTCGAGGTTCGCCGGCGTGGCGGCAACGACGAAGAGCTGATCGTCGACATCGCGGTGATCGCACCTGATGGCAGCACGAGTGTCGACGTCCGCGGACTTCGCTACACGGCAGTGGATTCGAGCGCGGCCGCCGGCCGCAACGACGATCCCGCGGCGATGGTGCACGCGCTTGACTGGCAGCCGTTCTCGCCGGTCGAGGGCCAAGACGACCGTCTGGCTGCCGGCCCGAGCACCGTTGCGGTGTTGGGCGAGAACGACATTGCCGGTGCGCTTCGCGACGGCCTGACAAACACCGGCTACTCGCCGGCGGATGCCGCCGATGCCCGCTACGTGCTCTATGTCGCCGAATCCCGTTCCGGTGAAGCCGATGTCGACGGCGCGGTGCGCATGTCGATGGAGCTGGTCGACCTGGTCGGAAAGCTGGCCGAGCGCGACGAAAGCCACCCGGTCACGCTGTGGATCATCACTCGCGGTGTTCGCGAGGGCAGTTCGGACG
>CAVVNB010000008.1:0-10525 GCA_963749375.1 uncultured Actinomycetota bacterium
CGGTGCGTACCGCCAGCCTGGCCTCCACCTCGACACCGCGGGCGGCTTCGGCTGCCGCGGCGATCTGCTGCCGAACTTCACCATGGGCTGGGCTCGACTGACCCGCCCTGAGGCTGCTCGATGTTGCCCAGTCGAGTCTCGAGCTCGCCGAGCTCGCCGAGGGTGTCGGCGCGCCCGGCCTCCAACTCCTCCCGCTGGCGCATCAGCCGGTGCCACTCCTCGTCAGCGGCGCGGGCATCCTGACCGAGTCGCCCGAGCTGCTCGTAGATGGCCGAAATCGCGGCATCGGATTCATTGAGCGCCGCCAGAGCCTGCTCGGCGGAATCCTGACGGGCGATCTGCTCGCTCATCGCCCCGGACAGCGCCGCCCCCAGCTCGTTGGTCTGCTGCTCGGCTGCGGCGAGTTCGGCTCGCGCCTTGGCGATTTCGGAGATGATCTCCAGTGTCGAGGGCTTACGGTCTGAGCCGCCGTTGATCCAGCCCGCACCGACCAGATCGCCGTCGCGGGTGACGGCGCGCAGTTGTGGCTGCGCGGCAACAAGATTCATCGCCTCGGTAACCCGCCGACCACGGCGACGCGCGACAGCATGGCCACCATCGCACCGCGCAACCGAGCCGGCGCCTCGACGAGGTCGAGCGCCCAGCGCGCGCCGTCCGGCAGTGCGCCCACCGGCGCCGGGTCGTTTGCGGGCCAGTCGCTGAGCACGATCGCGGCCCGGCCCCCGTCGGCCTGCTTCAACGCTGCCACCGCGTCGGCGGCTGCGGTGAAACTTTCGGCGGCCAGCGCGTCGGCGGCGGAGCCGAGCACCGCAGCCAACGCCGCCTCATAGCCGGATTGCACTTTGACGAGTTTAGCTATAGATCCGAAAAGCCCTGCACTGCCGCGGTTTTGGGTGAGCCAGGCGGCGCCGTCTTTGCGCTCGAGTCCGACCGACAGTGCCTCGATCCGCGCCCGCAGCGAAGCGACCTGGCGTTCGGCGCCACGTTCGGCCGACTGCAGTTCGGCGACCCGCCCGTCGGCCAGTCGCAGCGCAGCAACCGTTCGGTCGTGGTGTTCGTCGAGACCGACTTCGCCCTGGTCGAGCTCACCGACCCTGCCCTGCACGGTTTCGAACTCGACTTTGGCTTGTTGAGCGCGCGCGGCGGCCTCCTCGATGCGCTCCGACAGTTTGGCGACACCGTCGTCGATCGACTCGACTCGGGCCCGCATCGTCTCAACCTGACCGGCCAGCCGGGCCAGGCCCTCGCGGCGGTCGGCTTCGGCCTGCACGGCCGCCACGTGGGCCTGCTCGGCCTCAGAGGCAGCGCGCTCGCGGTCGGCCAGCTCCGCGCGTGCGGCTTCTAGCCGGCTGCAGGTGGCGGCCAACTCGCTTAGCAGCAGCTGTTCGGCGGCCGCGACCTCGGCGGCTTCGCCTCTAACTCGTCGGGGTCGGGACCACCCGTCGTCGCGGTCTCGACGTCAAGATGCTGCGCCCGCTCGCTCGCGATACGCACGGTCGCGCTGACGCCGTTCGGCCAAGGCGGACAACCGAAACCAGGTCTGCTGCGCCGATCGGCCCGCTCAGACAGCGCCGCCAGTGCCGCCTCGTGCGTGGCCAATTCCTCGGAGGCCACCGTCATCCGGGCTGAGGCCTCGTCATGCTCACGCCGCAGCGTCGCCTCGGCATGGTTGGTGTTGTTGAGCTCACCCTGCCGGGTGACCACGTCGTCGGCGGCGAGCCGCAGCTTTGCGTCGCGCAGATCGGCCTGGATGGTCTGGGCGCGGCGAGCCACCTCGGCTTGGCGGCCGAGCGGTTTGAGTTGGCGACGCAACTCGGTGGTCAGGTCGGTCAGGCGAGCCAGGTTCGCCGACATCGACTCGAGCTTGCGTACCGCCTTTTCCTTGCGCTTGCGGTGCTTGAGCACACCGGCCGCTTCCTCGATGAACGCCCGGCGATCTTCGGGCCGCGATTCCAGGATTTCGTTGAGCTTGCCCTGCCCGACGATGACGTGCATCTCGCGGCCGATCCCGGAGTCGCTCAGCAATTCCTGGACATCCATCAAACGGCAAGTGGCGCCGTTGATTTCGTATTCGCTCGCTCCGTCGCGGAACATCCGACGGGTGATCGACACCTCGGAGTATTCGATCGGCAACGCGTTGTCGGAGTTGTCGATGGTGACGGTGACCTCTGCACGGCCCAGCGGCGCGCGCGACGAGGTGCCGGCGAAGATGACGTCCTCCATCTTGCCGCCGCGCAGTGTCTTGGCGCCCTGCTCCCCCATCACCCACGCCAGCGCGTCGACGACATTGGACTTGCCTGACCCGTTGGGTCCGACCACTGCGGTGATGCCGGGCTCGAATCGCAGAGTCGTCGGCGAGGCGAAGGACTTGAAGCCCTTCAGCGTCAGACTCTTGAGGTACACGGCGAGCCAGACTACCGCTCGGCGAAGCCGCTGATGGCTTCGCCGCACGGCGACCAATCCACGACAACCGTGTCGACCTGGCCAGGTGTTTTTCCGCCCTGTAACTTCAGCAACAGCTGTTCACACGCGTCACGCGGGCCTTGCGCGACGACCTGTACCCGGCCGTCTGACGATTGGCGGCGTAGCCGGTCAGGCCCAACTCCAGCGCTCGGGATCGGGTCCACCAGCGGAAGCCGACACCCTGCACCCGGCCGTGCACCCACGCGGTGAGCCGGACGACGTCAGTGTCCGACATCGGCGACCCGGAAGTCGACCTTCGTTCCCGCCTTCAGCGTCCGGCCTACCGTGCACACCTGGTCGACGGCCCGCTGGACCACGGTGAGCACCGTGCCTTCTCGGCGGGGTCCAGGCCCGACAGGTCGATTTCGAGTGTCTCCTCGAGCAGTGGATAGACCTCTTGGTCACGGTCGGCGTCGCCGGAGACCCGAATGGTCGTCGATAGTCGTCGCCCAGCCGGCGGGCCAGCGGAGAGTCGCTGGACAACCCGCTGCACGCCGCGAGCGCGATCTTCATCAGCTCACCGGGCGTGAAGACACCCTCGACGTCTTCGGAGCCGATGAGGACTTCCGCACCGCGCGAGCTACGGCCGGTATAGCGGCGTACACCGGTGCGCTCCACCCACAAATCTGTCATGGGCTCATTTCTACCGGGTCTCGAGTGCACCGATCTGCGACACCCGCAAACTCGCCCCAGACCCGATCCTCACGCGGACAGACTCTCAGCTCCGTGGCCGTGGTTGCTCGCGGGGGCAGTAGAACGAGGAACGGTTCATGAATTTGTCCCGGCGGATCACCGCGCCGCAGCGCTTACATGGTTTGCCTTCGCGGCCATAGACATTCAGCGAGCGGTCGAAGTAACCGGATTGTCCGTTGACGTTGACGTACAGCGAGTCGAAGGACGTGCCGCCTTGGGACAGCGCGTCGCGCATCACGTCGGCGGCCGCTTCCAGCAGCATCGTCAGCTGTGGGCGGGTCAGCTTCTCGGCGAGCCGGGCCCCGTTGATCTTGGCGCGCCACAGTGACTCGTCAGCGTAGATGTTGCCGATCCCCGACACCACGGTCTGGTCGAGCAATTGACGCTTGATCTCGGAGTGTTTGCGCCGCAACACATTTACTACCGCACCGATGTCGAAGCGCGGGTCAAGCGGGTCACGCGCCACATGCGCGACAGGTGTCGGAACCACGCTGCCGTCAACGGTGACGAGATCGGCCAGCATCCAGCCGCCGAACGTCCGCTGGTCGACGAAGCTCAGCGTGGTGCCGTCATCAAGGAGTGCGGCGATGCGCAGATGACCGGCGTTCGGGACTTCGCCGAGCAGCATCTGTCCGCTCATGCCGAGGTGTACGACGAGCGCCTGCTCGTCGCCGCTCGGCGCGTCCAGCGTGAGCCACAGATATTTTCCGCGCCGGTCGCTCCCGGTGATCCGCGCGGCCAGCAGCCGCGCCGTCAGGTCGGCGGGGCCGGCCTCGTGGCGGCGGACGGCGCGCGGATGATGGACGCGGACGGCGGTGATGGTCTTGCCCACCACATGGGCCTGCAATCCGCGCCGCACCACCTCGACTTCGGGTAGTTCGGGCATCTAGCCGGCAGTTTCCCCGCGCACGGCACCGTCGAGCTGGGTCAACGCCTGGCACGCCTGCTCGGCGGCCTTCTGCTCAGCTTCCTTTTTGGTCCGACCGGTTCCGGATCCGTATTCGGCGTCCCTCACCACCACGACCGCAGTGAACTCCCGCTTGTGGTCGGGCCCGGTGGAGGTGACGCGATAGGACACCGCGCCGAGGGCACGGGCCGCCGCCAGCTCCTGCAGACTGGTCTTCCAATCCAACAGGCCGCCGGCTTCCAGTAATTCGCTGAACAACCGCAGGATCACCCGTCGCGCAGCTTCGATTCCGGCATGCAAATAGATTGCGCCAAGCAATGATTCGAGGCCGTCGGCGAGAATGCTGGATTTGTCCGCGCCGCCGGATTTCAGCTCGCCACGGCCCAGTAACAGGTGTGCGCCGAGTCCCTGATCGGTCAGTGCCCGCGCAACCTCGGCCAGCGCCTGGGTGTTGACCACGCCGGCACGCATTTTGGCCAGATCGCTTTCCGGGCGTTCCGGGTGCCGGTGGTACAGCTCGTCGGTCACGGTCAGCCCGAGCACCGCATCACCGAGGAACTCCAGGCGCTCGTTGGTGGGCAGGCCACCATGCTCATAGGCGTAGCTGCGATGGGTCAGCGCCAACGTCAACAAATCATCGGGCAGGTCGACCTCGAGCGCGTCGAGCAAGTCACTCACTGTCGGCTCCGCCGTTGTCACCGAGCATCGTCGTCAGCTTCGCCCAGCGTGGGTCGATCTCGTCGTGGTGATGCCCCGGCTCGGCGGTCGCCAGAGCGACGCCGCAGTTGGCGCACAGCCCCGGGCAGTCGTCCTGACAGACCGGCGAGAACGGCAGTTCCAGGCCCACCGCGTCGATGATCGGTTGTTCAAGGTCAACGGTGTCGGCCACCACGTGACCGACCTCGTCTTCCTCGGTGGTCGCCTGAGTGAGGCTGTCGGAGTACGCGAACAGCTCGGTCAGATCGACGTGGATACGTTCACTGAACGGTGTCAGGCAGCGCGAGCATTCGCCCGTGAGCGGCGCGGACACCGTCCCGCTCACCAACACGCCTTCCGACACCGACTCCACGCGCAGATCGAGGTCAAGGGGCGCGCCGGCCGCGACGCCGATCATGTCGATGCCGATGCGCGCGGGGTTCGCCACCGCCTCGTGCAGGGAAAACATCGCTCCGGGGCGTCGGCCCAGCCGCGCGATGTTGACGACGAGCGGCGAGTCCGAGCGTGCTTGTGCCGACTGGCTGTGTTGACGCGCCATGACCGCGATTCTACGGGCGGCCTACCAGCGGCCTTGTGTCGCACATAGGGAAGCTATCGCTGCGCGTAGTCGTGCACGCCCGCCGCGGTCCGCAACTGGTGGCGGCCACGGTTGACCGAGCGCAGGGTGGTGTTCAGGTGCTCCTCGAACTCGGCAAGCTTGCTGTCGACGTAAATGTCGCATTCGCCGCGCAGTCGGTCGGCCTCGACGTGTGCGGCGTCGACCAACCGGGCGGACTCGGCGTTGGCCGACTGCACCACCTCGGTTTGCGACACCAGACGCTGCTGCTCTTTGATGCCTTCCTGCACGGCCTTCTCGTAGGAGATGTTGCCGTTTTCGACGAGCCGGTCGGCCTCTGACTTCGCGCGGGTGGTGGCTGCCTCGTACTCGCGCTTCGCCGACGCTGCGATTCGACCCGATTCTTCGCGGGCCTCGCCGAGCATCCGCTCGCTGTGCTGACGCGCCTCGCCGACCATCCGATCGGCCTGCGCCTTGGCGTCGGCCAGGATCCGGTCGGCTTCCGCGCGAGCGTGGTTGACCATCGACTCCGACTCGGCAGTCGCCGACGACACTGTGGAGTCCGCGTGCGCCTTGGCTTCGTGTAGCAGCGAGTCGCGGGCATCGAGTACGTCCTGGGCGTCGTCCAACTCGCCCGGTATCGCGTCCTTGATGTCGTCGATCAGTTCGAGCACGTCACCGCGCGGTACCACGCAGCCCGCGGTCATCGGGAGACCACGAGCTTCCTCGACAATGGCGCCCAGTTCATCGAGCGCCTCAAAAACTCGGTACACGGCAACACCCTCCCGGCTTCGTTGTTGTTACCAGTGTGCCTGGTGTTGCTTCTGTGACTGCGTTGCCAGGCCCGGTGTGTCGGGCTTTTAGGTCTCAGAACTGTCCCAATTACCTGCACACTTGACGTAATTATGTCGACTCCTACGCGCCGGCGGCAATCCCGGGCCGCCCCCGAATTCCGGGCCGGCGTGGCGGCACACAGGTTGGGAATACCCCCTAGGGGTATTAGGTTGGAGGCGCTATGACACACGAGGTGGCACATGCCGTTGTGCACGCATTGGCGCTGGCGGGGTCGATGACGTGGGAGATCCTGTGGGCACTGGTTCTGGGTTTCACGTTGTCCGCCGTGGTGCAGGCCGTGGTGCGCCGGTCGACCGTCGTGGCACTGCTCGGCGATGACCGCCCCCGCACCCTGGCCGTCGCCGCCGGCCTGGGCGCTGCGTCCTCGTCGTGCTCCTACGCCGCGGTCGCCCTGGCCCGGTCGCTGTTCCGCAAGGGCGCCAACTTCACCGCCGCGATGGCGTTCGAAATCGGCTCGACGAACCTGGTTGTGGAGTTGGGCATCATCCTGGCCCTGCTCATGGGTTGGCAGTTCACCGCGGCCGAGTTCATCGGCGGGCCAGTGATGATCGTGGCTCTGGCCGTGTTGTTCCGGCTCTTCGTGCGGTCGCGACTTGTCGACGCCGCCCGCAGTCAGGCCGACCAAGGACTGGCGGGTTCGATGGAAGGCCACGCCGCAATGGACATGTCGGTGCAAGGCGACGGTTCATTTCTGCGACGGTTGCTGTCGCGAAACGGCTTCACCTCGGTGTCCCACGTATTCGTGATGGAGTGGGCCGCCATCCTCCGCGACCTGGTCATCGGCCTGTTGATCGCGGGCGCCATCGCGGCGTGGGTTCCTGAATCCTTTTGGCAGCACTTCTTTTTCGCTGATCAGCCGGTGTGGTCGGCGGTGTGGGGACCGATCGTGGGCCCGGTCGTGGCGATCGTCTCGTTCGTCTGCTCGATCGGCAATGTGCCATTGGCCGCGGTGCTGTGGAACGGCGGCATCAGCTTCGGCGGCGTCGTCGCATTCATCTTTGCCGACCTGCTGATTCTGCCGATCTTGAACATCTACCGGAAGTACTACGGCACCGCGATGATGCTGACTCTGCTGGGCACCTTCTATGCCGCGATGGTCGCCGCCGGATACGTGGTGGAAATCCTCTTCGGCACGGCAGGTCTCATCCCGTCGCACCGCAACGCCACGGTGATGGAGGGCGGGATCTCCTGGAACTACACCACCTGGCTGAACATCGTCTTCCTCGGACTCGCGGTGTTGCTTGTCGCCCGCTTCGGCGTCACCGGCGGCATCCCGATGCTCCGGGCAATGGGCGGCTCCCCCGACGCAGAGCACGGGCACGACCACCATTGCCACTGATGCGTCCGCAAAGACAGGTGGATTTGCGGAGCGCTCCCGACCGCGCAGAACCAGCATTGCTATTTCAAGCCAGCTGCACACCGTTCACCTATCATGATGCGCACGGACTAGTGGAATCGTCGCGGGGCATCGGCAGCGTGCGCGACACCGTGGCGACCGGATTGGCCGATCTCGACGGGGAACGTGGCGGGCAGGTATATGACGGTGCGGGCCGTGAGTCGGCAGGCCGATGAGCAGGCAGTTGCCGGCTTTCTGAGTGACGTGCCTCAAGCACCACTGGCCCTTGTCATCGAGGGCGAGGCGGGAATTGGCAAGACGACGCTGTGGCTCGACGCTCTGGACCGGGCCCGCGAGCGCGGATTCGTAGTGTTGGCCAGCCGTTCCGTCGAGGCCGAATCCGTGTTGGCTTATGCGGGGCTGGCCGACCTGCTCGCAAATGTTGACGAATCGATATTCGCCGATTTACCCGCTCCGCAACAGCAAAGTCTGGACGCGGCGTTGTTGCGCCGCCGCGGGACCGCCGCTTCCAGTGATGCCCGGGCGGTAGGTGCCGCATTCGTGGGCGTGCTGGTTCGGCTGGCGGCCCGCGCTCTTGGCACCGTGCTGGTGGCCATCGATGACCTGCAATGGCTCGACGCCTCCAGCGCCAACGCGGTGAGTTTCGCCTCCCGGCGACTGCCACAGGGTGTCGGACTGATCGTCACCACCCGGAGCAGCGCCACAGCGGCGCAGGTCCAACTTGCCCATCCCGACGCGGTGCGCCGGATCAAATTGCGGCCATTGACGGTAGGAGAGTTGCATCGGGTGCTGACGATGCGGCTGGGGGCCTCGGTGCCGCGGCCCACGCTATTGCGCATTCACCAGATCGCTGGGGGCAACCCGTTTTTCGGTCTGGAGCTGGCCCGCGATATCAATACCGATGACGGTTCGGGCTCGTTGCGGCTGCCCGGCAGTCTCGCTGAGTTGGTCAGCGCCCGAATCAGCCGGGCCGGGCCAGATGCCCAAGAGGTGCTGCTCGCGATGGCGAGTGTGCCCGATCCCACCGTGAGCATGCTGGCCCAGGCCACAGCCAGTAGCGCCGAGCGCGTCCTGGAAGCGTTGGACGCGGCGGAGACCCATTCAGTGGTGGCCATCGATGGCAACCGGGTCTCGTTTACGCATCCGGTTCTGGCCCATGGCGTCTACAGCGAAGCGTCACCGCGCCAGCGGCGCGCCATGCACCAACGGCTGTCAGAACTCGTCGTCGAGCCCGAACTACGCGCTCGCCACCTGGCGTTGTCGGACGCCACCGGCCTACCGGCAACCATCGAGGCCCTCGACGCAGGGGCCGAGATCGCCCACGCTCGCGGCGCGCCGGCCGCAGCGGCCGAACTACTCGAGCTGGCAATCAATTTGGGCGCCGACCATGCAGAGCGTCGAATCCACTGCGCAACCCATTATTTCGCCGCAGGCGATCCCGGCCGGGCCCGCCAACTGCTCGAAGCGGTGGTGGACGAACTGAAGCCTGGCCCGCTGCGCGCGGAGGCACTGTATCAACTTTCGTTGGTCCGCTTCTACGATGACGGATTCTCTGACGCCGCAGAGCTTTTGGAAAGCGGGCTACCGGACAGCAGCGCCGACGACGCACTGCGGGTGCGGATGCTGATCATGCTCTCCTACGCGCTTTTCAACGCGGCTCAACCAGACCGCGCCGCTGACTGCGTGCAGCAGGCCGTGGCCGAAGCCGAGCGTTTGGGCATCTCGAGCCTGCTCAGCCCGGCTCTGGGGATGCTGGGAATTCTGGGCTTCCTCAGCGGGCACGGTTTCGACGAGGACGCACTCCAACGTGCCGTGGAGCTCGAGGACGATCATCTGCCTGTGCCATTGGCATTTCTGCCGAGCGTGCAGATGGCATTGCTGCGCGGCTGGACCGGCGAACTCGACACGGCCCACGACGTGCTGGTGGCGGTGAGCCGGCGATGCGTCGCGCTGGGGCTGGAAGGCGAATTCGTATTTGTCGCCTTTTCATTGGCGCTCGTCGACATCTGGCGGGGAGACCTGGCCAACGTCGCGATCGTCGCCGACGAGACCGTCGAGCGTGCGGCGCAGCTGGGCGGCGACTTCGCCATGTTCATCGCGCTGACGATCCGGGGCGCGGCCGCCGCGTACACCGGCCGGATCGCCGACGCCATCAGCGACCTGGACGAGGCGGTCGCGAGCGCACAGCGTTGTGGCTCAATGCGAATGGGCGAATGGCCGGTGACCTTGCGTGGGTTTGTCGAGGTTTCGCAGGGCAATCATCAGGCGGCCTTGGACGCACTCCAGCCGCTGTTGTCGATGGCTCAGGCCTTCCCAGAGGCCACCGAAATCATCGCCGCGTCCTATCTCCCCGAGGCAATCGAGGCGATGATCGGAGTGGGCCGCCTCGACGACGCCGAGCCACTGATCGACACTCTGGAGGGCAACGGCCGTCGTCTCGACCGAGCCTGGATGCTCGCCACGGCGCTGCGCTCCCGCGCGATGCTGTTGGCCGCCCGCGGCGATCTCGACGCGGCCACCGCGACGGCGGAGCTTGCCATGACCGAGCACAAGCGCCTCCCGATGCCTTTCGAGAAGGCCCGCACCCAGCTGCTGCTCGGACAACTCCAACGCCGCCAACGCCAGCGTGAGTCCGGGGCAGCCACCCTTCGCGAGGCGCTGCAGACCTTCACCGAACTCGGCGCTCAGCTATGGGCCGAGCGCGCCAAAGCCGAACTGGCGCGTGGCATCTCGGGCAGGCAGCGCGGTGAAGGACTGACCTCGTCTGAACAACGGGTCGCGGAGCTCGCCGTGACGGGTATGACCAATCGAGACATCGCGGCGGCGCTGTTCATCAGCCCGAAGACGGTCGAAGTCAATCTCAGCCGTATCTACCGCAAGCTCAAGATCCGCTCACGCATGGAGCTTCACCGCGCCTGGGAGCCCGGGACCGTCTCCGAGTAGTGTTGTCCGCGAGGCTAACTGAGCCTCGACCGAC
>CAVVNB010000009.1:0-202405 GCA_963749375.1 uncultured Actinomycetota bacterium
GGCAGGTTCGGGAACACGTCGGTGTAATGGTTTTCGACGTCGAGCGCGACGTCGAGGCCGACCAGATCCATCAATTGGAACGGCCCGGCGGGCGCCCCCAAGTTGAGCTTGTACATCCCGTCGACGTCTTCCGGACGAGCCCTCCCTCGGCGACGACCAACAGCGACTCCCGCTTGATTGCGGCCCACACCCGATTGAAAATGAAACCGGTGACTCCTTGCGCGCTTCGAACGGGTAGACGCCGAACTCGGGCAGCACGGTCAGCAGGGTGTCGAGCAGGCCGCGGTCGGTCTCGCCGTCCGACATCAGGTCGAGGCCGTTCACCTCCGGCGGCATGTAGAAGTGCGTGTTGCACAGTCGCGTCTTGTCGCGCACTTCCTCAGCCATCAGACGCGAAGGGTACGACGACGAATTGGTCGCGAAGATGGTGTCGGGCGGGGCGGCCCGGTCGATCTCGCCCCACAGCGGAATCTTGATCTCGAGTTTCTCCGGGGCCGACTCGACCGCCAGCCACGCGCCGTCCAGCGCCTCGGCAAGAGACGTCGTGGTGTGCACGTCGCCCGGTTCACCGAAGCGGCGATTCTCGACAACCCTCGGAAGGTTCTCGGCCACATACTGTTTCGCTGCTACCAGCTGTTCGTCGCGGCGGGCGTAGATTCGCACGGTTCCGCCACGGCTGGCGAACATCAACGCGATACGCCGTCCCAGCGTCCCCGCTCCGATCACCGCGACCGGACGGTTCCGAATGTCATCGAATGTGTAGCTATACAAGGCACTCACACCCCGCATGCTAAGTCCCCGCTGCGTGCCCGGAACCGTCGCCGACGGACAAAGTTGTCTGAACCGTTGTCGACGACCGACAACTACAGCAGCGTGGCCTGTTCGGGCTGCGGCTCCGCCGGCTCCCACGATTCGGTCCGTTGTTGCGAATGTTGTTGACCAGGGTCGAGATCTCCCGCACGTCGATGCCGTCGACGCTCGGCGGCGCGGCCAGGAAGTCAAGGTCGGCCGGCTCGTCGGGATCCAGCCAGCGATCCCACTCACCCTCGGGCACGATCAACGGCATCCGGTCGTGGATCTCGGCGAGCTCGCCGACCGCGTCGGTGGTGATGATCGTGCAACTCAACAACGGCGAATCCGAGCGGCTGCCGGGGTTTTTCCATACGGACCACAACCCGGCCATGAACAACATCTCGCCGTCGGCGCGGTGCATGAAGAACGGCGTCTTGCGGGCCTTCTTCCCGGCGTCGTTATCGGGGTTGGCGCGCCACTCGTAGTAGCCGTCCATCGGCACCAGGCAGCGTTTGGATTTGGCGCTGGAGCGAAACGCCGGCGAGGTGGTGATCTTCTCGGCGCGGGCGTTGATCAGCAGCGGCCCCTTGGACTCGGGCGCGCCGTCGGCCCCCGCCTTGACCCACGGCGGGATCAATCCCCAGCGCATCGATCGGACCCGGCGGGTGGGCTCGTCGTCGGGTTCGTCGTGACGCCGAACCACGGTGGTGATGGTGGTGGTGGGCGCCACGTTGTAGTTCGGGCCGCCCGACTCAGCAACGCGCGCCTCGTTGATCGCCTCGATCTTTTCGGCCAACACCGCCGGGTCCGTCGTCACCGCGAATCGTCCACACATGCCTTCTATGGTGCCCGGTAGGCAAGAATGGGGCACGTGAGTACCTGGCCCGCCCCCTACACCTCGCGGCCGGTACATGCGACGGTGACGGTGCCCGGCTCGAAGTCGCAGACCAACCGCGCATTAGTGCTCGCGGCCTTGGCCGCCCGCGATGGCGTCTCGACGATCAGCGGCGCGTTGCGCAGCCGCGACACCGACCTGATGATCGGCGCGCTGGAAGCGCTGGGGCTGCGGGTCGACGGGCCGGCCGACGAACTCGCGGTCGGCGGGACGATCGCCCCGCCCGAAGATGCCCGCATCGACTGTGGCCTGGCCGGCACGGTGTTGCGATTCGTTCCGCCACTGGCGGCCCTCGGCCTGCGCGCCGTCACGTTCGACGGCGACGAGCAGGCAAGGGTCCGGCCGATCGCACCGTTACTCGATGCGCTGCGCGGCCTGGGCGTCGATATCGACGGCGACGGCCTGCCGTTTCGGGTTCGCGGCGCCGGAAAGGTCGCGGGCGGGGCCGTCGACATCGATGCCTCGGCCTCCTCGCAGTTCGTCTCCGGCTTGCTGCTGGCCGGCCCGTCGTTCATCGACGGTCTGGCGGTCCAGCACATCGGTTCGTCACTGCCGTCGGCGCCGCACATCGCGATGACGGTGGCGATGCTGCGCCTGGCCGGCGTAGACGTCGACGACGCGACGCCTAATCGATGGCATGTGCGACCGGGCCCGGTTGCCGCGGCGCACTGGCACATCGAGCCGGACTTGTCGAATGCCGTCCCGTTCATCGCCGCGGCTGTGGTCAGCGGGGGCACCGTCCGCATCACCGGCTGGCCGGCGGCCAGCATCCAGCCCGCCGACACCATCCTGAGTATCCTTTCGCAACTGAATTGCGTTGTGAGGCAGCATGACTCGTATCTAGAGGTGCAAGGCCCGCAATCCTACAACGGTTTTGACGTCAATCTGCGTGACGTCGGCGAGCTCACCCCCTCAGTGGCGGTGCTCGCGGCGCTGGCAGCCCCGGGCTCGATATCCCGCCTGTCCGGCATCGCCCACCTGCGCGGCCACGAGACCGACCGGCTGGCCGCGCTGTCCACCGAGATCAACCGGCTCGGCGGCGACTGCCGCGAAACCGCCGACGGTCTCGAGATCACCGCGACACCGCTGCGGGCCGGCACTTGGCTGTCGTACGCCGATCACCGAATGGCGACGGCGGGCGCGATCATCGGTCTGCGGGTCGACGGAGTCGCGGTAGACGACATCGAGACCACCGCCAAGACGCTGCCGAACTTCCCTGCGATGTGGGCCGACATGCTGCGGAGCTCGTAGCTTGAAGCCGGACGACTACGACGAGTCCGACGCCAAGATGCGCTCCATAAGGGTTCGCGACCGCGGACCAAAACCCGCCCGGAACATGCCGACGCCGAGCAGGCGATGGTGATCAGCGTCGACCGCGGCCGCTGGGGCTGTGTGCTCGGCGGCGACATAGACCGCCACGTCACCGCGATGCGGGCCCGCGAACTGGGCCGCACGCCGATCGTCGTCGGCGATGAGGTCGACATCGTCGGCGATCTGTCCGGCCGCACCGATACCTTGGCTCGGATCGTCCGTCGTGGTCGAGCGGCGAACGGTGTTGCGGCGCACCGCCGATGACACCGACCCGACCGAACGGGTAGTCGTCGCCAACGCCGACCAACTGCTGATCGTGGTGGCGCTGGCCGACCCACCGCCGCGCACCGGACTGGTCGACCGGACACTGATCGCCGCCTACGCCGGCGGACTGTTCCCGATCCTGTGCCTGACCAAGACCGATCTGGCACCCGCCGAGCCGTTCGCCGAGCAATACGCCGACCTGGACCTCGAGGTGATCATCGCCGGCCGTGACGACCCGCTGGAGGCGGTGGCGCACCTGCTCGACGGCAAAATCACCGTGCTTTTGGGCCATTCCGGTGTGGGCAAGTCGACGTTGGTGAATCGCCTTGTGCCCGAAGCGCATCGAGCAGTCGGCGAGGTCACCGGCATCGGCAGGGGCCGGCATACCTCGACGCAATCGGTGGCATTGCCCCTTGCCGGGCGGCCCGGCGGCTGGGTGATCGACACCCCGGGCATTCGCTCGTTCGGGCTGGCGCATATCAAGCCCGACGATGTGATGCTGGCGTTCTCCGATCTGGCCGAGAAGATCGAAGACTGCCCGCGCGGCTGCGGACATCTGGGGCCTCCGGCCGATCCGGAATGCGCGCTGGACACCCTCACCGGCCCGGTCGTCCGGCGCGTCACGGCGGCACGCCGACTGTTGGGCGCGATGCGCGAGTCCGCGTGACGGTTCGGCCCGCCGAAGATCACTCACTGCAGCACGTCGCGCCAGTTGATAGACCGTTGGATGGCGGTAAATGCGCAGTTTCACAGTCAATTGGTAGGAAATATGGAATCTTTTATTATATCGCTGGTATGCTGAGCTCAATCTGAATACAGGCTCACCTTTTAATAAGAGCCCAGTTGTGGGCGGGGACGGGCGCTAAAAGCCCAGGCAAGGAAGGGATTCTCATGAGGCGCGTCACACGCAATCGGAATGCTGACATTCGGACTGGCCATCGCGGCAGCGGTGGGCGCCACACCAGGCATCGCCTCCGCCGACACCACCGGTTTAGACGCGGCCATCGACCCCACGGCTTTCGACCCATCGGCGCTGTTCGCCGACTCCGCATCGGGGATTCCCGGCCTGAATCTGGCCATCTCGGTCGACGGCTACACGCTGTTCGAGTCAGGCATGCGACCGCGTATTCGGGCACAGGTGACTACGCGATCGCCTATGGCGATGGCAGCGACGCCGAGGCGGGCGGCACCGGGGACCCGGGCACCGGCGACTTCGCCTTTGCCGACGGCACCAACAGCGACGCTATCGCCGGCATCGGCAATTTCGACTCCGCCGCCGCCATCGGCTCCGGCAGCTCAGCCGTCGCCGGCGCGGGCGACGGCAACATCGCCTTCGCCAACGGCACCGACACCAGGTCATTGCCGGGGGAACTACACGCCGGGCGACGTCAATATTGTCATTGCCGGCCGACGGCAGCATGCCTCCGCCATCGGCAACAACGACTACGCCGATGCCGGATCGGAATTCGCCAACACAGTAACCGCGAGTACCGGCGACATCGCCAGCATCATCGGCAGTGGCAGCGACGCCTACGCAGGCGTGGGCGATTACGACTTCGCCGGGGTTTTCGGCGAAATCGCTCACCTCGACCGCGACCGGGGCCAGCAATTCCTGTTCGATCTTCATGCCGGCCCTGTAGACCTCGCCGCGACTCAACTCTCGGCCTGCGAGCGGACCCACTCCAGGTTGGCCTGCATGTTCTGCTGCCACTCGGAGAGCCGATTCGAGACGATCCTGGCCTCCTTGTCCGGCATCGCCACGATCGCCGGGGTCAGGCCCGACGGGCCGGGACCCATCCGGCCCCACTGCCGGATGAGCACGCCGTCGCTGGTCGGTTCGACCTCGAACGCCCACGTCGCGCTGGCGCCGTCGGGTCCGACCACGTCGTAGACCCACCGGCGCTGGTCCTCGACCTCAGTCACCTGGCACACCGTCGACCAGTCACCGAACGCTTCGTGCTTGCTGCGTCCATGGAAACGCGCGCCGACTTGGACGCCGTTGGCGCCGTCGAGCCAATCGACGCCTTGCAGTTCTGACGAGCAATGTGTCGGCAGATTGATATCGGTCACCAGCGCCCATGCCGTGGGGACGTCACATCGAACGCGCTGCGTCACTTCGACTGTGGGTAGGTCGCGGTAGCGCATGCTGGTTAGCATGCCACTCAGTGTCAGGGTGAGGTTGCCGCTTGATGCGGTGGTTGGATCCTGATCACCTGGTGTCTGGCTCTTAGCGTGGTTGCCGCCTTGGGTTGGCGTTCATGAGTTTTGTCGGCATCAGGTGTGAAGGACCGGCCGGCGTGACTTGATAGGAGCGTGGCACCGCCCCCGACTGAGATGTGTCCGCCGACCGGCCCAACCGTCACCTCACAGTGAAGGAGGCAACCACCATGGTTGTTGTTGGAGCCGATGTCCACAAGCGCACACACACGTTCGTTGCTGTCGACGAGGTCGGCCGCAAGCTGGGCGAGAAAGTCGTTGCCGCGACCGGGTCAGGGCATGCCGAGGCGGTGATGTGGGTCAGGGAACGTTTCGGGACCGAGGTGGTGTGGGCGATCGAGGATTGCCGGCATTTATCGGCGCGTTTGGAGCGGGACTTGCTGACCGCTGGCCAGCAGGTGGTGCGGGTGCCGCCCAAGCTGATGGCCCAGACCCGGGCCAGTGCGCGCACCCGGGGTAAGTCCGATCCCATCGATGCTTAGCGGTGGCACGGGCATTCTTACGGGAACCCGACTTGCCGGTCGCCTCTCATGATGAGGTGTCGCGAGAGCTCAAATTATTGGTGGATCGACGCGAAGTCCTTGTCGCGCAACGGACTGCGACGATCAATCGGCTGTTGTGGCGGGTCCATGAACTCGATCCTGAACGCGCTCCCAAGGCCCGCTCGTTGGATCTGGCCAAACATCGCCGCATCCTCGGGGACTGGCTGGACACCGTTGCCGGTCTGGTAGCCGAGCTGGCCCGCGATGAGCTGGCCGACATAACCCGGCTCACCGAGGCCATCGACACGTTGGGCAAGCGCATCGGCGATCGTGTCCGCCAGGTCGCCCCGACACTGCTGGCCATGCCCGGATGCGGAGAACTGACGGCCGCCAAACTCCTCGGCGAGACCGCCACAGTGACCCGGTTCAAAAGCGAGGCAGCCTTCGCCCGCCATGCCGGGGTGGCCCCGATTCCGGTGTGGTCGGGCAACACCGCCGGACGGGTACGCATGACCCGCTCAGGCAACCGCCAACTCAACGCCGCCCTGCACCGCATCGCCGTCACCCAAATCCGTCTCAACGGACTCGGCCAGGCCTACTACCGCAAACGACTCCACACCGGCGCCTCCAACCGCGAAGCGTTACGCAGCCTCAAACGCCGACTGGCCCGCATCGTCTTCAACAACCTGCACACAGACCACCAAAACCGAACCCGGTCTTGCCAACCGGCAGCGGCTTGACATAGGAGAAACTCATGAAGGTCGGCGCAATGATCGAACCCAGGCTGCCGGGCGCCGTCGAGTTCGCGGTGGCCGCGGAGCGGATCGGTGTCACGTCGCTCTGGATCCCCGAGGTGTGGGGTTACGACGCGCTGACCGGTCTGGCCTTCCTGGCCGCCAAGACGTCGTCGATACGGCTCGGAACCTTTGTCGTGCAACTGGGTTCGCGCAGTCCAGCGCTGCTGGCGACGTCGGCTTTGAGTCTGCAGGAGCTGTCGGCCGGCCGATTCATCTTGGGCGTCGGCACGTCGGGACCACGGGTCATGGAGGGCTGGCACGGCGTCCGCTTCCGTAAGCCGGTGCAGACCACCCGGGAAACGATCGAGATCATCCGCACGGTCAGCCGTGGCGAGCGCCTCGAGCATGCCGGTGAGATCTACCCGCTGCCGCTGCCGAACAGCCGCGGTGCCGCGCTCAAGCCGATGGTGCGCCCCGACCACGTCCCGGTGTACATCGCGTCGATGGGCCCAAAGAATTTGGAGTTGACCGGCGAGGCGGCCGACGGCTGGCTGGGCAACGCGTTCATCCCCGAAGCGGCCGAGGTGTTCCTGGGCCCGTTGCGCGACGGCGCGCAGCGGGCCGGGCGCACGCTCGACGAACTCGACCTGGTCGCGCCCGTCGCGGTCGAGTTCCACGACGACCAGGCGTCCAGCGACGCGGCCGCCCGCCGGCACGCGGACGGGTATGCGTTCACGATCGGCGCCATGGGCGCCGGCGTGGGGACCAGTGACAACTTCTACAGTCAAGCGTTCGGCCGGCTGGGCTACGCCGACGAAGTCGCCACGGTCGCCGAGTTATGGCAGGCCGGCAACCGCGACGAGGCTCGCCGCAAGGTGCCGCTGGATCTCGGCAAACTGACGAATCTGCTTGGCACCGAAGAGGTTATCGCGGAGCGCGTAGACCGCTATCGGGCGGCCGGCATCACCACGCTGTTGGCGAAAATCGACGGCGATCACCAGCAGCAGTTGACGACGCTGCAGCGCCTGGTCGCGATCGCCGACCGCGCCTAGAAACGCATCATCGGTAGCGGGCGCAGCGGATGCCGCACCGCGTAGGCGGTCAGTCCTTTGGCCAGGAACATGTGAAAACCGTTGTACGGCAACGTGTTGACGGCCGCCCGGATGGCCGCTCGGCCGATCCCGTGCCGGAGCACGCCATGGCTGACGTCGATGAGGTCGGCTTGGCGAAACGTCTCGGTGACCCGGTCGTCGACCGGACGTAGCCGGTGATGCTCGGTGACCAGCGCACGCAGCTGGTCTACGTCGGCGATGCCGAACTCGTCGGCATATGCCGCAGCGAGATCGGCCGACGGCGTCAGGTAGTCGAGGGTGCCGGCCGTCCAGATGCCCAGGTCATGGGTCGCCCAGGCCAGCGCCGCGGCATCGGGGATCGAAAAGCCAAGCAGCAGCTGGTGATACGTGAGGCAACGGTAGACATGGTTGCGATACGCCGACAGGTCATCGCCTAACGCATCGCGATGCCGGTCCAGCACGGCATCGACAATCGGGTGCTCGGCGACAACGTCAACGTCCACCGCGCTGAGTATAGGGGCCGGTCTAGGCGGCGAGGTCGTCCCGTCCGGGCGTTTGCTCGTTACCGGCGGCCCGCTTGCCGCGCCGCCAACCCCGCACGGTGGCGATCGCGGTCTTCAGGCCGCGGCGGCGTCCGGTTGACGGGTCGGTGCTGCCGGCGAAACCGGGCTCCAGTTGGGCGAACATCGACTCGCTACGCGTCTCCGGCGCATTGTCGGCGGTGTCGCGCAGGTACTTGTCCGGCAGCGACAACTTGGCGATGGTCCGCCACGTCTTGCCGTACTGCATCAGGAAAGAGCCTGTGGTGTAAGGCAAGTCGTACTTGTCGCACAGCTCGCGGACCCGCACCCTGATCTCGGGGTACCGGTTGCTGGGCAGATCCGGGAACAGATGGTGTTCGATCTGGTGGGACAGGCTGCCGCTCATGAACCGCAGCGCCGGCCCGGCGTTGAAGTTGGCACTGCCCAGCATCTGGCGCAGATACCACTGGCCCTTTGTCTCGCCGATCATGTCGGTTTTGGTGAATTTCTCAGCGCCGTCAGGGAAATGGCCGCAGAAGATCACCGCGTTGGCCCACACGTTGCGGATGAGGTTGGCCACCGCGTTGGCCTTCAGCGTCGACTTGAACGAGGCGCCGGGCGACACCGCCGTCAGCGCGGGGAACGCGACGTAGTCCTTGAATACCTGACGACCGGCCTTGCCGAGGAACTCGTCGACGCGCTCCCGGGCGTCGTCGTTGTTCATCCGCCTCTTGACGATCTTGCCGATCTCCACGTGCTGCAGGCCGACGCCCCACTCGAAGCCCAGCGCCAGCAGAGCGTTGAAAAACAGGTTGAGCAGGTTGAAGCGGTGCCAGGGATGGTCGCGGGTCACCCGCAGCACGCCGTAGCCGACGTCGTCGTCCATCCCGAGGATGTTGGTGTACTTGTGGTGCACGAAGTTGTGGGTGTAGCGCCAGTGCTTGGACGACCCGGCCATGTCCCACTCCCATGAGGAGGAGTGAATCTCGGGATCGTTCATCCAGTCCCACTGGCCGTGCATGACGTTGTGGCCGATCTCCATGTTCTCGACGATCTTGGCCATACCGAGGGTCGCGGTGCCCGCCCACCATGCCGACCGGCGCTTACTGAAAGCCAGCATCAGCCGGCCGGCAAGCTCGAGCGCGCGCTGCGCGGCAATGGTGCGGTGGATGTAGCGAGCATCGCTCTCGCCACGGGAGTCTTCGATGTCTCGGCGGATGGCATCCAGTTCGATGCCCAGGTTTTCGATGTCGGCGTCCGTCAGATGCGTGAAGACATCGAGGTCGGTGATCGCCATCGTGTGTTTGCCTTCCTGCTGATTGCAGTTCCTGACCTACGCTATCGTAACCTACGAAACCGTAGGTTACCAGCCGGTAACTCTTAGACGTCGAGTGTGCAATCGCCGGATGCAGCGGAAATGCAGGTCTGGACGCGGGTTCCGGGCTCGCGCTCCATGCCGTTTCGAAGGTCGCGAACGTGACCCTCCACCAGGCTAACCACGCACGACTGGCAGATCCCCATTCGGCAGCCGAATGGCATCCGGACGCCCTGCTGCTCACCGGCGTCCATCAGCGACGTCGCCGCGTCGGCCACAGCGCTCTTTCCGCTCTTGGCGAACGTGACCGTCCCACCTTCGCCGGCCGGCGCCGCCTTGGACACCGCGAACCGCTCGAGGTGCAGGTGGTCCTTGACGTCGGCCGCCGACCAGGCCTGCTCGGCGGAGTTGAGCATGGCTTCGGGTCCGCAAGCCCAGGTCTGCCGTTCACGCCAGTCCGGCACCTCGTCGTCGAGCCGGGAGAAATCCAGCCGCCCTTGATCGCGGGTCGCCCGCAGCCGCAGCCGGTATCCGGGTTGATCGCGGGCCAGCCGCTCGAGCTCCGCGCCGAACATCACATCGTCGGCCGTCGGCGCCGAATGCAGGTGGATCACGTCGGTGATCTGATCGCGCCGGACCAGCGTGCGCAGCATCGACATCACCGGCGTGATGCCCGAGCCGGCGGTGATGAACAGCACGGCCGGCGGCGCAGGATCGGGTAGCACGAAATTGCCCTGCGGCGCGGCCAACCGCACGATCGTCCCCGGCATCACCCCGTCGACCAGGTGACTGGACAGGAAACCCTCGGGCATCGCCTTCACGGTGATGGTGACCGTCCGCGCGCCGCGATGCGGACTGGACGTCAAAGAATACGAGCGCCACCGCCAGCGACCGTCGACGAGCAGCCCGATGCCCAGGTACTGACCTGGCTCATAGTCGAAGCTGAAGCCCCAGCCGGGCTTGATGACCAGCGTCGCGGAGTCGCGGGTCTCCCGCCGCACTTCAAGGATTCGGCCCCGCAACTCCCGCGCCGACCACAGCGGGTTGGCAAGGCGGGTGTAGTCGTCGGGCAGCAACGGCGTGGTGATGCGGTGGGCGAGTTTGCGCAGCGCGTACCAGCCGGGATGAGTGTCCACTCCGGCAAGGGTAGCGGGCACGGTTTCAACGACGTTAGCGGTGACCCTGGCGATCTTGTGGTCCATTGAGTGAACTCCTGCCTTAGCCAGACAAACCTACGGTACCGTAACCTACGGCACCGTAGCCAGGTCTGACTGCCCGGTTTCTTCGCACGCCGACTTGCGGCATGCATCGTCGCCGGGCGGCCTAAAGCAGCTCGAGCAGGAACGGCAGCTCTTGGGTGGCGTACCAGGCCAGGTCGTGATCCTGGGCATCCCCCACGGTCAGCTCGGCGTCCTCATCGCCCAGATCCGCGGCATCAATCACCTCGATCGCCGCTTTGACGTGTGCTTCCGCGGCGGCGCTGTCGACGAACGCGGCGACCACGTCATCGATGGTCACCGGTGCCGCCGATTCGCACCACCGCGTCGTCGAGATCGGGGCGCAATGTGGCATCGCTGACATCGGCGACCAGCACCGCGCGTCGCGGCGGCAGCGCGCCCGCCTGCGCGTCGTCTTCTGCGGCGCCGGCGAGCAGTCGCAGCGACGCCAGCGCAGCCTCACGCAGCGCGACTTCGCCGAGCTCGTCGTCGTCGCCTTCGGCGTAGGCCTCACGCAGTTTGGGTGTCACCGCGAAGGCGGTACCGCTGACGGGTCGCAGCGCACCGTCGGCGACGAGTTGCTGCAACATCGCCAAGCGTCACCGGAATGTAAATGCGCATCAGTGAGCGGTTATCCAGCTTTCTCCGTGTGAGCCATCAACGTTGCCACATGATCGTCACGTAGGTCGACAACTCGCGCGGCGGCCGCTGATAGTTGCCGCTGACTTCACGGTGCGTCGGGAGTTTGACCTTCGGCCGCTCCACCTCGCGATAGTCGATGGTGGACAACAAATGCGCCATCATGTTCAGCCGAGCGTGTTTCTTGATGTCCGACTCGACGACAAACCACGGGCTGGCCGGGCGTGTCGGTGTGCACCATCATCTCGTCTTTGGCGCGCGAGTAGTCCTCCCACCGATTCAGCGACTCGACATCCATCGGGCTCAATTTCCATTGCCGCACAGGGTCATTCAGCCTCCCCTTGAAGCGGCGCAGCTGTTCGTCGTCGGAGACCGAGAACCAGTATTTGCGCAGCAGGATCCCTTCTTCGATGAGCATCTGCTCGAAGATCGGCGTCTGGCGCAGAAACAGCGCATGCTCTTGCGGGGTACAGAATCCCATGACTTTCTCGACGCCGGCCCGGTTGTACCAGGACCGGTCGAACAGCACGATCTCACCCTTGGCAGGCAGTTGCGCGATGTAGCGCTGGTAGTACCACTGCCCACGTTCGCGGTCGTTCGGGGCGGGCAGCGCGGCGATCCGCACGATGCGTGGATTGAGATACTCGGTGATGCGTTTGATCGTCCCGCCTTTGCCCGCGCCGTCGCGGCCCTCGAAGATCACCACGATCCGTGCGCCGGAGAACTTCACCCATTCCTGCAGTTTGACGAATTCCGTTTGCAGCCGGAATATTTCGGCCTCGTAGACGTCATTGGGAATCTTGGCACGGTGAGGTCTTCTGACCTTTCGCGCCCGGCTTCTTGGCTTGCTTCGCTTTGGCTGAGGAGGCTTTAGCCGATCCGTTGTTGGTCATGCTTACGAATCGTAAGGCCGTGAGCTGCTTCTTTCTCGGCGAGCGATTTTCTATTGCGCGGCTTCCAGCAATTCGTCGAGCGATTCGGCCAGCAAGGCCGGCAACATGTCGACGTCGCTCATCGCGTCCCGATCGGCGTTGATGCCGAAATACAACATGCCGTTGTAGGACGTCACGCCGATCGCCAGCACCTGGTTGTTCAGCAGCGGCGGCACCGCGTAGGTCTCGAGCAACTTCGCGCCGGCGACATACATCTGCGTCTGCGCGCCCGGCGCATTGGTGATCAACAGGTTGAACAGCCGCGGCGACAAACTGGTTGCGACGCGAATTCCCATGGCGTGCAGGGTCGGTGGCGCAAAGCCGGACAGCGTCGCGATGGTGCGGGCGTCGACCAGGCTGGCCGCGGTCGGATTGGTTTCGGTGGCGTGGGCGATCTGCGACAGCCGCACCACGGCGTTGCCCTCGCCGACCGGCAGGTCAACCAGGAACGGCGCGACCTGGCTGATGGCCTGGCCGCGGTTCGACGAGTCGAAGGCCTCGGTACACCGGCAGCGGCGCCATCGCCCGAACGGTCGCGGTCGGCGCCGGCGGCTCGCCGCGGGACAACAGCCAGTTGCGCAGCGCGCCGGTGACCACGGCCAGCACCACGTCGTTGACGTCGCAGTCGTAGCGCGCTCGGATGGCCCGGTAGTCGTCGAGCCGTCCGCACGCCACCGTGTAGCGCCGGTTGCGCGACACCGTGGCGTTGAGCGGGCTGCTTGGGCGCGGTGCCGCGTGCGAGCGTCCGGGCGACGTCGGAGAACCGGCGGCCGGCGTCCACCAGCTGGCCGGAGTTGGTGAGCAGATCGGTGACCGCCGCTGTGCACGGCCTTCAGCTGCGCCTGCGGGCGGGTGACCCAGTCGCCGACGGCGCCCAGCAGCAGCCGCGCGCGGCCGGGCTCGCGGCCCGGGTATCCAGATGTCCTCGACGAACGGCGGCGGGCGGCGGTTGCGGTCGGCGATGACGTGGCTGATCTCGACGCCGCCCATGCCGTTGATCAGCGCCTGGTGCGACTTGGTGTAGAGGGCGAGCCGGTTCTTGGCCAGGCCCTCGACCAGGTACATCTCCCAGAGCGGCCGCGACTTGTCCAGCGGCCGGGCCGCCAGCCGGGCGATCAGCTCGTGCAGTTGGGCGTCGCTGCCCGGCGACGGCAGCGCCGAGCGCCGGACGTGATAGGTGATGTCGAAGTCGCGGTCGTCGACCCAGACCGGCCGGGCCAGCCGCATCGTGACCTCGCGGACCTTCTGCCGGTAGCGCGGCATCTGCGGCAACTGGCGCTCGACGGTGGCCAGCAGGGTCTCGTAGCTCAGCCCGGCGCGCGGCTTCCGCAGGATCGACAGCGAGCCGACGTACAGCGGCGTCGACGAGTTCTCCAGCTGGTAGAAGGAGGCGTCCGAAGCGGACAACCGGGTCACGTCGCCTCTCCCCTTTACGTCCCTTGCGAATTGGTTCTCTCGACCAATATGCCGCCAACGCTAACCACCCGCCGCGGCTCCGCACAGCGCGGGTACGCAAAAGCAGCGGTTGTGCGATGATCATCACACTCGTCTGCCACTCTCCAGCAGGCCAGCACGCATGGCCCTTCACATCTCGCGGGAGAGTTCAGTGTCGACCGGTTCCCATCCATCGGATTCAGGCTCGTCGGAGGGCGAGTCGTTCGCGGTCAGCCCCCTCCTCGACTGCGAGCCGCCGGCCCGCGACGTCCGGCAGTGCCGGCCCGCCGTCGCACGACCACGTTGCGAAAACGCAATACCCACGCGCCACCGCGGCATCCGTCAGAGCTCGCGACGTCGTTGCCGATGCGGCAGGCGGCGGCCTTCGCCGACGCCGCCCTGCGCCGGGTCCTGGAAGTCATCGACCGCCGCCGGCCGATCGCCCAGCTGAACGGCTTGCTGGCCGCCGGACTCGTCGACTCGGTGCTGTCGCGCCAATCGCCGGATCGGCAACCCGGACGGCGTGGCGGTGCTGCGCCGGGTGCGGTTGCAGCCGGCGGGTCTGGACCGCGGCCGAGGTGTTCGGCAGCTACAGCCGCGGGCAGCGCATGCACGCCATTGCCTGCCGCATCGAGCAGTTCGCCGGACGCTGGCAGGTGGTCGCGCTGCACATCGGCTAGCGGGCGCCCAGCTCCGCTAGCGCCGTTTCGGCTTGGAGTGCCTGCCCTGTCGACGGGCGGCCTCGCGCCGCTCGCGCCGCGTGCCGCCGCCCGCGCCCGCCGGCGACTTGTCCCCGTTGCCGTGCACCTGCGCCGAACCGTCCTCGGACGGCCCGGTGTAGGTCAGCGCGGGCGCCTCGTTGTCAATGCCCTTGGCGCGCAGGGCGGGTGCCGGCTCGCGGGCACGCGCCGCCCTGCTGCTGCGCACCGGCCGCGGCCGCGGTGGCGAACTCGGCCAGACCCTCCGGCTCGTCGACCGGCGCGACCTGCTGCGGCGGTACCGCCTCGACCGCGACATTGAACAAGAACCCGACGGACTCTTCTTTGAGGCCGTCGAGCATCCCGGCGAACATGTCGAAACCTTCGCGCTGGTACTCGACCAGCGGGTCGCGCTGGGCCATCGCGCGCAGGCCGATGCCCTCTTTGAGGTAGTCCATCTCGTAGAGGTGCTCACGCCATTTGCGGTCGATCACGTTGAGCAGCACGTTGCGCTCCAGCTGGCGCATCGCGCCCTCGCCGGCCAACTCTTCGAGTTCGGCTTCGCGCTTGGCGTAGGCACGGTCGGCGTCCTCGACGAGCGCGTCCAGCAGCTCCTCGCGGGTCAGCTCACCGGCCTCTCCGACGGCGTCGGAGTCGATCAGGGCGTGGTGATCGATGACCGACCGGATAGAGCGTCTTGAGGGCTTCCCAGAGCTTCTCCAGATCCCAGTCCTCGGCGTAACCCGTGGCGGTCGCGCCGTCGACGTAGGCGGTGATCACGTCGACGAGCATGTCGTGGGCCTGCTGCTGCAGGTTCTCGCCCTCCAGGATGCGTCGACGTTCGGCGTAGATGACCTTGCGCTGCTGGTTCATCACCTCGTCGTACTTGAGGACGTTCTTTCGGACCTCGAAGTTCTGCTGCTCGACCTGGGTCTGGGCGCTCTTGATCGCCCGGGTCACCATCTTGGCTTCGATCGGCACGTCGTCCGGCAGATTCAGCCTGGTCAACAGCGACTCCAGCGCGGCGCCGTTGAAGCGCCGCATCAACTCGTCGCCCAGCGACAGGTAGAAGCGGGATTCACCCGGGTCGCCCTGACGACCCGAGCGGCCGCGCAGCTGGTTGTCGATGCGGCGTGACTCGTGCCGCTCGGTGCCCAGCACGTAGAGCCCGCCGGCTTCGATGACTTCCTTGGCCTCGGAGGCGGCCTCGTCTTTGACGATCGGCAGCTCTTCGTGCCAGGCCGCGTCGTACTCGTCGGCGGTTTCGACGGGGTCCAGACCCCGGGCCCGCAGCCGCAGGTCGGTGAGGAAGTCGACGTTTCCGCCCAGCACGATGTCGGTACCGCGGCCGGCCATGTTGGTGGCGACCGTGATGGCGCCGCGGCGGCCGGCCTCGGCGATGATGCCGGCTTCCTGCTCGTGGTACTTCGCGTTGAGCACGTTGTGCGGGATGCGCCGCTTCTGGAACTGGCGCGACAGGTACTCCGAGCGCTCCACGCTGGTGGTACCGATCAGCACCGGCTGACCCTTTTCGTAACGCTCGCTGACGTCATCGACGACGGCGATGTACTTGGCTTCCTCGGTCTTGTAGATCAGGTCGGTCTGGTCGGTGCGGACCATCTCCTTGTTGGTCGGGATCGGCACCACGCCGAGCTTGTAGATCTCGTGCAGCTCGGCGGCCTCGGTCTGGGCGGTGCCGGTCATGCCCGAGAGCTTGTCGTAGAGCCGGAAGTAGTTCTGCAGCGTGATGGTGGCCAGCGTCTGGTTCTCGGCCTTGATCTCGACGTGCTCCTTGGCCTCGATGGCCTGGTGCATGCCCTCGTTGTAGCGGCGCCCGACCAGCACGCGGCCGGTGAACTCGTCGACGATGATCACCTCGCCGTCGCTGACGATGTAGTCCTTGTCGCGGGCGAACAGCTCCTTGGCCTTCAGCGCGTTGTTGAGGTAGTTGACCAGCGGCGAGTTGGCCGCCTCGTAGAGGTTGTCGATGCCGAGCTGGTCCTCGACGAACTCCACGCCGAGCTCGTGCACACCGATGGTGCGCTTGCGGATGTCGACCTCGTAGTGGGTGTCCTTCTCCATCAGCGGGGCCAGCCGGGCGAACTCGCCGTACCAGTTCGACGCGCCGTCGGCGGGCCCGGAGATGATCAGCGGGGTGCGGGCCTCGTCGATCAGGATCGAGTCGACCTCGTCGACGACGGCGAAGTTGTGGCCGCGCTGGACGCAGTCATCCAGCGAGTGGGCCATGTTGTCGCGCAGGTAGTCGAAGCCGAATTCGTTGTTGGTGCCGTAGGTGATGTCGGCGGCGTAGGCGACGCGCCGCTCGTCGGGCGTCATCTGCGCGAGGATCACGCCGACGTCCAGGCCGAGGAAGCGGTGCACCCGGCCCATCCACTCGCTGTCACGTTTGGCCAGGTAGTCGTTGACCGTGACGATGTGCACGCCCTTGCCGCCGATGCCGTTGAGGTAGGCCGGCATCACCGAGGTCAGGGTTTTGCCTTCACCGGTCTTCATCTCAGCGACGTTGCCGAAGTGCAGGGCGGCCGCGCCCATCAACTGCACGTCGAACGGACGCTGGTCGAGCACCCGCCACGCGGCCTCGCGGGCCACCGCGAACGCCTCGGGCAGCAGGTCGTCGAGGCTCTCGCCGTCGGCGTGCCGCTTCTTGAACTCCGCGGTCTTGGCCCGCAGTTCGGCGTCGGTGAGCTTCTCGATGTCGTCGGACAAGGTGTTGACGTACTCGGCCACCCGCTTGAGGCGCTTGACCATGCGACCTTCACCAAGGCGCAGCAACTTATCCAGCACAGCTTTGTCCCCTACGGATCAGAAGTCTCCAGCGTCCTCCATCCTAGGTGACGAGCAAGACAAGACCCGATTACCCAGCTTCTTCCCGGGCCGCTCGCGGCTCGCATTCGTCCCCGGGCGTATCCGTTGCGTCAGGCCAGCCGAATCAGGCCGTAGTCGTAGGCGTGCCGCCGGTAGACCACCGAGGGCCGTTCGGTCTGGCTGTCGTAGAACAGGAAGAAGTCGTGGCCGACGAGCTCCATCTCGTAGAGCGCGTCATCGACGGACATCGGCTTGGCCTCGTGCTCCTTGGTGCGCACGACCCGTCCGGGCTGGTGATGTCCATTGTGCCGTCAGGGTCGCCGAAGTGCGGAGCCTCGATGTCGTCGAACGTCGGGTCGGGTTGCGGCACGACGGCGGTGGCGGCGGCCAGCGAAACCGGGGTCTTGTCGCCGTAGTGGACTTTGCGGCGGTCTTTCACGCGGCGCAGGCGGCCTTCCAGTTTGGCGACCGCGGCCTCGAGCGCGGCATAGAAACTGTCGGCGCACGCTTCGCCCCGGACTACCGGCCCACGACCGCGAGCGGTGATCTCGACGTGCTGGCAGGACTTGCGCTGGCGACGGTTGCGTTCGTGGTCGAGTTCGACGTCGAACAGGTAGACGGTTCGGTCGAGTCGCTCGAGGCGGGCGAGTTTCTGCGAGACGTAGACGCGGAAGTGGTCAGGGATTTCGACGTTGCGGCCCTTGACGACGACCTCGGCGCTTGCGGTCGGTTCGTGCTCGTCGATGTCGATCGGAGGTTCAGCCAGAAGCTGTCCGGAATCCACGGTTTGTCTTGACATACTTGACAACTCGCTTTCTCTCGCGTTGCGCGCAGCTAAGCGCGCCCGGCTATGGGTACACGCGCCGACGGGGTTGTCAGAATGGGATTGGCCGCCCGCCGATGCAAGGTGTCGAAAACTCACCCCCTACCTCGACGGTGGCGCCTCGATCTGCGATTCAATGCGCTGCCTCGAGGCGTTTGTGGTGCTTGATCCCGACGGTAGACCGTCGACGGGTGGCGTGCCAGCATTTCGCGCGACCTGTTGCGAGTTCTTCACAAACGCTCACGCCGCCGCTAGCGCCAGCACAGCCGACACTCGTGCCCCGGCCGCCTGCAGCACCCGCACCGACTCGCGGGCGGTGGCGCCGGTGGTGACGATGTCGTCAACCAGCAGCAGCTCGCCGTCGGCCGGCAGGCAGCGGCGGCGCGTCAGCAGCACTCGGCCGGCGATATTGCGTTCACGCGCGGCGCTGTTCAGCCCCGCCGAGTCGCGGGCCAACGGCTTCATCCGCAGCGCCCGCACGACGGTGATGTCCGGGTGGCCCGCCGTCGCCAGCGTGGCGATCCGTGTCACCGGGTCGCCGCCGCGCTGACGGGCCGACCAGCCGCGGGTCGGCGCCGGGACGATGGTCAACGGAACGTCGAGCAGACCCCACAGCAGTAAGCGGTGCACGCCGAGAGCCAGCGACCGGGCCAGCGGCGCCAGCAGATCGGCGCGGCCGCGGTCTTTCATCGCGACGATCGCCCGCCGCCGCGCGCCCGCGTAGCGGCCGAGCGCGAACACCGGCACCTGCGGGTCGATGCGCGGGGTGACGACCCGCGGCGCGTCGGGATCCGATCGCGAGTTCGTCGGCGCAGGCCGCACACCATCGCGTCGACGGCGCCCCGCAACCACCGCACTCCAGCGGAAGAACCAGATCCAGCACAGTCGAAAGTGTGCCGACACGGACCGACAACTACACGGTGGGGCCAGCCGGCCCCACCGTGTAGACGCCCCGCTATCAGGGAAGCAAAGCCGAGATGTCGAAGACATTGGCGAATTCCGCGCCGATGTCAGCAAAGACCGTGTTGGCGTCTGCCCCCAATAAGCCGAAATCAGCGTCAATCACTCCGAGTTGGTCGGACAATCCAGTCAAACCGCTCAGATCGCCGGCCTGGTCAGCCGTGGCGAACGTTTGGTCAGCTGTGAGAATCCCCTGGAATGCATCGGTAAGTTGCGTATCGGCGGCGCTCAGGTCCGCTTGGTCAGCTGCGGGCAAGCCGGATTGCAGTGACTCTTGCCCGGAAAGCAGTGCCGATAGTTCGTCGGTTTGCAGCGACTCCTGACCGGTTAGAAACGAGAGTTCCTCGGCGTTGAGCGACGCCTCAGGGGCCCCGTCCAGCACTGAAGTAGCTTGGGTCAAATCCATGCCGGCTTGGCCCAACACGTCAGTACCGCTGTCGGCGTGCGCGTCTGCGGCCTCGGAAAGGCTGAGCATCGCGGCAGCCGCGACGGCACCGGCACTCATGCCGAGGGCGATGCGCCAGCGGCGGACCTGGCGAATGAGTGGTTGGTTGCGGTGGTTGGGCATGAGAACTCCGATCTTTCCTGGGCGTCAAACACATTGGGAGCGTTGATTACTCGACCAACGTTAGGAAAGCGACCGGGCCCTTACTAGCCGCCGCACGCACGCCTCTGGCCAGATTGCGCAGCTGGGATCAACTAGGCAGTGCGGCGCAACGTCTTTGCCGGCGGCTCGTTGTAGCGGCCGGCGTGGGCAGCGGCGAACCTGCCGAGATTGGTGAAGCCCCAATCGTAGGCAACCGAAGCCACGGTGACTACCGACGGGTCCGACTCGAGCAAGGTCTGGTGGGCCCGGCGCAACCGCACCTCACGCAGATACGACATCGGCGACATGCCGAGATGACGCTTGAAACCTTGCTGTAGCGAACGGACACTCATCTGGCTGCGAGCGGCGATCGACGACAGCGTCAGGGGCAACTGCGCTTCCGCTTCGATGACATCGATTGCTGCGCGAATTGCGCGAGGCGTCAGCGAGCGATCCCGGCCCATCAGAGCGTCGCGATGGGAATGCTCGGCGGCCAACAAGAATCCGCGCACCAGGCTGTCGACGAACGGCATTCCGACCAGTGGTTGATGGAGCAGGCCGTCGGGATGGAAAAACTGCTCCGCGAACAGCCCCAGCATGTTGATCCAGTTTCGGGCCGCTGCGGTGTGGACGGCATCAGCGGTGCGAAGTCGGGTTGCGACGTCAGCTGTCGGCCCAGTGCATCGCCGAGCGCGTCCTCAACGGCGTGACGGGCCATCTTGAAAAGGAGTATTTCGGTGCCCGCGTCCCATTGCAGCCCGGAAAGCCCCTCTGGCGCGTACACAGCCGCAGTGCCGGCACCGCCGCCGGCAGGCAGCCCCCGATGTTTTCCCGCTGCGCGGCCCGACCGCACCAGAAACACTCGATAGGTGCTGCACACGTCACCGCAATCGATGGACGTGTCAGCATCGAGGACGACGTCCTGAAGGGTCACTGGACCCATCCGACCCCCCCGCTGGGTCGTCGAAAACAACTCCGGATCAGTCAGCAGGTTCAGGTGGGGCCGGTCACAGCCGCACAACTCGACGAAATCGTCGAACTCCTGTCACCGGGGTCCAGATATGCGACGTCCGGAGCGTGCTGCCGTCATTCGTTCCGTCACAATCTGGCCCCTGTCACCGTCCGCAGATTACCTTCTCTACGATCCGAATCAGTCAGCAGGTTCACGTGATCCTGGCCACACCGCTCACCATCCGGATCACGTCCCTACCGTGGCGTGAACAATGTTGACGCTGGCTTTATTCCGCTACGCCAATCCCGGGGTGCCGGCGCTCAGCTTAGCGTTGCACGCTGTTGATCAGCTGTGGAACTCGTTTGAGCTCACTGGGGAACGATCATCGAGCCGGGTTTATTCCGAACACGTCGGTTGGCCTGCTGAAATTACTTGAGCCGCTGGACACCGCCCGCAACGGCAGCCTCGCGACCGACAGCCTCACCATAAAGCTCAGTATCGAAATCTCTAAAATCATTTCACGACAACGGGTTTCGATAAGACGCAAGGGCCTGGGAGTCGACGACCACTACACTGTCGTCGTCTAAACGGATCCAGCCCTGATTCTCGAGATCGCCCAATGCATTACGAACCACCTCTGGCGAGACGCCGACAAGGCGGGAAAAGTCTTCCATCGTCATCTCGTGCACGATCCGTACCACTTCACCTTCCCGCCGACCAAACCGTCGTTTCAACAACGACAGTCGGCTCGCGACGCGGCCTAGAATATCGGCGGAGGCGAAATCTGTCAGGGCGTCCGTCATCTCTTTCGCCCTCCGTGCGAACAGGCGCAGCGTTCGAGCACTCAACTCTGGACACTCGGCCATCCAGCTGAGCAACTGTCCGCGTTCAATCGGCACTGCCAGAACTTCGGTGAGCGCGGTTATTCGCGTTTCACGTGCGACCGGCTCGAAAAGCGATACCACGCCAAAGATTTCGTAGCGGCCCAGGACGGCCAGCAGGAGTTCACAACCGTCCTGCCGGCAGATCGAAGCTTTCACTTTGCCGGACATGATCACGTAGAGACGACCGCCGTCATCGCCGCCGGTGGCGATGACGTGCCCGGCCGGGAAGCGCACCGGCTTCAGCTGCCGGCACCACCGAGTCAGTGCGGCAGGATCGCTTTTGTTGACGATTCCGGATGCAACCAGCGCCCGTCGCACATCGATAGACCGTGGGGGCGTTGTCGCGGGCACTTGGCTGATCACTCCGCTAACGCTAGGCAGCTTGCTGCAGAACCGGCTAGCCACCGCACGCAGCGTCATGGCCGGATTGCGCGACTCAGCCGGGCATCACCGGCATCGCGCCGCCGGCCATGAACGGCGGGACGTCCAACCAGCCCTGAACGCCTTCGGCGCCGGAGATCGACAGCTGCATCACGCCGCGCGGATCGGCGACGTACACCGTCGACGGGTTGGCCGCGATCACCCCGACCGGCTGCTGCAGATTGCCGCTCGGCGCGTCGGAGTTCACGCCGTCGATATTGACGTAGGACACCGGGTGCTCGGCGTCGTTGCGGCTCACCGCGATGTCTTCGTCGGTGCGCCAGGACAACGACACCACCGAGGATCCCAGCCCGAACCCGAGCCGCCGCGGATAAGTCAACGCGAACTGGCCGCCCTGGGTCTGCTCGACGCTGGCGCAGATCACCTGGCCGTTGATCACCATCGCCGCGCGGGTGCCGTCGCGGGACAGCTGCAACTCGGCGATCACTCCGGGGAAGCGGCTGGACACCGCGGCCGAGTCGACCGGTAGCCGCGCCGGCTGGCCCGAGGCGGTCTCCTGAATGGCGCGCAGCACGGTGTTGCCGTCGGCGACCACCCACACCGCGTCGTCCAGCGACCAGGTCGGCCGCGAAAGGGTATGTCCGTCAGCGGCTTCGGCCGCCTCGCCGCCGAGGTCGCCGATCCACAACGACGACGCCATGTCGGGGGCGCCCGGCCGTTGCACCACCACTGAGGCCGCCTGATGCCCGTTGCGCGACAGCGCGGCCGCGGCTTGGTCGGTGGCCCGCCCGAAGGCGCCCGGCACCGGGTCGGAGCGCTGGCCGTCGAGGGCCACCACCCGTCCACCGATCAGCGCGTGCACGCCGGCGGCCGCACCCTCGGCCACGCCCGGGTCGGTGGCGGCGACGTCGGTGGTGTTCCACCCGTCGGCGAAGCGCTCGTCGAGCGAGGCGCCGTCGGCCTTGATCACGTACGGGCCTTTGATGTCCGCGCGCGCCAGTGTCCAGATGATCTGCGCGGCAACCAATTGTCTGCTGCGCGGGTCGGCGACGGTCAGCAACTCCAGGTCGATTCGGGCGCCGCCGTAGCCGCGGCCGACACCGCTCTTGCCGCCGTCGGCGCGGGTCACCGGGCCGCGCAGCCGCACCGGCGGCGTCAGCATGTTGTGCACGCTTTTCGCCATCTCCGGACGCGGGCCGGCGATCAGCTTGGACACCAGTTCGGTGGCCAGCTGGTCGCGATCGGACACCGCGACGTAGCGCGGATCCGGCACCATCGTCTTGCCGGTCGGGTCGGAGAAATACAGCGTGTTGCGCTTGTAGGTGGCCTGGAACTGCTGCCAGTCCAGGAACACTCCGTCGGGCAGCTTGTCGATGCGCCAACCACCCGGCGTCTTGACCAATTCGATCGGGCCGGGATCAGGCAGCTGCCCCTCGGCGGTCTCGAACACGCCCATGTCCGACAGCGAACCGAGGACCTCGGCCCGCATTGACACGGAAACCCTTTCGGCGCTGTGGGTTTCGACGAACACCACGTGGTCGATCAGCAGCGCGCTACCGGCGTCGTCCCACTTGTTGGATGCCGTCTGGGTGAGGAACTGCCGCGCCGCCAGGTGCCGGTTGGCCGGATCGGCGGTGGCCTTGAGGAATTCGCGCAACAGCACGTCGGGATCCATGCCGGGTGTCGGCTTGGGCAGGTTCGCCGGCGCCGGCCGGTCGACAGTGCCGATGGCCTGCGGCGCCGACCCGTTCGGCACACCTGCGCAGCCCGCCAGCACCGCGGCCAGCACGAACAGCAGCGCGGCCAGCCCTTGGCGCATCACACGCCCCGCTCGGCGTGCTCACGCTGACGCGATCTGACGCTCATTGCGCTCCGGGGCAACAGGTTTCATCGGCAGCGGGCTGGTAGTCACCTTGTGCCCGCGGACCAGCGGAAGGGTGAGCCGGAAGCAGGCGCCGTTGCCGGGTTCGCCCCAGGCTTCCAGCCGGCCCTGGTGCAGCCGGGCGTCTTCGACGCTGATCGCCAGCCCCAGACCGGTCCCGCCGGACCGGCGCACCCGCGACGGGTCCGAGCGCCAGAACCGGCTGAACACCAGCTTCTCCTCGCCGGGCCGCAGCCCGACGCCGTAATCGCGGACAGTGACGGCGACGGTGTCTTCGTCGTAGCCCATCCGGATCCGAACCGGCTTGTGTTCGGCATGGTCGATCGCATTGGCGATCAGGTTGCGCAAAATGCGCTCGACCCGGCGCGGATCGACCTCGGCGATGACGTCCTCTTCCGGCATGTCGACGATCATCTGCACGCCCGCATCCTCGGCCAGGTGCCCGACATTGCCCAGCGCGCTGTTGACGGTGGTCCGCAGATCCGTTGCCTCAACCGACAATTCGGCGACACCCGCGTCGTGGCGGGAGATTTCCAGCAGATCGCTGAGCAGCGACTCGAACCGGTCCAGCTCGTTGACCATCAGCTCGGTGGACCGCTGCAGCGCGGGGTCGAGATCCTCGCTGTGGTCGTAGATGAGGTCGGCGGCCATCCGCACCGTGGTCAGCGGGGTACGCAGTTCGTGGCTGACGTCGGAGGTGAACCGGCGCTGCAGGTTGCCGAACTCCTCGAGCTGGGCGATCTGGCGCGACAGGCTTTCGGCCATGTCGTTGAACGACACCGCCAGCCGGGCCATGTCGTCCTCGCCGCGGATCGGGATCCGTTCGGACAGATGGCCGTCGGCGAATCGCTCCGCGGTCCGCGCCGCCGCCCGCACTGGGACCACCACCTGACGGGTGACCATCCAGGCGATCCCGGCCAGCAGCACCATCAGCACCACACCGCCGGTGGCCATGGTTCCGCGAACCAGCGCGATCGTGCTCTGCTCGTTGCCCAGCGGGAACACCAGGTACAGCTCGAGATTGTTCACCCGCGACGTGGTCGGTGTGCCGATGACCAGCGCCGGCCCCGAGAAGCCCTCGGTGTGCACCGTCGCGTACTGATAGGCCACCTGCCCGGCCTTCACGAATTCCCGTAGCGAATCCGGTAATTGGTCGACCGGCCCGGCCGAGGCGGCGGGGCGCGGACCCTGGCCGGGAACCACCAGCACGGCGTCGAAGGCACCGGCCAGTCCGGCGCCGGAGGTCGGGTCGGTCTTAGACGTCAGTGTGTTGCGGGCCAGTTGCAGGCTGCTGTCCAGCGAGCGGGCCTCTTCGCCGCTGACGATCCCGCTGACCGTGCTGCGGGCGCGTTCGATCTGCTCGGTGGCGGCGCGAAGCTTGACGTCGAGCACGCGGTTGGTGACCTGGCTGGTCAGCACGAAGCCCAGCGCCAGGATCACGGTCAGCGACATTCCGAGAGTCAGCGCGAGCAACCCGCAGCTGCAAGGACCGGCGCCACGCCACGCCAAGAGCCCGACTCAACGTGCCCATACCCCGCATGACCGGGCCGGACCGGCCAGAACGACCACGAAAACGTGGCCTCGATCCCCAGATCACCCGCGCCGCTCCTGCCTATCGCGACGCTCTGCTCCAACTGTGCCGCTCCTCAGCCTGGCGCCGCTCATGCGGCGCACGGGCCGGTCGCAGGCACAGATCACGGAGGTCCGGCCTTGTAACCCACTCCTCGAACGGTCAGTACAACGGTCGGGTTCTCAGGGTCTTTTTCGACCTTGGCCCGCAGACGCTGGACGTGCACGTTCACCAAACGGGTGTCCGCGGGGTGACGGTATCCCCACACCTGTTCGAGCAGCACATCACGAGTAAACACCTGACGCGGTTTGCGCGCCAACGCCACGAGCAGGTCGAACTCCAGCGGCGTCAGCGAGATCTGCTCGCCCTGCCGGGTGACCTTGTGGGCCGGCACGTCGATGTCGACATCGGCGATCGACAGCATCTCGGCCGGCTCGTCGTCGTTGCGCCGCAACCGCGCCCGCACCCGGGCGACCAGCTCCTTCGGCTTGAACGGCTTCATGATGTAGTCGTCGGCGCCCGACTCCAGCCCGAGCACCACGTCGACGGTGTCGGTCTTGGCCGTGAGCATCACGATCGGGACCCCGGAGTCGGCGCGCAGCACCCGGCATACGTCGATGCCGTTCATGCCCGGCAGCATCAAGTCCAGCAACACCAGGTCGGGCCGCAGTTCGCGCACGGCGGTCAACGCCTGGGTGCCGTCACCAATGACGGCGGTGTCGAAACCTTCTCCCCGCAGCACAATGGTCAGCATCTCGGCCAGCGACGCGTCGTCGTCAACCACGAGAATCCTTTGCCTCATGGTGTCCATGGTGTCACCAGATCTTGATAAAACGAGGCTGCCACACGCGTGTTTCGTGCACCTATTACCACAGCCATGTCACAACGGGGGTGCAGCTAGGCCATTAACTGGCCCGCGAGCCCGCCCGGAACGACCGTCTCGTCGACCACCAGCCAGCGTCCGCCCCAGTTCGCCGCGGCCAGTTCGGCGTATACGGCGCCCGTGCGCTGCTGCAGTCCGGCGTCGCGTTCGTAGGCATCGCGCTCCCGGGCGGCGTCCACGCTCGCCCGGTGCCGGGCCCGCTGATCAGCGAGTTCGGCCGAAACCCCGAGCAGGACCTGCCAATCCGGCGCCGGCAACCGCAGCCGGCCGTATTCGATCTCGCGCACCCAGCCGACCGCCTCGCCGTCGGCCCGCTGGTGCAGGCGCGCCGCGCTGTAGGCGGCGTTGGATGCCACGTAGCGATCCAGGATCACCACGTCGTGCCCGCGACACAGATCGCGAATCTGATCGGCCCCGCCGGCGCGGTCGAGGGCGAACAGCATCGCCATCGCGTAGACCGACGACGCCAGGTCGCCGTGTTGGCCGTGCAGCGCCTCGGCCGCCACGTCGGCGGTCACCGACTGCCCGTAGCGCGGGAAAGCCAGCGTAGCCACCGATCTGCCGGCGGCCTCGAACGCGGCGCGCAGGCCGTCTGTCAGCGTCCGTTTGCCGGCGCCGTCGACGCCCTCGATAGCAATCAGCACGGCGCGAGCCTAGTCGGAAGACTTAGCCGCGCCGTGCTGATGCCCGGCTGACCGGGCACTCGACACTGAACGCCCGCCCGCGCGGCGTTCAGTGACCGAAGCGATAACTCAGTAGCGGTAGTGGTCCGGCTTGTACGGGCCGTCCACGTCGACGCCGATGTACTCGGCCTGCTCCTTGGTGAGCTTGGTCAGCTCGCCACCGAGGGCCTCCACGTGGATGCGGGCCACCTTCTCGTCCAGGTGCTTGGGCAGCCGGTAGACCTCGTTGTCGTACTCGTCGTTCTTGGTCCACAGCTCGATCTGCGCGATGACCTGGTTGGAGAAGCTGTTGCTCATCACGAACGACGGGTGGCCCGTCGCGTTACCCAGGTTCAACAGCCGGCCCTCGGACAGCAAGATGATCGACTTGCCGGTGTCCGGGAAGGTCCACACGTCGACCTGCGGGCGGATGTTGACCTTGGTCGCACCCGACTTCTCGAGCCGCGAAACCTGGATCTCGTTGTCGAAGTGGCCGATGTTGCCCAGGATCGCCTTGTCCTTCATCGCCTTGATGTGCTCGAGGGTGATGATGTCCTTGTTGCCGGTGGTGGTGATGACGATGTCGGCCTCGCCGATCACGTCCTCCACCCGCTTGACGTCGTAGCCCTCCATCAGGGCCTGCAGCGCATTGATCGGGTCGATCTCGGTGACGGTCACCCGCGCACCCTGACCGGCCAACGAGTCCACCGAGCCCTTGCCGACGTCGCCGTAGCCGCAGATCAGCACCTTCTTGCCACCGATCAGCACGTCGGTGCCGCGGTTGATGCCGTCGATCAGCGAGTGCCGGCAGCCGTACTTGTTGTCGAACTTCGACTTGGTCACCGAGTCGTTGACGTTGATCGCCGGGAAGGCCAGGTCCCCGGCGGCAGCGAACTGGTAGAGCCGCAGCACGCCGGTGGTGGTCTCCTCAGAGACGCCCTTGATGGACTCGGAGATCGTCGTCCACTTGTTCTTGTCGGCTTCCAGGCTCTTACGCAGCAGGCTCAGGAACACCCGGTGCTCGTCGGAGTCGTCTTCCTCGTCGGGCGGCACCACGCCGGCCTTTTCGTACTGCGCGCCACGCAGCACCAGCATGGTGGCGTCGCCGCCGTCGTCCAGGATCAGGTTGGTCGGCTCACCGGGCCAGGTCAGAACCTGCTCGGCCGCCCACCAGTACTCCTCGAGCGTCTCGCCCTTCCACGCGAACACCGGAACGCCCTGCGGCTTTTCCGGGGTGCCGTGCGGGCCGACGACGACCGCGGCGGCGGCGTGGTCCTGAGTGGAGAAGATATTGCAGCTCGCCCATCGAACTTCAGCACCGAGGCTCGTCAACGTCTCGATCAATACTGCGGTCTGCACGGTCATGTGCAGCGAGCCCGAGATGCGGGCGCCCTTGAGCGGCTGGACGTCGTGGTACTCACGGCGCAGCGACATCAGACCCGGCATCTCCTGCTCGGAGAGTTCGATGTCGCGGCGGCCGTATTCGGCCAGCGACAGGTCCGCCACCTTGAAGTCGAGCCCGTTCACCACATCGGGGGTCAGCTGCTGTTCGGTCGTCGTCATGTACTACCCATTCCTGTGTCAACTAATTAGCTTGGTTACATATTAATCGCGACGCGTCCCCGGGCGCGATCTGAGGTCAGTCGGCAACGACAAGCCTATTAGTTGGCTTGGTCGCCCTCGCCGGTGGTCCCGTCCCGGACGTCCGACTCAAAGTCCTCTCGGCTCAAGCCTATGGGCTCCGCTCCTCCTCGGGCCCACGAGCCCGCATCGTCGCGCAGCTCACCGTAGCGCTCCGCCGCCGGCGTCATGAGTCGCGCCAGGTCAGCGGCCACGTCGTGGTCGGCCTCCGGCGGCATCGACACGTAGCTCATCGCCAGCCGCACGATGGCGCGCGCGATCATTCCGGAGTCTTCCTCGCTGGCGCGCATCCAGCTGTGCATGAACGATGACGTCAACCGGGCCGAGCAGTGCGAGATGATCGGCCCACTGTCGGTGGTAATGATCTGCAGCAGGTCGGGTTTGGCCGCGCCGGTCAGCAGCGATATCACCAGCGGGTCGGCCGCCGAGTCGGCGAAGAACGCCCGAAAGCCCTGCAGGAAGGCGGCGTAGACATCGCCGACATTGGCATAGATGGCGTCTTCGACGGCGTCCACCAGCCGGTCGGCGAGCCGCAACGCGTAGCCCTGGGCCAGACCTTGCCGTGAGCCGAACTCGTTGTAGATGGTCTGGCGGCTGATACCCGCGGCGCGCGCCACGTCGGCCAGCGTGATCGACGACCAGTCGCGACTGCCCAGCAGCTCGCGCATCGCGTCGAGCACCGAATCGCGCAGCAGGGCCCGCGACGCCTCGGCGTACGGGACCCTGCGCATACGCGCGACCCTAACGCCTAGACCGCCGCGATTGCGTATCGCGGCGGTCGGCGTTGACACGCGGTAAGACGTCACGAGCGGGCGACTTCGACCATCTCGAAGTCCGACTTGGCAGCGCCACAATCCGGGCAGCTCCAGTCGTCGGGGATGTCGTCCCAGCGGGTGCCGGGAGCGATGCCGTCTTCCGGCCAGCCCTTGGCTTCGTCGTACTCGAAGCCGCACTGCACGCAGACGAAGAGTTTGTAGGCGCTCATTTCATTACCTCCATCAATTGTCCGAATCAGGCTTCTCACGGGCTGGGAAGCTCCACCCCTCGACGAGCCCTTCCCGGCGGTCCCCATTGGGAACCCTTCCCACGCAGTACTTTTGGATTACACCGTAGCGCCGTAGCGGGCCATGACCTTCTTGCGCAGCCGTGGCTGCACGTTGACCCGGGCGATGTCGCCGTCGTAGTGCGCGAGCACCCGGTGGTCCATCAGCTTGCGCCACAGCGGCGGGAAGTAGGTCACCCCGATCAGCGCCGCGTAACCGCTCGGCAGGTTCGGCGACCCGTCCATGCTGCGCAGCGTCTGGTAGCGCCGGGTCGGGTTGGCGTGGTGATCGCTGTGCCGCTGCAGGTGATACAGGAACAGGTTGGTGACGATGTGGTCGGAGTTCCAGCTGTGCTCGGGCGTGCACCGCTCGTAGCGGCCGTTGTCGTTCTTGTGCCGTAGCAGGCCGTAATGCTCGAGGTAGTTGACCGATTCCAGCAGGCTGAAGCCGAACACCGCCTGGATGAGCAGGAACGGGATCAGCGCCGGGCCGAACACGTCGATCAGCGCGCCCCACAACACCGCAGTCATCAGCCAGGCATTGAGGACGTCGTTGGACAGGTAGGTCTTGGGGTTCCACGGGCTGCCGCCCTGCCGGCGGATCCGCTGTGCCTCCAGCCGCCAGGCCGATTTCGCACTGCCAAAGACGCTGCGCGGCAAGAACTCCCAGAACGTCTCACCGAAGCGAGCCGATGCAGGGTCTTCCGGTGTCGCCACCCGGACGTGGTGGCCGCGGTTGTGCTCGATGTAGAAGTGGCCGTAGCCGGTTTGCGCCAGGGTGATCTTGGACAGCCAGCGCTCCAGCGACTCCTTCTTGTGCCCCATCTCGTGTGCGGTGTTGATGCCGACGCCGCCCAGCGCGCCCACCGACAACGCGAGGCCGATCTTGGCCGGCCAGCTCAACGGCCCGTCGTAGCCCAGCCAGCTCAGGTTCGACGCGGTGAACAGGTATGCGCCCAGGACCAGACTGACGAGCTGGAACGGGATGAAGGCGTAGGTGCAGTAGCGGTAGTACTTGTCGTTCTCCAGCCACTCCATCGCCTCGTCGGGAGGATTCTGCCCGTCGGCGCCGTATCGCAGGTCAAGGGCCGGCAGCAGGACGTAGAGCAGGATCGGTCCGATCCAGAACAGCACCTGCGATGCGGTCTGCCAGCCGGCCTGATTCATCGCCCAGACGAACGGCAGGATCATCAGTAGCAGCGTCGGGACGATCAGTCCCATCAGCCACAGGTAACGCTTCCTGTCTTGCCACACCTTTGCGTTCGGACCTAATGCCGCGGTCATATCGCCAACCTCCTTGTGAGCCATCACACCTTGAGATTGGACATTAGCGCTTCCTGCGTCCCTTGTCTAGACACAGAGGCATATTTTGTAAACGAGATGGGCTTAGCGCAGGTCTACGTCTCCTCCATCGCGCGAGGCCATCATGCGGCCGCGCCGTAGCGGGCCAATAACTTCTCGCGCAGCCGCGGTTGCATATTGACCCGGGTGATGTCGCCGTCGTAGTGCTCGAGCACCCGATGGTCCATCAGCTTTCGCCACAGCGGCGGGACGTAGGTCACGCCGATCAGCGCCCCGTAGCCGCACGGCAGATTCGGGGCGCCGTCCATGCTGCGCAGCGTCTGGTAGCGCCGGGTCGGGTTGGCGTGGTGGTCGCTGTGCCGCTGCAGGTGGTAAAGCAACACGTTGGTGACGATGTGGTCGGAGTTCCAGCTGTGCTCGGGCGTGCAGCGCTCATAGCGGCCATTGGGCTTCTTCTGCCGCAGGAGTCCATAGTGTTCGAGATAGTTGACCGCCTCCAGCAGGGTGATACCGAAGACCGCCTGAATGATCAGGAACGGGATTACTGCCAGGCCGCACACGGCCAACAGCGCGGCCCACAGCACGACGGTCATCAGCCAGGCGTTGAGGGCGTCGTTGAGCAGGTAGGTGTTCGGATTCCACGGATTGCCGCCCCGCCGACGGATCCGCTGGGCCTCCAACCGCAGAGCCGAGCGCAGGCTGCCGACAACGCTGCGCGGCAAGAACTCCCAGAACGTCTCACCGAAGCGAGCCGACGACGGGTCTTCCGGTGTCGCCACCCGGACGTGGTGACCGCGGTTGTGCTCGATGTAAAAGTGGCCGTAGCCGGTCGGCGCCAGGGAGATCTTGGACAGCCAGCGCTCCAGCGACTCCCTCTTGTGCCCCAACTCGTGCGCGGTATTGATCCCCACGCCACCCAGTGCACCGATGGACAGGGCCAGACCGATCTTGGCCGGCCAGCCCAGCGGGCCGTCTTGACCCAACCAGCTCAAGTTCGGCGCGACGAATGTCATAGCGGCGACGGTCACGCTGAGGTACTGCAACGGGATGAACGCATAGGTGCAGAACCGGTAGTACTTGTCGTCCTCCAGCCACTGGGTGACTTCGTCGGGTGGATTCTGCCCATCCGCCCCGAATCGCAAATCGAGCGTTGGCATCACGACATACAGCAGGATCGGGCCGATCCAGAACAACACTTGAGACGCGGGGTACCAGCCCAACTTGTTCATTGCCCAGATGAACGGCGTGACGGTGAGGACCAGCGTCGGGAAGACCAGTCCCATCAGCCACAGACGGCGCTTGCTGTCCTGCCACTCGATCGTGTCGTCGGTGGATCCTGCTGTCATATCGCTAGCCCTCCGGGCAACTCGAACCACCTTGAAAACGCGAGGAGACGATCTAGCACCTTGCGTGATCTTGAATTAGCGATACTAAGTTGTACAACTGTACCTTTCAAATCGACTTAGTACCCAGTTGGACATCGCCTTTGACATCGGCACCCCGCCCGGCCTGCACCGAATACCGGCGTCCATAGCCGAGGTAGATCGCGACTCCGATGACCATCCACACGCCGAAGCGCACCCAGGTGACGACGGTCAGGTTGACCATCAGCCAGACGCACGCGCACACCGACGCAATGGGCAGCGCCGGCACCCACGGCGCGCGGAACCCACGGGGCAGATCCGGGCGGGTTCGGCGCAGAACGACAACGCCGGCCGACACCAGCAAGAACGCGAACAAGGTGCCGACGTTGACCATTTCTTCGAGCTTGTCGGCGGGAAACACCGCGGCGGTCGCGCCGACCATAATCGCGACAAGCACGGTGATGCGCACCGGCGTGCCATGCGAACCGGTCTTGGCCAGCCGTCGCGGCAATAACCCGTCGCGCGCCATCGCGAACAACACCCGGCACCCACCGAGCAGTAGCACCATCACCACCGTGGTCAACCCCGCGAGCGCGCCGATCGAGATGATCCCCGATGCCCAGTGCACGCCGTTCGCCGCGAACGCGGTGGCCAGGTTGGCATGCCGGCCGCCGGGGGTGGTCTTGAGTTGGGTGTAGGACACCATCCCGGACAACACCACGGACACCGCCACATAGAGCACGGTCACGATGCCGAGCGTCGCGAGAATGCCGCGGGGAACGTCGCGCTGCGGATTCTTGGTCTCCTCGGCCATCGTGGCGACGATGTCAAACCCGATGAACGCGAAGAACACGATGGAGGCGCCGGCCAGCACCCCGTACCAGCCGTAGTGGCTGCTGTGCGCACCGGTGAACAGCGACAACAGCGACTGATTGATGCCACTGCCGGAGCGGTCGGCCTCGGGCTGCGGGATGAACGGCGAGTAGTTCGCGGTCTTGATGTAGAAGGCACCGACGACGATCACCAGCAACACCACCGCGACCTTGACGGCTGTCACCACCATGGAGAACTGCGACGACAACCTGGTGCCCAACACCAGCAGGGTAGCCACCAGCGCCACGATCAGCAGCGCCCCCCAGTCCAGCTCGACGGATCCGAAATTGATTGTGCTGCTTGCTAATCCGAATACGGTCTGCAGATAGCTCGACCAGCCTTTGGCAACCACCGCGCCACCGATCGCCAGCTCCAGGACCAGGTTCCAGCCGATGGTCCAGGCCACGAACTCACCGAAGGTCGCATAAGAGAACGTGTAGGCGCTTCCGGCCACCGGCAGCATCGACGCGAACTCGGCGTAGCACAGCGCCGCCAGCCCGCAGGTGGTCGCCGCGATGAGAAACGAGATCCAGATCGCGGGTCCGGTGATGTCGCCCGCAGTCGACGCGGTGACGGTGAAGATGCCCGCGCCGATCACCACCGACACCCCGAACACGCACAGGTGCCACCAGCTCAGCTCCTTGCGGAGCTGGGTATCCGGATCGTCGGTGTCGGCAATCGACTGCTCGATTGATTTGGTGCGCCAGCGATCAACCATGTCCCCCGGACAGTACCGAGTACGGTGGCCAGATGGGCGGGAGGAACGGCCGGGGACACGCAGTGGTCATCGGCGCCAGCATCGGCGGTTTGTGTGCGGCGCGGGTGCTGTCGGAGTTCTACGACCGGGTCACGGTGTTCGAGCGCGACGAGCTGCCGAGCGGGCCGGGTAACCGAACCGCGGTCCCGCAAGGCCGCCATGTTCACCTGTTGATGGCCCGTGGGGCGATGGAATTCGACGGGCTGTTTCCGGGACTGCTCGACGGCATGGTGGCCGCCGGTGTACCCATCCTGGAGAACCGGCCGGACTGCATTTACTTCGGCGCGGCGGGCCATGTGCTGGGCACCGGGCAAAGTTTGCGCGACCAGTTCACCGCCTACGTGCCCAGCCGCCCGCAGCTGGAGTGGCAGATCCGGCGTCGGGTCCAGGAGATACCGAACGTCGAGATTCAGCATCGCTCGGTGGCTCAACCGCGCTTCGACTTCGCGGCCCAGCGGGTAACCGGGTTGCTGCTCGACAGTGACGCCGGCGAACCCGACTTCGTACCGGCCGACCTGGTCGTCGACGCCGCCGGGCGCGGCACCCGGTTGCCGGTCTGGCTGGAGCAATGGGGTTATCAGCGTCCGCCGGAGAAGACGGTCGATGTGGGCATCGGCTATGCGTCGCAACAATTCCGGCTGCCCGACGGTGCGGTCCGGGAGCGGGTGATCGTCGCCGGTGCATCGTTGCAGCAGCCGCTCGGCCTGGGCCTATTGGGCTACGAGGACGGCACCTGGACCCTGACCACGTTCGGCGTGGGCAAAGTCGAACCTCCCCAAAGCTTTTCGGAGATGCTGGTGCTGGCCGACAAGCTGTTGCCAGAGCGTATCGCCGGCGCTCTGCGGCAGGCCGAGCCGGTCGGCGAGCCGGCTTTCCACCGCTACCCGGCCAGCCGTTGGCGGCGCTATCACGAACTCGACCGGTTCCCGGCCGGGATCCTGCCCTTGGGGGACGCGGTGGTCAGCTTTGACCCCACCTACGGCCAGGGCATGACGATGACGTCGATACAGGCGGGGCATCTTCGTCGCGCCCTGGCCGACGGCGGCGATGTGGTGCGCAAGGTGAACCGGGCCACCGCCAAAAGCACGTTCCCGGTGTGGATGATGACGGCGATCGGCGACCACGCCTTTCACCATGCGACGGGTGACAAGCCGTGGTGGTTCGGCCCGGTGGGCAACCTGTTCGATCAATTCCTCGGGGCGGCCGAGACCGATCCCGTTCTCGCCGAATGGTTTTTGCGCCGGTTCTCGTTGCTGGACAGCCTCTACATGGTCCCCTCGGCGAAGCTGGTCGGTCGCACCATGCGGCACAACATGCGGCTGTGGCTGGCCGAGCGTCGCGCCGGCCGGCCAGAACGCGCACTTGTCACAGGCCGACGGTAGCCCGGAAAATCTTGGTCGGCTCCGGAGCGAGCAACCGGATCGGGCCGTCGTCGGCGGCCACCCACGCGGCGGCGCCGCGGGTCAGCGTCAGCACACCGGACTTTGCGTGCACCGCGGTCGCTCCCTCGATGCAGAGCAGGATCTGCGGACCGTCGTGGCGCGACGGCGCGTCGACCTCGTGACCGACCTGGTCGTCACCCAGCGTCAGCATCGATGCCGCGAATTCGGCGGTGGGCGTGTCGTAGAACGACGCGAGGCCGTCTGGATGGGTGTCGGCGCGCAACTGCGACTCGGTGGTGGGGGTGAAATTCAGGACTCGCAACAGCTCGGGTACGTCGACGTGCTTGGGGGTCAGACCACCGCGTAACACGTTGTCGGAGTTGGCCATGATCTCCAGTCCGACGCCGCGCAAGTAGGCGTGCAGGTTTCCGGCGGCCAGGTAGATCCCCTCGCCGGGCCCCAGCGTGATCCGGTTGAGCAACAGCGCGGCCAGCACACCGGCGTCACCGGGATAGCGCTCCCCCAGCTCCAGCACGGTCTTGGCTTCGGCGGCGAATTCCGTTGCGCCGGAACTCAAGTAGCTGATCGCGCCGTCGAGCACCGCGGTGCACCAGAACGTCGATGTCGGGCTGCGGCGCGGTGATCCAGGTGGTGAACAACGCCCGCAGCCCGTCGGCGTCGGACTGGTCGTTCAGCAAATCGATGAACGGGTCCAGATCAGACACCGCCAGCGCCCGCAACAGCTCGATGGTCTTGGCCGCGGGCCGGAATCCTGCCAGCGCCTCGAACTGATGCAGCGCTACCAACAGCTCGGGCTTGTGGCTGGCATCGCGATAGTTGCGCACCGGCGAGTTCACCGGGATGCCGAGCCGCTCCTCGCGCCGAAAACCCTCGGCCGCCTGCTCGGCGCTGGGGTGCGCCTGCAACGACAGCGGTTCGTCGGCCGCCAGCACTTTGAGCAGGAACGGCAGCGCATCGCCGAACCGGGCACGGGCCGCGGCGCCCAGCTGGCCTTCGGGATCGTCGACGACCGCCTGCAGCAACGAGACTTCGCCGCCCGGTTCTTCCAGCCAAGACGGATCGCCGGGGTTGGCGCCCAGCCAGAGTTCGGCTTCCGGATGCGCAGCCGGTACCGGGCGACCAGTGAATTCCGCGATGGCGGTCCGTGACCCCCACGCGTATGTCCGTATCGCTCCGCGTAACAACTGCACTTGCCATTACCTCAGAACCAGTTATCCCCGCACCAACCGCAAATAAACCGCCGCCATCTCCAGCCGGACAGCCAATATAGCCAGCTGCTGCTCCGCGCGTTGAACTCCGGGCCGGTGGCGGTGCCATTTGGCAAATCCGGCACGTCTCCGGCGCCGACCAAGTCGATGTCGTCGAACCCGGCAACCCGGGAGGCCACCACGGCGCGCTCGGCCTCCATGGTCAGCACCAGAATCCGCAGCCGGTCGGTGAGCGGACCGTCGATCTCCTCGTCGTGGAACAGCGCCTCTGCCGGATCGACGAAGCTCGGGCCCGGTCCGATGCGCAGCGCCGTCAACGCATCCGCCGAGCCCGGTAGCGGCGGCCACCTCGCTGGCGGCGCGCAGCAGAACGCCGGCGCCGTGCTGGGCCAGCGCCAGGGTCGCGGCACAATCACCGACGAGCACGACGCGTCGCCTCGCCATCCGCTCGACCAGCGCTTTGGCCGGATTGGTGAAGACCTCGCGGCTGGCGCTGTTGCGCAACGCTTCCGCGTCCAGCTCGTCGGCCAGCGCGGCCAGGTCCACCCGCAACCGGGGATCGATGCTTTCCAGCACGGCCAGCCCGACGGCCAGGTATCGGCACAGGCCGAACTCGCCGGTGACCGGCAATCGCGGCTCCATCACCGCCACCCGGCCCGCGGTGGTGTCGCGCAGCGGGCCCTCGTAGGGCGCGGCGACGACGACCCGCGCGCCGCGCCGCACTCCGCTCGCGGCAGCGCCGACCAGCGCCGGATCTCCGGGATCGTCGCCGGCGACGATCAGCACGTCCAGCGGCCCGATCCACGGTGGCGCCTCGGCTCCGATCACGATCGGCGCGGGCGCCGAACCACCTGACGTCGCGGCAAGGATCGTGCCGGCGGTCTCGGCGGCGCCACGACCGGCAATCCAGATCACCGTGCGCGGACGGTCGTTGCCGCGCAACGAATCCAGGGCGCCCTCATCGACAGCGGCGGCGGCCGACCGGACGTGCGCGCCGGCCATCGACGCCGCCCGCAACAGCCCCTCGCGATCGGCGCCGAGCAGGCCGTCGGCGTCGTCGAGGTCGATCACCGCCTGGGCCGCGTTCACGTCGCGGTCTCGGGCTCGAGTCGCCGGTCCGCCTGCCGCTGGATCTCCTTCGCGACCTGCTCGACGACCGCGTCGACGTCCTCGGTGCAGCGTCCCTCCACATTCAGCCGCAGCAGCGGCTCGGTGTTGGAGGTCCGCAGGTTGAACCAACTGCCCTCGCCGAGGTCGACCGTCACCCCGTCGAGGTGATCGATCGACTGGATCCGGCTGCCGAAACACTTGAGCACCGCCTCGACACAGGAGGCGGAATCCCGGACGGTGAAATTGATCTCGCCGGACGCCTCGTAGCGTTGGTAGTTCGCGGTCAGATCGGACAGCGGACGCTCCTGGTTGCCGAGCGCGGCCAGCACGTGAGCGCGGCCAGCATTCCTGAGTCGGCTCCCCAGAAGTCGCGGAAGTAGTAGTGCGCCGAGTGCTCGCCGCCGAAGATCGCGCCGGTCTCGGCCATCAGTGCCTTGATATAGGAGTGCCCGACTCGTGAACGCACCGGCGTGCCGCCGCGCTCGATCACCAATTCGGGCACCGCTCGCGAGGTGATCAGGTTATGGATCACCGTCGCGCCGATCTCGCGGCTCAACTCGCGAGCGGCAACCAGCGCGGTCACTGTTGACGGCGAGACCGGCAGGCCGCGCTCGTCGATGACGAAGCACCGGTCGGCGTCGCCGTCGAAGGCCAGCCCGATATCGGCGCCGCTGTCGCGGACGAATTGCTGAAGGTCGACGAGGTTCGCCGGGTCGAGCGGGTTGGCCTCATGGTTGGGGAACGAGCCGTCGAGTTCGAAATACAAGGGCAGCAGCGTGAGCGACTCGATCGTGCCGAGCACCGCGGGCGCGGTATGACCCGCCATCCCGTTGCCCGCGTCGACGGCCACCCGCAACGGACGCAGGCCGTCGGTGTTGACCAGCGAACGCAGGAAATCGCCGTACTCGGCCAGCACATCCTTGTCGGTGACGGTGCCGCTGGTCCCGTCGTGGGCTGGGACGCCGGCGATCACGTCGTCACTGATGGTGGTCAGACCGGTGTCGGCGCCGACCGGTTTGGCCCCAGCCCGGCACAGCTTGATGCCGTTGTAGGCGGCTGGGTTGTGGCTCGCGGTGAACATCGCGCCCGGACAGTCGAGCAGTCCGGAGGCGAAGTAGAGCTGGTCGGTCGACGCCAGCCCGATCCGGACCACGTCCAGACCCTGGCCGTTGACCCCGTCGCCGAACGCGGCCGCCAACGAAGGCGAGCTGTCCCGCATGTCGTAGCCGATGGCGACCTGTCGGGCACCTTCGCTGCGCATCAGCCGCGCAAAGGCCGCGCCGACGTCGTTCACGAACGACTCGTCGATCTCCGTGCCGACCAGACCTCGCACGTCATACGCCTTGATCACACGGTGAACAGCCGCAGCGGGCCGAGACATCGAGAGGGCTCCTGACGACGGACAACGATCGGTGTGTCGCCAAGCTTAGCGGGGCTGACGTACCGGTTGGACGCCCCGAGTCGCGATTGCTACTCGGACGGGTCCGGCAGCACCCGAAGATGACCGCGACGGCGGCCGTTACCGGCCGGTCGCGCAGCGGTCGACGTCAGCACACCGGCGGCCGGCGCCTCGGCCGGGGCACCGCTGAACTGCCCAGCGGGCTCGTGGAATCCGTTGACCGCGGCGCCGCCGGCGGCCACGTCGCGGCCTTCCCGCACGGCTTCGGCCAGCGCGATCAGATCGTCTTCATCGGGGTTGGTCGGCCAGCGGTCCGGCGTGCCGGACCAGCTCCCAGCCGCGCGGCGCGGTGATCCGGCCCGCGTGGCTCACGCAGAGGTCCCAGGAGTGCGGCTCGCTGGCGATGGCCAGCGGGCCGACGACGGCCGTCGAGTCCGAGTAGACGAAGGTCAGCGTCGCGACCGCGTAATGCGGACACCCTGGTCGGCAGCAGCGACGCGGAACGTTCACGTTCGAGAGGTTATCGTGCGAAAACGTCCACACCCCGGCGGACACGCGCATTCATCCGGGCCAGGATGCCCAACCGTTACCATCGCCGGGTGAGCGATTCGCGCAGCTCCCCGCGCGGCCGGCGCTCGCCGGGCCAAAAGGTCTCGCGCCGCGGCCGCGACATGCGCGGTCCGCTGCTGCCGCCGACGGTTCCGGGGTGGCGCAGTCGCGCCGAGCGCTTCGACATGGCGGTGCTCGAGGCCTACGAACCGATCGAGCGTCGGTGGCAGGAGCGGCTGTCCGGACTCGATGTCGCCGTCGATGAGATCCCCCGGATTTCAGCGAAGGATCCGCACAACGTGCAGTGGCCGCCGGAGGTGGTCGCCGACGGGCCGATCGCGCTGGCCCGGTTGATCGCTGCCGGCGTCGACGTGCGCGGCAGCGCCACCCGTGCGCGAGTTGTGTTGTTCCGCAAGCCAATCGAACGACGCGCCAACGACACGGTCGAGCTGGCCGAATTACTGCATGAAATCCTGGTGGCTCAGGTGGCCACTTATCTGGATGTCGAACCGTCGGTCATCGATCCGACGATAGAAGACGAATAGCGGGCGACCGCGAGCGCCGCTGATGCGCGCTCAGCGGGTCACCCGCTATTCGATAACCCCTCTAGGTCAGATGATTCCGCGCTTGAGGCGACGCCGCTCACGCTCGGAAAGCCCACCCCATATGCCGAAACGCTCGTCATGGCCCAACGCGTACTCCAGGCATTCACTCCGGACCTCGCAGCCAAGGCAGATCTTCTTGGCCTCGCGGGTGGAGCCGCCCTTCTCTGGAAAGAACGCCTCTGGATCTGTTTGAGCACACAACGCACGGTCTTGCCACTGATCGGTTGCTTCCTCGATGGCCTCGAATTCGTCTTCGATGGCGTCGGGAACCAAACTCAAATGGGGCCTTTGGGATACCCCTGTCAACGGCAGACCGGGAGCGGTGTGCGGTGTTCCTCCCATTAGCCCCCGAAGGTGTTCATAGGACATGCTCCGCCTCCTCACCTGGTTTCGTAGATCACACGAATGTCACCACTGTTTTGATGTCGGTCATCCCGATTCGAACATTTGATCGAATCTCGGTCTGCGACACCGAATCCGGCGGGCCAACCGAAATGACACTGGTGTGATTACACACGGGTAAGAGTCGTTCCGCAAGCTATTCGGCAGATTTCCATACCATCTCGTGACCAATTTTTTGCAGCACTGAGGCCGATGCGATTGTGGCGTGTCGGTCACACCTGTCACACAAGGCAATCCGGCACCACCCCGGCAATTCGATCACCCGACTCACCTCGGGGTCTGCGGGGTCGCCGCGCGTACTGTCGTGCGGTGTGAAGGTGACGGTTCTGGTCGGCGGGGTGGGCGGTGCGCGCTTCCTGCTCGGGGTGCAGCAGCTACTGGGTCTCGGCCAATTTGCCTCGGGTTCTGCGCCTGCCGCTGACCACGAGTTGACGGCGATCGTCAACATCGGCGACGACGCCTGGATGCACGGGGTGCGCATCTGCCCCGATCTGGACACCTGCATGTACACCCTGGGCGGCGGCGTCGACCCTGAACGCGGCTGGGGGCATCGCAACGAAACCTGGCATGCCAAAGAGGAACTCGTGGCCTACGGCGTGCAGCCGGACTGGTTCGGACTCGGCGACCGCGACCTGGCCACCCATCTGGTGCGCAGCCAGATGCTGCGGGCCGGCTATCCGCTGTCCCAGGTGACTGCCGCGTTGTGCGACCGCTGGCAGCCCGGTGCGCGACTGCTGCCCGCCAGCGACGATCGCTGCGAAACACATGTCGTCGTCACCGATCCCGACGACGGGAACCGGCGGGCGATCCATTTCCAGGAGTGGTGGGTGCGCTACCGCGCGCAGCTACCGACCCATAGCTTCGCGTTCGTCGGAGCCGAAAAGGCAAACGCGACAACCGAAGCCACCGATGCCATCGCCGACGCCGACATCGTCCTGATCGCACCGTCGAATCCGGTGGTGAGCGTCGGAGCGATTCTGGCCGTTCCCGGGATCCGGTCGGCGCTGCGGTCCACCGGCGCCCCCGTCGTCGGCTACTCGCCGATCATCGACGGAAAGCCGTTGCGCGGGATGGCCGATGCATGCCTGAGCGTCATCGGAGTCGAATCCACCGCCGAGGCGGTCGGGCGCTATCACGGCGCGCGGGCCGGAACCGGGATCCTGGACGGCTGGCTGATTCACGAGGGCGATCACGCCGACATCGATGGCATTGCAGTGCGATCGGTGCCGCTGCTGATGGCCGATCCGAAAGCAACGGCCGAAATGGTCAGCGCCGGCCTCGATCTTGCGGGTGTGGCAGTGTGAGCCGCGCCGGCGATCCGCCCGTGCGCCGCATGAACAGCGCCAATGAGGAGGAGCGGCGCAGCGTGACCGAGCCCGACGAGCACGGCACCGCGTCGCCAATCGAAATCCTGCCGGTGACCGGACTTCCCGAGTTCCGGCCCGGAGACGACCTCGGCGCCGCGCTCGCAGCCGCCGCACCCTGGCTGCGTGATGGTGATGTGCTGGTGGTGACCAGCAAGGTGCTGTCCAAATGCGAGGGCCGCCTGGTGTCGGCGCCCGAGGATCCCGAAGAGCGAGACACGTTGCGCCGCAAGTTGGTCGATTCGGAATCGGTGCGGGTGCTGGCCCGCAAGGGCCGAACGTTGATCACCGAGAACGGTCTGGGCGTGGTTCAGGCTGCGTCCGGCGTGGACGGGTCAAACATCGGCACCGACGAATTGGCCTTGCTGCCTGTCGATCCCGACGGCAGCGCCGCGTCATTGCGGGCCGGGTTGCGCGAGAGCCTGGGCGTCACCGTCGGCATCGTCATCACCGACACGATGGGTCGGGCATGGCGCAACGGCCAGACCGACGCCGCCGTCGGCGCGGCCGGTGTTTCCGTCCTGCACGGCTATGCCGGCGCGGTCGACCGGCACGGTAACGAACTGTTGGTCACCGAGGTCGCGGTCGCCGACGAGATCGCCGCCGCGGCCGACCTGGTCAAGGGCAAGCTGACCGCGATCCCGGTGGCCGTCGTGCGCGGACTGCCGGCCGGCGTCGTGACCGAGACCGACGCCACCGCGCGCCATCTCGTGCGCTCCGGCGACGAGGACCTCTTCTGGCTGGGCACCGCCGAAGCCCTCGAACTGGGCCGCCGACAGGCCCAGCTGTTCCGCCGCTCGGTGCGGCAGTTCTCCGGCGAACCCGTAGCGCCACTGCTGATCGAGGACGCGGTCGCCGAGGCGCTGACCGCCCCCGCTCCACACCACACCCGGCCGGTGCGCTTCGTCTGGCTGCAGAGCCGGGCCACCCGCGACCGCCTGCTCGAGCGGATGCGGGACAAATGGCGCGCCGACCTGACCGGCGACGGTAAGGCCGCCGATGCGGTCGAGCGACGGACTGCGCGCGGCCAGATCCTCTACGAGGCACCCGAAGTCGTGATCCCGTTCCTGGTGCCCGACGGCGCGCACAGTTATCCCGACGCCGCGCGGACGGAGGCCGAGCACACCATGTTCACCGTGGCGGTCGGGGCGGCCGTGCAGGCGCTGCTGGTGGCGTTGGCGGTACGCGGCGTGGGCAGCTGCTGGATCGGGTCGACGATCTTCACGGCGGATCTGGTTCGTGCCGAGCTGGACTTGCCCGATGACTGGGAACCATTGGGCGCCATCGCAATCGGCTATCCCGAGCAGCCGATCACCGAGCCTCGTGAGCCGGTCACAGTCAGCGATCTGCTGGTGCGCAAGTGAGCGTTCGGTCGTCGGCGATCACGCTGCTGACCGACTGGCAACCACCGGATCGCTCGCAGGACTCACTGCGCAACGCCGTGCTGGCATTCCTGGACGCCCGCGAGGATGCCTGCCGTCGCGAATGCGTACCGGGGCACATCACCGCGTCGGCATTGGTGCTCGACGACACCGGCGGTCGGGTCTTGCTGACGTTGCATCCGCGGCTGGGCCGGTGGGTCCAATTGGGCGGGCACTGTGAGGATTCCGACGCCGACATCCTCGGAGCCGCGCTGCGCGAGGCCACCGAGGAGTCCGGCGTCGACGGCCTGCTGATCTCTCCCGACCTGGCCGCGATCAACGTTCACGCCCTCACCTGTTCGCTGGGCGTGCCGACCCGCCACCTCGATCTACAGTTCGTGGCCCACGCGCCGGCGGGCGCGCAGATCGTGTGCAGCGACGAATCGGTCGACCTGAAGTGGTGGCCGGTCGACAGGTTGCCCGACGGCACCGACGAGGCGCTGGCCTATCTCGTGCAGCGTGCTCACGTCAAAGATGGAGAATCACCATGACAACCACCCCGACTTACCTGGTCACTGGGGCCGGCGGCGGCGTCGGCGGCGTCGGTCACATCGTCGTCGACGACTTACTGGCGTCAGGCAACACCGTGCGGGCCATGGTGCATCGAGAAGACGACCGTGCAGAAGCGCTGCGGAATACCGGCGCTCAGGTCGTCATCGGAGATCTGACCGACCCTGTCGACGTTGCAGTCGCGCTTGACGGTGTGACGCGGATGTTCTTCAGCATGAGCGTGTCCGCGTCCTACCTGGAAGCCACGACCGTCGTCTGCTCGCTCGCCGCCGAATTGGCCGATCTCGATGTCCTGGTGAACATGTCGCAGATGACCGTGTCGCAGATGACGCCCACGAGCACAGCGGAATCCCATCAGCAACGGGCGCATTGGCTGGCCGAGCACGTCATCGACTGGTCACCGATACCCGCCGTGCAGATCCGGCCGACCGTCTTTCTGGAGAATCCGTTGTTTACCTTCCTGGCGGCCGGCTCGATACGCGAGCGGCACGTGCTCGCATTGCCTTTCGGCACCGGGCGGACGTCACCGATCGCCGCCCGCGACGTTGCCGACGCGGTCAGCGCCGTCCTGCGCAACCCGGCCGAACACATCGGCGCCGTCTACGAACTGACCGGACCCACGACCCTAGACGTCGATGGGCTCGCCGCACAGTACGGCCGCGCACTGGGCCGCGACATCGCCGGACAACGTCTCGACTTCGACGACTGGCGGAGCCAACTCGCCGACAGTGGACTCGATCCCCATGTGCAGGAACACATCACGACGATGGCGCGCCTTCACCGTGCGGACCGTTACAACCGCTCGACTGATCTGGTGCAGGTGCTCACCGGCCACCCGCCGCAAAGCGTTGAAGATTTCGTTCGCGCCCACCGCGAACTCTTCGCTTGAATATCACCTGCAGGCTGGCGTCATGTCCCGAAGAAATCCAGCAGCAACTCCGACGTGCGCGACGGTGCGTGGGTGGGAATCCAATGTCCGACACGGTGAATACGTTCGTAGCGCCACTGCCCGGCGACGTGGGCCGCGGAGTCCGTCATCTGCCGCTCGGTCATCGCCATATCGCGGTCACTCCAGATTCCCATCACTGAGCACTGGATGGGCGCGAGTTCCGACCCTCTGGTGGACAGGGTGTAGAGCTCGGGTGGAATGTTGGCCCGAAACCAGTTGAGAGCGCTGGTGAGAGCACCCGGGCGCTCGAGGTCAGTCAACTGGAGATCAAGGTCCGGGTCGTCTGTGCGGCGAGCTCCGTCGTAGGCCCAGTCGCGATACCACTGCCAATCGTTTTGCGGCATCTGCGTTTCCGCGACGCCGGCGAACGCGAACCACAGCATGTACCAGGTGAGCTGTTTCTGCGTGAAGCCGGCCGCGGCGATCGCTGCAGGATGACCGACGGAAAACGCAGCGTACTGCTGCACGCGATCAGGCCATGTGCTGGCCAGAATCCAGCCCAGCGTCGCTCCCCAGTCGTGCGCGGCGAGTCGAAACCTGTCGATCTCGAGGGCGGCCAACAGCCCACGGATGTCGCCGACAAGACGGTCCATTGCATAGGCCGTGACCTCGGCGGGCCGGTCGCTGTCGCCGAATCCGCGTAGATCGGGCGCTATGACGCGGTATCCGGCGTGGCTTAGGTCGCGGATTTGACGGCGCCACATCTGGGCGCGATCCGGAAAGCCGTGCAACAGCAACACCGCCGGCCCCTCACCGGTGTCAATGACATTGAGGTTGACCGATCCCACTTGCACGGTCCGTGCGGGCAGCGTCTGGCCCATGGGCTCACACGTCGCTGGAGTAGCGGATCCCACCGTCGGGAATGCTGACGCCGGGCCACACCCGTGCGCCACGCAGCAGTTCGCAGCGGGCGCCGATGTCGGCGCCGTCGCCGATGACGCCGTCGCGAACCAGTGCCCGCGGGCCGATGCGCGCGCCGAAACCGATGATCGAGCGTTCGATCACGCAACCCGCCTCGATCCGCACGCCGTCGAAGATGACCGCGCCGTCCAGCCGTGCGCCAGGCCCGATTTCGGCACCGCGCCCGACGACGGTGCCGCCGATGAGCAGCGCGCCGGGCGATACCGCGGCACCGTCGTGCACCAATTGCTCGCCGCGGTGGCCGCCCAGTGCCGGCGACGGCGCGATGCCGCGGACCAGGTCGGCCGATCCGCGCACGAAGTCCTCCGGGGTGCCCATGTCGCGCCAGTAGCTGGCGTCGACGTAGCCGCACACCTTGACACCGTCGGACAGCAGCGTGGGAAACACTTCGCGCTCGACGGACACCTCGCGGCCGCGTGGGATGCGATCGATGGTCTCACGGGAGAACACGTAGCAGCCGGCGTTGATCTGGTCGGTCGGAGGGTCTTCCGTCTTCTCCAAAAACGCTGTGACGCGGCCATTTTCGGTTGGCACGCAGCCGAAAGCGCGGGGGTCGCTGACTCGGACCAGGTGCAGCGTCAGGTCGGCCTGCTGCTCGCGGTGGTAGTCCAGGAGTTGGCCGATATCTGCTCCGGAGAGCACGTCACCGTTGAAGACCAGCGCCGTGTCATGGCGCAGACGGTCTGCGACGTTCGCGATCCCACCGCCGGTGCCCAGCGGAGTCTGTTCGGTCACGTACTCGATCTGCAGCCCCAGATTGGATCCGTCACCGAACTCCGCTTCGAAAACCGTCGGCTTGTAAGACGTTCCGAGGATCACGTGTTCGATGCCGGCTGCGGCGATCCGCGACAGCAGGTGGGTCAGAAATGGCAGACCGGCCGTCGGCAACATCGGCTTGGGCGCCGACAACGTCAACGGCCGCAGCCGGGTGCCCTTGCCGCCGACCAGAACTACTGCGTCAACCTTGTTACTCATCGGCGCCGCTCCTCCCACCCTTCAGGGTCGCACTGCCCGTCTATCGTCGCCAGCGCACTCACGTCAACGCCGCCCTCGGTCAGCGTTACGCGCCATCAAGCGCGACCGCACCGCCAGACCGGCCCGAAAGCCCCAGCGCAGCGGCGCGCGCCAAGGTCCAGAATGCCGGTCGGCGAGGTAGGTGTACGTGCTTTTGTGATGCGCGACCAAATTGCGCGACGATTCGCGCGCGGTCGCGTGTCCCTTGTGATGCAGCACTTCCGCCGTCGGCACGTAGACGTTCAGCCAGCCGGCCCGGCCCAGCCGGTCGCCGAGGTCGACGTCCTCCATGTACATGAAGTAGCGCTCGTCGAAACCGCCGATCTGCTCGAAGGCCACGCGGCGCACCAGCAGGCACGACCCGGACAGCCAGCCGACCGGCCGCTCACTGGGCTCTAGCCGCTCTTGGCGATAGGTCGCCGACCACGGGTTCTTCTTCCACAGCGGACCGAGCACCGCGTGCATGCCGCCCCGGATCAGGCTCGGCAGTTGGCGTGCGGACGGGTACACCGACCCGTCGGGGTCGTGGACCAGCGGCCCGAGGGTCGCCGCGCGGGGCCAGCGAGCCGCGGCGTCCAGTAGCGCGTCGATGCTGCCCGGCCCCCACTGCACATCCGGATTGGCCACGACGATCCACTCGTCGACATCTCCCAGCTCCGCGACCGCGCGGTTCACTGCGGTGCCGTAGCCGAGGTTGGATCCGACGGCGAACAGCCGCACGCCCGGATAGCGCTCGACGGCAGCCTGCGGCGTTCCGTCCGTGGAGCCGTTGTCGGCCATCAGGACGCTGACGGGCCGCTCGGTCGCGTGCGACAGCGAGGCCAGAAAACGGTCGAGGTGCACGCCCGGCGAATAGGTCACCGTGACCACGGGCAGGACGTCACTCACGCGTTGAGGGTAGCGGTCAGCCGGCCACCGGGACGGACAGCGCCTCGGCAAGCGCATCCCGCCACGGGCGCAGCGGCGACAGTCCAGCCTCCTGCGACTGCCGACCGGACAGGGCCGAGTACGACGGCCGCGCGGCCGGCCGCGGGTTGTGGTCGCTGCCCACCGGCCGCACCCGCTCCGGGTCAGCGCCAAGGATCTCGAACACCGCCCGAGTCTGCCCATAACGGGTGACCTGGCCCGCGTTGGCGGCGTGGACGATGCCGTTCGGGGCGTGCACGCGCCCATCGGCCACCTCGAGCAGGGCACCGACCAGGTCGCCGGTGTAGGTGGGTGAGCCGGTCTGGTCGTCCACCATGTTCACAACCTGGTCGCCGGCGGCCAGCCTGCGCATGGCCGCGACGAAGTCCTTGCCGTTGCCGCCGGTATAGACCCAGGCGGTGCGGACCACGACGGCCCCCGGCAGCGCCGCCAGCACCGCCAGCTCGCCGGACAGCTTGGTCTGCCCGTAAACACTCAATGGCCGGGTCTCATCGCTCGGCTCGTACGGATGAGACGCCGAGCCGTCGAAGACATAGTCGGTGGAGATGTGCACCATCTGTGCACCGGCCCGGGCGCACGCACGCGCGATGTGTTCCGGGCCGGCGGCATTGATCGCGTGAGCGCGGTCCCGATCGCGTTCCGCGTCGTCGACGGCGGTGTAGGCCGCGCAGTTGATCACCACGTCGCGGGCCTGCACGATCTCGTCGGCGCGCTGCGGATCGGCGATGTCCCACTGCGACGACGTCAGCGCCAGCACGTCGCGTCCCTGCCCGGACGCCACCGCCGCCAGAAAGCTGCCGACCTGCCCGCCGGCCCCTGCGATCACAATTCTGCTCGGCATAGGTGCCGCACCTCCTCATCGCTTCGCTCTGCATCGTCACCAGCTCGGCATAAGTCGCAAGTCTGGCACGCCGGGACTTCGCTACCCGCGTTACCGCTGTTACGCAAGTAACCTGATGTGATGCCTGAGCAACGGGTGACCCGTGTGATTGCGACCGTGACGGCCGCGTTGGTTGTCCTCGTGACGGGGGTGGCGTGGAGCAAAGTGCGCTCCTTCGAAGACGGGATCTACCACGTCTTCGCGCCATCACTGGGTCGCGGCGGCGATGACGGCGCGATCGACATCCTGCTGGTCGGCATGGACAGCCGCACCGACGCGCACGGCAACCCGCTGAGCCCGCAGGAACTCGCCTCGCTGCGGGCCGGCGACGAGACGGCCAGCAACACCGACACGATCATCCTGGTGCGCATCCCCGACAACGGGAAGTCGGCCACTGCGATCTCGATCCCCCGGGACACCTACGTGCAGGCGCCGCGCCTGGGCAAGACGAAAATCAACGGCGTCTACGGCCAGACCAAGGAAGAGAAGCGGGTCAGCCTGGTCGAGTCCGGCGCCGCACCCGATGAGGCCGAGCGCGAGGGCACCGAGGCCGGCCGCGAGGCGCTGATCAAAACCGTCGGTGACCTCACCGGCGTCACCGTCGACCACTACGCCGAGATCGGGCTGCTGGGCTTCTCACTGATCACCGATGCTCTCGGCGGCGTCAACGTCTGCCTCAAAGACCCTGTCTACGAGCCACTTTCGGGTGCCGACTTTCCTGCCGGTCCGCAGAAGCTCAACGGCCCGCAAGCACTCAGTTTCGTCCGTCAGCGTCACGAACTCCCCCGCGGCGACCTCGACCGCGTGGTGCGGCAGCAGGTGGTGATGTCGTCGCTGGCCCACAAGGTGATCTCCGGCAAGACGCTGTCCAGCCCGGCCACGATGAACCGCCTGCAGGCCGCCATCCAGCGCTCGGTGGTGCTGTCATCCGGTTGGGACATCATGGATTTCGTCAACCAACTGCAGAAGCTGGCCGCCGGCCGGGTCGCCTTCGCCACCATCCCGGTGCTCGACGAATCCGGCTGGAGTGACGATGGCATGCACAGCGTGGTCCGGGTCGATCCGCATCAGGTGCAGAGCTGGGTCGCCGGCCTGCTGCAGGATCAGGCCAAGGGCAAAACCGAGGAGCTCAGCTACTCGCCGGGCAAGACCAACGCCAGCGTCCTCAACGACACCGACATCAACGGGCTCGCCTCGTCGGTGTCACAAGTGTTGAGCGCCAAAGGTTTCGCTACGGGCAAGGTCGGCAATAACGATGCCGCCCACGTGAAGAGCAGTCAGGTGCAGGCCGCCAAGTCCGACGACCTCGGCGCCCAGGCCGTCGCGAAAGAACTCGGTGGGCTGCCCGTCATCGCCAACTCCTCGGTGCCGCAGGGCTCGGTCCGGGTGGTGCTCAGCAGTGACTACACCGGCCCGGGCTCGGGTCTCAGCGACGGCGGACCCAAGCTGGCGGCCGCGTCCCACCCGGACTCCGACACTCCCCCGCCGTCGCCGATCCTGACCGCCGGCTCAGATCACCCGGAGTGCATCAACTGATCTACTGATGCGGTGACGACTCTCAGCGCCGCGATTCTGGATCCGATGCTTCGCGCCGACCCGGTCGGCCCGCGGATCACCTACTACGACGACGGCACCGGCGAGCGCATCGAGTTGTCGGCCGTCACGCTGGCCAACTGGGCCGCCAAGACCGCCAACCTGCTGCGCGACGAGTTGGGCGCCGGCCCGGCGAGCCGGGTGGCGGTGTTGCTACCGGCGCACTGGCAGACCGCGGCGGTGCTGTTCGGGGTGTGGTGGATCGGCGCGGAGGTGATGCTCGACTCGACGTCCGACGTCGACATCGCCCTGTGTACCGCTGAGCGTCTCGACGAGGCCGACGCCACCGGCGCGACCGAGGTGGCGGTGTTGTCGCTCGACGCATTCGGCCGCCCGGTGCCTGATCTGCCGATCGGGGTCACCGACTATGCGACCGCGGTGCGAGTGCACGGTGACCAGGTCGTCGGTGAACAGGCACCCGGCCCCGCGCTGGCCGGCAGGTCCGTCGACGATGTGCTGAAGGCCTGTCAAAACGCCGCGGCCGCGCAGGCTTTGACGTCAACCGACCGGGTGCTGTCGACCGCACCGTGGCACACGCCCGACGACGTGATCGGCGGCCTGCTGAGCGTGCTGTCGGTCGGCGGCTCGCTGGTCTACGTCGCCAACCCCGACCCGGCCACACTGGCGCGCAAGACCGAGACCGAGAAGGTCACCCGCAGTCTTTAGGCGACGAGGCCCCTGCGTCGGGCCAACTCATGTTGATATCGCTATATATGGATGTTACGGTCTTCGAAGGCATAAACTCGGTGCCTTACGACACAACTGGGAGGACGTTCGCGATGGTGGTGCAAGGCCTACTGGGAAAGGCAGCCGGGACCGTGGTCACCGGTGTGGTCGGCGTCAGCGCCTACGAACTCCTGCGTAAAGCCCTGGCCAAGGCCCCGCTCCACGAGGCCGCGGTATCCGCGACGGAGTGGAGCCTGCGCGGCACCCGACGGGCCGAAGAGGCCGCGGAATCGGCGCGGCTGAAGCTGGCCGACGTGGTGGCCGAGGCCCGCGAGCGGATCGGCGAGGAGGCGCAGCCTCCAGCCATCGGCGACCACGATCACGACCACGAGCACTGATCGGCTCGACGTGACGACCGATCTACAGGTCGTGTCCGACGCCGCGGGGCGCATGCGGGTGAAGGTGCCCTGGGTGCGGGCCAATTCGCAGCGTGCGGTCGCGGTGGAAGAGGCGGTGGACCGCCAACCTGGGGTGCGCGCGGTGCACGCCTACCCACACACCGGCTCCGTCGTCGTCTGGTATTCGCCGAGGCGCTGCGACCGCACCGAAGTTCTGACGGCCATCGTCGAGGCCGAACACGTTGCCGCCGAACTCATTCCGGCCCGCACACCACGTTCATCGGACATCCGCAACACCGAGGTGCTGCGCATGGTGATCGGCGGCGCGGCTCTCGCCCTGCTCGGCATACGCCGCTATGCGTTTAACCGTCCCCCACTACTGGGACCGTCCGGCCAGCTGGTCGCGACCGGCGCGACGGTGTTCATGGGCTACCCGTTCCTGCGCGGCGCACTGCGCGGGCTGCGGTCCGGACGCGCGGGCACCGACGCGCTGGTGACCGCCGCGACCGTGGCCAGCCTGGTGCTGCGCGAGAACGTCGTCGCGCTCACCGTGCTGTGGCTGCTGAATATCGGTGAATACCTTCAGGATCTGACGCTGCGGCGCACCCGACGGGCCATCTCGGATCTGCTGCGCGGCACCGCCGACACCGCGTGGATCCGCCTCGACGAGGGAAACGAAGTTCAGGTGCCGATCGACACCGTGCAGATCGGCGATGACGTGGTGGTCCACGACCACGTGGCGATACCGGTCGACGGCGAGGTGGTCGACGGCGAGGCAGTGGTCGATCAGTCCGCGATCACCGGTGAAACCCTCCCGGTCAGCATCGTCGCCGGATCGGCAGTACACGCCGGCTCGGTCGTGCTGCGCGGGCGGCTGGTGATCCGCGCCCGGGCGGTCGGCAACCAGACCACCATCGGGCGCATCATCTCCCGCGTCGAAGAGGCCCAGCACGACCGGGCGCCGATCCAGACCGTCGGCGAGAACTTCTCCCGCCGCTTCGTGCCGATCTCGTTCATCGTCTCCGCAGCCACGCTCGTACTGACCGGCGACGTCCGCCGCGCGATGACGATGCTGCTGATCGCCTGCCCGTGCGCAGTCGGCCTGTCGACGCCGACGGCGATCAGCGCGGCGATCGGCAACGGCGCACGGCGCGGCATCCTGATCAAGGGCGGATCGCACCTCGAGCAGGCCGGCCGAGTGGACGCGATCGTCTTCGACAAGACCGGGACGCTGACGGTGGGCCGCCCCGTGGTCACGAACATCATTGCGCTGCACGATGATTGGCAACCGGAGCAGGTGCTCGCCTACGCGGCCAGCTCGGAGCTGCACTCGCGGCATCCGCTGGCCGAGGCAGTGATCCGCTCCACCGAGGAACGTCGCATCACCATTCCCCCGCACGAGGAGTGCGAGGTACTGGTCGGCCTCGGCATGCGCACCTGGGCGGATGGCCGGACACTGCTGCTGGGCAGCCCGTCGCTGCTGCGTTCGGAGAACGTCGCCGTTTCCCAGGAAGCCTCCAACTGGGTCGACAAGCTGCGCCGTCAAGCGGAAACTCCACTGCTGCTCGCCGTGGACGACACCCTGGTCGGGTTGATCAGCCTGCGTGACGAGGTCCGCACCGAAGCCCCTGAGGTGCTGAAGCAGTTGCGCGCCAACGGAATCCGCCGGATCGTGATGCTCACCGGCGATCACCCCGAGATCGCGAAAGTCGTTGCGGCCGAACTCGGTATCGACGAGTGGCGTGCCGAGGTAATGCCCGAGGACAAGCTCGAAGTGGTGCGCCAACTGCAGGACGAGGGCTACATCGTCGGGATGGTCGGCGACGGCATCAACGACGCCCCGGCGCTGGCCGCCGCCAACATCGGCATCGCGATGGGTCTGGCCGGAACCGACGTCGCGGTCGAGACGGCCGATGTCGCATTGGCCAATGACGACCTGCGGCGCCTGCTCGACGTCGGCGACCTGGGCACCCGCGCGGTCGAGGTCATCCGGCAGAACTACAGCATGTCGATCGCCGTCAACGCCGCCGGGCTGCTGATCGGCGCCGGCGGGGCCCTGTCGCCCGTGCTCGCCGCGATCCTGCACAACGCGTCGTCGGTGGCCGTTGTCGCGAACAGTTCACGTTTGATTCGGTACCGCTTGGACTGAAAAGCGTCCGCCGGGCCCGCGCAGTCCTCGTACGATGTGCGCAACCGGCGAAAGGCTCGTCCGGCGAAAGAGAGGGCTTACGTGTCATCGACCCCGCTCGACCCGGTTGCCAGCGAACGGCTCTCGCACGCCGACAAGGTCTTCACCTCCGACCTGTCCATCAACGAATTCGCTATCCTGCATGGAGCAGGTTTCGAGCCACTCGACCTGGTGATGGGCGTCTCGGTCTACCACGTGGGCTACCAATTCACCGGCATCAGGCAACAATCCGAGCTGCCGGTGCTCACCGAGGCGACGTATCGGGCCCGCTGGAACGCCATGGCCCGCATGCAGGCCGAGGCCGACGCGCTTGGCGCCGACGGTGTCGTCGGTGTCCGCCTGGAATGGCGCCAGCACGGTGCCGAAGCGGAGCACCTGGAATTCATCGCGGTCGGCACCGCCGTGCGCTATACCCCCAAACCAGGGGCGTTCAAGCGCAGCAACGGGCAGGCATTCTCGAGCCACCTGACCGGACAAGACCTGGCCACGCTGCTTCGCTCGGGCTGGGCGCCGGTGGCGTTCGTCATGGGTAACTGCGTCTTTCACATTGCCGCGCAGGGCTTTATGCAGACCTTGCGGCAAATGGGCCGCAACACCGAAATGCCACAGTGGACCCAGGGAAACTACGAAGCGCGCGAGTTGGCCATGTCGCGCATGCAGAGCGAAGCCGAGCGCGACGGCGCAAACGGAGTCGTCGGGGTCCATTTCGCTATCCAGAACTACGCGTGGGGATTCCACACGGTGGAGTTCTACGCCGCCGGAACCGCGGTCCGTCGCAGCGGCACACCCGAGACTATCTCGCCGTCGTTTGTGCTCGCCATGAACGACTGATGGCGGCTTTCGACGCCGAGCGAGTGAGCCAGACCGTATCCGGTGCGTTGACCGGCCCGGGCGGAATCGCGTTGGTGATCAACGTTTTCGCCGGGCTGCCGGGCGTTGCGTACACCGCGGCCCGTCGCGGGATGTTCAAATCGCAACCCGAACGACTGCAGATCGGCGACTGGCGTTACGAGGTGACACCCGACGCCCGGTTGATGGCGGCCCACGTGGTCGGCGGCGTCGTGATCGGCGAAGACGTGCTGCTGGCCGACGCGGTGGGGCCACACCTCGCCCGCTCCCTCGGCCAACTCGTCGCCCGCCACGGCCCAGCGGTCATCCCGAACATCGACGCGGCGGTGGACGCGTTGAGCGCCGGCGCGGGCTGAGACACCGAGGATGCGACAATGTCGCACGTAAGGCGATGACGACGTAGGAAGCCGGTGCAAATCCGGCGCGGTCCCGCCACTGTCATCGGGGAGCGACCCTCACCAGCCACGGCCGCAAGGCTGGAAGGCGAGGCAAGCAGCGATCCGAGAGCCAGGACACTCGCGTCGTCGCATCCGCACAACCCGGGGCGGTCGACCCCGAGAGAGCTGGCGAGCGTCGATGTCACGCCGATTCTGGGTGGCGCTACTGGTGGGTTGCCTGCTGCCGGTCGCGAGCGCCTGCGCCGCGCACCCGGCGATCAGCGGGCGCCCCGACCGTGACTGCATCACCGACTTCCGTCCCGGCACTGACTATTTCCCGAGCAAGTCGACGGTTCTCGACGCCACCAACTTCACTCTCAGCTATCACAACAGCTACCAGGTCTTGACCGTGAAGCAGACCTATCCGCACGGTCGTCCGGAATCCTACGTATTGGTGCGATGCGGGGCGCCCATCCCGCAATTGAGTGGCAGTCTGGCTGGCGCACAACGGATCACAGTGCCGGTCACCAGCATGTACTCCGCCTCGATCACTCAGCTGGGCATGCTCACCGAACTGGACCGCACGGATGTGGTCACCGGGGTGGCGAACACCGCCGACGTCGTCGATCCGCAACTGCGACAACGCATCAGCGCCGGCCAGGCGGTCGGCTACGCGCCGGGCAACCAGGTCAACGTCGAGGGCGTCCTCGTCGCCCATCCCGATGTGTTGGTGACTGCGGGCACCGACGATCCGGGCTACTCGAAACTGGGCGACGGCGGCGTCAAAGTGGTCGCTGACGCCGAATGGCTGGAAGCCACCCCGCTGGGCCGGGCGGAATGGATCAAGGTGCTGGCCGCACTGACCGGAACGGAGAAGAAGGCCGCCGAGGTGTATGGCAAGCTACGCGGCGACTATGCCGCGGTCGCCCGGCAGTCCGCGGGTGCCCGCCCGGTCGACGTGCTGCCCGGAACGATGTACCAGGGCACCTGGCTGATGCCCGCCGGCGGCGACTACGCCGGCCGACTCATCCGCGACGCGGGCGGCAGCTATCCGTGGGCAAGTGAATCCAGCAGTGGCACGTTGGGATTGAACTTCGAATCGGTCTACGCCAAAGCCGGCCAGTCGCCGTTATGGCTGGTCTACAGCAATTGGAAGACCGTCGGCAGCGCGGTGGCCGAGGACACCCGGTACGGCGAACTCGCCGCGGTGCGTACCGGCCAGGTCTGGTCGGCAACCAAGGCCGTCGGCCCCGGCGGCGGCAACGACTATTGGGAGCGCGGCGCGGCACGGCCAGATCTGATCCTGGGCGATCTGTTGGCGATTCTGCATCCGGAGTTGGCGCCCAACCACGAGTTCGCCTTCTATCGGCCGGTACCCCGCGCGTGACGACGACTGCTACGACATCAATCCCGTTGCGGCTCAACCGGACCGCGGTGGTGCTGACGGCGTTGGCCGCTGCGGTGGTGGTGCTGACTTTGTTGGGCCTGGCACTGGGTCCGGTGCGGGTGCCGCTGGTCGACACCGCCCGCGTCCTGGTGGGCGCGCAACCGTCGGACCCGCGCTGGCAAGTGATCGTGCACAGCATGCGGCTGCCCCGGGTGCTGACCGCGATCGCCGTGGGCGCCGGTCTCGGCGTCGCGGGCCTTCAGATGCAGACGCTGTTCCGCAACACCCTCGCCGACCCGTACGTGCTGGGTGTCAGCTCGGGCGCCGGACTGGGCGTCGCGGTGGTCGTGATGGCCACCGGATCCGGCTTCACGGCGGGACTGGCCGGCGGTGGTCGCATCGGCGTGGCGATCGCCGCGGCGGCCGGCGCAGGAACTGTCCTCACGATTGTCCTGACCCTCGCCCGGTGGGTGCGCTCAGCGGCGACGCTGCTGCTGATCGGGGTGATGGTGGGCGCAGCCACCACCGCGGTGCTGAGCGTGTTGCTGGTGTATGCCGACCCCCAGCGCGTCCAGCAGTACCTGCTGTGGGGGCTGGGCAGCTTCGCCGGCACCACGTGGCAGGATTTGCAGCTGTTGTTGCCCGTCGTCGCATTGGGTTTGGCCGCGGCCGCGCTGACCGTTCGCGCGCTCAACGCCCTGCTGCTGGGCGAAAGCTACGCCCGCACAATGGGTATCGACGTGCGACGGGCGCGGCTGATCACCGTCGTGTCGGCATCATTGGTGGCCGGTGCGACGACGGCGTTCTGCGGCCCTATCGCGTTTCTCGGGCTCGCGGTGCCGCACCTGGCGCGGCTGGCGTTGGGCACATCCGACCATCGCGCGGTGCTGCCCGCCACGGTGCTGATGGGCTCGGCCGTAGCGCTGTTGTGCGGCATCGCCAGTCAATTGCCGGGCAGCGACGCGGTGCTCCCGGTCAATTCGGTGACGGCGCTGATCGGGGCGCCGATCGTCGTCCTGGTGTTGGTGCGCAACCGCCACGGCGTGGGGATGCAGCGATGACACTCGAGTTTCGCGACCTCGCGATCGGCTACCGCCGCCGGCGGCAGGTCTCCATCGTCGCCGCCGGCCTGTCCGCGGTTGCGCGCCGCGGTGAACTCACGGTGTTGCTGGGGCCCAACGGCTGCGGGAAGTCGACGCTGATCCGCACGATCTGCGGGTTGCAGCCCGCGCTGCGTGGCGAGGTGTTGCTGGACGGAGCGGATCTGGCCGGCGTCGCGGCCGACCGGTTGGCCCGGCGGGTGGCGGTGGTGCTCACCGATCCGGTGGATCCCGGCCTGCTGTCGGCGTACGACCTCGCCGCGTTGGGCCGTATCCCATACCTGGGTGTCACAGGTCGGCTGACCCGCGACGACCACCGCATCGTCGAACAAGCGCTGGCTGCGGTCGGGGCCCGGCACCTGGCCGACCGCCCGGTTGCCGACCTGTCCGACGGCGAGCGCCAGCGTGTGCTGACCGCCCGCGCGCTGGCCCAGCAGCCGCAGGTTCTGGTGCTCGACGAGCCGACCGCGTTCCTCGACGTACCGTCGCGCATCGGGCTGGTCCAGATGTTGCGCGGCGTGGCCCGCGAGAAGAACCTGACCGTCGTCATGTCCACTCACGACCTCGAACCCGCGTTGCGGGAAGCCGATCGGGCGTGGCTGCTCGGCCGTGACGGCACGCTCGTCGACGGCACCCCCGATAGCCTCGTCGGCAGCGGACGCATCAACTCTGTATTTGGTTGTGAGATAACATCTTCGGGGGCGGCAGACGACCCGGCCGCGATCAAGGCGCTCGCCGAACTCGGCAACCTCAGTTCATATTTCGCGCTGGGCACTGGACCGCTCAGCGACGGTTGGCGCCCGGTCCAGCAGCTTTACCACGACACCGCACTGCTGGCCGAGACCGTCGACCGTGTCAAAGCTCGCATGGACATCACCGAGCTGCGCGTCGCGGCGTCGACGTTCTTCTTGGGATTCGCCGCGCGGCTGTGGTCGATCGGCGTGGGCAGCGTCGCCGGTTACCGAATGCTCGTCGATCTCCCGCCCGAGCAGCTGCTGTTCCGCGAAAGCGACGGGCAGATCGCCCTTCACCTCGAGCATCCCGAAGCTCGGCAGCGCGATGACCTTGACGCCGCGCTGGCCGACATGGTGCTGGACTCCCATCTCACGCCGCTGGCGGCGGCGCTGCGCCGACTCGGCCCGATCTCGGAGAAGTTGCTGCAGGGCAATACCGCCTCAGCCCTGCTCGGCGCGGCGCGGGTATTCGATGGTGACCGCGTTACGACATCAGGATGGGACCTGGCTCGCCGCATCTGCGCCGACCCACGATTGAGCGCGGCAGTTCGTTTCGGCGATACCGACTACCGCCGAACCAGTTGCTGCTTGTATTACCGCACACCTCATGGAGGGCTCTGCGGAGATTGCGCCCTTGGCCGGGTGCCGGAAAGGAGTCGCAATGATCGACTTTAGCCCTGTGGTTCAGACCACCGAAGACAATGGCCGGGAACAGGTCTGGTCCCTGCCGACCGATGAGGAAAGCCTCCTCGACCTCATCCGGCTGTGCTTCGAAGAGTATTGGGACGACATCTGGTTCGGCGTTCTGGTCGAGGGCGCGGCGTGGGAGGTCGCCGCTCCCAACCCACCCAAGCGGATCTCGATGTACGACGGGTACGCGACTATCGACTTCGGCCGCTGGCACTTTCACCTGTGTATCGGCGAGCACACCGAAAGCGGTCCCGAGCTGGGCCGGATCCGTCGGTGCGCGCGTGCCGAGTTGTATCGCCGGATCGGCCGCGACGGCGCCCCCACCTCGTGGGGAGTTCGCCTCTTCAACGGCCGCGACGACCAGTTGATGACGCTGATGCTGCCCGGCCCGTTCTTGACCAACACACAGCAGATGCGCGACGAGCCTGCCTGGGAACAGCTAGAGCTGTGGGATCGCCTCCGGGCCAAGTTCCTGGGACTGGATCCTGACCCACTCGACCGTTCCGGCAAAGGCTTTCGGCACGGCTGAGAGAGCGCGTCAGCAGCAATCCTCGCCGCGCCACGATTTGACGCCCTGCCAGATCGCCGTCGCGGCGATGCCCAGCCCGATCGCCGGGTCGAACCACCAGACGCTCGGCCAGATGGCAGCGACTGCCAGACCGACCAGGACGGCAGCGGCCTGCGCGCCGCACAGGTAATTCTGGGTGCCCTCGCCCGCGGTGGCCGCGGAGCCGAGGTGGTCGGCGAGCGAATGCTTGGCACGGCCCAAGATCGGCATCAGCACCAGCGACGCGGCCGTCAACGTCATACCGATCATCGATGTCTGGGAGTCGTGTCGGTCCAGCACGTGGTGAATGGATTCGGCGGCGATATAGGGAGCGGTCAGCCAGAACGACCACGCGACGCCGACCTGCGCGCGACGCTCCGCGGTCGCCGACGCGGTGCGCGCACCGGAGAAGCGCCAGGCGACCATCGCGCTGGCCAGCGCCTCCGGCAAGCTGCCCAATGCCCAACCGGTCAGCGCGATCGACCCGACCTCGAGACCCTGCCACAACCCGACCACGCCCTCGGTGAGCATTGCGGCCATGCTGACCCACGCGAGCCGCCAGGCCCATTTCGCGCGGCGTTGCCACTGGGTGTCATGCGCGACGGCATGCCCGTGTCCGGAGCAGGCATCGGCAACGAGCCCGGCCTTCTCGCCCATCGAACGGGATTCGGTCACCCAGCGATGTTAGGTCAACGCGCAATGCGGGCGTGCCCGCCTCGCGGTCAAGAAGGCGGCAAGGGCCGCTTCATGGTGCAGACAATGCTCCACTCGAAATAGAACTCGCCGCCCTTGTCGTAGCCCGCGAAGTGGTGGGAGACCTGGACGCGTTGCACCGAGGAGTTCACCACCTCCCAGCCCTCCAGCCCGTGCGCGTTGAGGTGGCGGTTCGCCTCGTCGATGACAACTTGCAGGGACTCGTTCGTCACGCTGATGAAAGTGGTCTCCCACCGCGGTGCAGACCAGCTCCCGTCGGACACCCCTGACGTGGGAACAGGCGAAGGTGCGCTCATAAGGCGGTACCTTATGCCGCCGCGCCCCCAGAAAAGTGAATGGAACTTGACCGATGCGTTAAGTGATGTCGATGAAGCCCGACCCGCAACGGCAAACCTGGGCAGTTACCCCATGCACCCTGGTGGCCGGCCGACGAAAATTGGCTGACATGAACACTTTTAAAAACGCGATCCCAGGGGCGCTGCGGTGTGCCGCGCCGGCGTCGATCGCCGCACTGAGCGCGGCCCTCGCGGCGAGGTCCAGCCCGGCCACGGCGTCGATCAGCGGCCCAGTGGGCGCGGCGCGGCCAGCGAGTCACACCAGCCGCGCAACACGCGTAGGCCGGAACTCTGCTGGGTGGCGAGGTTTATCACCACCCCGGTTTTGCCACGCCGGCCTCGCCGCGCGACAACACCACTTCCCCGGGGCCGCCGCCCGCCTGCGCGATAACGACAAAACATCCGGCGCTGTCCGGTGCGGAACGCCAAGAAGCCTTACTGCACAACCGGAGTCGGGTCACCGCCGGCTAGGTTGCACTGCCAGAACCCGACGTCGTGCCAGGCGTCGTGTTTGTAACCGGCCTCTCGAAGATGGCCGACACGTTCGAAGCCGTGCCGCTCGTGCAGTCGCACGCTGGGGTCGTTGGGCAACGCGATCACGGCGATCGCACTGTGAAATCCCTTGCTGCGCAATCGATTGAGTAACTCCGCGTAGAGCGCTTCACCGACGCCGCGGCGGTGCGACGACGGATCGACGTAGATGGTGGCTTCGACCGTCCACTGGTAGGCGGCGCGCTCGTTCCACGGTCCGGCGTAAGCCGCGCCGACAACATCGTCGTCAATCACGGCTACCAGCCAGGGGAACCGCCGGTGCCGCGCAGCCCACAGCGCGCGGACTTCCTCGATGCTCTGTGGCTCGGTCCGGAAATTGAAGACCGAATGTTCGATGTAGTGGTTGACGATCTCGCGGACGCGCACCAGATCTCCGTCGGTGGCGGACCGCACCTGCGGCGCGCTCAACGTCGCGTCACGTGGCTTTCGGCCGATATCCGTCGATGTCTTTCTCCTCGATCGAACGAGCGAGCAACTCGCCCTTCGCCGTGAGCGACAGCCACACCGAGAACATCCATTTCTCCGGATCGCCATAGTGTTTGACGTACGCGTGGGAAATCTTGTGCAACGAATGATCAAGTGAATGATGCCAAGCCACAAAGCGTTGCGATTTATCGCCGCGCTCGCCGAGCCTGAACAGCCCGTCGCTCACCCATTCGCGAATGGCGTCCAACGTCTCGTTCTGCACTTCTAGCGGTGTGGCCGACGGATTATGGTGTTTCACACGCCAATCCACCGCATTCAGATCGATCGGCTTACCCAGGGCTTCGAACAACAGATCGTTTCGCACGGCCTCGCGCGCCTTGCCCGTCATCCGGTCACCGTACAAGTTGAACTCGTTTGCGGATACTCCGACGACGCGGCGGTGGCGGCGATTTACTGCCGCATTTGACCTGGTATGGCAAAATTCCCCCGTTAGGCGATGACGACAGAGGAAGCCGGTGTGAATCCGGCGCGGTCCCGCCACTGTCATCGGGGAGCGACCCTCACCAGCCACGGCCGCCAGGTCGGAAGGCGAGGCAAGCAGCGATCCGAGAGCCAGGAGACTCACGTCATCGCATCCTGCGAGCCGGGGCGGTCGACCCCAAAAGCGAGAGTCTCATGGCGCCGAGTGCGTTGTTCTCTTCAATTTCTGATAGCCAAGCGTGACCGCCCCCGTCTGGGTGGCCACGCCTCCAGAGGTGCATTCGACGCTGCTGAGCAGCGGCCCGGGACCGGCGTCGCTGCTGGCCGCCGCAGACGCGTGGACCGCGCTGAGCACCGAGTACGCGGACGCTGCCGAGGAACTGACCGCGGTGTTGGGCGCCGTGCAGGCCGGGACGTGGGAAGGGCCGAGCGCCGCGAGTTACGCGGCTGCGCATGCGCCCTATCTGGCCTGGCTGCGGCAAGAAAGCGCGAACAGCGCTGCCAGGGCCGCGGAGCACGAAACCGCAGCAGCCGCCTACACGGCCGCGTTGGCCGCGATGCCGACCCTCGGCGAGTTGGCCGCCAACCATGCCACCCACGCGGTGCTGCTGGGCACGAATTTCCTTGGCATCAACACCATCCCGATCGCGCTCAACGAAGCCGACTATGCACGGATGTGGGTTCAGGCCGCCACCGTGATGAGCACGTATCAGGGCGTCGCGGCCGCGTCGGTAGCGGCGACCCCGACCACCGAACCGGCGCCCACGATCGTGAAGTCGGCGGCAGCCGTCGACCCGTCGAATCCACCCGCGTGGTTCACCGACTTGGAAAATTATCTGCAAGGGCTTTTCCCCCAGCCCTCGTACCCGAACATCGGCCCGGAGTATCAAGAGATACTGAACTTCTTCAATCAGATCGGCTTCACCGATTTCAACGATCCGATCGCGACGTGGTTGCAGGGCCTGAACCCGTCGTGGTTGCCGCCGTACCCCATTCCCGGGAACTGGCTCGCGTTCACCGGCGACTTTTTGAGTTACCTCACCCCCGAATCCATCGCCTACGACTTGTCGGTGCCGCTGGACCCGGGGTCGTACATCGCCTTCACCGGCATAGTCATCGTCGACGACTTCTTGGCGATCGTCTACACCGCCGCGTTCAATCCGCAGGCTCTCGTCCTGGTCGTCCCAGCGGCGCTTACCGAGATCGTCGGGTCCACCATCGGCAACACCATCCAGGTGCTGCACTACATCCTCGAGGCGACGCTGCCCGCTCTGCTACCGGCCCTCTTGCCGGCGGCCGCAGCCCTGGTTCCCCTGGCAGCCGCCCCGGTCGGGCTGGCCGGACTGGCGGGTTTGGCGGGACTGGCCGGGCTGGCGCCGGCCGCAACCGCGCCGCTGCTGGCCCCGCTGATTGCTATGGCCCCGCCTCCGCCTCCGCCACCCGCGCCCGCACCCATGGCTCCCACCCCGGCCCCGGCAGTGGTCGCCCATGCCCCGGCCCTAACGCCCGCGCCCCCTCCGCCGCCCACACCGGCCGGACCGACGGGCGTGACGATGCCGGCATACATGTACATGGTCGGCGACCTGGGCCTAGCCGCGCAGGCGGCCCGACGCGCCAGCAAGCGGGCCAACAAGACAGCGGCAGACAGTGCCGAAATAACCGCAGCTGCGCCCGTTCCCAAGGAACCGCAGCCGGCACGACGGCGGCGGCGGGAGAAGACTGCCATGATCGGCCGCGGCCACGAGTACATGGACCTGGAGGCGGAGCCCACCGTGACCGCCTCGGACCGCGATGGCGGACCTCTTGGGTTTGCTGGCAGTGCCGCCCGCGAGGGCGCTCCCGAGCCAACCGGGTTGGCCACTCTGACCCGCGACCAGTTCGGCGGCGACTCGACCGTGCCGATGCTGCCGGGAAGCTGGAACACGGATCTCGACTGAAGCCGACGACCGGCCAGGTCGCTGTAGCGTGCACCCATGGTGGATTTTGCGCTGCGCTCGTGCGGACTACGCGGGCACGCGACATTTGCTCCCGATGAGCCGAAGCTCCGCGAACGCCTGACGGTCGACACTCCCGCCGGGGAAGCCTGGCGCTGTTTGCGCTGCGAGACTTTCGTTGTCGGCCCGCCCCGCCGCAGCGGGCCGGCGAACACCGCACCGGAGATCCCACGCGGACGGTTCCTGCGGGACCGCACCCTGATGCGAGCTCTCGCCATCGAACGCGCCTTCCGCGCCGTCATTTTTCTGCTGGTCGCCGCCGGCGTGCTCAAGGTCAGCGGATCACGCGAACGCCTGCAGCATGTCTTGGACAAAGACATCCCGTTGTTGAAACCGCTGGCGAACCAGATCGGCTGGGACCCAGAGAACTCCAAGCTCGTTCACCAGGTCGCCCACGCCTTCTCGCTGTCGTCGTCCACGCTGCAGTGGATCGCGATCGGCCTGGCCGGGTACGCGCTGATCGAGAGCATCGAGGCGGTCGGGCTGTGGCTGATGCAGCGGTGGGGCGAGTACTTCGCAGTCATCGCCACCAGCGTCTTTCTTCCACTGGAAATTTACGAGCTGACCGAAAAGATCACGGCACTAAGGATTTTCGCGCTTGTAGTCAACATCGTCGCGGTGATATGGCTGCTGTGGAGCAAGCGGCTGTTCGGGCTGAACGGCGGCGGCAAGGCCTACCGGGAAGAGCATGAAGCGGAAAGCCTGCTCAGTGTGGAGAGCGCGGGCCTCAGCGGAACCGCCGCCACCGCAACGGCATAACTACTCCGACCGCGAAGCGGCCTGGTGCTGCAGCGCGTAGGCGACCGCATGGGTCCGGTTCTGCACGCCCAGCTTGGCCAGGATCGCCTCGACATGGTGACCAACGGTCTTGGGGCTGATGTGCAATTCGGCGGCGATCTCGGGGTTGCTCAGCCCGGCGGCAAGCAGATCGAAGACCTGGCGTTGACGCCCGGTCAGCGCGTGCGGGTCGGAAGCCTTGTCCGCCTGCCGGGTCCGCGGGGCCCGCTCGCGCAGCACACCCAGCCGCTGTTGAGCGCGACGGGCCGCCGCCTTGGCGCCGAGCCGACGAAACGTCTCGAGCGCCGACTTGACCGCGGAAACGTCGCCGCCGAGTTCGGCGAGCGCCGCATCGTAGGAACAGCCGCGGTCGGCCCACTCCTGCGCGGCGCTCTGCCACTGCCCGGCGATCTCGAGGTCGAACGGGGTGGACGCGCCGTCGCGCCTGGCGTCAATTGCGCCGCCGGCCAGGTGAATCCACCGACGCAGGCTCCCCAGCAGCCACGGATCGGCGTGCTCGTGCGCCGCGGTCATGCCGGCCCGGGCTTCGGCGATGGCCCGGGTGTCATCGCCGGCCAGCCAGGCCACTTCGGCGCGCGCAGCCCAGACCACTCCGAGGTGGACCAGCTCACCGGGTTGGGCGCCGTTGTCGGCTTCATCCGCCAACGGAGCTGCCGGCGGCTGGCCGCGCCGCGCGCGCAGCAGGGTCAGCGTCACCAAGGGCAGAACCCGATGCTGCGGGCTGAGTTCGGGCCGGGTCAGGATCTGTTCGGCGTCGCCCGCGGCCAGATCCCAGTCTCCGCGGTGCAGGTCCGCCAACGTGGCCGCGGCGTTCAGCAGTGAGCTGAACATGCCCAGGTCGTGGTCGTCGCAGAACCTCAAGGCTTCGGCCAGATAGCCTTCGGCGCGGCTCAATTCGCAGCGCAACACCGCGTACCAGTAGATCAGAACACCCAGCACTCCTGCGTGTTCCTCGAGCCCCGGGGTCGACAGCGCTTCGCGCCAGACCGTCTCCAGTTCATCCCAGCCGGTGCCGCAGCTGAACACAGTGGTGAGCGCCAGGTAGCCGCGGGCCCGGATATCGACTGCGAGATCCTGCAATTCGCGCCCCAGCGCGTGGGCGCGGGCGGCGTAGTCGGCGCACGCCGGGTCCAGGGAGAGCGCGCTGATGTGCGCCATATTGATCAGCGACCAGGCCAGTTGCGGCGACGGGCCGAGGCGTTCCAGCAGCCGCAGCGAGGCATCCGCCGCATCGATGGCTTCGGCAGCGCTTCCCAGCGGCTGCAGCAGACGCGACAGCCAGCGAAGGTCGTCACCCTCGGTGAGGTGATCGGCCAGCTTGCGGCGCAGCATGATCGCCTCCCGCAACGATGCGACGGCCGGTTCAGCCTGGCCGCTCAGATAACACGTGAAGGCGTGCCGCTCCAGCCAGACGACGCGATCGTCGTCGCGGACGGCGTCGGCATGACGCAATGCGAGCGCGTACAGGCTCGCGGCCTCCCGGTTGGCCCGCAGCGATGCGGCCCGTTCCGCCGCAGCTATGCCGTAGCGGACAGCCGCATCGCTTTCGCCGGCCTCGTCGGCATGAAATGCCAATGCCGCCAATATATTCGGATCGTCCGGCTGCTCGGACAGGGCAGACAGCGCACGTCGGTGCAGATCGATGCGATCGAAGTCGGCGATCTGCGCCCGGGTGGCGCGGCGGGCAAGCTCGTGCCGAAAGCCGACCCGGTCGCCGTCGGCGATCAGCACTCCGGCTCCCAGGCACTCATGCAGCGCGGTCCGGGCCTCGGGGCATATCTTGTCCAACAGGGCGACATCGGCGCGCGGCCCGCACACCGCAACCGCATGTGCAACCTCCCGCCCCTTGGCCGACAGCTTGGCCAGCCGGCCGCAAACCGCCTCGGAGACGCTGCGTGGCAATGCTTTCCGGCTCAACGCGTCCGGCCCTGCCGCCAATACCTCGGTGACAAAGAAGGGATTCCCGTTGCTGACCTGATATAGCTGAGCCGCGTTGACACCGCTACCGCCGGCCAGGGTCGCCACCGCAGAAAAACTCAAAGCCGCCAACTCAATTCGACTTACGTTCGCACAGTTCGCCAGGTCACCCAGCGTCACCGCCAACGGATGGGTCGACGCCAGCTCGTCGTCACGGAACGAGATCACCAGCAGCAGCCGCAGCGCACTGACGCGCCGCGCCAGAAACCGAACCAGGTCCAGGGTGGCGCCGTCGCCCCAGTGGGCGTCCTCGATCACCCAGACCCACCGGCCGCCATCGCCCAACGCGGCCAACAACTGTCGATAAATCTTCGCCGTGTCACCGGAATCGACGGCCGCGGCCAGAGCCGCACCGGCGGCGGCGTCCAACCCGGACAAGGCGTCGGTGAGCGGGCCCAGCGGCCGCGGCGCGCCCAATGGGTCACACCAGCCGCGTAGCACCCGCAGTCGAGGATCGAGTTGATCGGCGAACCGGGCCAGCAATGCGGTCTTGCCGACGCCGGCCTCCCCGCGCAGCAACACCACTTCCCCAGGCCCGCCACGGACCACGCGGCGCGCCAGCGCATTCAGTTGCGACAGTGGCGCCTCGCGTTCCAGCAAGGCATTCACCAGGGGGGACATGATGCAGTGTGACTGTAGCGCCACCGGCCCCTAGATGCGCGTCAACTGCCGATTCGCTGGCAATTCGCTGAAAGCCTTGAAGGCACTCAGCGCAGCAGCGCGCGCGACATGACCACGCGCTGAATCTGGTTGGTGCCCTCATAGATCTGGGTGATTTTGGCGTCGCGCATGAACCGCTCCACCGGGAAATCGGTGGTGTAGCCGGCACCGCCGAAGAGTTGGACGGCGTCGGTGGTGACTTCCATCGCCACATCGGAGGCGAAGCACTTCGACGCCGCCGAGATGAAGCCTAGGTTCGACTCGCCGCGCTCGGCGCGGGCAGCTGCGCTGTAGACCATCAGCCGCGCGGCTTCGACCTTCATCGCCATGTCGGCCAGCATGAACTGGACGCCCTGGAAGTCGCTGATCGACTTCCCGAACTGCTTGCGGTCCTTGGTGTATGCGATGGCGGCGTCGACGGCGCCTTGGGCTATGCCCACGGCTTGCGCGCCGATCGTGGGCCGGGTGTGGTCCAGAGTCGCCAGGGCGGTCTTGAAGCCCGTGCCGGGTTCGCCGATCATCCGGTCGCCGGGAATCCGGCAGTTTTCGAAGTACAGCTCAGTCGTGGGCGAGCCCTTGATCCCGAGCTTCTTCTCCTTCGGGCCGACGGTGAATCCTTCGTCGTCGATGTGCACGATGAACGACGAGATGCCGTTGGCACCCTTGTCCGGGTCGGTCACGGCCATCACCGTGTACCAGGATGACTTGCCGCCGTTGGTGATCCAGGCTTTGGCGCCGTTGAGAATCCAGTCGTCTCCGTCGGCCTTTGCGCGGGTCTTCATCGACGCGGCATCGCTGCCGGCCTCGCGTTCGCTCAGCGCGTACGACGCCATCAAGCCGTCGTTGGCCATCGTCGGCAGCACCTGCTTCTTCAGCTCCTCCGAGCCACGCAGGATGAGCCCCATCGTGCCCAGCTTGTTGACGGCCGGGATCAGCGATGCGGACGCGTCGACCCGCGCCACTTCCTCGATCACGATGCAGGCGGCCACCGAGTCGGCGCCCTGCCCGTCGTACGCCTCGGGAACGTGCACGGCGTTGAAACCCGACGCGTTCAGCGCCTTCAGCGCCTCCTCGGGGAATCGCGACTGCTCGTCCACCTCGGCGGCGTACGGCGCGATCTCCTTCTCCGCCAGCGCGCGGATTGCTGCCCGCAGCTCGTTGTGCTCGTCAGGCAGCTGGAACAGATCGAACGACGAATCTCCGGCCCACTGAGCCATTTCCCAGGCCTCCTAGTCTTGTTGCTACTCGCCGGTAACTTTACCGTGACGCTGTTTGAGAGCCGAATCCTTGGCCAGCACCGACTCCGCCAACTCCTGCTGAAAAGCCACGATCCGGCTGCGCAGCGCGCTATCCGATGCCCCCAGAATGCGCACCGCGAGCAGGCCCGCGTTGCGCGCGCCGCCGATCGACACCGTCGCGACCGGCACCCCCGCCGGCATCTGCACGATCGAGAGCAGAGAGTCCAGCCCGTCCAGCTTGGCCAGCGGTACCGGAACGCCGATTACCGGGAGCGGTGTCGCCGAGGCCACCATGCCGGGCAGGTGGGCCGCGCCACCGGCGCCGGCGATGATCACCTCGATGCCACGCCCGGCGGCCTGTTGCGCGTAGTCGAGCATGCGTTGCGGGGTGCGGTGCGCTGAATACACCCCGATCTCGTAGGCGACGTCGAACTCGGCCAGCGCATCGGCGGCGTCGGCCATCACCGACCAGTCGCTGTCACTGCCCATGATCACGCCAACGCGTACGGGGTCAGTCATCTAGCGCCGCTCCTCCCGGCCTCTCGGATCGCACTGCTCTAACTATCGTCGCCGGCGGCATCAGAATGCGGGTCCCATCCGTCCGTCCACTCACCGTGTGACAACCAGTGTGCCGCGCGCTCGGCGCGTTCACGCAGGTTTGCCAACTCGCCGGCTTTGTCGCCGAGGAAATTGATGTGGCCGATCTTGCGGCCCGGTCGTTCTTCCTTGCCGTAGAGGTGAACCCGGGCATCGGGCATCCGCGCGAACAAGTGGTGCAGTCGCTCGTCGAGCGTCATCTCCGGTGTTTGCGCGGCGCCAAGCACGTTGGCCATCACCGTCACCGGCGCGATCGCATCGGTGTCGCCGAGTGGGTAATCCAGCACCGCGCGCAGATGCTGCTCGAACTGGCTGGTGCGTGAGCCGTCCATGGTCCAGTGGCCGGAGTTGTGCGGGCGCATCGCCAGCTCGTTGACCAGCAGCTTCCCCTCGACGGTTTCGAACAGCTCGACGGCCAGCACACCGACGACCCCGAGTTCGGCCGCCAGCCCGAGCGCCAGCCGCTGGGCCGCGCCGGCGCTGTCGTCGGGCAGGTCAGGGGCCGGGGCTACCACTTGCACGTTGATCCCGTCGCGTTGCACCGTCTCAACCACCGGCCAGGCCGCACCCTGCCCGAACGGCGAGCGCGCCACGAGGGCGGAGAGCTCGCGACGCATCGCGACCCGCTCCTCGACCAATACTGGTACGCCGGAATCTAAATATTGACTGGCAATCGTGCGAGCCTGGGCCGCGTCGGCGGCCATCTGCACCCCACGACCGTCGTAGCCGCCCCGGCTGGCCTTGACCACGATGGGGCCGCCCACCAGTCCTGCGAACGCGGCAATGGCATCCAAGCCGTCATGGCTTTCGACGGCCGCGTAGCGCGGCACCGACGCGCCGAGGGCCTCCAAGCGACGGCGCATGACGATCTTGTCCTGTGCGTGCACCAGCGCCTGCGGTGGCGGTGCCACGTTCACGCCCTCGGCGACCAGCTTTTCCAGCAGCTCAGCGGGCACATGCTCATGGTCGAACGTGAGCGCGGCCGCGCCGTCGGCGACGCGGCGAAGGGCGTCGAGGTCGGTGTGCGAGCCGATCACCACGTCGGGAGTCACCTGGGCGGCCGGATCGCCATCGGATTCGGCCAGCACCCGCAGGCTCTGACCCAACGCGATCGCCGCCTGATGGGTCATCCGGGCGAGCTGGCCACCGCCGACCATGGCCACCAGGGGTGCAGCAGCGGGAACGGAGCGGTTAGTCGGCACGGCAATCATGGTGTCATGGCCGCTGGGCGGGTCGTCTGACACAGTCACAGAGCACCCTTAACCAGTAATACGTAGACTGCGACATTGTGTCCTTTGCCGATGCCACGATCGCCCGACTGCCGGGGCCGATCCGCCCCTACGCCGAGCGCCATCACGAGCTGATCAAGTTCGCGATCGTCGGCGCCACCACGTTTGTCATCGACTCGTCGATCTTCTACACGCTGAAGCTGACGATTCTGGAGCCCAAGCCGGTGACCGCCAAGGTCATCGCAGGCATCGTCGCGGTCATCGCGTCGTACATTCTGAACCGGGAATGGAGCTTCCGCGACCGCGGCGGCCGCGAGCGTCACCACGAGGCGCTGCTCTTCTTCGCGTTCAGCGGCGTCGGGGTGTTGCTGAGCATGGCGCCGCTGTGGGTCTCGAGCTACGTCCTGGACCTACGGGTGCCCTCGGTGTCTTTGACCGCGGAGAACATCGCCGACTTCATCTCGGCCTACCTCATCGGCAACCTGCTGCAGATGGCGTTCCGGTTCTGGGCGTTCCGGCGCTGGGTGTTCCCGGACCAGGCCGCACGCAGCGCGGACAGCGCGCTGGAGTCCACGTTCACCGCCGGCGGTATCGCCGAGGTGTTCGAGGATGTCGAAGAGAGCGGCAATGTCACGCTGATGCGAGCGTGGCGTGCGCGCGGCAGCCGGGTGAATCAGCTCGGTGATTCCTCGGATCCGAGGGTGTCGAAAACTTCGTGATACAGCAGCGCGTGGACCTGTTCCACGCGCGGAATGTCGTGAAACTCCAACGGATCCTGTGATGCTGATTCGATTATCAGCGTGCCGGTGCGAAGTATCCGATCAATCAGCCGGTGCCGAAATTCCACACTGTTGATCCGGGCCAGTGGGATGTCGATGCCACTGCGGCTCAGCACTCCGTGCCGATACATCACGCGGCGGTCGCTGATCACGAAATGCGTCGTCAGCCAGCTCAGGGATGGCCACAACGTCAACCAGCCGATCAGCACCAGCCAGATGGCACCGATCACCCAGAAAACCACCTGCTTGGCGTTCGCGTCCCAGGCCGTGCCGCCGACCACCGCGCAACCGAACGACGCCGCCGCGCTGGACAGGATCAACACAACGACCGGCCAGAACAGCCGCTTCCAATGCGGATGGCGGTGTAGCACGACCTGCTCATCGCCGGCCAGCACATTGTCGGGATAGCCCACGCTGGCACTTTAGACGCTGGGACGCAGGTGCGTGATGTCTCCGGCAGATATCGCCACGGTCTGCGCACCGGTGTCGATGCAGAGCCGCCCGGTCTCGTCGACGGACCGGGCGAGACCAACCACCTCACGGTCGCCGGGCATGCTGGCCCGCACCCGGGAATTCAGGGTCAGGCTGTAGCGCTGGTAGTCGGCAATCAGCGCCGGGCCGGCGCCGCCGGCGGTGCGCCAGGCGTCGACGCGCCGCGCCAATTCACGAAGTATGTTGCGCACCAGCGTGTTTCGATCGGTTGCCGAAGATCCCAGCATCAGCAGCGAGGTGGCGACCGGATCCGGCGCCTCATCGGCGGTCAGCGTCACGTTGAGCCCGAGCCCGACCACGATCACCTGTGTCGGCGCGGACACCTCGGCAAGGATCCCGGCCAGCTTGCCGCCGTTCACCAGTACGTCGTTCGGCCACTTGAGACCCGTCTCAACCCCCTGCGCCGCCAACGCGTCCGCCACCGCGACACCCACTGCCAGCGTCAGCCATCCCCAGCCCGGCCGCGGCACCGAGGTGCCGGCCACGCCCACCGACAGGGCCACCTGCGTCCGCGGCGGCGCCGCCCACTGCCGGCCGTGGCGACCCCGGCCGGCGTGCTGGAATTCGGCGAGCAACACCGACCCGTCGATATCGTGACCGGCTTCGGCGCGGGCGAGTAGATCGGCGTTGGTGGAACCGGTTTCGGCGACGACGTCGAGTTGACGCCACGGCAGACCGGGCCCCACCAGCCCGTCGCGTAAGGCCTCCACGGCCAGCGGTGTTCTCAGCGATTCAAGATCCATCTAAACCCAATTCGATCGGCCTGAAGCTGATTTCGCTTGTCAGTCCATCGGCGCGCGAGCCTGGCACCACATTGCCCAGCGCGAACCGGTTGCCTCCGGCACGTTTGGCGGCGTACATCGCCTCGTCGGCGCAGGCGTGGATGGCGTCGAATTCGGCGATGTCGTCGATATCGCCAACGGCCACCCCGACGCTGGCGGTGGCTTTCGGCGGATTCAGGTCTTCGATCGCGGCTCTGATTTTTTCCGCGATTGCCGCCGCCGCTTGCAAAGTCAGCAAGTCGACGACGACGAACTCCTCTCCGCCGGTGCGGGCCACAAACGCCGACGGACCCACCGCGACGCGAATCCGTTCGGCAGTCGCAGTGATGACCGCGTCGCCGACCTTGTGGCCGTAAACGTCGTTGATCTGTTTGAACCCATCGAGGTCGATGACGAACGCACACAAGGGTTCTAACGACGAGGTCAACTTGGGGGATTTTCTGGACAGGTAGTTCGACAGGCCGCGACGGTTGGCGAGGTCGGTGAGCGGATCGGTCAGAGATTCCACGGAGTTGTTGCGCACCAGCCAGAAGCCGAACTGAACGAACGGAAAGATGCCAACTGTCACCGTGAGCGCGATGAGGGCCTTGGAAATCGCCAGCGGCACCGCGTCAGGATGATCGGAGACCGCCAGCCATGTCGCTGCGGAAATGATCGTGACCGTGGCAAAAGCCATGTGTGCGGCGTTGGCGCGGGGACCGTAGAAGAACACGATGAAGGCGCCGGGCAGCGCGAAAAGCGGCGTGGTACTCAGCGCCGCCAGTGGGTCGGCATGCAAAGCCGTGGCGATAGTGACACCGATATCGGTTAGGGCGAACAAGGCGGCAGCTTGCCGAGCGGTCGGCCACGGGAACCACCACCAATACACCGCCCAGCCGATCGACGCCAGCGTCATGCCGATGATCAGGGCGTGGCTCACAGTCCGCGGTTGAATCACGTTTTCGAACTGCAAGCACACCAGGGCGATCGCGGTCACTACTCCACCGAGACCGATGCTCGCCCGTAGCGCGGTCATAAATCCGCGCAGCCGGAAGAACTCGACCACCCACAGGTAGTCGCCCGGCTCGTTCCACCACTGTCGCAGCAGACGGCCGCTTTCCAACTTCACCACGCGCGGTCCTCCGGCCCCCGGCCCCACGGGACAAATAAGGCGACAAGTGACGAAGATTACCTGCGCGCGGGCAGACCGAACAAAAGTCCGATCCGCAGGACACGGCGGACACCGCGCGTGCGGGTAGGGGTCGCAATTTAAGGGACCGCTAAGATCGACTGCCATGACGAGCACTTCCGAGACTTCGGTCGAGGCACAAGCCGAGCACGACATCGACATCCACACCACCGCGGGCAAACTCGCCGAACTCCGCAAGCGGAGCGAGGAGGCGTTGCACCCGGTCGGTGAAGCCGCCGTCGAGAGGGTGCACGAGAAGGGCAAGCTGACCGCGCGCGAGCGCATCTACGGCCTGCTCGACGAGGGATCGTTCGTCGAACTCGACGCGTTGGCCCGCCACCGCAGCACCAACTTCGGGCTGGCCGAGAAGCGGCCGCTCGGCGACGGCGTCGTGACCGGCTACGGCACTATCGACGGCCGCGATGTCTGCATCTTCAGCCAGGACGTGACGGTGTTCGGGGGCAGCCTCGGCGAGGTGTACGGCGAGAAGATCGTCAAGGTGCAGGAGCTGGCCCTCAAGACCGGTCGCCCTTTGATCGGCATCAACGACGGCGCCGGGGCACGCATCCAGGAGGGTGTGGTCTCACTCGGCCTGTACAGCAAGATCTTCCGCAACAACATCCTGGCGTCCGGCGTCGTCCCGCAGATCTCGTTGATCATGGGCGCCGCCGCCGGTGGCCATGTCTACTCCCCCGCGCTGACCGACTTCGTCGTGATGGTCGACCAGACCAGCCAGATGTTCATCACCGGTCCCGACGTGATCAAGACCGTCACCGGTGAGGACGTGACGATGGAGGAGCTGGGTGGCGCGCACACCCACATGGCCAAGTCGGGTACGGCGCACTACGTCGCCTCCGGCGAGCAGGACGCCTTCGACTACGTCCGCGAACTGCTGAGTTACCTGCCGCCCAACAACTTCACTGATCCGCCGCACATCCCCGTTCCGGTGCCCGAGGGCGCCATCGAGGACAACCTCACCGAGGAAGACCTCGAGCTGGACACGCTGATCCCCGACTCGGCCAACCAGCCCTACGACATGCACGAGGTGATCAGGCGGATCCTCGACGACGACGAGTTCCTCGAGATCCAGGAGGGCTACGCCCAGAACATCGTTGTCGGCTTCGGACGCATCGAAGGCCGGACGGTCGGGATCGTCGCCAACCAGCCGACCCAGTTCGCCGGCTGCCTGGACATCAACGCCTCGGAGAAGGCCGCCCGCTTCGTGCGGACCTGCGACTGCTTCAACATCCCGGTCGTCATGCTGGTCGACGTGCCAGGCTTCCTGCCCGGCACCGGCCAGGAATACAACGGCATTATCCGCCGCGGCGCCAAGCTGCTGTACGCCTACGGGGAGGCCACCGTCCCCAAGATCACCGTCATCACCCGCAAGGCCTACGGCGGCGCGTACTGCGTGATGGGTTCCAAGGACATGGGTTGCGACGTCAACGTCGCTTGGCCGACGGCGCAGATCGCGGTCATGGGGGCTTCCGGCGCGGTCGGCTTCGTCTACCGCCAGCAGCTCAGCGAGGCGGCCAAGAACGGCGAGGATGTTGACGCGCTGCGGCTGCAGTTGCAGCGGGAGTACGAGGACACTCTGGTCAACCCCTACATCGCCGCCGAGCGAGGCTACGTCGACGCGGTGATTCCGCCATCGCACACCCGCGGCTACATCGGGACCGCGCTGCGGCTGCTGGAGCGCAAGATCGCCCAGGTGCCGCCGAAGAAGCACGGGAACATCCCCCTGTGAGTCGAGTGAGTGACGTGAACGAAACGAACGATGCAGCCGGTGTGAGCGACAACGAGAACGACAACGCGACGCCTGAGGCCGAGCAGCCACACGCACCGCGCATCGAGGTGCTCAAGGGCCGGCCGACCGACGACGAGGTGGCCGCGCTGATCACCGTGCTGGCCGGCGCCTCCGGTGGCGGCGAGCAGGCACCGCGGGTGTTCTCCCAGTGGGGGATGCCCGTCGACAAATTGCGCTACTCGATCCACAGCTGGCAGCGCATGAGCCTGCAGCAACGGGCCCACATGCGGGGTAAATGACGCAGGCCTCCGACGACGATGATGCCGGCGTAGCCGGGATCGAGGAGTGGGAATGACCCGTCTGATCTTGGGCTCGGCGTCCGAGGGGCGGCGACGGGTGCTGCGGCAGGCCGGGGTCGAACCCCTGGTCGTCGTGTCGGGTGTTGACGAAGACGCGATCATCGCCACGCTGGGCGCAGACGCCGCTCCGGGCGATGTGGTTCGTAGCCTCGCCGAAGCCAAAGCCGAGCGCGTCGTCACCCTGCTCGACGCTGCGGTGGGCTCGGATTGTGTTGTCATTGGCTGTGATTCGATGCTCTACATCGACGGCCGACTGGTCGGCAAACCCGCGTCCATCGATGCGGCGCGACGAGAGTGGCAGTCGATGGGCGGGCGGTCCGGACAGTTGCACACCGGGCATTGCCTGGTACGACTACTCGACGGCTTGACCACACAGGCCTCCGAATCCTGCGTCACCACAGTGCATTTCGCCGCTCCGGCGGCGGCGGACCTAGACGCCTATCTGGACAGCGGCGAATCATTGGGTGTGGCCGGGGCATTCACGTTGGACGGGCTCGGCGGCTGGTTCGTCGACCGGATCGACGGTGACCCGTCGAACGTCATCGGCCTGAGCCTGCCGCACACCAGGACACTGCTGCAGCGAGTCGGCGTGTCGATCGCCGACCTGTGGGCGGCCAACCTGGTCGCGTCGTGAACTGTCGCTCGCCTCAACGCCGCAGCGCCCGAGGTTAACCGGCAGGTAGGCTCGCGGTGTGCCTTTACCCGCAGACCCCAGCCCGACGCTGAGCGCCTACGCCCACCCGGAACGGCTGGTGACCTCCGACTGGCTGGCCGGCAACCTGGGCCGGCCCGGTCTCGCCATCGTCGAGTCCGATGAAGACGTGCTGCTCTACGACGTCGGCCACATCCCCGGCGCGGTCAAGGTCGACTGGCACACCGACCTCAACGACCCGCGGGTGCGCGACTACATCGACGGCAAACAATTCGCGGAATTGATGGACCGCAAAGGCATTTCGCGCGACGACACCGTGGTGATCTACGGCGACAAGAGCAACTGGTGGGCCGCATACGCATTATGGGTTTTCACCCTGTTCGGCCACCCGGACGTCCGACTGCTCAACGGGGGACGCGATCTGTGGATCAACGACGGGCGCGACACCACGCTGGATGTTCCGAGCCGATCGTCGTCGGGCTACCCCGTCGTGCAACGCAACGACGAACCGATCCGCGCTTACAAAGCCGACGTGCTGGCCGCCCTGGGCACCGGACCGCTGATCGACGTCCGCTCGCCCGATGAGTACACCGGCAAGCGCACCCACATGCCCGACTATCCCGAGGAAGGCGCGTTGCGCGCCGGACACATTCCGTCGGCGCAATCGATCCCGTGGGCCAAGGCCGCCGACGACAGCGGGCGCTTCCGCAGCCGCGACGAACTCGAGAAGCTGTACGGGTTCATCGAACCGGACGACAAGACGATCGTCTACTGCCGCATCGGCGAGCGGTCCAGCCACACCTGGTTCGTGCTGACGCATCTGCTGGGCATCCCCGGCGTGCGTAACTACGACGGCTCGTGGACCGAATGGGGCAATGCCGTACGAGTGCCGATCGTCGCGGGCGAGAGCCCGGGCGCCGTGCCCGCCTGATGACTATGCCCACGCCGCTGGCCGAGGTCGTCTCCGACTTCGGCGAACTCCAGGGCCAGGACAAGCTCAACCTGCTGCTGGAGTTCGCCGACGAGCTGCCGGCGCTACCCGCCGAGCTCGAAGAGGCGGCGATGGAGCCGGTGGTCGAGTGCCAGTCGCCGCTGTTTCTCCACGTCGACGCCCATGATCCGAGCCGGGTGCGGCTGTACTTCAGCGCGCCGGTCGAGGCTCCAACCACGCGCGGTTTCGCATCGATCCTGGCCGCCGGCCTCGACGAGCAGTCCGCCGCGGACATCCTCGCGGTGCCGGAGGACTTCTACATCGATCTTGGCCTGGCCGAGTTGATCAGCCCGCTTCGACTGCGTGGGCTGGCGGCGATGCTGGCCCGAATCAAACGCCGACTGCGCGAGTCCGCGGAGAAGTAGACACCGGGTCTCGTCGCTTACGGCGCGCCGCATAAACTTCCCCCGAACCGACTTGTAAGAATTTCTCTTAGACAACACGAAGACGTGCTCATCAGGAGGCGAAGTGGCCAGTCACGCCAGCTCGACGATCTCGAAAGTTCTTGTCGCCAACCGCGGTGAGATCGCGGTGCGGGTCATCCGCGCGGCCAAGGACGCGGGGCTGCCCAGCGTGGCGGTGTACGCCGAGCCCGACGCCGACGCACCACACGTGAAGCTCGCCGACGAGGCGTTCGCCCTGGGCGGCCAGACCTCCGCCGAGTCCTACCTGGACTTCGGCAAGCTGCTGGACGCCGCCGAGAAGTCCGGCGCCAACGCGATCCACCCCGGCTACGGCTTCCTGTCGGAGAACGCCGACTTCGCCCAGGCCGTGCTCGACGCCGGCCTGATCTGGATCGGGCCCAGCCCGCAGTCGATTCGCGACCTCGGCGACAAGGTCACCGCGCGGCACATCGCCGCCAAGGCGCAGGCGCCGCTGGTGCCCGGCACCCCCGACCCGGTGAAGGACGCCGACGAGGTGGTGGCCTTCGCCAAGGAGTACGGCGTCCCGGTCGCGATCAAGGCGGCGTTCGGCGGTGGCGGCCGCGGTATGAAGGTGGCCCGCACCATCGAGGAGATCCCCGAGCTGTTCGAGTCGGCGACCCGCGAGGCGGTCGCGGCGTTCGGTCGCGGCGAGTGCTTCGTCGAGCGCTACCTGGACAAGCCGCGCCACGTCGAGGCGCAGGTGATCGCCGACCAGCACGGCAACGTCATCGTCGCCGGCACCCGCGACTGCTCGCTGCAGCGCCGCTTCCAGAAGCTGGTCGAGGAGGCTCCGGCGCCGTTCCTTACCGACGCGCAGCGCAAGGAGATCCACGAGTCCGCCAAGCGGATCTGCAAGGAAGCCGGCTACTACGGCGCCGGCACCGTCGAGTACCTGGTCGGCCAGGACGGGCTGATCTCGTTCCTCGAGGTCAACACCCGTCTGCAGGTCGAGCACCCGGTGACCGAGGAGACCGCGGGCATCGACCTGGTGCTGCAGCAGTTCAAGATCGCCAACGGCGAGAAGCTGGACATCACCGAGGACCCGACGCCGCGCGGGCACGCCATCGAGTTCCGGATCAACGGCGAGGACGCCGGACGCGGCTTCCTGCCCGCGCCCGGTCCGGTCACCCGCTACGACATCCCCACCGGGCCCGGCGTCCGGCTGGACTCCGGCGTCGAGGCCGGCTCGGTCATCGGCGGCCAGTTCGACTCGATGCTGGCCAAGCTGATCGTGTACGGCGCCACCCGCGAGGAGGCCCTGGCGCGGTCGCGCCGTGCGCTCGCGAGTTCCACGTCGAGGGCCTGGCCACCGTCATCCCGTTCCACCGCGCCGTGGTGTCGGACCCGGCGTTCATCGGCGACGACGACGGCTTCACGGTGCACACCCGCTGGATCGAAACCGAGTGGGACAACACAGTCGAGCCGTTCACCGGTGGCGAGCCGATCGACGAGGACGAGGCGCTGCCGCGGCAGAAGGTCGTCGTCGAGGTCGGCGGCCGACGCCTCGAGGTGTCGCTGCCCGGTGACCTGGCGCTGTCGGCGGTGGCGGTGGCGCCGACGCCGGCGTGATTCGCAAGAAGCCCAAGGCACGCAAGCGCGGTGCCGCCGGCGGCGCTGCGGCGTCCGGCGACGCGGTGACCGCGCCGATGCAGGGCACCGTCGTGAAGGTGGCCGTCGAAGAGGGACAAGAGGTTTCGACCGGCGACCTGGTGGTGGTGCTGGAGGCCATGAAGATGGAGAACCCGGTCACCGCGCACAAGGACGGCGTCATCACCGGACTGGCCGTCGAGACCGGCGCCGCCGTCACCCAGGGCACGGTGCTCGCCGAGATCAAGTAGCGGTATCCGTACCACGGAGCCGGACCATCGACGCCGTCGAGATCAACGCCGGGCAGTGGTATCTGCGCGGCCTGCGCGCCGACGATCGCATCGACGACCGTCCCGCGTTGGCCGAGCTCGGTAGAACCGATCCTGACCACATCGCGCGCAGCGCCGCCGAGTGGTCGGCCGACACGCGCTACTCGTGGGCGGTATGCGAGCCGACGACCGGTGAGCTGTTGGCCGAGGTGACGCTGGATCCGGCGACCGGACAAGTCGCGAGCCGAGCACGCGCCGGTCACGACGACGCGGCCGGCGCGGCGGCCGAATCCGTGCGGCGGTTCGCCGCCGCAATCGTTGCGCCCAAACACAATTCGCGCTGAATCCACTCTCGCACGCGACCGACCAGGCATTCTGAGAAAGCCTCTCAGACGTTGTAGGCAGCTAATAGCCGGAGTAGTCTCTTAGCAAGGTTGAGTTACCAGCCGCACGGAATAGCGTTAATTGACGCAAGGGGAGCCCGGTTCTCCCGGCCTCTCCTCGCGCGCGGCACCAAACCCGCTTGACGTGATCCACAGCACGCTTAGTCGACTGATGGAGTCACACGATGTCTGCTGCATTTGAAAACATTGCTGCCCCGGTTCGTGGAACCAACGCGGCGCTCCCGCCACCCAGCGTGGGAAAACCACTCCGCGCGATTCAGCGCGAAATGGGACACCGCCCGGGTGGTCATCTCCGCTCACGGCGAGCTCGACGCGTCCAATGCCACACAGTTCGCCGATTATTTTGATCTCTGCATCAACGATTCCACCCCGCTGATCGTCGACCTGAGTGGCCTGGAATTCTTTGGCACTGCCGGGTTTTCGGCGCTGCACCTGATCAACGTCAGATGCGCGGGTGCCAAGCTGCGCTGGGCCGTGGTGCCGAGCAAAGCGGTATCCCGGCTGCTTCGCATCTGCGACCCCGACAACGCCCTGCCGCTGATCAAGTCAGTACACGCGATGCTGGCCGCTGACGACGAGGACCCGGATCAGAACCGGCTATTCCAGCTCGTCCCGTAGTCGCGCAAGCGATTTCGCCAGCAACCGCGAGACATGCATCTGCGAGATGCCGACTCGCTCGGCGATCTGCGTCTGCGTCATCGAGTCGAAAAACCTGAGGACCAGCACGGTCCGCTCGCGTTCGGGTAAGCCTTCCAGAAGCGGTCGCAGTGCCTCGCGATTCTCGATCCGCTCCAGGCCGGTGTCGACATCGCCGAGCGTGTCGGCGATGGCCCGCGCTTCTTCGTCGCCGCCGCTGCTACCCCCGCTGTCGATGGACAGCGTGTTGTAGGAGCTTCCCGCCACCAGACCCTCGATGACTTCGGCGCGGTCCATGTCGAGTTCCTTGGCGAGCTCGGACGCGGTCGGCGCACGGCCCAGCCGCTGCGACAGGTCGGCGGTCGCGGTTCCGAGTCGCAAGTGCAGTTCTTTGAGCCGCCGCGGAACCTTGACCGACCAGCTGTTGTCACGGAAGTGCCGGCGAACCTCGCCCATGATGGTGGGCACCGCGAAAGAGACGAAGTCAGAGCCCGTCTCGAAATCGAATCGGGCCACTGCGTTGACCAGACCCACCCGGGCGACCTGGACGAGATCGTCGCGCGGTTCGCCGCGACCTTCGAAGCGGCGGGCGATGTGATCCGCCAGCGGTAGGCAGCGCGCGACGATTTTGTCTCGATGGCGCTGGAATTCCGATGAGTCGGCGTCAAGGGTCGCCAACTCCCGGAACATGTCGGGAACGTCGGCGTATTCGTTGGGACGAGAAGATTTAGAACCGCCGACAGCTCGCGCTGTCACCTGTGAGAGCCCGCCCGTCGGGTGGTCAGTGCGACTCCGAAGAGGCCATCGCCGTTCTGGAATGTCTGCACGTCATCGGCCAGCGAGGTCAGGACGTGCCAGCTGAAACTGCCCGGCGTCACCACGTCTTCGTTGGTGCACGACGTCGAGGCCTCGATCCGCAGCTCGTCGTCGTGCGGGTCGATCACGATCTCGAGCGTCGCCCCAGGCACGGCCGAGCGAATCAAACGGGTACACACCTCGTCGACCGCGAGTCGCAGGTCGGCAACCGCGTCGAAATCCAGATCCTCGAACGTGCCGACGGCTCCGACCAGCGTCCGTAGGACGGCCAGGTTCTCCAGCGTCGCCGCTACCCGCAATTCGATCGCACGATCGCCACGTTGCTGATCTTTCGCCGGCTTCGCAGCAGCGGTCATCGGGCCTCCCAGCATAGTTTGACTGACAGTACCCTCGCGCTCGAGCTGGTTCGTCATGATCGCCGCCTGGTGATCCTCGTGTTGATCGCTGTGGGTGCCATTGCATTGAAAAAGCGTGTCGCCGCTGATCCGGTGACCGTTCCTTACCAAATACCCATAAGCGTCAACGAATCAAACCAGACAACGCGACCGACTGTGATCTCGGTCCGCGCCAACCTATCCGGCGAGCACCGGTCCGGCGATCGGGGCGCCCATGGTAAGCGTGACGAACATCAGGACCATCAGCAGCCAGCCTGCTCCCTGCCAGGCCAGCCAGGTTCCCTCGGCACGCCAGACCCGATAGGTGCGGACGAACGCCCACACGCCCGTCACGAAAAGGATCACCGGTGCGCCGAAGGCGAGAATGGTCAGCTGCGGCGCGCCACACGCCGCGGTGTCGACGGACATCGCGCCCTTGCAGGTGCTATCCCAGAGCGCTGCAACGATGAGATACCCGATACCCGCCAATGAAGCCAACACGGCGAACCGGACGGCCTGATGCACGTCGTTATCTGCCTGCCCGAGTCGATCGCCCGTCGAATGGTGTTGTTGTGTCGTCATCGGCGTTCCTCTGTCGCTGTCACGCGCATTCACGTGCGCCACAGGGATATACCCAGCGCAGAGTCGGCGTTAAACCAGCTCAGGCGTGTTCGCCGTCACGCGGAGATGCGTGTGGGGCGCTGCGCCGAATCATGAAGATCGCCGCAGCGATTCCGATCACCAGCAGCCCGAGTGCACCCAGTTCGAACAGCAGGCGATCGAGCTCCTTGTCCGAATGCACCTGCTCGGACGCCGCGGTCACGATCAGGATCCGCCGCACGCACGCGATGAGACCGATGAAAAGGAAAGGCTCCGCGGCGATTTCGTGATAGAGCAGCACCGCACGCAGTGTCGCCGCGATCTCGGCGATGATGAGCACCATCAGTACCCGGTCGAGGACCAGGACCCCTCCCTGCAGGGTGTTGACCTTGTGGGTGACGGCCTGCATGACCGCCTCCGCCCCGCCGATCACCACCAGCACGGCGGCCGCCACCAGCAGGAGGAATGCGATCGCGTAGATAACGGTCTCGAAGACGTCGACCAGCGCGCCGATCCGCTGACTCAACCCCACCTTGGTGGATTCGCTTCTGCCATCCATTGCGCACCGATTGTATTGCTCCCGACCCCCGTGCGGTCTGCAGCGGCGGCGTGCGGCGGGTCATTCGAAAATTCGCTGAATTGTTGGACGCAGTGGTAGACGGACGACTACAACGCCGCGACTAGCACTGGATTCGCTTCGGGCATTGACGGGTGCCGAGCTGAAAACAGGTTTGCAGGGGCTTCGGAGAGCGTTGCGGGCCTGCGGGCAGCATCGACAAGTACCATCTGCTCTATGCGAACGCCAAGGCGCCGGTTGTCACCGGACGATCGACGCGCCGAGTTGCTCGCGTTGGGCGCGGAAGTCTTCGGTCAACGGCCCTACGATGAGGTCCGCATCGACGAGATCGCGGAGCGTGCCGGCGTATCGCGCGCCTTGATGTACCACTACTTCCCGGACAAGCGGGCGTTCTTCGCCGCCGTCGTCAAGGGGCAGGCCGACCAGCTTTTTGAGACCACGAACACGCCGGTTACGCCCGGTGAGAACCTCTTCGAAGAGGTGCGCGGCGGTGTGCTCGCCTACATGCAGTACCACCAGGAGCACCCGCACGCCGCGTGGGCGGCATATGTCGGACTCGGGCGCTCGGATCCGGTCCTACTCGGCATCGACGACGAGGCCAAGGACCGGCAGATGGAACACATCATGAGCCGTGTCGTAGAGGTCGACGGATCGGGCGCTCCACTCGATCCCACAGTCGAACGCGATCTGCGGATCGTCATCCACGGTTGGCTGGCGATGACCTTCGAGGTGTGCAGGCAACGCATCATCCACCCAGAGACCGACGCGGGCCACCTGAGCGATGCCTGCGCTCATGCGCTGCTCGACGCGATCATCCGGGTGGATAACATCCCCGACCGGCTTTCCAAGCCGATGGCCTCCGACCAGCGCTAAACCGCTTTTGTCGTACCCCGTTGCGATGATGGCTGGGTGACCCCTGTGCCTGAGAACGCGCTCGCGCGGTTCAGCGTCGTCACCCGCGACTGGTTCGCCGGTACGTTCGCTGCGCCCACGCCGGCGCAGGCCGATGCCTGGTCGGCGATCGCCGACGGTCACAACACCCTGGTCGTTGCCCCAACGGGTTCCGGCAAGACCCTGGCCGCATTCCTGTGGGCGATCGACACACTGGCCGGTGCGCCGCGCAGCGAACGCGAGCCTGGCACGCGGGTGCTCTATATCTCCCCGCTGAAGGCGCTGGCCGTCGACGTCGAGCGGAACCTGCGCACGCCGCTCGCCGGGATGGCCCGCGTCGCCGCCCAAAAGGGTCTGCCCGCGCCGGAGATCACCGTCGGCCTGCGATCCGGCGACACGCCACCGGCCCAGCGCCGGCAGCTGATCAGCAAGCCGCCTGACGTGCTGATCACCACGCCCGAGTCGCTGTTTCTGATGCTGACCTCGGCGGCGCGGTCGACCCTGGCCGGTGTGCAGACCGTGATCGTCGACGAGGTGCATGCCATCGCCGGCACCAAACGCGGTGCGCACCTGGCGCTGTCGCTGGAGCGCCTCGACGACATGCTGCCGAAGCCGGCGCAGCGGATCGGGCTGTCGGCCACCGTGCGCCCAGCCGAGGAGGTGGCCCGCTTCTTGTCGGGCTCCGCGCCTACCACCATCGTCTCCCCGCCGGCGGCGAAGACGTTCGAGTTGTCGGTGCAGGTCCCGATTCCCGACATGGCCAACCTGGAAAACGGCAGCATCTGGCCGGATGTCGAGGCACAACTGGTCGACTTGATCGAGGCGCACAATTCGACGATCGTGTTCGCCAACTCGCGACGGCTGGCCGAACGACTGACCGCCCGGCTCAACGAGATTCACGCCGAGCGCACCGGGACCGAGGTGGCCGCCGACGCCAACCCGAAGGTCGCCGGCGGCGCCCCCGCCCAGCTGCTCGGCAGCGGCCAAACCTACGGCGCCCCGACGTTGTTGGCCCGCGCTCACCACGGCTCGGTCAGCAAGGAACAGCGGGCCATCGTCGAAGAGGAGCTGAAATCCGGTCGCCTGAAAGCGGTGGTGGCTACCTCGAGCCTCGAACTGGGTATCGACATGGGCGCCGTGGACCTCGTCATTCAGGTGGAAGCGCCGCCATCGGTGGCCAGCGGCCTGCAACGGATCGGTCGCGCCGGACACCAGGTCGGTGAAATTTCACAGGGGGTGCTGTTCCCCAAGCACCGCACCGATTTGATCAGCTGCGCAGTGACCGTGCAGCGCATGTTGAGCGGCCAGATCGAGACGATGCGGGTACCCACCAACCCGCTCGACATCCTGGCTCAACACACCGTGGCCGCGTCGGCGCTGGAGTCGCTGGACGTCGACCGCTGGTTTGACACCGTCCGGCGCAGCGCGCCGTTTGCGACGCTGCCGCACAGCGCATTCGAGGCGACATTGGACCTTCTGTCCGGTAAGTACCCGTCGACCGAGTTCGCCGAATTGCGGCCACGTCTGGTGTACGACCGCGACAACGGCACGGTGACGGCACGGCCGGGCGCGCAGCGGCTCGCGGTGACCTCTGGCGGCGCTATCCCGGATCGCGGCCTGTTCACCGTCTACCTGGCCACCGAATCCGAAACCCCTTCTCGGGTAGGCGAACTCGATGAAGAAATGGTCTACGAATCACGGCCAGGCGATGTCATCGCGCTGGGTGCCACCAGCTGGCGGATCACGGAGATCACCCACGACCGGGTGCTGGTGATCCCGGCGCCGGGCCAGCCTGCGCGACTGCCGTTCTGGCGTGGCGACGATTCCGGGCGACCCGCCGAACTCGGCCGCGCGGTCGGCGCCTTCACCGGCGAACTGGCCGCCCTGGATCGAGGCCCGTTCGAAAGTCGTTGCGCCGAGCTCGGATTCAACTCCTACGCCACCGACAACCTGTGGCGGCTGCTGGACGATCAGCGCACCGCCACCAACGTGGTACCCACCGATACCACGCTGCTGGTCGAACGATTCCGTGACGAGCTGGGCGACTGGCGGGTGATCCTGCACTCCCCCTATGGATTACGGGTACACGGTCCGCTCGCGCTGGCGGTGAGCCGCCGACTGCGCGACCGCTACGGCATCGACGAGAAACCCACCCCCTCCGACGACGGCATCGTGGTGCGGCTGCCCGACACGCTGTCCGAGTCGGGGACCGATGCACCCCCGGGCGCCGAGCTGTTCGTCTTCGACGCCGACGAGATCGATCCGATCGTCACCGCCGAAGTGGGCGGCTCCGCGCTGTTCGCCTCTCGGTTCCGGGAATGCGCCGCGCGTGCGCTGCTGCTGCCCCGGCGGCACCCCGGCAAGCGGTCCCCGCTGTGGCATCAGCGCCAGCGCGCGGCTCAACTGCTCGACGTGGCCCGTAAATACCCGGACTTCCCGATCGTGCTGGAGACCGTCCGCGAGTGCCTGCAGGACGTGTACGACGTGCCGACGCTGGCCGGGCTGATGGGCGACATCGCCGCCCGCAAGATCCGCCTGGTCGAGACCGAAACCGCGACGCCGTCGCCGTTCGCGGCTTCGCTGCTGTTCGGCTACGTCGGGGCGTTCATGTACGAGGGCGACAGCCCGCTGGCCGAGCGCCGCGCGGCGGCGCTGTCGCTGGACCCCACGCTCCTGGCCGAGTTGCTGGGCCGCATCGAGCTGCGCGAATTGCTCGACCCCGACGTCATCGCCGGCACCGGTCGCCAGTTGCAGCATCTGTCTCCCGACCGGGCCGCTCGGGACGCAGAGGCGGTCGCCGACCTGTTGCGGCTGCTCGGACCATTGACCGCCGAAGAGATGGCCGCCCGCGCCGGCGGCGCCGATGTCGGCGGCTGGCTGGAAGCGCTGTACGCCGCCAAACGCGCGCTGCCGGTGTCGTTCGCCGGAGGCAGCTGGTGGGTGGCGATCGAGGACATCGGCCGCTTGCGCGACGGCGTCGGCGTCGCGGTGCCGGTCGGAGTACCGGCCAGCTTCACCGCGGCGGTCGTCGACCCCCTGGGCGAGTTGCTGAGCCGCTACGGGCGCACTCATGCGCCGTTCACCACCGCCGACGTGGCGGCCAGGTTCGGACTGGGTCTGCGCGTCGCGGCCGATGTGCTGGGCCGGCTCGCCGCCGACGGGAAACTGGTCCGCGGTGAGTTCTCCACCGACGCGGTCGGTGATCAATGGTGTGACGCCGAGGTGCTGCGGATTCTGCGCCGTCGATCGCTTGCCGCGCTGCGGGCGCAAGTGGAACCGGTCAGCACCAGCGCCTACGCGCGGTTCCTGCCGGCCTGGCATGGGGTGGGCGCCGGCTCGCCGCCCAATTCCGGTCTGGACGGCCTGCTGTCGGTGATCGATCAACTGGCCGGCGTGGCACTGCCGGCGTCGGCGATCGAATCGCTGGTACTGGCGCCGCGGGTTCGCGGGTACTCTCCAGCGCTGCTCGACGAGTTGCTGGCCTCCGGAGAGGTGATCTGGTCGGGTGCGGGCTCGATCTCCGGCAGCGACGGCTGGGTCGCCTTCCATTCGGCCGACACTGCGCCGCTGACTCTGGCCGCCGGATCGGAGATGGAATTCTCCGCGACCCATCGCGCGGTCCTGGACATGCTGGTCGGTGGCGGCGCGTTCTTCTTTCGGCAGCTGGCACAGCAGGGCATCGGCGAATCCGAGCTCAAAACCGCACTGTGGGAATTGATCTGGGGCGGCTGGGTCACCGGCGACACTTTCGCGCCGGTGCGAGCGATGTTGTCCGGCACGCCGGGCCGCAAGCGTTCCACACCGGCCCACCGGCAGGCGCGCGGCAAGCGCCCGCCGCGACTGAGTCGCTACAGCGTGGCCAACCCGCAGGCGCGGGCGGCCGACCCGACCGTCGCCGGCCGATGGTCGGCACTGCCGAAACCCGAGCCTGACTCCACCACCCGCGCCCACCACCAAGCGGAGCTGCTGTTGAATCGGCACGGGGTGCTGACCCGGGGCGCGGTCGCCGCCGAAGGAGTGCCCGGCGGCTTTGCCATGCTCTACAAGGTGCTGACGGCGTTCGAGGACGCCGGTCGATGCCAGCGCGGCTACTTCGTCGAGTCACTCGGCGGCGCCCAGTTCGCGGTGGCATCCACTGTCGACCGGCTACGCAGCTACCTCGACGGTGTCGATCCAGAACGGCCCGAGTATCGCGCAGTGGTGCTCGCCGCCGCTGACCCGGCCAACCCCTACGGCGCCGCACTGCCGTGGCCCGCGCGCTCGACGCAAGACGGCGCCGCCCGGCCGGGCCGCAAGGCCGGCGCGCTGGTTGTGCTGGTCGACGGTGACCTGGTCTGGTTCCTCGAGCGCGGCGGGCGGTCATTGCTGAGCTTCGCTGACGACGACGCCGAGGCCAACCGCGCCGCGGCGGTCGCACTCGCCGAGCTGGTCGCCTGCCAGGCAGGTCAACTCGATCCTGATCGAGCGCATCAACAGTGCGTCGGTGCTCGCGCCAGAGGTGGCGGCGACGGCGGTCACAGCGTTGACCGACGCCGGGTTCGCCCGCACTCCGCGCGGCCTGCGGCTGCGATAACCCATGCCGGAGGGTGACACCGTTTTCCGTACCGCCGAGACACTGCGGAAGGCTCTGGTCGGTCACGCGCTGACCCGCTGCGACGTGCGGGTGCCGCGCTACGCCACCGTCGACCTGACCGGCCATGTCGTCGACGAGGTGCGCAGCCGCGGCAAGCACCTGTTCATCCGCGTCGGCCCCGCCAGCATTCACTCGCATCTGAAGATGGACGGCAGCTGGCGGATCGCGTCGCGAACAGGGCGGATCGATTACCGAGTTCGAATCGTCCTGGAAACAACTGATATCCGCGCAATCGGCATCGACCTCGGAGTGCTGGAAGTCTTAGAACGCGATCGCGACGGGGACGTGGTCGACCACCTGGGACCTGACCTGCTCGGCGAGGATTGGGACGCCGCCGTGGCCGCTGCGAACCTGATCGCGCAGCCGGATCGCCGCATCGCAGAGGCGTTGCTCGACCAACGCGTGATGGCGGGCGTCGGCAACGTCTTCTGTAACGAGTTGTGCTTTGTCAGCGGGCATCTGCCAACTGCGCCCGTCAGCGCGATCATCGACCCGCATCGTCTGGTGACCCGGGCGCGCGAGATGTTGTGGGTCAACCGCTTCCGCCAAAATCGTTGCACCACCGGCGACACCCGACCCGGCCGGCAGGTCTGGGTGTACGGGCGGCGCGGGCAGGGTTGCCGTCGCTGCGGCACGCCGATCAACTATGACGACAGCGGCGAGCGGGTAGCGTACTGGTGCCCCGTCTGCCAACGCTGAATGCCCACGGCATGGCCATTCGGTTAACGATCACACTTGCCCGTGTTGGCCGCAGTGCGCGCTTCAAAAGTCCGGCCACGGCATGCAATGATCGCAATGTCAGCAGTTTTGCGTGCTGTCGCAATACTCGCGCGTTCTGCTCAGCGGACCGGATGAGAAAGGACGACCACCCGAGTGCGCTTGCTCAATCCAGTGCGATCAACAGTGACCGGCCTGGTCCTCTTTGTCCTGGTGGCCTTGCCGGTCAGCGTCATGGCAATCACCGCGCCCAGCGCTCACGCTGACGCCGTCGACGGCAACTTCTTGAATGCGTTGAAGTCCAAGCAGATCACCTTCGCTTCGGGGCAAGCGGCGGTGATCGCCGGCCATCAGGTCTGTGATGCGCTCGACGGCGGCAGAGCCTCGAGCGACGTCGCGAACGACGTGATGCAGCAGAGCGGCCTGGACGGCTACCACGCCGGATTCTTCGTCGGCGTCAGCATCGCCGCGTTCTGCCCGCGTCACACCGGAGCCTGACAGCCGGCCAAGGCCCCGGCCCAGCGGCTTCATAGCATTCGCAGGCGCTTTCGCGATTCTCGAGCGTTTCACCCCGCCGACGGGGGCGGTTTCATCACGTTGCCCTTGAGCTCCGCGCCGATCGAAATGTCTTCGTACTTCTGCGACTTGCGCTTGCGCCAGCCACTGCCCGGTGAGATCGGCGGCGCCATCAGCGGCGGCATCATCGGCATGCCGCCGGCTTCACCGGCGCCGAGTGGCGTTGCCGCCGAAGCGAGTTGCACCGGAGCCTGCGAAGTCGCCAGCAGCGTCCCAGTCCCCGGCGGTGCCATCAGACCACCCACCGGCATGGCCACACCCGTCGCCGCGGCCGCCGCGGGCGCCGAAAGCCCGGCAGCGCCCAGCGCGCCCAGGCCCCCTCCGCCACCCAGCGCTCCCAGCGCGCCGGCGGCACCGCCACCCAGGCCGCTCGCGGCCCCGCCCAGGGCCTCCTCGCCCTCGGAGACGCCCTGGCCGACCTGCGCGCTCACCCCTTGCAGCGCTTGGGCCGATTGGCTCTGCGCCAGGTAGCTGAGCAGGTTAATCGGAAAGCCGGATGAAACGAATTGGTTGGCGTAGGTATTCGCCAGCCCGACGAAACCGGAGTTCGGGTCGCCGGCCGTGGGTAGCGCCGAGGCGGGGCTGGCCGCGGCCGACGTCGCGGACGTCGTCGCGGCCGAGTTCCCCGAGTTCGTGGCGGCGCTGGACTGCGCAGCGGCCTGCTTGGCCTGTTGCGCGGTCTGTCCGGACGAGTTTGTCGTCGAGGTGGGCGAGGTGAACTGCGGCAGTGTCGTGGCCTGTGACGAGGCGGTCTGGTAGCGGGTCATCGCCGCCGCGTTGGTGGCCCACATCTCCTGATAGTTGGCCTCCGTCGCGGCGATGGCCGGCATGTTCATGCCGAAGATGTTGGTGGCCAGCAACTTGGCCAGCAGGGTCCGGTTGGCAAGCACTTGTGACGTCGGAACCACCGACGCGCTCGCAATGTTGAACGCACTCGCGGCGGACTGCGCCGACGCGGCCACTTGCTGAGCCTGCTGCGAGGTGGTGCGAAGCCACGTCAGGTACGGCGCGACGGACTGAAACATCGCCGCCGACGACGGGCCGTGCCAGGAATCGGCCATCGACGACACTGTCGCCGTGTAGCTGTCCGCCGCATCCTCGAGATCGGCACCGAGCTGTCGCCAGGCCGCGGCCGCGTCAGCCAGCGACCCCGAACCGGGTCCGGAATGAATCAGCGCCGAGATGACTTCGGGCGGCAGCGTCGAGAAATCCATGATTCCAAAGATTTAACTAGCGCGGGAAAACGCTGGGTTGACTACGGCGAAAATAACCTTCGAACATGTCGCTTCGCCGTCTTTAGGAGATCGCGTTGATCGAGTTCAGCAGCCGCGGCTTGAACTCGTCCGGGATCGGGATGTATCCGGCTCCTAGCAAACCCTTCTGACCTGGACCGATAGAGCTTTGCAGGAAGGCCCGCACGGCCTCGCCCACCTTGGGATCTTGGTACTTGGAGCAGACGATCTGGTAGGTCGCCAGCACGATCGGGTAGGCACCGGGCTGATTCGGCCGGTAGAACGAGATGGTGTCGAGGGCCAGGTCATCGCCCTTTTTGATGAACCACGCCGGTGGAGATCGTCTTGCCCACCGACTCGGGGCTGATGGCGACCGGGTCCGGACCGGCTGAGGTGATGATGCTGGCCGCATTCAGGTGTTCCGACTGGGCAAACGACCACGCGAGGTAGGTGATCGACCCCTCGGTGCTCTTGACCTTGTCGGCGGCACCGTCGTTGCCGACGGCGCCCTCACCGACTCCGCCATTGAACTTCCGTCCGGCGGGGAACCCCCAGGTGCCTCGCGAGGCAGTGTCGAGGTAGCGCTGGAAGTTGTCGGTCGTTCCGGACTCGTCGCTGCGGAACACGACATGGATCGGCTCGTTGGGCAGCTTGACGCCGAGATTCTGCAGCTGGATCGCGCCGTCATTCCACATGTTGATCTGGCCGTTGAAGATCTGCGCCGCGGTCAGCCCGTCGAGGTTCAGCGACGTCACGCCGTTGACGTTGAACGCGATGGCGATTGGGCTGACAACCATCGGCAGGTTCCAGGTGGCCGAGCCGCATCGCTGCTGGGCTTTTGCGTACTCGTCTCTCGAAAGCGGTCGAGTCGGACCCGGCGAAATCGGTTTTGTTTTCCAGGAACTCGTTGATCCCGACGCTGGAATCGTCGGCGGTGTACTCGAGAGTCTGTCCCGGGCAGGCCTGCGTGAAGGCTTTGATGAACTCAACCATCGCGTTTTTCTGGGCGGTCGAACCGCTGGCTTTGAGGTCCGGCTTGCCGCCACAGGTCACTTTTACCGGCGGAACGCTCGTGCTCGCACTCCCACCGGACGCGTTGTCATGGCTTCCACATGCCGACAAGATCAGCATGCCGGTCACCAAAATGCTCAGTGCGGCGCTAAATCGGTTGAGCTTCAATCGAATTCCTTCAGAAGGTAAGCGGATTTAGTCGCACCGGCGTTTTGGGCGCACTGCTGTGTCGCTCGCATCCATGAGGCATGGTAACAAGATTCGCACTTCGCTCATTATGCCCAGCCTGTGCTGCAGACGCGAGACTCACCATTTCAGCCCGAGTTTCCCGGCCGTTCACAGTCCCGACGCGTAGTTCCAGCGTCAGCGCGCGTGCGCAGCAAAACGGAACGATGGACTCCGATGCATTGAAGGCGCGGGTGGCAGGCCCGAGAGCGCCGGCCGCGCACGGCGTCGAGGTGAACTGGTGTACGACGGTCCCGTCCCCGGCATCTGGCAAGGGTGTCCTCGGCGGACTCGGCTGAGCACCGGCGCGCCAGAGCGCGACCATCGCGCGGGCCGAACGATGTCCGTCGTACCGCCGCGGCTTCTCATGTGTACCGTCGAGCGCGCATGGGTGAGCCAGATAGTGAGCGCTCCAACCAGATTCGGGTGACCGAACCGACCTCGGCTCGCCCAGCGCAACGGCTTCGCGGATATCGCGGTCGGGGCGCATTGCCAATGTTCACGCACTGTTGACACGCGCCTCCGACGTTGCCGACCCGGACCGCATACCGTTGGAATATCAGCGCCCGGCCCCATGTTGCACCCAACGTGATGTGTGTCGCACGACCCCTGTGGCATGGGGCTTGATCACAAAAGCCCAAATATTGAGCCAAAGGTGGCTCTCCGATCGTTGGTGTACTGCCCGACACCTAACAAAGGACGGACGACGTGGAGACACTGCAAGACTTCGTCAGCGCACGCTTTGCTGACTTGACCGCCGCCAGCGGCCTGACCGACTGGGCACGTCACGTGCTCAATGCCGTCACCTCGGCGGCGTCGTCGGTGCGCCTCGCACCCGCACCCGCACCGGTTGCCTCCGCGCGACCCGGCCACCTCCTGGTCGGCCACGAACTACCCCGGATCAGCCCCGGCGTCGAGCGCTGCTGAGCTCGACTCCCGCGAGCAATCGCCGCTCGCTGACGAACTCGCGCCGCGCGCCACTGAGCGGATCCTCGAATTCGATCCGCTGGGCCAGCAGCTGCAACGGCGTGGAGAAATCGTCGACGGCGACGTCGATCACCTCGGGATACAGCGGGTCACCGAAGATCGGGATACCCAGCGAGGCCATGTGCACGCGAAGCTGGTGAGTCCGACCGGTGCGCGGCGTCAGTCGATACAGCCCATCGGCCGATAGCAGCTCCACCAGAGTCACCGCGTTGGGTTCACCCGATTCCTCGATGGCTTGAAAATTGCTGCGATGCTTGATTATTCGACTTTGCACTTCCCGCGGTAGCGTGATGTCGGGGTTCACTGCCGCCCTCGCCAGTACGTTTTGCGCACCGCGCCGCGAGCGAACAGCGTCTGATAGGCCCCACGAACCTCACGGTGCGTCGTGAACATCAGCACCCCGGCCGTCAATCGGTCCAGCCGGTGGGCCGGGCTCAGCTCGTCGAGCCCGAGTTGTCGCCGAAGCCGAACCAGCGCCGTCTGCGCGACATAGCGCCCACGCGGCATGGTGGCCAGGAAATGCGGCTTGTCGGCGACCACGATGTCCTCGTCCTGGTACAGCACCGGGATCTCGAAGGGCACCTCGACCTCATCACGCAATTCGCGGTAGAGGTAGACGACGGCGCCGGCCGGCAACACGGTCGCGGCATCGAGCACCGCGCCGTGCTGGTCGACGACCTCGCCGGCGACCGCCTTTGCCGCCACTTCAGGGCCGAACCTGCTGGTCAGCTCCTCGCCCAACGGCCCGCCGCGCAGTCGCAGCCGCGCCGGTCCCAATCCGTCGCGGGGCGGCAGCGGCGCGGGCTTCAATTCAGGGGCACCGGCTCGAGGATCTCCGCCCGCGCCTCCGGAGCGCTGGCCCGCAGCGCATCGGCGGACGCGTCGTCGGGCTGGGTCTGGGACAGCACCTCGGCCTCGACTCGTGCCGTGTAGGTCTTCACCTCGCGGTCGACGTCGGCCGCCGCCCAGCCCAGGATGGGCGCGACGATGTCGGCCACCTCGCGGGCGCAGTCGACGCCGCGGTGCGAGTACTCGATGGCGATGCGGGTCCGCCGCGCCAGGATGTCTTCCAGATGCAGCGCGCCCTCGGCAGCCGCGGCGTAGGCCGCCTCGACCCGCAGGTAGCCCGGGGCGGCAGCGATCGGGTTGAGCAGGTCGCGACGATCGGCCGCCAGCCCGAGCACCTCGTTGAGCAACGACCCGTAGCGGTCCAGCAGATGGCGCACCCGGTACGGGTGCAGTCCCGCAATCGCGCCGACATGCTCGGTCTGGTTGATCAGGGCGAAGTAACCGTCGGCGCCCAGCAGCGGCACCTTCTCGGTGATCGACGTCGCGACCCGGGCCGGAACATATTGCGCCGCAGCGTCAATCGCATCGGCAGCCATCACCCGGTAGGTGGTGTACTTGCCTCCGGCGATGGCGACCAGACCGGGCGCGGGAACCGCGACGGCATGCTCGCGCGAGAGCTTGGAGGTCTCCTCACTCTCCCCCGCCAGCAGTGGCCGTAGCCCGGCGTACACGCCGTCGATGTCGTTGTGGCTCAATGGAGTGGCCAGCACCGTGTTGACGGTGCTCGAGGATGTAGTCGATGTCGACTTTGGTGGCGGCCGGATGCGCGAGGTCCAGATTCCAGTCGGTGTCGGTAGTCCCGATGATCCAGTGGTTGCCCCACGGGATGACGAACATCACCGACTTCTCGGTGCGCAGGATGATCGCGGCGTCGCTGACGATCCGGTCCCGCGGCACCACGATGTGCACGCCCTTGGATGCGCGAACCCGAAATCGACCGCGCTGCTTGGACAATGCTTGGATCTCATCGGTCCAGACCCCGGTCGCGTTGACCACGACATGGCCGCGGACTTCGGTCACCGCGCCGTCCTCGGAGTCGCGGACCCGCACGCCGGTGACCCGGTCACCTTCGCGCAGCAGCGACACCACCTGGGTCGACGACCGCACCACGGCGCCGTACTGCGCCGCGGTCCGCACGACCGTCAGGGTGTGCCGGGCGTCGTCGACGACGGTGTCGTAGTAGCGGATACCGCCGATCAACGCACTGCGCTTGAGGCCCGGGGACAACCGCAGAGCGCCGGCCCGGGTCAGATGCTTTTGCGCCGGAACGGATTTCGCGCCGCCGAGCTGGTCGTAGAGCAGCAGGCCGGCGGCGGTGTACGGACGCTCCCACCACCGCTTGGTCAGCGGGTAGAGAAACGGCAGCGGCTTGACCAGATGCGGGGCCAGCGTCGTCAGCGACAATTCGCGCTCGAAGCAGCGCCTCACGCACCAAACCGAATTCCAGTTGCTCGAGGTAACGCAGCCCGCCGTGAAACATCTTGGACGACCGACTCGACGTGCCGGAGGCGAAGTCTCGTGCTTCCACCAGGGCTACCTTCAGCCCGCGGGTGGCGGCGTCCAGCGCAGCGCCCGAACCCACCACGCCGCCGCCGATCACCACGACGTCGAACTGCTCGCTGCCGAGACGCTCCCACGCCGAGGCGCGCTGTTCGGGCCCTAGAAACGAACCCGGCCGGGTCTGCTCGCTGGCCGGGACGCGATTCGGGTCGCTCACGGCACGGTCTCCTGTCGGTTACTCGTCAGTAGATTCTCGGATCCAAGGCTACCTGCCTGGGCTTAGTTGCCCCGCTCCTCCTCATCGCTGGTGCTCTGCATCGTCGCGACGCGGGCTAATCCAGGTCGTCGTGCGCCATCAGCCGTCGCGCCGCTTCGGTGATCGATCCCGACAGCGACGGATACACGCTCAGCGTCTGCGCCAGATGATTCACGGTGAGGCGGGTCTGCACGGCCATCGCGATCGGCAGAATCAGCTCCGACGCGATCGGCGCCACCACCACGCCGCCGATCACCACACCGGTCGCCGGACGGCAGAAGAGCTTCACGAAGCCGTGCTTCAGGCCGGACATCTTCGCCCGGGCGTTGGTTCGCAGCGGCAGCATGATGGTGCGGGCCTGAACCGAACCGTCGTCGATGGCCGACTGCGGAACTCCCACCGCCGCCAACTCGGGTCGGGTGAACACCGCGGCGGCGACCGTGCGCAGCCGGATCGGCGAGACGGCCTCGCCGAGTGCATGCCACATCGCGATCCGGCCCTGCATGGCTGCGACCGAGGCCAGTGGCAGCAGCCCGGTGCAGTCGCCGGCAGCGTAGATGTTGGACACCGACGTGCGCGAGACCCGGTCGACGGTGAGGTAGTTGCCCCGCCCGAGCTCGATACCGACCCGGTCCAGACCCAGATTGCCGGTGTTCGGCACCGAGCCGATCGTCATCAGGGCGTGGCTGCCCTCGACCGTCCGGCCGTCGGCCAGGGTCACCAGCACACCGGAATCGGTACGGGTCACCGACTCGGCGCGGGCATTCTTGACCAGCTGAACGCCGCGCTCGGAGAAGATCCGTTCCAGCACAGCGGCCGCGTCGGCGTCCTCGTAGGGCAGGATCTGGTCGCGGCTGGCCACCACCGTCACGTCGACGCCCAATTCGGTGTAGGCGTGCACGAATTCAGCACCGGTGACGCCGGAGCCCACCACAATCAGGTGATCGGGCAGCGCCTGCAGGTCGTAGAGCTGCCGCCAGGTCAGGATGCGTTCGCCGTCGGGCCGCGCGGTCGGCAGCTCGCGGGGACTGGCACCGGTGGCGATCAGCACCACGTCGGCGTCGTAAGTACTGGTACTGCCGTCGGGCCCGGTGGCCTGCACGAGGTGGGTGGCCAGACCGAGGGTGGAATCGACCAGCTCGCCCTTACCCGCCACCACTTCGACGCCCGCGTTGAGCAATTGCGCCTTCACGTCCTCGGATTGCTCGGCGGCCAGCCGCTTGACCCGCTGATGAATCTCGGGAAGCGAGATCTTGGCGGCTTCGATGTCGACGTCGAAGCCCAGATGCGGCCCGCGCCGCAGTTCGGTACGAACCCCCGTGGAGGCGATGAACGCCTTCGACGGCACCACGTCGAAGAGCACCGCGGCGCCGCCGATGCCATCGGAGTCGACGACGGTGACTCTTGCATCACGTGCCGCCGCAATGAGCGCCGCCTCGTAACCGGCAGGCCCTCCCCCGATGATCACGATGCGGCTCGCCACCGCCTTAACCTAACGAACGTTGCGGATATGCGCCGCGTCTGCGGCAGCCGTCTAAGATTTCCCCGTGCCGCTCTACGCCGCGTACGGCTCGAACATGCATCCCGAGCAGATGCAGCAGCGTGCACCCCATTCCCCGATGGCCGGAACCGGCTGGTTGCACGGCTGGCGGCTGACGTTCGGCGGCGAGGACATCGGCTGGGAGGGCGCCTTGGCCACCGTGGTCGAGGATCCGACGTCCAAGGTCTTCGTCGTGCTCTACGACATGACGTCGTCCGACGAAAACACCCTCGATCGCTGGGAGGGCTCCGAGCTCGGCATCCACAAGAAGATCAGGTGCCGGGTGGAACGTCTGTCGTCGGATACGACGACCGATCCGGTGCTGGCCTGGCTGTACGTGGTGGACGCCTGGGAAGGCGGTCTACCGTCGGCGCGCTACATCGGCGTGATGGCTGACGCCGCTGAAATAGCCGGTGCACCAAACGAATACGTACACAAAATTCGTACCTGCCCGGCTCGCAACGTCGGCCCGGGCCACGGCGAGTAGCGCCGGCTAGGGCGTCATTCGGCGGCTGGTCTCCAACGCGATACACAGTTCGGCCGCGGCGCGGGGATCGCCGAGCGCACGTCCGGTGTGCTGCTCGAGCTTGCGTAACCGCTGACGCACGGTGTTGGGATGCAGATACAACACGCTGGCGGCGCGCTCCGCCGACCCGCCGTTGTGGAACCAGGCATCCAGCGTCTCGAGGAGCGCGTCACGCTCGTGACCAGGCAGTTCGTCGAGGGGCCCGAGAATGTTCGAGGCGATCCGGCTCATCACCTCTGGCGCCGCCGCGGCGGTCACCGCCAGCACGTCACGATCGAAGATGGTGACCGACCCGCGGTCAGGTCGGCTCGCGGTCATGGCGATCCGGGCGTATCGCAGGGCGCTCGCGGTGTCGGCGAGGTCGGGAATCGGAGGGCTGATCCCCACCCGCGTCGCGGCGTACCCGCTCAGCACCTCAACGACGGTGTCGAGCAGGCCCGTCGGACCCAGATGCAGGATTCCGATTTCGATGTCGGGCTGCAGCCGCCATGCCGAAAAGATGCCGCGCGCGGCCAACTGGCTTTCGATGTCAGGCAGCACTGAGCGCCCGACGCTGGTCAACTCCGCGCACACCAACAGATAAGGCCCCTGCAGCGAAATGCGTAGGGTGTCAGCGGTATTCCACAGATCCACAGTGTCGGCAAGTCGACCGTCGATCAACGCCTGCACCATGGCCGACCGCTCCTGCTGGCGGCCGACGAACTGTCGGGCCATCTCTTCCTGGTACCCGGTGACCATCGCCGTCGTGAACTCGTCGAGCACCAGCCACATCGCCTCGGCGCCCCTCACCAATCCCGCATCGGTCACCGCTTCGCTGCGCGCCGCCTGGGCGCGCAACTCGTCCCAGATGAACCGCGCACACAGCCGATAGGAGTCCATCACGGCGGCCAGCGGCACACCCGCCGCCGCCCGGTCGCGGCCGGTCTCCGCCGCCGCCCGCGTGTCGTAGCGCAGCGTCGCCGCCCCAAAGGCGCCCAGGATGAAGTCGAGATGCTCGCGGACGGTGGTGCGCAGGTCGTCGTCGGACACCAGAGCGACGGTCCGATGGAAACCCACCTCGCGGCGCATCAGGGCCAGCATGCCGTCCGCCAGCTCGTCCGCACGCGCCAGCAGGGACCCGCCCAGCTCGGCGAGTTGGACCTCGACGGGAATCGGCCGCCATAGCGGCAGCTTAGTCGCCGTCGTCAGGGGATCAGCACGGTCGAGCCATGCGTCCGGCGTCCCTCGAGGTCGCGATGCGCCTGCGCCGCCTCGGCGAGCGGATATGCCTCCCCGGTCGTCACCGTGACTGTTCCGTTCAGAATCGCCTCGAACAACTCCGCTGAGCGCCAAGCGAATTCGTCGTACGTCCGCTCGAAGTGGGTACGCAGCGGCCGGGTCAGGTACACCGACCCTGCGGCATTGAGTCGCTGCGGATCGACCGGTGGAACGGGTCCGCTCGCGGCGCCGTACAGCGCCAACGTGCCGCGGATCGCCAGGCTGGCCAGGCTCGCGTCGAAGGTCGATTTGCCAACGCCGTCGTAGACGGCCGCGACACCCTGCCCGTCGGTCAGCGAACGGATCGCGGCGCCGAAGACGGTTGCGTCGTCGGGATAGTCGAGCACCTCGACCGCTCCGGCCTGTCGCGACAGGGTCGCCTTCTCACGCGTCGACACCGTGGTGATCACCCGCGCGCCGAGGCTCGTCGCCCACTGGGTCAGGATCAGCCCGACTCCGCCCGCCCCGGCGTGCAGCAACACGGTGTCACTCGGGCGGACGGGGTACACCGACTTGATCAGCAGATGCGCGGTGTGCCCTTTGAGAAGCGCCGACGCCGCGACCTCCGGTGTGATGCCCGGCGGGACTTGGGTGACCAAATCGGCTGGCGCCAAGGCGAACTCGGCGTACGCACCCAAAGCATCCGACGTGGAGACGCGGTCCCCCACTGCCATTCGTGACACGCCCGCTCCCACCGCAGCCACCGTGCCGCAGGCCTCGCTGCCCAGAATGAACGGCAGCGAGTGAGGGTAGAGCCCAGTTCTGAAATACGTGTCGACGAAATTGACGCCGATCGCCTCGGTTTTGATCAACACCTGCCCGGCCCCTGGATCGGGCACCGGACGGTCGACATTTGTGAGGACTTCGGGGCCGCCGTGTGCCGAGATCTCGATAGCGCGCATGGTCAGCCCAGATGCGCGACCTGGGGTTTGGTTGGCACGACGATGACGGTCGGCCCCTCAGCGCCCAGCGCAGCCTCGAATTCCTTGACCAGTTGCTCGGTCCCGTCGACCGTGACCGCGCGGCAACCGAAGCCGATCGCGAGCGACTCGATGTCCAGCCCGGGCAGGTCCAAACCTGGCACGTTGGGCGTCTTCTCCAGCAACGCAAACGATTTCAGTATGGAGTACTCACCGTTGCGCATGACGACGAAGATAATCGGCAGCTTATGCTGAGCGGCCGTCCAGATCGCTTGAATCGAATATTGGAAGGAACCGTCGCCGATGGTCGCCACGACGTGGCGCTTGCGCCCGCTGGCCCGATCACCCAACGCGACCCCGACCGCAGCGGGTACGCCCCAGCCGATGCCACCGCTGCCGGTGGCGAAGAACGAGCGGGGCCCGACGGCCGGCAGCCAACGCTGTTGTGCGGCCAGAGTTGACGTGGACTCGTTCGACAAGGCCGCGTCCGGCGGCTTCACGGTGCTCAGCGTCGAGTAGACCTGATCGGGAGTCAGTGGGGCACTCGCGGCTTCGACGGTGGCCGGGCTGCGGTCGAGCGGCGTTGGCGTCGGCCGACCGGACTTCACGTCGATCAGCGGAGTCAACTGCTGCAGGGCCAGCTTGGTGTCGCCGAGCAGGCTGTCGCCGACGGGCGCCGCACCGGCCAGCCACGGATCGTTGGTGAGGTGCAGAAGTTCGGTGCCCTCGGGAAGATATTCGCCGGGCACGTACGGGTAATAGCGGAACACCTGCGCGCCGACGACGACCACGAGGTCGTGACCCCGCAGCACCTCGGTGACTTCGGCGATCGTCATCGGCAACAGCCCCTGCCAGAGGGCATGGTCCTCCGGGAAACCCGCGCGGTCTGTGAGGGGGCTCCCGTAGACCGGAGCGTGCACCTTCTCTGCGAACTCCACGCCGGCGTCCCAGGCATCGGCCCGGTCGACCTCGGGTCCGATCACCAGCAAAGGCCGCTGCGCCCGGTTGATCCGGTCGGCGAAGATACGCAGCCGGTCCGCATCGGGTGCGCTCCGCGTGCTTGCGGTGCGGACCACCGCGGGACGCAGCGCCGGCTTCTCCCAATCGTCCAGCGGGATGGACAGATACACCGGCCCCGCCGGCGGCTGAGTCGCGACGATGTAGGCCCGCATGAACGCCGCCGGCACATCCTCGGCCCGCGCCGGCTCATACGCCCACTTGACCCACGGCAACGGCAGCTGCGTCGCGTTGGTGTTGGTCAGATACGGCTCACACAGCGACATCTCGCGAGTCTGCTGCCCGGCGGTGACGATCAACGGAGTGTTGCTCTTGTAGGCGGCGATCAGGCTTCCCATCGCGTTGCCGGTGCCCGCCGCGGTGTGTACGTTCACCAGCGTCGCTTTGCCGGTGGCCTGCGCGAAGCCGTCGGCCATCGCCAGCACCGACGCTTCTTGCAGGCCAAGGACGTAGGTGAAGTCGTCCGGAAAGTTCTTGAGGAACGTCTGTTCCGTCGACCCTGGATTGCCGAACACGGTCGTCAACCCCAAGGTGCGCAGCAGATCGTAGGTGACATCCCAGACCGTAGATTCAGACGTCATGAGCGCACAGTTCCTTCCGTAGGCATGGGAAACATCGGCCGGCGACACCGCCCGCCCTGCAAAGAATCTTTACAGCCTCATCCCGAAGCGTCGATGTTCTGACGGACAGCGTTACGGGCCCAGATCAGTGCCGGGGAACACCGGGAGGCACTAGAGGGCGGCGGACTGCTCGACGATGTTGACCATCAACCGCACGCCGATTCCCAGCGCGCGCTCGTCGAGGTCGAATGTCGGCTGGTGCAGGTCCAATTGGGGGCCGTGACCCGACCAGACGCCAAGCCGGGCCATCGCGCCGGGCACTTCCTCGAGGTACCAGGAGAAGTCCTCACCGCCACCGGATTGTTTGGTGTCGGCCAAGGCATCCGGGCCGATCGCCTCGATGGCGTGGGTGAGGATGCGGGTCGACACCTCTTCGTTGACCACCGGCGGTACGCCGCGGTTGTACTGCAGGGCGTGCTCGATGCCCAGCGGCGCCAGCAGTGCGGTGACCGTCTCCCGGACAATGTCTTCCATGTCCAGCCAGGCCTCGCGGCTGGCGGTGCGGACCGTGCCGGCCAGCGTGCCGCTCTGCGGGATCGCATTGGCCGCCACGCCCGCGTTGACCGCGCCCCACACCATCACGGTGCTGTTGCGCGGGATCGATGCGGCGGGACAGCACACCGGGCACCCCGGTGATCAACGTGCCCAGCCCGTAGACCAGGTCACCGGTCAGGTGCGGGCGCGAGGTGTGCCCGCCCGGCGACGTCAGGGTGATCTCGATCATGTCGGCCGCCGAGGTGATCGGGCCCGGCTTCACCGCGATCTTGCCGACCACCAGGCGCGGATCGCAGTGCAGGGCAAAGATCCGGCTGACCCCGGACAACGCCCCCGCGGCGATCGTGTCGATCGCGCCCCCGGGCATCAACTCCTCGGCGGGCTGAAAGATCAGCCGGACGCCGACCGGCAACTCCGGCGCTCCCGCCAGGGCCAGCGCGGTCCCCAGCAGGATCGCGGTGTGCCCGTCGTGACCACAGGCATGCGCGGCGTTGGGCATCGTCGAGGCATACGGAGCTCCGGTCCGCTCGGCCATCGGCAGCGCGTCCATATCGGCCCGCAACGCGACGCGCGGCTCCCCCTCGGGACCGAGATCGCACGTCAGCCCGGTGCCGCCGGGCAGCACCTTGGGATTGAGCCCGGCCTCGGCCAGCCGCTCCGCGACGAACTGGGTGGTGGCGAATTCCTGGCGGCCGAGTTCGGGGTAGCGGTGGATGTGACGCCGCCAGCCGACCAGCTCGTCGTAGTGGGTGGCCAGCCAAGACGTGGCGATGTCGGACAGGCTCACGATGCCGCCCGCGCAGCATGTGCAGCCAACACCCGGTCACGCTGCTCCGGCGACTCGGCAAGCCGAACCACCGTTCGCGCCAACATGATTGCGCCATCGATGACCGCCTGGTCGGCGCTCGGAGTGGCGGCCGCCGCGGTAAAAGCGGGCTGATGCAAAGACGCGCCGCCGGCGTCGACGGCAACCATCGGGTGGATGCCGGGCAGCAACTGGGTGACATTGCCCATGTCGGTGCTGCCCAGCGGGAGCGCCGCCTCGTATTCCTTGGCCAGCGGCGTGCGCCCGAGCCGGGTCATCTCGGCGCGCACGGTGTCGGCCAGCCAGGGATCCGGCTTGAGCGCGTCGTACATCGGCTCGGTTTGCTCGATGCTGTATTCGCAGCCGGTGGCCACCGCGCCGGCCAGAAAGCAGTCGGCCACTTTGGCTTCCAGGTCGGCCAGCGACGACGCGTCGGTGGCCCGCATCGTGTACTGCAACTCCGTGTGCGCCGGGAATCACGTTGGCAACGTGGCCGCCCTGCGTGACGATGCCGTGCATCTGCTGCCCGGGGGCCAACTGCTGACGCAGCAGTCCGATCGCCACCTGTGCGACAGTGACCGCGTCGGCAGCGTTGATGCCCAGGAACGGTGCGGCCGACGCATGGGATTCTTTACCGCGGTAAGTCACCCGGATCGCCGACAACGTCAGCGAACGGGCGGCCGCGATGTCCACCGGACCCGGATGCACCATCACCGACACCGCCAGATCGTCGAACACTCCGGCGTTGAGCAGCAACACTTTTCCGCCACCGAATTCTTCGGCGGGCGTACCGATCAGCGACACCCGCAGACCCAGTTCTTCGGCGACATCGGCCAGTGCCAGTGCGGCGCCGACCGCCGATGCGGCGATGATGTTGTGGCCGCAGGCATGACCGATCTCGGGAAGCGCGTCATACTCTGCGCAGATGCCGACGGTCAGCGGACCGCTGCCGTAGTCGGCGCGGAACGCGGTGTCCAAACCGCCCGGCCGCCGCGGTGATCTCAAAACCGCGCTCGGCCACCAGGGTCTGCGCCTTCGCGCAACTGCGGTGCTCGGCGAATGCCAACTCCGGCTCGGCGTGAATCGCGTGCGACAACTCGACGAGGTCGGTGCGGCGACGCCGCACCGTGTCGTCGACGCGATCCAGCGCCGGGGTTGCAGCCATCGTCGCAGTATCTCACCGCCGATCCCCGGCGGGCACAACGACTAGCGGCGACCACCCGCCACGACGGGTGCCTGCACAACGGTCGGCTGCCACTGCGGCGAGCGGCCCAGATGAGCCAGGATGCGCTCGAGATCATCGACGTGCTCGGCCGCCGCTGCGATCGCCGGGCCGAACGGCGCGTTGTCCATGGCGCGGAAGTCGCCGTCGGGAACGAAGAGCGCCAACGGCACCGCGGCGGCCAGCACGTCGGCAGGCAACTCATAGGAGCGGCCCAGCGTGCGGGCCACATCCCAGCCGTGCACGACGTAGTCGATGTAATGAAAGCCGATCGCCATCGCACCCGGGAAAGTCGCGTCGCCACCGAGTTCTGGCAGCACGAACGGCGCCTCGAGCACGTCGGCGCCGGCGAACGCGTCGATCACGTCGGCGGCGGCCGCGGCGTAGGTGCCGGCCGGGTCGGTCGCCACCGCCTCAGCGACGGTCCCGGTTTGCCATATCGCCTCGTCAGCGCCGTGGCCGCGGGCCGCCGCGGCGAAGCCGCGGTGCTGGACCGTCATGTGGGTGAGCAGGTCGGCGAGGTTCCAGCCGACGCACGGCGTCGCCTTCGGCAGGTCGTCGACGGTGACGGCCGAGACGATGTCAACGGAGGCCAAAACCGCGATCCGGTGTAGGGGTCGAATATCCTGATTTGTATGCATGCGCTTATCGTATGTGCCTGCCTATTATATGTCCAGCTTTATCATCACGAGGTGGCACGGAAGGCGAAGCGCCGAGACCTCGCGGAGATGCTGGCGGAATTGGGTCGTCAGACGGTGGCCGCCGAGATGCCGGTGCTGGCGGCGCACGGCCTGTCGATGTGGGGCTATATCGTTCTCCTCGCCCTGGATCGCTCACCGATTCGCACGCAGGCCGCACTCGCCGACGCCATCGGCGCCGACAAGACACGCATCATTCCGACGCTCGACGAGTTGCAGGGGCACGGCCACATCGAACGGATGCCCGATCCAGACGATCGCCGCGCGCGTCTGTTGGCGATCACCGAGTCGGGTCGCGCCGTCAAGGACGCGGTGCAGGCGGACATCCAGCGCGGCGAGGAGCACTGGCTGGGACAGCTTTCCGCGAACGAGCGTGACGTCTTTCTGCGCGTGCTCAACCAACTCAGCCAACGGGGTCCCGATTAGGCTGCGGTCTGTGCTCGCAGAAACCGCGGCGCAGTTCATCGCCGATCACATCGGGGTCGCCGAACACGACGTGGCGATCGTGCTGGGGTCCGGCTGGGCGCCGGCCGTGGCCGCGCTGGGCCGGCCGACAGCGATCCTGCCGATGGCCGACGTGCCCGGATTCACCCCGCCGTCGGCGGCCGGCCATACCGGTCAGGTGGTGTCGGTGGACGTCGGCGGCCACCGCGTGCTGGTGCTGGCCGGTCGGGTGCACGCCTACGAGGGGCATGACCTCCAGCACGTCGTCCACCCGGTGCGGACCGCGTGCGCGGCCGGCGCACGCGTCGTCGTGCTCACCAACGCCGCGGGCGCGGTGTGCGAGGACTTCGCCGTCGGCCAGCCCGTGTTGATCAGCGACCACTTGAACCTGACCGCGCGATCGCCGCTGGTCGGAGCCCAGTTTGTCGACATGGTCGACGCCTACGCCCTACGGCTACGGGCGCTGGCGCGCGAAGTCGAGCCGGAACTGGCCGAAGGCGTCTATGCCGGGCTACCCGGCCCGCATTTCGAGACGCCCGCCGAGATCCGGATGTTGCGCACGCTCGGCGCCGACCTGGTCGGCATGTCCACCGTGCACGAGGCGATCGCGGCGCGGGCCGCCGGCGCCGAGGTGCTCGGCATCTCGCTGGTCACCAACATGGCCGCGGGGATCACCGGCGAGCCGCTCAGCCACGTCGAGGTGCTCGAGACCGGTGCGGCCTCGGCGGCCCGGATGGGTTCGCTGCTGGCCGACGTGGTCGCGCGGCTGTGAGACCGCCGGCGACCTGGACTCGCGCCGCATGAGCGGCGCTAATGAGGAGGAGCGGCGCCATTAACCCGCACGAGTGGATAGCGCACGACCCCGACCCGGCAACGGCCGCCGAACTCGCCGGCTGCGACGAAGCCGAACTGGCGGCACGGTTTGCCCGTCCGCTGTCATTCGGCACCGCGGGACTGCGGGGCCCGGTGCGCGGTGGCCCGGACGCGATGAATCTCGCCGTGGTGCTGCGGACCACCTGGGCGGTGGCGACGGTGCTCGCCGACCGCGGGCTGGCCGGCTCGACAGTGATCGTGGGTCGCGACGCCCGACACGGGTCGGCCGCCTTCGCCGCGGCGACCGCCGAAGTGCTTGCCGCCGCCGGCTTTTCGGTGACCCTGCTGCCCGATCCGGCACCTACGCCGGTGCTCGCATTCGCGGTCCGGCGCACCGGCGCGGCGGCCGGCATCCAGATCACCGCATCGCACAATCCAGCCGCCGACAACGGCTACAAGGTGTACCTGGACGGCGGGATCCAGATCGTCTCCCCCACCGACCGCGAGATCGAAACCGCCGTCGCTGCAGCACCATTCGCCGACGAGATCGCCAGGACATCCGTCGAGCCCGCCGACTCCAGTCTGGTCGAGCAGTACATCGAGCGGGCCGCCGGCGTACGGCGCTCTCATCGGGTGCGATCCGCATCGCGCTGACCGCCACTACACGGCGTCGGCGGCGACGTGGCCGTCGAAACCCTCCGGCGCTGCGGCTTCACCGACGTGCACACCGTCGCCGGCCAATTCGCCCCCGACCCCGACTTCCCCACCGTCCGCTTCCCCAACCCCGAGGAACCTGGCGCCACCGACGCGCTGCTGGCGCTGGCCGCCGACGTCGACGCCGACATCGCGATCGCGCTCGACCCCGACGCGGACCGATGTGCCGTCGGCATCCCCACACCGACCGGCTGGCGGATGCTTTCCGGTGACGAAACCGGTTGGCTGCTCGGCGATTACATCCTGTCGCAGATCGAGACGTCCGATAGCGTGGTGGCCAGCACGGTGGTGTCGTCGCGGATGCTCTCGGCGATCGCCGCACACTGGGGTGCACGGCACGTCGAGACCCTGACCGGTTTCAAATGGCTGGCCCGAGCCGATGCCGACCTGCCCGGCCGCACCCTGGTATACGCCTACGAGGAAGCCATCGGGCACTGCGTCGACCCGGCGGCGGTGCGGGACAAGGACGGCATCAGCGCCGCGGTGCTGGTCTGCGATCTGGTCGCAACACTCGAGCAATCGCAGCGCTCGGTACTCGATGCGCTCGACGACCTGGCCGTGCGCTTCGGGGTGCACAGTGGCGCTGCGGTATCGCGTCCGGTCTCCGAGGCCGACAAGGCCGCCGCGCTGATGCGCCGCCTGCGGTCCGCACCGCCCGGCACGATCGCCGGATTCGGCGTCACCACAACGGATCTGCTGCCAAGAACCGATGCGTTGATTTTCACCGGCGGCGGCGCCGACACGACGGCCCGCGTCGTCGTCCGGCCGTCGGGCACCGAACCGAAGGTCAAGTTCTACATCGAGGTCACCGCTCGGTGACCGCGGACCGCGCCGGACGCGCTGCGCGACGAACTGGCCGCCGCCGTGCGGGGCTGGTAGCCGCGCTCAGCGCGGGCCGAACTGCCGATCGCCGGCGTCGCCGAGGCCCGGGCACGATGTACGCGTTGTCGTTGAGGCCGTCATCGACGGCCGCGGTGAACAGGCGCGCGCGCGGTGCTGCTTTCTCCAGTGCCGCAATGCCTTCCGGGGCAGCAACCACACACACCACCGTGATGTCGTCCGCGCCGCGGTGTTGCAACAAGCCGATGGCGTGCCTCATCGAGCCGCCGGTGGCCAGCATCGGGTCGAGCACGATCACCGGCCGGCCGCGCAGGTCGTCGGGCAGCGACTCCAAATACGGTGTGGGCAGGGCGGTTTCCTCGTCGCGGGCGACGCCGACGAAGCCCACCGACGCCTCCGGCAGCAGCACCTGCGCCTGATCGACCATGCCCAGCCCGGCCCGCAGCACCGCCACCAGCAGCGGCGGCGTGGCCAGCCGCGCGCCGGCGGTCTCGGCCAACGGAGTAAGCACGGTGACGATTTCGCGCGGCAGCTCGCGGGTGGCCTCGTAGACCAGCATCAGCGACAGCTCACCCAACGCGGTACGGAACGTCGCGTTGTCAGTGTTCTCGTCGCGCAGAGCGGTCAGCCGGATTGCGGCCAGCGGATGGTCAACGACACGCACGTCCATCAGGCGATCCCACCAGTCTCAGCAGTCCTTCGGCAAGGGGATAGTGCGTGTTTCGAATTGTGTCCACATGCGACATCACCAGCGCTCAACCCGACCGGTGATATCACATACGGTGCTTTTCTCAGAAGTAGTGCATGCCCGGTGGCTGGTACGGATGTGACGTCAGTGCCTTACGCGCCGAAGAAGTTGAAGGCGTCGAACCCGTATCCCACCAGGTCGATCAGCGGCTGCGCGGAGATCAGCGGTTCGCCACTGAAAATGACATCTGGCGCCAAGGACGGGATGCTTGCCGACAAGGTGGTCAACTCGGTGAGCAGAGACACATCGAGCTGGTTCAGCGAGTCGTAGCCCGACAGCAGCGAGTCGACAAACGACGTCGGCAGCGGCGACTGCCCGGCATCCGCCAGCAGGTCGTTGATCGGGCCGACGAGCGTCTGCACCCCGGCGTATTCCATACCGGCCAGCATCTGCAGCGGATCCATCTGGGGAGCAAAGCCTGAACCGACGGACTCGACCAGTTGGCCGGTCGCATCGACGGTCCAGGGGCCGGAAACACCGATCGGGTCGACACCGTCGACCGGGATGCCGGCGCCCGGATCGCCCGGGTTGCCGTAGCCCCAGTCGTCGAGCAACGTCGCGAACGGGCTAAAGGAGTCGTAGAAGAACAGACCCGCAGGCCCGCCGTCGAACATGAACGCCAACATGGGCAGCGGTGCGGAAATCGCGTAGAAGTGGTCGTCGCCGAGGGACCCGAGATCAATGGCACCCACACCCCCGGGACCGATGTCCAGGTTCACGCCGGGGGTCGGGTCTGGATAGTACGGGTGCACGGTTTCGATGCCGAGCAGCGCGTTGAAATCGGCGAGCAGGTTGCTGGGGTCCGAGGGAAAGTCTGCCCAGCCGTCGTACTCCCCCGTGTAGATGTCGGTCGCGATGCCGCCGTCGGTCGGCGTGGCGTCCAGGCCGAGCGGAATGTCGAGGAATGGAACGTGCTGCGGCTCCGGGGTCAAGCTGAATTGCCCGACGCCATCTGAGAATTGGAAGCGGTCCAGGATGCCGCCGATCGGGCTGTTGGGGTCACCGAGCAACGTGACGTGGAGGTTGCCCAGGTTGTCCTGGTGATCGGCGATCAACTCGTTCATCCACTGGCCGGCCACCGTGGCGCTCTGCGAATAGCCGAGCACCGAGACATTGTCTCCGTTCGTCAGCTCCTGGTCGACGGCATCGTGCAGGTTGCCGACGCCGGCGCTCACCGAGTCGCCGAAACCCAGGTCGGGCTGGCTGCCCGAGCAGATGATCGGGCAAAACTGTTCCGGCGTCTCCAAGCCCACATAGTTGTAACCCGTGGGGAGATAGAGCTGCTGGACGCTGTTGAGATAGTCCGAGTCGGGTATCGGGTTGCCGGTGCCGCCCACAATCCAGCCGTCGTTGGCGACCAGCCCGACCTCGGCCATCAAGGCGCGGACCCCGGACTGGAAGGCCGGCGTCACGCTCAGGGCTGTGGCGCAAGCGGCCGCCGCCACCACGGCACCCAGTGCACGCGTGCGCGCAACCGCCATCGATGACCTCCATGCCCGCGGACGGCACCCCGACCCTGCGTGGCTGAATAATAAAGCAGTTTGGCAAATTCACAGATATTTTCCATTGAATCCTCAGGCGACACGTGTAGCGGCGTGCCCTCGACTTGCCCAAAAGCGGCCATACTCCCGCCATGCAACATCGACCAGGGCGCAGCGGCAGGCGAAGTCACGTCGTTAGCCTGTTCGGCGTCCTGACCGTCGCGACGGCTCTGATGTTGTGGCCAGTCCCCGTTCAACAGCCGTCGGATAGGCCGGTCGACATGACAGCGGCGGCGGTTCCGACCCCCGCCCACGTCGTCATCGTGGTCGAGGAGAACCGCTCGCAGTCCAACATCATCGGCAACAAAGCGGCCCCGTTCATCAACCAGTTGGCCGCGGGCGGCGCGATGATGTCGCAGTCCTTCGCGGAGGTGCATCCCAGCGAACCCAATTACTACGCGTTGTTCGCCGGCAACACTTTGGTGAAAGAGAACGTCTGCCCGGTCAATGCGGGCAACGAACCCAACCTCGGCTCACAACTACTCGGGGCCGGCTACACGTTCGTGGGCTTCGCCGAAAGCCTGCCCGGGCCGGGTTCAGAGGATTGCCGGGCCGGCAAATACGCGCGCAAACATGTGCCCTGGGCCAGCTTCACGAACATCCCCGCCGCGCGGTCGCTTCCTTTCTCGGCGTTCCCGGCGCGAGAGAACTACGCGGGCCTGCCCACCGTCTCGATGGTCATCCCCAACCTCGACAACGACATGCACGACGGGTCGATTGCGCAGGGTGACCAGTGGCTGTACCAGAACCTGTCGCAGTACGCGTCGTGGGCGCGCGCCAACAACAGCCTGCTGATAGTGACCTGGGATGAGGACGACAACACGTCGCGCAACCAGATTCCGACGGTGATCTACGGCGCGAACGTCCGGCCCGGCACCTACGACCAGCCGATCAGCCACTACAACGTGCTGTCCACCCTGGAGCAGATGTACGGGCTGCCCAAGCTGGGCTACGCGACCCGAGCGCCCGCGATCGCCGACATCTGGGGTGCCTGACCCCGATCGGGTAGGCGACCGTCGCTATTGTGAGCCGCATGGCTGCTGACCTCGTGCCTATCCGCTTGAGCTTGACCGACGGCGACCGCTACACGGTGTGGGCACCGCGTTGGCGCGACGCAGGCGACGAGTGGGAGGCGTTCCTGGGCCGCGACGAAGACCTCTACATCTTCGAAAGCCCAGCGGACCTGGTCGCGTTCGTGCGCACCAACACCGACAACGACCTCGTCGACCATCCGGCGTGGCAGGCACTGACCGAGGCCAATGCCCACAAGCTGGACCCCGCCGACGACAAGCACTTCGACCTGGTCGCGGTCGAAGACCTGGTCTCGGACAAGCCGACCGCCGAGTCGGTGGCAACGCTGGCCAACGCGCTGACGATCGTCTCGTCGATCGGGTCGGTGTGCGAGCTGCCGGCGGTGATGAAGTTTTTCAACGGCAATCCGACGCTGGGCTCGCTGAGCGGCGGCATCGACCACTTCACCGGCAAGGCCGGGCTCAAGCGCTGGCATGCAATCGCCGATGTCGTCGGGCGAGGCTGGGATGACGTGCTCGGCGCCATTGACAAGATCGTCAGCATCCCGGACTTCGACAGCAAGCTGTCGGAAGCCGCCGCCGCCGAATTGGCCGAACCCGTCGAAGAAGAAGTGCTCGAGGCCGAGCCGGAGACCGTCGACGAGCAAGAACCCGAGACCGTGGTGGACGAAGACGCCGGGGCCGACCGTGCGACCGACGACGAGGTGGTGCTCGGCGGCGACCAGGACTTCTGGACGAAGGTCGGCATCGACCCGATCCGGATCATGACCGGCACGAGTACCTTCTACACCCTGCGCTGCTACTTCGAAGATCGCCCAATCTTCCTGGGCCGCAACGGAAGAATCAGTGTGTTCAGCTCGGAACGTGCCCTGGCCCGATACCTCGCCGACGAGCACGACCACGATCTGTCCGACCTGAGCACCTACGACGACATCCGCACGGCGGCCACCGACGGCTCGTTGCAGGTCGACATCACCGACGACAACGTCTACGTCCTGAGCGGGCTGGCCGACGACCTCGCCGGCGGCCCTGACGCGATCGACCACGAGCAACTCGATCTGGCCGTCGAGTTCCTTCGCGATCTCGGGGACTACTCCGAAGACGCCACCGTCGACAAGGCGCTCGACACCGATGAGCCGTTGGGCAAGCTGGTCGCCTACGTCCTGGACCCCGACTCGACGAACAAGCCCGCTGCCCCCTACGCCGCGGCGGCCCAGGAGTGGGAGGCACTCGAGCAGTTTGTAGATTCGCGCCTGCGGCGCGAATAGCGGCTCAATCCGGGAAGTTCACATCCTTGGTGACGGTTTTCCACTCCTCGATCGACGCCGACGTCGCGGCGATCTTGTCGCGCATCGCCTTCAGAACGTCACGGCCCAACAGCAACCGCAGTGGCGGATCATCGAGCCCGGTCACCATCAGCACCGCCTCGGCCACCTTTTTCGGGTCGCCGGGCAAGTGGTCGGCGAACTGTTTGATCAGGTCCTTTCGGGCCGCTACGTCGGCGTAATCCGAGATCGGAGTCGCGGACTCCTTCATCGAGCGGGTCGCCCAGTCGGTGCGGAATGCACCCGGCTCGATCGCAGTGACCTTGATGCCGAGCGGCCGGACCTCGGTAGCCAGCGCCTCGGTCACCGCTTCGAGTGCGAACTTCGTCGACGAGTAGTACGCGTTGGGCGGGTTGGCCACCAGACCGGTCATCGACGAAATGTTGACGATGTGCCCCGACCCACGGGCCCGCATCGCCGGCAGCACCGCTTTGATCATGTCGACCGACCCGAAGTAGTTGACATCGAACAGCTTTCGGACTTCGGCGTCCTCGCCTTCCTCGACCGCGGACAGGTACCCATGACCGGCGTTGTTGACCAGGACGTCGATTCCGCCGAACGCCTGCTGCGCCGCCTCGACCGCCGCCGCAATCTGTCCGGCGTCGGTCACGTCGAGCGCGACGGCCAGGGCGCGGTCGCCGAACTCGTCGACGAACTCCTGCACCGCCTCGGACCGTCGCGCGGTCACCGCCACACTGTGGCCGTCCTCGAGTGCGGCACGGGCGATTTCGCGGCCGAAGCCGGTGGAGCATCCGGTGATCAACCAGCGGGCCATTTCAGGCCGTTCCTTCGGGCAGGCGCCGCAGATACGCCGTGCGCCGGTCGGCCAGTTGGGTCGCCCTCTCCTCGGCGCTCACTCGCGGCAAGTGCGGCACTTCCTCATCCAACCGGTCCAGCTTGATCACCCGTCCGCCCGCGCCGAGACCCTCACGCGGCCCGTCCTTTCCGAACTCCGCCATCCGCAACGTCAGAATGCCTTCCCGAAGTCCGTCGGAGTCGATCCAGTTCGCCACCCCGGGATCGGTGGGCGCGATCACGTAGGTGTAGCTGCCGTCGTCGTTGACCGCGGACTGCGCCTTGTTGAGGCTGCCGGTGCGATCGACGAGTTCGAGCGTGGTTCCCCAGATATTGCTCAACGGGACGGTGAAGTATTCGGCACCCCCGTCGCCGACGTCGACCACGAAAGCTTCGTCGTCGGCGAGATCGAAGCGGCCCATCACGTACACCTGGTTACGCATCGCGCCGACCTTGTCGGCCGACCACGCCAGGTTGAAATGGTTGGGCGGCATCTTGTACACGCCGTGGCTGAGCTTTCCGGTGAAGTCGGCGAAGTACGCCATCATCGCCGCGGTCGCCTCGGCCTGCTCGTCGAGTGTGCGTGCCGGCGTGGTCGTCGGACCGCCCAGCCGTTGCACCTCAAAATGATTCGGGTCGTCGCGGCCCCAATCCAGCAGCACATCGCGAATGTAGAACTCGTGCGCCTCGGCGGTGGTGCGCACGTGATTGGGTCGTCCGTTGGCGGAGTCGGCATCGACGGTGATGGCGAAGCTGCCGTCGGAATCCACCTGCATGGTGCGGCCGTTGAGCACGTCGACGGTGCCCATGTGGGCATCCCACAGCGTGAAGTAGTTCTCCGTCATGCGATGGTCGCCGACCCGGCCGTGAATCTCGTAGCGTTCGTCACCGGATATCGGGATGACTCGATACACGCTGTCGGGATTGTCGATGCCCCAACGTGATCCGGGGATTCGTCGGCCGTCCACCGGATGCGCCAGCCGGGTGATGCAACTGACCTTGGGTCGCAGCTTGTCCTGGTTGGACGACCACACCGCCGCCGAGAACATCACCTCGGCGAACGCGTCGTCGAAGCGTTCGCGCATTGCATCGGACGCCTTGGACCGAGCCAACCAGGTTTCGGCGATGGATTGATAGGCCGCCTTCACCACTGGATGCTCGATCAGGTCGAGCGCGGCCAGTTCCTGTTCATGCTGGGCTGCTGTCGCAACCGGGTCGGCTACCATAAGCTCTCCTCATTTCCCGACGTGTTCTTCAAAACGCTTGTTGTACAAGGTAAAACGTTCGTCGACCTGTTCTGGGCGCAGGCCGTAGTCATCCAAGGTATAGGGCGGGCGCGCCGCCTCGCGAGGACGTTCCTTCAGCCAGCGTCGCATCGCCGTTTCCGCCTCGATCGTCAGTGGCATGTCAACGGCGTCGTACACCCGGGCCACCTGTCGGATCGGGTCGTCGACCGCATCGTCGAAGCCGATGTCGGTGACTCGGGTAGCTTCGTCGACCCAACCGTCCCGCACCGCCATCGCGCGGTCATTGGTCCATCCCATTCGCTGCAACCACTGCGTGCCGACCCGGCGCCGGTCCACGTTGTCGGCGTGCATCGCGTGCAGGGTCGAATTGAGGCTGGCCCCGGACGCGATCGTGGCGCACGGGTCGCGGTGCATGTGCACGACGTGCACGTCGTCGAACTCGGCCCGCAGCACGTCCAGGTAACCGAGATGAGCCGGGGACTTGAGCACCCAGCGCTTCGGCGACCAGTCTCGCTCCGGGCACCGCTGCCGTTTCTGCCATTGCAAGAACTGCAGCATGCGGTGCAGATAGGCGTATGCCGGCGTGAAATCCTGCTCGTCGAGCCACGATCGGTAGTGCGGAAGGTGTGCGCCGGACTCGGGCACATGCGACAGGAACGCGTCGGCCAAAAACACGATCTCCTCTTCGGCCTCGCGCGCATACATCGGGTGAATGACGAACAGGTCCGGGGCCAACTCGCGGGATTTGGCCTCGCGCACTTCGCTGACGGCGATGCGCGGATCGACACCGGCGAATTGATAGTCCAGACGGGGTGCCGCCTCGACGACCTCCCAGCCGTAGGCGCAATGAAAGCGCGGGTCCGCGGCGAGCAGCCGCTGCAGCAGGGTGGTGCCGCTGCGCATCATGCCGACGACGACGATCGGCGCCGCAATGCGCTCCTCCAGAATCTCCGGGTAGCGGCGAATCCACTCCTGAGCGCGCAGCCGCATGCGCAGACTGTGGACGAGGCCGGCGCGCAGGATGAGCACTCCGATCGCATTCAGGTCAGCCTTGGCATAGTCCGCCAGCAGCACCTCGAGCGGAGTCTCGAAATCACCTGGCCCCCAGTCGGTCAGCGACTCCTTTCGCCGCGCGTCAGCCAGCACGGCGGCGAGGTCGAAGGGATTCACTCGATCAGAACTTCAGGTGGTGGGTGACATCGCCGAGCTGGTCGACGAACATGATGCGACTGTCGAACCACCACACGCCGTCGATGCGGTGAAAGGTGTCTTTGTAGTGTCCGGTCACGATCACCTGCAGCGGCAAGTCGGGCGTGGCTTGAGTGACGCTGTAGTAGGACCTGCCGTGCGCGGTGCCCTCGGCCTCATCGATCCACAGCTGCACGTTGCTGGTGTTGTGTCGGGTCTTCGGGGTGCCGTCGTCGTAGATCCGGGTGGCCATCTCGTACATCTTCCGCACGCCGGCGGCCCCCTCGAACACCGTCTCCGGTGGTCCGTTTTCGACGCCGCAGATCCGCCCGTGCGCGAACAGTTCGGCCACGCCGTCCATGTCGCCGCCGTCGAGGAGTTCCGCGTAGTGGTAAAGCAGGTTGGTGATTTCCCGGTCGCTATCACTCACCCTGGAATCCTGGCAGACCCGTCTCGGGTCTCGATCGTTTTGGTTAAACGCCGGGTACGTTTCCTCCCATGGGAGAACTAGACGACACCGTTGCCGTCATCACCGGCGCGGCGCGTGGCCAGGGCCGCAGCCATGCCGTCGCACTGGCCGAGCAGGGTGCCGACATCATCGCCGTCGACATCTGCGCGGATATCGACACGATTCCCTACCCACTTGCGACTAAATCAGATCTCGACAAGACCGCGCGACTGGTTCAAGCCGCCGGGCGCAGGGTGGTGCCCGTCGTCGCCGATGTCCGCGACCTCGCCGCGTTGGAGGCCGGCGTGCAGGCCGGCATCGACGAACTCGGCGACATTGACATCGTCATCGCCAATGCCGGAGTGGTGGCGATCGGGGACCCTGCAACGCGCGCCGAACCGGTGTTCACCACGATCGTCGACACCAACCTCAAGGGTGTGTGGCACACGATGTTGGCGACGGTGCCCTCCATCATCCGCAAGGGACGCGGCGGGTCGGTCGTCCTGGTCAGCTCGTCGCAAGGCCTGACCGGCCGGGGCGGTGACGGCAGCGCCGCGATGTTCGCCTACGCCGCGTCCAAGCACGGCGTGGTGGGCCTGATGCGATCGGCGGCGAACGCGTACGGGCCACACAAGATTCGGGTCAACTCGGTCAACCCCAGTGGTGTCGCGACACCGATGATCATCAACGACTTCGTGATCAAAGGCATGACCGAGAATCCGAATCCGGCCGTCTCGCAGATGTTGCTGCCCGACGTGCCGCTGGTCGAGCCGCGAGACGTCACCGAGGCCGTGCTGTGGCTCGTCAGCCCCAGAGCGCGCTACGTCACCGGTGTGTCGGTTCCCGTCGACGCCGGCCACCTCGTCATGTAGCTAGCCCACCAGCACGGCGTAGCGCGGCTTGATCACCTCGTCGATGATCGCCAACCGCTCGTCGAACGGGATGAACGCCGACTTCATCGCATTGACGGTGAACCGCTGAAGGTCGCCCCACCCGTAGCCGAAGGCGTCGACGAGAAGCGCCATCTCGCGGGTCATCGTGGTGTCACTCATCAATCGGTTATCGGTGTTGACGGTGACCCGGAATCGCGTCCGGGCCAACAGGTCGAACGGATGCTCGGCGATGCTGGCGGCCGCGCCGGTCTGCACATTGGAGCTCGGACACATCTCCAGCGGAATCCGCTTGTCCCGCAGGATAGCTGCCAGTCGGCCGAGTCGCACCTCGCCGTCCTCGGCGACGTCGATGTCGTCGACGATGCGCACGCCGTGGCCCAGCCGATCGGCGCCGCAGTAGGCGATTGCCTCTTGAATCGAAGGCAGACCGAATGCCTCACCAGCGTGAATCGTGAAGCGGGCGTTATTGTTTCGCATGTATTCGAAGGCGTCCAGGTGCCGGGTCGGTGGGTAACCGGCCTCCGCGCCGGCGATGTCGAAGCCGACGACGCCCTTGTCGCGGAAGCGGATTGCCAACTCGGCGATCTCCCGGGATACCGCGGCGTGCCGCATCGCGGTGACCAGACAGCGCACGACGATCGGACGCCCGGCGGCCGCCGCCGCCTTCTCCCCGTCGGCGAAGCCGGCGAGCACGGCGTCGACCACCGCGTCGAACGACAGGCCCTGGTTGATGTGCAGCTCGGGGGCGAACCGCACTTCGGCGTAGACCACCGCGTCCCCGGCCAGGTCTTCCACGCACTCGGAGGCGACGCGGTGCAGCGACTCGGGGGTTTGCATCACCGCGACGGTGTGCGAGAACGGTTCGAGGTAGCGCTCCAGCGATCCACTGTGCGACGCGGTGCGAAACCACTGCGCAAGCGCATCGACGTCGGTCGCGGGCAGGCCTTCGTACCCGATCTGACCGGCGATGTCGAGCACGGTCGCCGGGCGTAGGCCGCCGTCGAGATGATCGTGCAGCAGCGCCTTCGGCGCGCGCTTGATCGTCTCGAGGCTCAGTGGCGTCGTCATGGGGTGATCCGATCGATGATCAATGGCCGTCCGTCAGGAGGCGTGTCGGTGATTGCGAAGCCCGCGTTCAACTCGGCCATCGCACTCGGAAACCGTTCCGGCGTATCGGTGTAAAGGGTGAACAGCGGGTCGCCGGCCGCCACCGGGCTCCCGGAGCGGCGATGGATCTGGATCCCGGCACCGGCCTGGACCGCTTCGCCCGGACGGGATCTGCCCGCGCCGAGCCGCCACACCGCCAGCCCCACTGCCATTGCGTCGATGTCACCCATTGTGCCGCCTCGCGCGGCGGTGACGGTTTCGGAGTACTTACCAACCGGCAACGGTACGGACAAGTCTCCGCCCTGCGCGGCGACCAGTGCCCGGAACCGATCCATCGCCGACCCGTCCCGCAGTGTCTGCTCGGGATCACGGGCGTCGATGCCGGCAAGTTCGAGCATCTCGCGAGCCAGACCCACCGTCAGTTCCACCACGTCGGGTGGGCCGCCGCCGTCGAGCACCTCCAGCGCTTCGGTGACTTCGAGCGCGTTGCCCACGGCCGCGCCCAGCGGACGATTCATGTCGGTCAGCACCGCACACGTCGACAGCCCATGTTCGGCGCCCAGCGCGACCATGGTCTCGGCCAGGTCCCGGCATCGGGCCTCGGAGCCCATCAACGCGCCGGAACCGACCTTCACGTCGAGCACCAATGCGCCGGCACCCTCGGCGATCTTCTTGCTCATCACCGAGCTGGCGATCAGCGGCAGCGACTCGACGGTGGCGGTGATGTCGCGCAGCGCATAGAGTTTCGCGTCGGCGGGCGCCAGCTGGCCGGCCGCGAAGATGGCCGCTCCGACGTCGCAAAGTTGTTGACGCACTTGCGACATTGGTCAATGTCCCGGTGAAGCCGGCGATGGACTCCAGCTTGTCCAGGGTCCCGCCGGTGTGGCCGAGTCCGCGGCCGGAGGCCTGTGGCACGACGCCACCGCACGCGGCGATCACCGACACCAACGGCAGCGTGATCTTGTCGCCCACCCCGCCGGTGGAATGTTTATCGACGGTCCGCACCGGTTTGCCGTCGCGCCGTAAATCGGTGAAGTCCAACCGGTCACCGGAGGCCACCATCGCCGCGGTCCAGCGCGCGATCTCGCGGTAATCCATGCCCTGCAGGAACACCGCCATCAGCAGCGCCGACATCTGCTCGTCGGCGATCTGCCCGCGGGTGTAGGCGTCGATGACCCAGTCGATCGCGTCGTCGGACAGTGCGCCGCCATCGCGTTTGGTCCTGATCACCGTCGGCGCATCGAAGTGGTTCACGCGCGGCCCCGTTGGTAATCCGCGAGGTCGTCCGGACCAAAGGCGTCGGGCAGCAAGACCCCGAGCCGTCGCGGCCCATCAGGGTGGTCGATGAGTAAGTCTGGACCGCCGTGTTCCAGCAACACCTGACGGCATCGGCCGCATGGCATGAGCAGCGCCCCGTCGCCGTCGACACAGGCCAGCGCGAGCAGCCTGCCACCACCGGTCGAATGCAGCGCGCACACCACCGCGCACTCCGCGCAGAGACCTAGGCCATATGAGACATTCTCCACATTGCAGCCGATGATCACCCGGCCGTCGTCGACCAGAGCGGCAGCGCCCACCGGGAAGCTGGAGTAGGGCGCATACGCTCCTTGCGCTGCATGAGTTGCTCTGTCGCGCAGCGCCTTCCAGTCGATCGCGTCAGCCACGGTCCCGATTCCACGCGTCATTGCAGTGCATTCGAACTATCCCGTCCGCTGTTGGCTAATTCACATGGCCAGCCTAGATTCTGCGCGTGCAAAAGCGTCGGCGGACACGAAGCGCGTCATTCGGTCGCAAGAATGGGCAGCCGAGCCCGCGATTGGGGCTAAATTTAAATCGCCCGCTGCCACTCGCCACTGGAGGGGAGGCGCTGATGACGACGACATCCGCGAATCCGGCCACGCCGGGCGAGTCATCGCGAATACGCCGTCTGCGCCGAACGCTTTATCGCGGCGATCCGGGCATGTGGTCCTGGGTATTGCACCGCATCACCGGTGCCACCGTCTTCTTCTTCTTGTTCATCCACGTGCTGGACACCGCGCTGGTCCGGATCAGCCCGCAGGCCTACAACGAGGTCATCTCGACCTATAAGACGCCGCTCGTGGGCCTGATGGAGCTGGGGTTGGTCGCCGCGGTGCTCTATCACGCACTCAACGGCATCCGCGTCATCCTGATCGATTTCTGGGGGCAGGGCCCCCGCTATCAGCGGCTGATGCTGTGGGTGATCGGCATCGTCTGGGTGCTGGTCGTGGTGCCCGCCGCAGTGGTCGTTGCCATCCACATGATCGGACACTTCCGATGAGCTCACCCGATCTGCAATTGGGCCGCGGCCAGGTCGCTCCGGTCCGGCAGCGCAGCCACGATCGCCCGGCCAGCCTCGACAATCCGCGCGCCCCGCGTCGGCGGACCGGCATGCCGAACTTCGAGAAATACGCCTGGTTGTTCATGCGGTTCTCCGGCCTCGTGCTGGTCTTCCTGGCGCTCGGGCATCTGTTCGTGATGCTGATGTGGGAAGACGGCGTCTACCGCATCGACTTCAACTACGTTGCGCAGCGGTGGCATTCGCCGTTCTGGCAGACGTGGGATCTGTTGCTGCTCTGGCTGGCTCAGCTGCACGGCGGCAACGGGCTGCGCACCATCATCGACGACTACAGCCGCAAGGACTCCACCCGCTTCTGGCTGAACAGCCTGCTCGTCCTGTCGATGACGTTCACGTTGGTGCTCGGGACCTATGTGCTGCTGACTTTCGACCCGAATATCGGAGGCTGAATTGCTTAAACCACCTCCTCCTCACCGCTCCGCGCTGCATCGTCGGCGGTGGTGCCGGTGATTAGCGAACACCGTTACGACGTGGTGATCGTCGGCGCCGGCGGGGCCGGGATGCGGGCGGCCGTGGAAGCCGGACCTCGCGTGCGCACAGCGGTTTTGACGAAGCTCTACCCGACGCGCAGCCACACCGGCGCGGCCCAGGGGGGCATGTGCGCGGCGCTGGCCAATGTCGAGGACGACAACTGGGAATGGCACACCTTCGACACCGTCAAGGGTGGCGACTACCTCGCCGACCAGGACGCGGTCGAGGTGATGTGCAAGGAAGCGATCGACGCGGTGCTCGATCTGGAGAAGATGGGGATGCCGTTCAACCGCACCCCCGAGGGCCGCATCGACCAGCGCCGCTTCGGCGGGCACACCCGCGACCACGGCAAGGCGCCGGTGCGCCGGTCTTGTTACGCCGCAGACCGTACCGGCCACATGATTCTGCAGACGCTGTACCAGAACTGCGTCAAGCACGATGTCGAGTTCTTCAACGAGTTCTACGCGCTCGACCTGGTGCTCAGCGAGACCCCGAACGGCCCCGTCGCGACCGGCGTCGTCGCCTACGAACTGGCTACCGGCAACATTCACATCTTTCACGCCAAGGCTGTCGTGCTCGCCACCGGCGGCTCGGGCCGGATGTACAAGACCACGTCCAACGCGCACACGCTGACCGGCGACGGCATCGGCATCGTGTTCCGCAAGGGACTTCCGTTGGAGGACATGGAATTTCACCAATTCCATCCGACCGGCCTGGCCGGGCTGGGCATCCTGATCTCCGAAGCGGTGCGCGGCGAGGGCGGTCGGCTGCTCAACGGCGAGGGCGAGCGCTTCATGGAGCGCTACGCGCCGACGATCGTCGACCTGGCTCCCCGCGACATCGTCGCCCGCTCGATGGTGCGTGAAGTGCTGGAGGGCCGCGGCGCCGGCCCGCACAAGGACTACGTCTACATCGACGTCCGCCATCTCGGTGCCGACGTGCTGGCCGCCAAGCTGCCCGACATCACCGAGTTCGCCCGCACCTATCTGGGCGTGGATCCGGTCAAGGAACTGGTCCCGGTCTACCCGACGTGCCACTACGTGATGGGCGGCATCCCGACCACGATCACCGGTCAGGTGCTGCGGGACAACACCAACACCGTGCCGGGTCTGTATGCGGCCGGCGAATGCGCATGCGTCTCGGTGCACGGCGCCAACCGGCTCGGCACCAATTCGCTGCTGGACATCAACGTCTTCGGCCGTCGCGCCGGCATCGCCGCGGCCGCCTATGCCAAGGGCCACGATTTCGTCGACATGCCGCCGGACCCGGCGACGATGGTGGTCGGCTGGGTCGGCGACATCCTGTCCGAGCACGGCAACGAGCGGGTCGCCGACATCCGCGGCGCGCTGCAACAGACGATGGACAACAACGCCGCGGTGTTCCGCACCGAGGAGACCCTGAAGCAGGCGTTGACCGACATTCACGCACTCAAGGAGCGCTATTCCCGAATCTCGGTGCACGACAAGGGAAAGCGTTTCAACAGCGACCTGCTGGAGGCGATCGAGCTGGGCTTCCTGCTGGAACTCGCCGAGGTCACCGTGGTAGGTGCGTTGAACCGCAAGGAATCTCGCGGCGGCCACGCGCGCGAGGACTACCCGAACCGCGACGACGTCAACTACATGCGCCACACCATGGCCTATAAGGAAATTGGGGCCGGTAAGCAGGGCCCCGATCTGCTCAGCGACATCCGGCTGGACTTCAAGCCCGTGGTGCAGACCCGTTACGAACCCAAGGAGCGGAAGTACTGATGAGCTCGGACGTTGACGTGCAGGCCGCCCCGGCCGGTGACCCGCCGCCTGCCGGCGATCCCTGAGGGCTCGACGATGGTGACGCTGCGGATCGCCCGATTCAATCCGGAGAACCCAGAGCAGTACGCCGATTCCGATGGCTGGCAGAGCTTCCGGGTACCGTGCCTGCCCACCGACCGGGTGCTCAACCTGCTGATCTACGTCAAGAGCTACCTCGACGGCACGCTGACCTTCCGGCGGTCCTGCGCCCACGGCGTGTGTGGCTCGGACGCGGTGCGCATCAACGGCAAGAACCGGCTGGCCTGCAAGATGCTGATGCGCGACCTGCTGCCGAGCAAGCCCAAAAAAGACTTCACCATCACGATCGAGCCGATCCGCGGGCTGCCCGTGGAGAAGGACCTGATCGTCGACATGGAACCGTTCTTCGACGCCTACCGCGCGGTCAAGCCGTACCTGATCACCAGTGGCAATCCCCCGACGCGGGAACGCATTCAGAGCCAGACCGACCGCGCCCGCTACGACGACACGACCAAGTGCATCCTGTGCGCGGCATGCACCACCAGCTGCCCGGTGTTCTGGAGCGAGGGCAGCTACTTCGGCCCCGCGGCGATCGTCAACGCGCACCGGTTCATCTTCGACAGCCGTGACGAGGCCGCCGCCGAGCGGCTCGACATCCTCAACGAGGTCGACGGCGTCTGGCGCTGCCGCACCACGTTCAACTGCACCGACGCCTGCCCGCGGGGCATCGAGGTGACCAAGGCGATCCAAGAGGTCAAGCGCGCGCTGATGTTCACCCGCTGAGCGGTTTTGGGTGGCCGGCAGTCGGCCCGTCACACATCCAGGGGCTGCCTCGTCTGACTGGTATGACCACGAAAACCCGCATCGCACCCCTGTCCCCCCAACGGGCCAACTGGCTCGTCCGCGCGATGTACCGCTACACCAAGCGGCGCTTCGGCGAAGTCCCTGAGCCGTTCGCGGTCCAGGCACACCACCCCCGGCTGTTGGTCGCCAACGCGGTGCACGAGGCGTTGTTGCAGTCGGCGTCGCGGCGGCTGCCGGCTGACGTCCGCAACCTCGCGGTGTTCTGGACCGCGCGCACCATTGGCTGCTCCTGGTGCGTCGACTTCGGCCAGATGATGCAGCGCCTCGACGGACTCGACGTCGAACGGCTCCAAGAGATCGACAACTACGCGACGTCTCCGCGTTTCACCGACGACGAGCGGGCCGCCATCGCGTATGCCGACGCGATGACCGTCGATCCGCACACGGTGACCGATGAGCAGGTGGCCGATCTGTGCGGCCGCTTCGGCGACGACGGAGTGATCGAGCTGACCTACCAGATCGGAGTCGAGAACATGCGTGCCCGAATGAATTCCGCGCTGGGCATCACCGAGCAGGGTTTCAACTCCGGTTCTGCTTGCCGGGTCCCTTGGACAACCGAGCCGTCGGCTGATTCGCCAGCGGCGAACCGGTGAACTTCTCCGGGTTCGCAATATCCCATAGGGCGCTGACCTTTCCGTCCCTCACCGTCACCGCGGTGATTCGCGGCATGATCGCCTGATACCCGTCGTCACCCGACGATCCCGACGTGTACGCGCCGAGTTCGCCGTTGATCAGCGCCGGCTGGCTCGTGGTCACGAAGGACGGCCCGTAACGCTGCGCGAGACCGAACAGGAACCGCGCGACCTTGTCCGGCCCGTGGATGACGCGGGGCGCTGTCGGCGCAACCCGGTTGGAATCGCCGGTGAACGTCACTCCCGGATGCAGGAGCGCAATCGTGGCGGCCAGGTCGCCGGACGCCATGGCAGCCATCAGCTTGACCACCACCTCGTCGTGCGCCGGATCGGGTTTCGGTGGCGGCTCGGCGCTCACCGCCCGGCGGGCCCGCGACGCCAATTGCCGAGCGGCCGCCGCGGTTGTCCCGAGCACCTCGGCAACCTCAGCGAACGGCACGGCAAATCCGTCATGCAAGACGAAGGCAACGCGCTGATCCGGCGACAGACGTTCCAGCACCACCATCGCCGCGAACCGCGCATCCTCGTGGGCGACCACCACCGACAGTGGATCGTCGCGGTCGAATCCGGTGACGACCGGTTCCGGTAACCACTGGCCCACGTAGGTTTCCCGCCGGTGCGCAGCCGATCGCAGCCGATCCAGCCCGAGCCGGCTGACGACCGTCGTCAACCAGGCTCGTAGATCAGCGATTTCGCCGTTGTACGCTTCCCAGCGCAGCCAAGCGTCCTGCACGATGTCTTCGGCGTCGGCCACCGTACCGGTCAGGCGGTAGGCAACCGACATGAGATGGGGCCGCAGTGCCTCGAACTCGGTGACCTGCTCCGCAGAGGCCATCACCCGAGCGTAACCTTCACGATCACATGACTGACCATCTCTGGCTGCACTTCGCCAAGCACGGCCCGGGCATCACGCCGCCGATCATCACGCGCGGCGAAGGCGTGACGATCTTCGACGACGCCGGCAAGAGTTACCTCGATGGGCTGTCGGGTCTGTTCACCGTGCAGGTCGGACACGGCCGCGCCGAGTTGGCGGAGGCGGCCGCCCGCCAGGCCGGCACGCTGGCGTTCTTTCCGCTGTGGGGGTACGCAACTCCGCCCGCTATCGAGCTGGCCGACCGGATCGCCGGATACGCCCCGGGAGACCTGAACCGGGTGTTCTTCACCAGCGGTGGGACCGAGGCGGTCGAGACGGCATGGAAGGTGGCCAAGCAATTCTTCAAGCTGACCGGCAAACCCGGTAAGCACAAGGTCATTTCGCGAGCGATCGCCTATCACGGCACCACTCAGGGTGCGCTCGCCATCACCGGCCTGCCGAAATACAAGGCGCCGTTCGAACCGGTCACGCCGGGTGGCTTCCGGGTGCCGAACACCAATTTCTATCGTGCGCCCGAGACTTTCGCCGCCGACATCAAGGGCTACGGGCAATGGGCGGCCGATCGTATCGCCGAGGCAATCGAGTTCGAGGGACCCGATACCGTCGCCGCGGTCTTCCTCGAGCCGGTGCAAAATGCGGGCGGCTCGATCCCGCCTCCTCCCGGATATTTCGAACGGGTGCGAGAGATCTGCGACCACTACGACGTGCTGCTGGTCTCCGACGAGGTGATCTGTGCGTTCGGCCGCATCGGGTCGATGTTCGCCTGCTCCGACTTCAACTACGTGCCCGACATGATCACCTGCGCGAAAGGGATGACGTCGGGATATTCGCCGTTGGGCGCAATGATCGCCAGCGAGCGAATATTCGAGCCGTTCTACGGCACCGACACGATGTTCGCGCACGGCTACACCTTCGGTGGCCATCCGGTATCGACGGCGGTCGCGTTGGCCAACCTCGACATCTTCGAGCGCGAGGGCCTCAACGACCGCGTCAAGCAGCAGTCCCCCGCGCTGCGGGCCACCCTGGAGAAGCTCTACGACCTGCCGATCGTCGGCGATGTCCGCGGCGAGGGTTACTTCTACTCGATCGAGCTGGTCAAGAATCAGGCGACCCGCGAGACCTTCACGAGCGAAGAGACCGCAAAACTGTTGCCGCACATCGCGTCATCGCTGTTCGAGGCGGGGCTCTACTGCCGCACCGATGATCGGGGTGACCCGGTCGTCGTTATCGCACCCCCACTGATCAGCGGGCCACCCGAGTTCGAGACGATCGAAACCATCTTGCGCAGTGTGCTGAAGGACGCGTTATGAGCAAACCGCCCATCGACCCGATCCGGTGGCAGCCACCTCCGTCGCGGCCGCTCCCCGAGCCGGATTTCACTGCGGCACTGCACATCGTCGATGTGCCGGGCACGGCGGCCGAGGACGTCGTCGCCGATGCCGACGGCAACATCTGGACCGGCGTCGAGGACGGGCGCATCATCAAGATCAGCCCCGACGGCAGTTCTGTGCAGGCGGTCGCCGACACCGGCGGACGACCGCTGGGCCTGGCGGTTGCCCACGACGGCCGTCTGCTGATCTGCGACAGCCATCGCGGCCTGCTGCGGTACGACCCGGCCGGCGGGGTCATCGAGACGCTGGTCGCCGAGATCGACGGTCGCCCGCTGACCTTCTGCTCCAATGTCGTCGAATCATCGGACGGCACAATCTTTTTCACCGAGTCGACAAGCCGCTTCTACTACGAGCACTACAAGGGCTCGATCATCGAGGGTCGCCCGACCGGCGCGCTGTTCCGGCGTGACACCGACGGCACGGTCACCGAACTGGCCGGTGGCTTGTACTTCGCCAACGGGGTGACGCTGACCGCCGACGAGTCGGCCGTGGTGTTCGCCGAGAGCGCCGGATGCCGGGTGTCGAAGTACTGGCTGACCGGAGACCGGGCCGGCACGATCACCCCATTGGTCGCCGAGCTGCCCGGCTATCCCGACAACATCTCCACCGGTCTGGACGGCCGGATCTGGGTGGCGCTGGTGTCCGACCGCAACGCGCTCAACGAATGGCTGGGGCCGCGCACGCCGATCATCCGCGCCGTGATGTGGCGGCTGCTGCCCTACCGCTGGCTGCCCAACCCGAAACCGACGGTATGGGTCGTCGGGTTCGACCCCCACGATGGGCACGTGGTGGCCCAGCTGCACACCCAACACCCGGACTTCGGCCTGGCCACCGGGGTGGTGGAGACGCCGGGTCGGCTGTGGCTGGGCCGCATCGCCGGACCGGGGATCTGTTACCTCCCCATTATCAACTATTGAGTGCAACATCCGTAACACCAGTCACAGCGCGGCTCCCGGGAATCGGGCCGCTGATCGCCTACTCTGCACAGCAATGTTTCTCTCAGGGCCCGCCTTCCGCCGCGCGTCATGCCTGGCAGCGGCCGGTTTCATGCTGAGCACCCCCGCGCTGCTCGGCATGCCGGCCGCGTTCGCCGAGCCGGCCGTCGTCCATGATCTGTGCCCTTACAAAATCGCGACCCCGGCGGCGGTGGACTCGTCGGAGGTCCCGCAGGCCGGCGAGCCACCGTTGCCGCTGCCGGTGCCGCCATCGCCGATCGGCGGTAATGGACTGGGCGGCTGTGGCGTGGTCGCCGCCGCCGGCACCCCGCCAGTGCCGGGCGACGTCTCGGCCGAGGCCTGGGTGGTGGCCGACCTGGACAGTGGTGCGATTGTCGCCGCCCGCGACCCGCATGGCCGGCACCGACCGGCCAGCATTATCAAGGTGCTCGTGGCGATGGCTTCACTGCGCGAGCTCAACCTCAACAAGACCGTCGACGGCACGCCTGAGGATGCCGCCGCGGAGGGCACCCGGGTCGGCGTTGCCCCGGGTGGCACCTACACCGTCAACCAGTTGCTGCACGGCCTGCTGATGCACTCCGGCAACGACGCCGCGCACTCGCTGGCGATGCAACTGGGCGGCATGCCGACCGCGCTGGACAAGATCAACGCGCTGGCGGCCAAACTCGGCGGCAAAGACACTCGCGCCGCGACACCGTCGGGTCTGGACGGGCCGGGCATGAGCACGTCGGCCTACGACATCGGGTTGTTCTACCGATATGCCTGGGAGAACTCGACTTTCGCCGACATCGTGCACACCGAGAAGTTCGACTTCCCCGGACACGCCGACAGCCCCGGCTACGAGCTGGAGAACGACAACCAGTTGCTCTACCACTACCCCGGCGCGCTCGGCGGTAAGACCGGCTACACCGACGACGCCGGCCAGACGTTCGTCGGCGCCGCGAACCGGGATGGACGCCGGCTGATGGCGGTGTTGCTGCACGGCACCCGCGTGCCGATCGCGCCATGGCAGCAGGCCGCGCATTTGCTGGATTACGGATTCGCGACCGCACCGGGTACCCGGGTGGGAACACTGATCGAGCCCGACCCGTCGCTGATCACGCCAAAGCCCGCAGCCTCTGGCGACAATGGGGGCGGACTGGGCGCCAATGCGGCCGGGCTGATACCGGGCGCGGACGCGTTGCCGGTTAGGGTCGGTGTCGCGGTGATCGGTACGGTCGTGGTGTTCGGCTTGATTATGGTGGCGCGTTCGATGAACCGACGGCCGCAGCACTAGCAGCGACCGTGGACCGGGCGGCTACCCGGAGGGGAGATTGTGCGCCGCATCGGCGAGTCACTTCGGACACGACGGCGATTGCTGATCGCAGTCACTGCCGCGACCTTGGGCATCATCTGCGGCTACGACTTGTCCAACATCGCCGGTGCTCTGCTGTTCATCACCAACGATTTCAGCCTGACGGTCCGTAAGCAGGAACTGCTGACGACAATGGTGGTGATCGGAGAGATCTGCGGCGCAGCTGAGCGGCGGATTCCTCGCCAATGCGATCGGACGCAAGCGGTCGATGATGCTGGTGGCCGGCGGTTATGCGGTGTTCTCACTGTTGGGCGCCGCAGCGGAGTCAATGCCGTGGCTGATGGCGGCGCGGATGTTGCTCGGCATGACGATCGGATTGTCCGCCACCGTGACTCCGGTGTACATCGCCGAATCGGCGCCGGCTCGCCTCCGGGGCTCGTTGCTGGTCACCTACCAGGTGGCGACCATTCTCGGGATCATCGGCGGCTATCTCTCCGCTTTCGTACTCGCCGATTCGGGCAGCTGGCGGTGGATGCTCGGGCTGGCGGCAGTGCCGGCGCTGCTGGTCCTGCCGCTGCTGGCCACGATGCCCGACACCGCGCGTTGGTATCTGTTCAAGGACCGGGTCGACGACGCGCGCAAAGCGCTGCTTCGGGTGGAACCGAACCGCGACGTCGAGCAGGAACTCGCCGAGATCGCCGAAGCCATGCGACGAAGAGCGCGGCGGGTCATTCATCGAGATGCTGCGGCCGCCGTATCTACGCGCCACCATATTCGTCGTAGGACTCGGCTTCTTCGCCGAGCTGAGCGGGATCAACGGGATCATCTATTACAGCCCGCTGCTGTTCCAGGCGATGGGATTCGAGGGCAATTTCTCGTTGCTCGTGCTGCCTGCGCTGGTCCAACTGTTTTCGCTGGCCGCCGTATTGGCCTCGCTGGTTCCTGGTCGACCGGATCGGCCGCCGGCCCATTCTGCTGTCCGGTATCGCGACAATGATTCTCGGCGACGGGGTGATGATCGCGGTATTTGCCGCCAAGTCCAGCGCCGTCTCGGGATTCGGATACGTCGGGCTGCTGATGTTCACGATGGGCTTCACCTTCGGCTTCGGCGCGCTGGTCTGGGTCTACGCCGGTGAGAGCTTCCCGGCGCACCTGCGGTCGCTGGGATCCAGTGCCATGCTCACCGCCAACCTGACGGCCAACGCGCTGATCGAGTCAGTCTTTCTGACGATGCTGAATACGCTTGGCGGTGCCGGAATGTTCACCATCTTCGCCCTGTTGGCGGTTGTCGGATTTGTCCTTGTGTACCGCTACGCCCCGGAGACAAAAGGCCGACAACTCGAAGACATCCGCCGCTTCTGGGAGAACAACGGCCACTGGCCCGACGAAACTCTTAGCGCGGCAACGGATGTACCGGCATGCCGCTGATCGCGGCCGGCACCGTCGTACTCGAGGAAGGCGTCTGCAGGCCGGGCTGGGTGCACACGTCGGGCACCACGATCGTGGGCTGCGGGGCGGGTCCGGCACCCCAAGCCCCCGATGTCGATCTGCCCGATGCAATGCTCGTCCCCGGTTTCGTCGACATTCATGTGCACGGCGGCGGGGGTGCCTCCTACACCAACGGCGATCCCTCAGAGATCTTGCAAGCGGCTGGCTTTCACCGCGAGCACGGGACAACGACGACACTGGCCAGCTTGGTGACCACGGCGCCTGCCGATCTGCTGGCGGCGGTGCGCGGGCTCGCTGAGGCGACCCGCGATGGCGTCATCGCCGGTATTCATCTGGAGGGGCCGTGGCTCAGCACGGCGCACTGCGGGGCGCACGACATAGCCCAGATGCGTGACGCGACACCCGCCGAGATCGATGCACTGCTGGCCACCGGCGACGGCGCGATCCGGATGGTCACCCTGGCACCCGAACGCCCCGGCGGCGACGACGCGATCACCCGCCTTGTCGATGCCGGAGTGGTTGTGGCGGTGGGACATACGCACGCAACCTACGAGCAGACCCGGCACGCGATCGACCTGGGCGCCACGGTCGGCACGCATCTGTTCAACGCGATGCGACCGCTACATCACCGCGAGCCGGGGCCCGCGCTCGCGCTGCTGGAGGATCCCCGAGTGACCGTGGAGTTGATCGCGGACGGTGTCCACGTCCACCCCGCGGTGATGTACGCGACGGTCCGGGCGGCCGGCGCCGACCGCGTCGCATTGGTCACCGATGCCACCGCCGCCGCGGGTGCCGATGACGGCGAATATCAGCTGGGTTCGGTGCCGGTCGATGTTGTCGACCGGGTCGCGCGGGTGCGCGGCACATCGACGATCGCCGGCAGCACCGCGACCATGGAGCAACTGTTCGGCACCGCAGCCGGCCTCGGCCCAGACCGCGATGCCGCCCTGATCGCGGCGGTGCACATGACATCGACGGTCCCGGCACGGGCTCTCGGACTTGACGGGGCCGGCAGCTTGTGCGTCGACGGCAGCGCGAATCTTGTTGCGCTGGAGCGCGATTACCGGGCCAGCGCAGTCATGACGAACGGCAGCTGGTCGACCCGCCGGTGACATTTGCTAACGTCAGTCGGGTCAGCATCTGACACCGGACGAGGCGCACCGTACCCGGCCAGCGACAAGACGGCGCGGGAGAGGTGTGCGATGACGTGGTTGATCTTGGTGGCGTCGGGTGTTCTCGAGGCCGTGTGGGCGACCGCGATGGATCGCTCCGACGGGTTTTCTCGGCTGATCCCTTCGGTGATTTTCGGTGTGGCACTGCTGTTTTCGATGGCCGGGTTGGCGTTCGCGATGCGCACCCTGCCGACCGGGACCAGTTACGCGGTCTGGGTCGGCATCGGCGCGGTGCTCACTGTCGGCTACGCGATGCTGACCGGCCAGGAGACTGCCTCGCCGGTCAAGCTGCTGCTGATCGCCGGTGTTGTCGGCTGCATCGCGGGCCTGAAGGTGGTGAGTTAGGTCGTCTTTGCCGGCAGGGTCTCCTCGGCTCGGCCGAACAACAGCGGATAGGCGATCCCGGCGATTGCCCCGCCGATCAACGGTGCCAGCCAAAACACCCACAGCTGGGCCGGGGCGCCGTCGCCGTTGAAGAATGCGACCGCGGTCGAGCGGGCCGGGTTGACCGACGTGTTGGAGATCGGGATGGCCACCAGGTGGATGATCGTCAAAGTCAAGCCAATAGCCAAGCCGGCAAAGCCTTTCGGCGCGCGCTCGTCGGTCGAACCGAGGATGACGAACAGGAATACTGCGGTCAACACGATTTCGGCCAGGATGACCGCACCCAGCGAGTAACCGGTCGGCGAATGTACCCCGTAGCCGTTGGCGGCCAGGTGCCCCGTCGCGACGAAGCCGGGCTTGCCGAAGGCGATGTAGTACACCACCAGGGCACCCAGCAGACCACCGATCACCTGCACGATCCAATATGCCGGTAGCACTTTCCATTCCACCCGGCGGGCCAGCGCCGCGCCCAGCGTCACGGCTGGATTGAAATGCCCGCCGGAGATGGTCCCGAACGCGTACACACCGGTGAGGACGGTTAACCCGAACGCCAGTGCGACGCCGAGATAGCCGATACCGAGGGAGAACAGATCCGATTGGGCCTTCAGTGAAAAGACCGCGCTCCCAACACCACCGAGCACCAACCAAAAGGTGCCGATAGTCTCCGCAGCCAGTTTGTGGAAGAGACTTGGTTCAGACATCGCCTACCCGCCTTTGCGTAGCGCAACTGTTCGTGTTCCTGAGGATGACACGCCCGGAGAAGGGCGCGCCCCGTCGAAGCCGAATCGTGTCGCTAAAGAGACACCCGCGATGTTGTGCGCCGGTTCGCGTCAGTCCGGTTTGCTGCGGCGAGCCAATCGGGAAAGGCCCAGTGCACCAATGGCGCCCACCACTGCCGCGGTCACCGCCTGCCGGGCGCTGAGGCCGTCGGTTGGCTGCGGCTTGGGCACGATGACGACGGGTTCGGGTTCGGGCTCGGGCGCCTCGGCCGGGGCCTCAGGCGGGTTCGCGGACGACGTCGCCGCCCACGCCGTCGCGAAAAGCAGCAGCCGCGCCGTGACATACGCGAACACCATCAGGCCCAGCACCGGACCGAAGGTGGCGCCGGCCGGACTGTGCAGCACAGACTTCAGGTAGATGGACGCCACCAACTTGAACAGCTCGAAGCCGACGCGCCGCGAGCAGCGCCGCGCGGATCGCGCTGCGATAGTTGACCGGATCCCTCGGTAACCGCGCGATCATCCAGCCGAACACCAACCACGACAACAGAAATGACACCAAGACCGAGACCGAGCGAAGGATGCCGTCCAGCACCGGAAGGTCGTGCACACCCAGCAACCGCAACAGCCGGGCCATCGGCGCCGCACCGGCGAGCGCGCTGAGCGCGAGGGTGGCGAAAATCGCCACGAACGACGACACCATCGCGCCCAGGTCGGAGAACTTGGTGTGGATGTACCCGTGCGATCCGTCGTTCTGCCGCCACAATTCGGTCAATGCCACCCGGAGATTGCTCATCCAGTTCAGGCCGACCCACACCGCGACGGCCAAGCCGATCACGCCGACCGAGGCGCGCGCGTCGATCGCCGAATTCATCAGGTCGAGCATCTGCTGTCCCAGGGCGCCGGGCACCGCGTGCCTGACCTTGTTGTCGATCGCGGTCAGCACGGCGGGCCGTCGGGACAGCAGAAATCCGGCGACGCTGAAACCGACCATCAGCAAGGGGAACAACGCGAAGATCGTGTAATACGTCAGCCCGGCCGCGAAGAAATTGCCCTGGCACTCATCGAACCAATCGTTGGCCCGCATCGCATGGTCGAACCAGGCGTACCGCGCCCGCAGTCGATCAAGGATCCCTGGCTTGGCCGGTTCGCTCACGACAGCCGACTAAGGACGTCTCGGTAGGAACCCGAGCCGGTCATAGACCCGGTCGACCGTCTTCGCGGCCACGTCATCGGCACGCGCCGCACCGGTGGCCAACACCGCCTCCAGTTCGGTTGGGTCGGTGAGCAATTCGTCGACCCGGGTCTTGATCGGCGTCACGAACTCGACGACGGCCTCTGCGGTGTCTTTCTTCAGGTCGCCGTAACCGCGTCCGGCATACCCGTCGACCAATTTCACGATGTCGACCCCGGTGACGGCCGATTGGATGCTCAGCAGGTTCGAGACGCCGGCTTTGGCCTCCGGGTCGAAGCGGATCTCCCGCTCACTGTCAGTCACTGCGGAACGAATCTTCTTGGCGGACAACGCCGGAGCATCGAGCAGGCTGATCAGACCCGCATCGGTGGCCGCGGACTTGCTCATCTTCGACGACGGGTCTTGCAGGTCGTAGATCTTGGCGGTGGCCTTGGGTATCAGGACCTCGGGAACCACGAAGGTGTCCGGGTAGCGGCTGTTGAACCGCTGCGCGATGTCGCGGGCCAACTCCAGGTGCTGACGCTGGTCTTCGCCGACCGGCACCAGTTCAGCGTCGTAGGCCAGCACATCTGCGGCCTGCAGCACCGGGTAGGTGAAGAGACCGACGGTGGTCGCCTCACTCCCCTGACGTGTCGACTTGTCCTTGAATTGGGTCATCCGGGAGGCCTGACCGAAGCCGGTAAAGCAACCGAGCACCCAGGCCAGCTGCGTGTGGGCCGGGACGTGGCTCTGCACGAAGATCGTGCTGCGGGCCGGGTCGACGCCGAGCGCCAGATACTGGGCGGCGGTGAGAAGGGTTCGACGCCGCAGCACATCGGGATCCTGCGGAATGGTGATGGCATGCAGGTCGACGACGCAGAAGAATGCGTCGTGGTCGTCCTGCAGCTGGGCCCATTGGGTGACGGCGCCCAGCGCATTTCCGAGGTGTAGCGAATCGGAGGTGGGCTGCACACCGGAGAAAACCCGGCTGGTTCCAGGGGCGGTACTCATGATCCCTCAATCTTTTCACGTGGCCGCCGCCGCTTCTTGCGGTACCGGCGGTAACGCCTTTAGTGTCGCTGCATGCCTACCCGCGCCCCCATCCATCTCGGCTCCGGCGAACCCGTGCTGCTGCTGCATCCATTCCTGATCTCGCAGCTGGTCTGGAACGACGTCGCACAGCAACTGGCAGACACCGGCTCCTACGAAGTGTTCGCCCCGACGATGGCAGGCCACAACGGCGGCCCGAAGTCCGGCACCTGGTTTCTGAGTTCGACGGTGCTGGCCGACCACGTCGAGCGCCAGCTCGATGAATTGGGCTGGGAGACGGCCCATATCGTCGGCAACTCGCTCGGCGGCTGGGTGGCGTTCGAGCTGGAACGCCGCGGACGGGCCCGTACCGTCACCGGCATCGCCCCCGCGGGCGGATGGACCCGCTGGACGCCGGCCAAGTTCGAGGTGGTCGCCAAGTTCGTCTCGGGGATGCCGTTCTGGGTGTTCGCTCGCCTCCTGGGCCCCCGCGCGCTGCGGCTGCCCTACACCCGCCAGCTGTCCACGCTGCCGATCAGCGGGACCCCCGATGGTGTCAGCGAAGAACAGCTGGCCGCGATCGTCGACGACGTCGCGCACTGCCCCGCCTACTTCCAGCTGCTGGCCAAAGCGCTCCTGCAGCCCGGATTGCTCGAGTTGGCGCAGACCGAAGTTCCCGCCCATCTTAGTGCTGTGCGGAAAAGACCGGGTGTTCCCCGCGCCCCGGTCGCACCGCTATTTCCAGGCCCAGCTGCCGGCCAGTACTCGGATCACCGAAATCGCCGGCGTCGGACACATCCCGATGTTCGAGGCACCGGGCCGAGTCACCGAGGTGATCGACTCCTTCCTGGCGGAGCACCGCCAGGACAGCCGCGCAGTCGAGGATCCGCCGGCCAGCTAGGCGGTCGCCGACACGACGTGCGGTCGCGCGGCGGGTGCGGTCCACCGGGCGAGCGCATCAAGCCATTGCGAGCAGTTGGCGGAGTCGCCGGCCCAGGCGATGTAACCGTCGGGCCGCACCAGCACTGCGGGCCCGGAGTCGGCCCGCTCCGCTTGATGCAGATCGGTCACGCCGGCCGCGGCCCGACCGCATTCACGGATCAACACGAAGCCGGGCTCGCGCTGCAAGTGCGTCAGCCAGTCGTGGATCAGCGGAATCTGCGTCGCGCGGCCACCCACCAAGTCGCTCTCGCCGGCCCGGTGCGGGTAGCACAGCGTGGTTCCGGCGAAGCTCCCCGCCACCGCGTCCCGCACTCGGGGTATCCGAAGAAGCCGCGGCGCCAGCAGGTTTCGTATCCCGCGCGCGATCCGCGGACGAAGGGTGATGCCGCGCGCCATCATTCCGGATTGCCACAAGACCCGCCTGCCGATCGGGTGGCGCTCGGCCTGGTAGCTGTCCAACACGGCGTCGTCGGCCCCGGCCAGCGCCGCATCGAGTTTCCAGGCCAGGTTGGCGGCGTCTTGAATGCCGGTGTTCATGCCCTGGCCGCCCATCGGCGAGTGCACGTGCGCCGCATCTCCCGCCAGGAAAATCCGGCCATGCCGATACTGCTCGACTTGCCTTTCGTCGCAATGGAATCGGGACTTCCAACTGACCTCGAGCAGCCCGACATCGGCCTTCATCGCCCGGCCGAGGATCCGCGCGATTTCTTGCGCGCCCACCGGTTCGCTGTCGGACACCTGATGCCGGCGGTCCCACACCATCGCGCGGTACCAGCGACCGTCCCCCTCATGACGGTCGTACGGCGCCAAAAACGCGAACTCGTTGCGAGTACTGCCCAGCGTCAGTCCGCCGCCGGTCGGCCCGTGCGCCAGCTTGACGTCGGCCAGCACGATGGACGACAACACCGTCTTGCCAGGGAAGTCCACACCCAGCAGCGCGCGAACCGCGCTGTGGGCGCCGTCCGCGCCGATCAGATACTTTGCCCGCCAACGTGTCTGCGCACCGCCATCGTGCGGCCGGGTGGTCGCCGATACCCCGTCAGCATCCTGTTCGAGCCCAACCAGTTCGACACCACGACGGATGTCGGCCCCCTGCGCCATCGCGTAGGCGGCGATCGCCTGATCGACATTGGTCTGCGGGGTGATCATCGCGAATTGGTAGGGCGAATCGAGATGGGTCAAATCGACACGGGCGCCGGCGAAAATCGTTACGCCCGAGGCCTTGTGCGAACGCGCCAACAGATCGTCGGCGATTCCACGGGCGTCCAGTACCTCCAGCGTGCGCGCCTGAGTGGCGAACGCGCGACTGGACGGGTTGACTGCCGGCCGGCGCTCCAACACTGCGACCGACCGGCCCGCCCGCGCCAGATCACCGGCCGCGGTCAAACCGGTCGGGCCGGCCCCGACCACCAGAACGTCAACGTGTTGTTCCGGGTGAACAGTCATCAGGCCACCGCCTCGGGGTTGGGGTTCGACAGGCCGGGAAACTGCGCGAAGTCGGCCGAGGAGTAATCGATCGGGTCCGGGTCGAGGCCGATTTGGATGGCGGTGACGGTCATGGGCGTGACCTCTCGTCGGGGCGGTTCGCCAAGCTATGTCAACAAGTGTTGAACTCGACGTTAGGTCGTTCGGCCAACCATGTCAACAGTTGTTGAATACACTGACGCGCATGCCACCGAAACCGCGGGAAGGACGCGACGGCCAGGCGACCCGGGCCGCGATCCTGGACACCGCGCGATCGCAGTTCGGCAGCCACGGCTTCGAGCGCACCACCATCCGCTCGGTCGCTTCGGCTGCCGGCGTCGATCCGGCGTTGGTCATGCACTATTTCGGCAGCAAAGCGGAATTGTTTGCGGCCGCTTCGCAATTCGAGATCAACTTTCCGGATCTATCGGACGTCGCGCCGGACCGGCTCGCAGATGTGTTGCTGCCGTTGTTCGTCGAGGCCTGGGGGCCGCGGGGCCCCCTGCTTCCACTGCTGCGGGCGGCCGCGACCAATCGGACCGCCGCCGACACCCTGCTGACGGTCTTCGTCAGCCAGGTGGCCCCCGCCCTCGCCGTCATCACGCCCGACCGCGCCCCCGAACGGGCGGCTCTGGTCGGCTCGCAGCTGCTCGGCCTCGCCGTGACCCGCTACATCCTCGGGGTGCCGCCGTTGATCGGGATGGCCGACGAACAGCTGATCGAATGGCTACGCCCGGTGCTTGCCCACTACCTGACGGACCCGGCGCCCTGACGCTGCCCGACGATCCCCAGCGCGCGCTCAGCCCACCGGACGTTCTCTTCTTCGTACGAGATTCCCCGCATCAACGTCAGATACGGTCCCACGCGCGGCGCGGTGGCCAGGAACTCCTCTTCGCTGCGGGCGTCCAAGATCCGGGCGCGCAGCCGTTCGTAGCGTTGCACTTTCGCTTTGGCCCGATCTCGGCGTTCGGTGATCAGGTCGCGAACAGCCGCGGTGTCGCCGACATCGAAGGCCTGGACTTTGATCATCAGCTCGTCGCGGATCGCCGACGGTTTCGGCGGCCGCGCGGTGAACTGCCTGATCGCTTCGTAACCCGCCTCGGTCAGCGAGAACATCCGCTTGTTGGGGCGGCGCTCCTGCTCAACGATGCGGGCCTGAATCAGGCCCTGTTCGGCAAGACGCTCGAGCTCGCGGTAAAGCTGCTGCGGCGTAGCCATCCAGAAGTTCGCGACCGACGCGTCGAAGTCTTTGGCCAGGTCATAGCCGGACGACTCACCCTCGAGAAGTGCGGCCAGCACGGCGTCGCGCAACGACATCCGGCGATCGTACCGCAGTAATGGTCAACAAATTGATTATTCACCTATGGACATACCGAGCCCGAGGCTCTACTGTCGAGCGCACCTAGTCAACAAATTGACCATTCGAGGTGTTCGATGCATCCCTTCCGCAAGGCAGTTGAAGACCGCGACGAAGCAGCAATCCAGGCCTTGCTCGCCGATGACGTCGTTTTCACCAGCCCGGTGGCCTTCAAGCCGTACGAGGGCAAGCCGATCACGGCGGCGATCCTGTGCGGCGTGCTGCGGGTCTTCGAGAACTTCCGCTACGTGCGCGAGATCCACGACGGCGACACCCACGCGCTGGAATTCGAGACCGGCATCGTGGGCGCCCCCAGCGTGACGGTCAACGGCTGCGACTTCATCCACGTCAATGCCGACGGTCTGATCGATGACTTTAAGGTGATGGTGCGGCCGCTCTCCGGTGCAAAGGCGTTGTCCGAAGCGATGGCCGAACAATTTCCGAGAATCCAGCAGGAAGCCGTCGAACTGGCCGACCAGTTCGCCCGGGCCTAGAACACAGGGAGCAGCCAGGCATGCGAATCGGACTGGGAATCAACTACGCGGGCGGCTTCAAGGAGGTCGCCGCCGAGGTGGCCGACCTCGAACGCGCCGGCTTGGACATTGTCTTTGTCCCCGAGGCATATTCGTTCGACGCGGTGAGTGCGCTCGGATACCTGGCAGCCAGCACCGACCGCGTTGAGCTGGCGTCGGGCATCCTGCAGCTGTACACCCGGACGCCGACGCTGACCGCCATGACCGCCGCCGGCTTGGACTACGTCTCCGACGGCCGCTTCATCCTGGGCCTGGGCGCTTCTGGCCCGCAGGTGATGGAGGGTTTCCACGGGGTGCGTTACGACGCGCCGATCGCGCGCACCCGCGAGGTCATCGAAATCTGCCGTCAGGTGTGGCGGCGCGAAAAGTTGCAGTACGAGGGCGACCACTACACGATCCCGCTACCGGCTGAGCAGGGTACCGGCCTGGGCAAGGCGCTGAAGCTGATCAATACGCCTGTCCGCGAACGCATTCCCGTCCTGATCGCCGCGTTGGGCCCCAAAAACGTCGAACTCGCCGCCGAGGTCGCCGAGGGGTGGCAACCGATCTTCTTTCTTCCGGAGAAGGCCCAGGATGTCTGGGGCAAGGCACTGGCCACCGGTCAGGAGAAGCGCGACCCGGCGCTGGGCGACCTCGAGGTCTTCGCCGGCCCGACCCTGGCCATCGGCGAAAACGTCGAGCCGCTGAGAGAAATCGTGAAGCCGCATCTTGCGCTCTACATCGGCGGCATGGGCGCCAAGGGCAAGAACTTCTACCACACGCTGGCCACCAGCTACGGCTACGGAGCGCAGGCCGACCGCATCCAGGAGCTCTACCTGGCCGGCGAGAAGGAAGCGGCCGCCAAGGCGGTTCCCGACGACCTCGTCCGCGACGTGTCCCTGATCGGAACGCCCGGTTTCGTCAAGGAACGGATCGCGGCATTCCGCGAGGCCGGTGTGACGACCCTGAACGTCGTGCCCGTCGCCGAGACCGCCCACGAGCGGGTCAAGCTGATCGAGACGCTGCGCGGCCTGGTGGACTGACCGGTCAGTCTCGGGCGGCCGCCAGTGCGGCGTTGAGGGTCTCGCTCGGCCGCATCACCGCGGTGAGCTTTTGGTCGTCCGGTCGGTAATAGCCGCCGATGTCGACGGATTCGCCTTGCGCCGCGCCGAGTTCGTCGACGATGGCGTCTTCGTCCTTGCCCAGCTCGTCGGCCAGTGCGGCGAAGTGCTTGCGTAACTCTTCGTCGTCGTGCTGCTTCGCGAGTTCCTGCGCCCAGTACAGCGCCAGGTAGAACTGGCTCCCACGGTTGTCGAGCTCGCCGGTCTTGCGGGACGGGCCCTTGTTGTTGTCCAGCAGTTTGCCGATCGCGTCGTCTAGCGTCTTGCCCAGGATCTTGGCCCGCTCATTGCCGGTCTTGATCCCGATGTCTTCGAAACATGCTCCCAGCGCCAGGAATTCGCCGAGCGAATCCCACCGCAGGTGGTTCTCCTCGACCAGCTGGTGGACGTGCTTGGGCGCTGAACCACCCGCACCCGTCTCGTACATTCCCCCACCGGCCATCAGCGGCACGATGGACAACATCTTGGCGCTGGTGCCCAGCTCCAGGATCGGGAAAAGATCAGTGAGGTAGTCGCGCAAGATGTTTCCGGTGGCGGCAATGGTGTCCTGGCTGCGAATCGCACGTTCAATGGTGTGCCGCATGGCTCGCTCCTGCGACATGATCTGGATGTCGAGGCCCTCGGTGTCGTAGTCGGCAAGGTAGGTGTTGACCTTCTTGCGCAGCTCGTACTCGTGCGGACGCTCCTGATCCAACCAGAACACCACCGGCATGCCTGAGTTCCTCGTCCGGTTGACCGCCAGCTTGACCCAGTCGCGGATCGCCGCGTCGGTCACGATGGGCATCCGCCAAATGTCGCCTTCCTCAACGTTTTGCGTGAGCAGCACTTCCCCGGTCTCGAGGTCGACGATGTCGGCGACACCGTCCTCGGGGATCTCGAACGTCTTGTCGTGTGAGCCGTATTCCTCGGCCTGCTGTGCCATCAGGCCGACGTTGGGCACGGTGCCCATCGTGGTCGGGTCGAACTGTCCGTGCGTCTTGCAGAAGTTGATGATCTCCTGGTAGATGCGGGAGAACGTGGACTCCGGGTTGACGGCCTTGGTGTCTTTCTGCCGACCGTCGGCGCCGTACATCTTGCCGCCCGCCCGGATCATCGCCGGCATCGACGCGTCCACGATCACATCGCTGGGTGAGTGAAAGTTGCTGATACCCTTGGCCGAATCGACCATAGCCAGTTCGGGCCGGTGCTCGTGGCAGGCGTGCAGGTCGCGGACGATCTCGTCATGCAGCGACGCGGGCAGGGTCTCGATCTTGTTGTACAAGTCGACCAGTCCGTTGTTGACGTTGACACCGAGTTCGTCGAACAACTCCTGATGTTTGGCAAACGCGTCCTTGTAGAAGATCTTGACGGCGTGGCCGAAGACGATGGGGTGGCTGACCTTCATCATCGTCGCCTTGACGTGCAGCGAGAACATCACGCCGGTCTCGTAGGCGTCCTCGATCTCCGCCTCGTAGAAGTCGCACAGCGCCTTCACGCTCATGAACATGCTGTCGATGACGTCGCCGTCGCGTAGCGACACCTTCGGCTTCAGCACGATCGTCTTGCCGCTCTTGGTTTTCAGTTCCATCTTCACGTCGCGCGCGTGGTCCAGCGTCAGCGACTTCTCGCCGTGGTAAAAGTCACCGCGCTTCATCGTCGCGACGTGCGTGCGTGACGCCTGCGACCAGGCCCCCATGCTGTGCGGGTGCTTGCGCGCGTACTCCTTGACCGCCTTCGGCGCGCGGCGGTCCGAATTACCTTGCCGTAGAACGGGATTCACGGCGCTGCCGAGACACTTGGCGTAGCGGTCGCGAATTTCCTTGTCCTCGTCGCTTTTCGGGTGCTGCGGATAGTCGGGGATCTTGAATCCCTTACCCTGCAGCTCCTTGACCGCAGCCACCAGCTGCGGCACCGATGCGCTGATATTGGGCAGCTTGATGATGTTGGTGTCGGCCTCTTTGGTCAGCCGGCCCAGCTCGGCCAGGTTGTCCGGCACGCGCTGCTCGTCGGTCAGGTAGTCGGAGAACTCGGCCAGGATGCGGGCGGCCACCGAGATGTCACTGGTCTGGACGGTGATCCCGGCGGGTTCGGCGAAGGCCCGCACGATCGGCAGAAAGGCGTAGGTCGCCAGCAGCGGCGCCTCGTCGGTCAGCGTGTAGATGATGGTCGGCTGGTCGGCGCTCACGGTGTTCTCCCGGTATCGGTTAGATCCTGACGGGCTTCGCGGTGAATCTTGCTGCCACGGTATCAAGCGTGTTTCCGCTGTTGTCGACCTCGATCTGGCGTCTCGGGCACCGCCGGGTGCGCCCGGGCGGCCGCTGGCACGCATTCGCCTTGATGAGCTAAGCTTCATTTCGGTCATGAGCGCCAGCGTCAAGCCCCGGCTCGCTGGCCGGCAACCCTCCAACCGCGGTGGGGTGCTCCGGGTGAGGACCAGGTTTCGTAGCCAAGAAGTGGCTACGCGGCAAGCGCGGGTCCGCCGTGATGGGCCCCCCGGAGTAGACAGGGAAACCTGATGCGCACCTACGTGGGCCGACCCATCGTTAGTCGCTGACGCTTTTCCCGGAAAGCAATCGATCGTGAGTTCCGATACCACCACCCCTGACACCCCCGACATCGATCCGAGCGCCCACTGGACGTTCGAGACCAAGCAGATCCACGCCGGTCAGCAACCCTGCCCGACCACCGGCGCCCGTGCGCTGCCGATCTACCAGACCACCTCCTACGTCTTCGACGACACCTCACACGCCGCGGCACTGTTCGGCCTTGAAGTCCCCGGCAACATCTACACCCGCATCGGCAACCCGACCACCGACGTCGTCGAACAACGCGTCGCCGCCCTGGAAGGCGGGGTGGCAGCGCTGTTCCTGTCCTCAGGGCAGGCCGCCGAGACGTTCGCGATCCTGAATCTGGCGGCCGCGGGTGATCACATCGTGTCCAGCCCCAGGCTCTACGGCGGCACCTACAATCTGTTCCACTACTCGCTGCCGAAGCTCGGTATCGAGGTCAGCTTCGTCGACGACCCCGACGACTTGGACTCCTGGCGGGCCGCGGTGCGTCCCAACACCAAGGCGTTCTTCGCCGAGACGATCTCCAACCCGCAGATCGACATCCTCGACACCCCCGGTGTCTCCGCGGTCGCCCACGAACACGGCGTGCCGTTGATCGTCGACAACACCATCGCCACGCCGTATCTGATCCAGCCGATCACTCAGGGCGCCGATATCGTCGTGCACTCGGCCACCAAATACCTCGGTGGACACGGCGCTGCAATCGCCGGGGTGATCGTCGACGGCGGCACCTTCGACTGGACGCAGGGACGCTTCCCCGGCTTCACCACCCCAGATCCCAGCTACCACGGTGTGGTGTACGCCGAGCTGGGTCCGCCCGCGTTCGCGGTCAAGGCCCGGGTGCAGCTGCTGCGCGACTACGGCTCCGCGGCATCGCCGTTCAACGCGTTCCTGGTCGCACAAGGCATCGAAACCCTAAGCCTGCGTGTGGAACGGCACGTCGCCAATGCTCAGCGCGTCGCCGAGTACCTGGACCGCCACGAAGATGTGCTCTCGGTCAATTACGCCGGGTTAACCGGCTCGCCGTGGTTCGAGCTGGGAAAGAAGCTGGCGCCCAAGGGAACCGGAGCCGTGTTGGCCTTCGAGTTGGCCGGCGGCGTGGAGGCCGGCAAGGCGTTCGTCAACGCGCTCAAGCTGCACAGCCACGTCGCCAACATCGGCGACGTACGGTCGCTGGTGATTCACCCGGCGTCAACGACGCACGCTCAGCTCAGCCCGGCCGAGCAGCTGTCCACCGGCGTGAGTCCCGGTTTGGTGCGGCTGGCGGTGGGTATCGAGGGTATTGACGACATCGTGGCCGACCTCGAACTGGGCTTCGCCGCCGCTCGCAAGTACGCGGGCGATCGCGACCCGCACGCCGTGGCAGCGTTCTGAGGAGTCAGCAGGTGACAATCTCTGATATGTCGACGCAGACGCTGCCCGCCGAAGGCGAGGTTGGCATTGTCGACGTGGGCTCGCTGACGCTGGAAAGCGGCGTGGTGCTCGACGACGTCAGCATCGCCGTCCAGCGCTGGGGCGAGTTGTCGCCGACCCGCGACAACGTCGTCGTCGTCCTGCATGCACTGACCGGCGACTCGCACATCACTGGGCCGGCTGGGCCCGGACATCCCACAGCTGGTTGGTGGGACGGAATCGCGGGCCCCGGCGCGCCGATCGACACCAACCGATGGTGCGCGGTCGCCACCAACGTGCTGGGCGGTTGCCGCGGTTCGACCGGACCGAGTTCGCTTGCTTCGAATGGAAAGCCTTGGGGCTCAAGGTTTCCGTTGGTGTCGATACGGGATCAGGTCGAGGCTGACGTGGCGGCGCTGGCGGCGCTCGGCATCACCGAAGTCGCCGCCGTGCTCGGCGGCTCGATGGGTGGAGCACGAGCGCTGGAATGGATGGTCTCGCACCCTGAGGGGGTGGGCGCGGGCCTGCTGCTGGCCGTGGGTGCGCGTGCCACTGCCGACCAGATCGGCACGCAGTGCACCCAGATCGCGGCGATTCAGGCCGATCCGAACTGGCAGGGCGGCGATTACTACGACACCGGCCGCACCCCGGATGCAGGTCTGGAGATCGCCCGGCGCTTCGCCCACCTGACCTATCGCGGCGAGGCCGAGCTGGACACCCGCTTCGCCAATCTGCCGCAGGTCGGCGAAGATCCAGCGGATCGGTCGTCCGGCGGCCGCTACGCCGTGCAGAGCTATCTGCAGCATCAGGGCGGCAAGCTGGTGTCGCGGTTCGATGCCGGTAGCTACGTGTTGCTCACCGAATCGCTGTCCAGCCACGACGTCGGCCGGCACCGCGGTGGTGTCGAGGCCGCGCTGCGTGGCTGTCCGGTGCCGGCGGTGGTCGGCGGAATCACCTCCGACCGGCTCTACCCGCTCAGGCTGCAGGAGGAGTTGGCTGACTTCCTGCCCGGATGCAGCGGGCTTCAGGTGGTCGATTCGATCTACGGGCACGACGGATTCCTGGTGGAGACCGACGCAGTCGGGGATTTGGTGCGACAAACCCTGGACCTGGCCGCGGCGAAGGGTGCGTGTTCGCGGTGACTCAGTCTTCACCGGCGCGCTCATTGTCATTTGGCTCTGAAGCGGCCGCGTACGAGCGCGGTCGCCCGTCGTACCCGCCGGAGGCGATCGACTGGTTGCTGCCGCCCGGCGCGCGTGACGTGCTGGACCTCGGCGCCGGAACCGGCAAGTTGACCAGCCGACTGGTCGAACGCGGGCTGGACGTGGTCGCTGTCGACCCGATCGCCGAGATGCTGGAGATGCTGCGGACTTCGCTGCCGGACACACCGGCGCTGCTCGGTACAGCCGAGGATATTCCGTTGGCGGACAACAGCGTTGACGCGGTGCTCGTCGCGCAGGCGTGGCATTGGTTCAACCCGGCGCGAGCGATTCCCGAGTTGGCCCGGGTGCTGCGGCCCGGCGGCCGACTGGGTTTGGTGTGGAACACCCGCGACGAGCGATCCGGCTGGGTGCGGGAATTGGGCAGCATCATCGGCCGCGACGGCGACCCGATGCGCGACCACGTCACGCTCCCAGAGCCGTTCACCGACGTGGATCGCTACCAGCTCGAGTGGACGAATTACCTGACGCCGCAAGCATTGATCGACCTGGTCGCGTCGCGCAGCTACTGCATCACTTCGCCGACCCAGGTCCGCACCAAGACGCTGGACCAGGTTCGCGAGTTGTTGGCCACCCATCCCGCGTTGGCCAACGCCGGGGGCCTTGCGCTGCCCTACGTGACGGTGTGCGTGCGGGCGACGCTGTCCTGACGTCGACCGGCGCGGCTAGGGTTCGTGGTGTGAAACTGACATCGCTCGTCGTCGGTTGCGTGCTGGCGATAAGCGCAGCACCACCGGCCCATGCTGACGAAAACGACAACGCGTATATGTTCGGCCTTCGAAACGTGGGCATTCCGGACGGTAGCCCCGCGGCCTCACCCGCGTACGGCCGGCAACTGTGCGACCGGCTTTCCACAGTCGGCTTCGATCCGCTGGTGGCAGCAGTGAACCAGGAGAACAGTGCGAGCGGCCTGAACATGCATCTGTCCGCGCTTGTCATCGGCGCGGCTGTGTCGAACTTCTGCCTCGAGAAAGCCAACGTGTTGCCGACCACCCTGTCGTATTAGGCCGGTTGATCAGCGCGCCGTCATCTCAGTCCGGCTCGTCGTCTTCGTCATCGCGTAGGAGTTTTTCGGGGTGGTGGTAGGTGTTGGTGCGGGGTTGGCCGTGGTCGAGGTGTGGGGGTGGGATCCATTCGGTGTCGTAGCGGTGGTTTTTGCGGGTGGTCCAGCCTTGGTCGGTTTGTGCGTGGTTGGGGTGGCAGGTCAAGGGCGAGGGTGTTGATGTCGGTGACGGGGTGGGTGGCGTAGGGGTCGCAGTGGTGGGCTTCGCAGAGGTAGCCGGGCAGGGTGCAGCCGGGGAAGGTGCAGCCACGGTCCCTGGCGTACAACACAATTCGTTGGGCGGGTGAGGCCAGGCGTTTGGTGTGATAGAGCGCCAACGCTTTGCCTTTGTCGAAGATGGCCAGGTAGTGGTGGGCGTGGGAGCCGAGTCGGATCACATCCGACATCGGCAGCAGGGTGCCCCCGCCGGTCAGGCCGCGGCCGGCGCCGGCCTCGAGTTCTTGCAGGGTGGTGGTGACGATGATCGATGCCGGTAGGCCGTTGTGCTGGCCGAGTTCACCGGAGGCCAGCAGCGCGCGTCCGGCGGCGACGAGCGCGTCGTGGTTGCGTTGGGCCGCGGTGCGGGTGTCGTTTTGGATGGCGGCTTGGGATGGGGTGCCGCTGAGGCACGGTTCGTCGTCGGCGGGGTTGCACATGCCGGGTGCGGCCAGTTTCGCCAACACGGCATCCCAGGTGGCCCGGGCTTCGGGGGTCAGCCAGCCGCTGGTCGGTGACATGCCGTCGAAATCTTGGCGGCCGATGGTCAGGCCGCGGCGTTTGGCGCGGTCGACGTCGGTGAAGTCACCGTCGGGGTTGAGGCAGTCGGTCAGCTTGTCGGCCAGCTTGGCGAGTTCATCGGGGCGGTGTTCGCCGGCCAGGCGGGCCAACTGCGCTTCGGCCTTCACCCGGGTCTCGATGTCGACGAAATCGGGTAGCCGATGCCAGAAGCTGCGGATCACCGCGACGTGGCCGGCACCGAGGTCGCCGTTGCGCTGCGCGGCCGCGGTGGCCTCCAGCACCGGCGCCAGCGGTTCCCCGTTCAACGCCCGCCGCTCACCGAGATCCGCCGCCTCGTGCATCCGCCGAGAGGCGTCGGCGCGGCTGATCCGCAACCGGTCCGCCAACGCCGGGGCCAGTTTGCCGCCCAACTCGACCGGCTCGGCTTGGGCGGCGAGCTGGTTGATCAGCACATGCTCGATCGCCGGTTGCTGGCGGCGAAAGACCTCACATCGTTGCAGCACCGCCAGCCGCTCCGGGGTGGTCAGCGCATCAAAGGTCAAATCCAGGGCACGTTTGTAGCCGGCCTCGAGCGCGTCGAGAACCTCGACGATCTCCTCACGACTACTAGAACGCATGTTCGAATAGTAGCTCTGGCGGCCGACGCCCCGCACCCCACAAAGCCGCAATTGTGGATGAAACCGCAACTGTGGATAACCGGCGAGTGCCGCCGCTATTCTGCGGGAGTGATGGCGCTTGCCGTCGGCGCCGCCCCAATGGCCCATGCCGACGACGACGACACCGCGTACGAGGTCGCCATCCAATCGGTGGGCGTTCCCGCCAATAGTCCCGCGGCAGCAACCGCGTATGGCCGGGAGCTGTGCAACCGGATCTCCGAGATTGGTTTCGATCCGTTGGTTGGAGTAACCCATCAGGAAAACAGTGCAGCCGGAGTCACCATGCATCAGTCGGCGCTGGTCATAGGCTCGGCCGTCTCGAATTACTGCATCGACAAATTCGGTTTGCTGCCGAAGAGCCTCACCTACTAGGCCAGTCGAACGTCAGACCGGCATACCGGAGAACATCACCCGGCCCGGATCGTACTTCTGCCGAACGGCGTCCAGCCGCGACAGATTCGGCCCGAAGTACCGCGACGCCGACTGGTGGGCCTCGAGGTAATTCACATACCCGCCAGCCGAATACGGCTGCACCGCCCGGTGCGCGGCATTCAGCCAGCCGAGCGCACCTGACGGGTCGCCGGGCGTCTCGACGTACCACTGCACCAACGACGACTGCCGGCGCCAGGGGAAAGCGGACGCTCCGACGGGGACGTCGGCGAGGGCGCCGTCGAGTGCGTGCATGATCGCGAGCATGCGACCCGCTCCGCGCGGGAACGCGTCGACCGCCGCAGCGATGCCCTGGGCGGCAGCCGGGCTGATCGTCGCGAAAACGTCTGAGCCACCGACGTATCCGAGCGGCGCCGGGTTGAGATTGTTGACCGCCAGATAATTGGTCAGGTCCAGGTAGTTGAACGTGTGGCTGTCCGTGCCAGTCGGTTGGATGCCGACGGCCGACGCGATCGCCGATGCCACGCCGGCGCCCGACCCGGCCGGGCTGGTGGCCATGATCCGGCAGTGCGTGCCCATTGGATCGACGGTGGCATCCGCCAGCGCCCAGCAACTGCGGTCGGCGGTCCGCAGCCAGTTCTGCCACCCGACCAGCACCTGGGCGAAGGACTGCGGCGGGAAGTTCAAGTTCACGACGTCGACCTCGCCGGCCGGGAACGTGGCGAAGGTCAGCGAGGTTGTCACGCCGAAGTTTCCGCCCCCACCGCCGCGCAATCCCCAGAACAGGTCGGGCTGAGAATCAGCCGACGCGGTGACCGCCTGACCGCCGGGCAGCACCACCGTGGCCGATCGCAGCGCATCGGACATCAGGCCGGCGTGCCGGGAATGCGCACCCAGTCCCCCGCCGAGGGCGTGGCCCGCGGCACCGACCGACGGGCAGGTACCGGTCGGGATACCCCGGCCCGCTGCCGCCAGCACCTGGTGCATCGCATACAGACTCGTCGCGGGCGGCACGGTGACAAGCCCGGTCGCAGGGTCGTATTGGACGCCGCCGGGCAGTTGACGCAAATCGAGCACCATCGCGCCGTTCGCGGTGGACGCTCCGACATAGGAATGTCCACCGCCGCGAGGGGCGACCTTGAGGTTGTTCGCGGCAGCGAACGCCATCGCCTTCTGCACATCGGCCAGCGATGTCGGGACCACCACCGCGGCCGGCGTCATCCCGTTGTAATTGGTGTTGAAAACCGCTTTGGCCGAGCCGAATTGCGGGGCGCCCGGCTGGATGACCTGTCCGCCGATGGCCAGACCATCCCAGCCCGTGGCGATCGGCGCGCCGCCGGCCCGACCTGGCCCCACAAAGGCACCCGCGGCCAACGCCCCTACGGCGCCGCGGAGAAATGTCTGACGTGAGATGCCACCCGGCATGCCCGAATTGTCCTGCACGCGAACCCAAGACACGCCATCACGCCAGGCGTGTCGGCGCGTGTCGCCCCGAACGTGCGCGAACCTTTACCGTGCCGTGTTCTGGACGTGATGACGGTAGACCAAAGTTCGATGCGACCGCACAACATCGAGGGGTGGTTATGCGTCGTAATGTGGTGTCCGTACTGAATAATCAGCCGTTGATGGTGCGCGCCCTGGTCGGTGTCGGGTGTCTGATCACCGTCGCCACCGCGTTCTCGATACCGGGTGGGGCAGATCCCAGTGACGACAACTTCATCGACGCGCTCAGTCACGCCGGAATCGAGTACGGCGAACCGGGGAACGCGATGGCCGTGGGTCAGTCCATCTGCCCGATGCTCGCTGCGCCGGGCGGCAGCTTCGCCGCCGCTGCGTCAGGTGTCGCTCACCGCGGCATGTCACCGCAGGCGGCCCGGATGTTCACCACGATCGCGATCCGGACCTACTGCCCGGACCAGATGGCAAACCTGATGGGCGGCAACGGCGTAACGGGAATTCCGGGGGTCTAGCGCGTTCCCAGCGGATCGATCGTCCAGGCGATGTAGACCATCGCCGCCGCGACCGACGCCATCGTCGTGAAGTCGATCGCCTTGCTGCGCACCACCAACAGGCCGGCGCGGTCGTCGGTGAGCGCCAGCCTCAGCACCGCCGCCACGCCTACCCCGATCCCGATCAACAGCGCACCGCGACGCCAGAAGTTGGCCGCCGCCAGGCTGAATGCCACCACAAAGATCAGGACCACCCACACGATCGGCCATTGCGGTCGGAGTAGTTGGCGCATGCTCAGCGGCTTTCGGCCAACTCGACGACGTTGGTCAGCAGGAACGCGCGGGTCAACGGACCCACCCCACCGGGATTCGGCGACACGTGGCCCGCGACCTCCCAGACATCGGGATGCACGTCGCCGGTGAGTTTGTCGTTGACGCGGCTCACGCCGACGTCGATCACGGCTGCACCCGGACGCACCATGTCGGCGGTCAGCATGTGCGGCACACCGACTCCGGCAACGATGATGTCGGCCTGCTTCGTCAGCGCAGGCAGGTCACGAGTTCCGGTGTGGCACAACGTCACCGTCGCATTCTCCGAGCGACGGGTCAGGAGCAGGCCGAGCGGCCGGCCGACCGTCACACCGCGGCCGATCACGACGACATGCGCACCGGCGATCTCGACGTCGAAGCGACGCAGCAGGTGCACGATGCCACGCGGGGTGCAGGGCAGCGGCGCCGACTCCATCAAGACGAGCCGGCCCAGGTTCGTCGGGTGCAATCCGTCGGCGTCCTTGGCCGGATCGACGCGTTCCAGCGCCGCGTTCTCATCCAAGTGCTTGGGCAGCGGCAGCTGGACGATGTAGCCCGTGCATTCGGGATTGGCGTTGAGTTCGTCGATGGTCTCGCTGAGCTTGGCCTGGGTGATGTCGGCCGGCAGGTCGCGGCGCAGCGAGGTGATGCCCACCTTGGCGCAGTCGGCGTGCTTGCCGCGGACGTATGCCTGCGACCCCGGGTCGTCGCCCACCAGCACGGTGCCCAGGCCGGGCGTCTTACCCGCCGCGGTCAGTGCGGCCACCCGCTCCTTGAGGTCGACGAAGATCTCGTCCCGTGTGATTTTGCCGTCCAACGTGATTGCACCCACGTTGTCCAGTTTGGCATGCGCGCACATCCGGACCCCGGCCGATCGATGGCGACCCGCCGCGTTCGGCTCCGCCGATCTTGCGATCGCCATTAGGCTCCAGCCATGTCCGAAGCCCCGGACGTGCTGGCACCGGCGAAGCTCGGACCCATCACGCTACGCAATCGCACCATCAAGTCCGCGACCTTCGAAGCCCGCACACCCGGCGCGCTGGTCAGCGACGACCTCATCGAATACCACCGACTGCCGGCCGCCGGCGGAGTCGGCATGACCACGGTGGCCTACTGCGCGGTCTCCCAAGGCGGCCGCACCGAAGGCAACGGAATCTGGATGCGCCCCGAAGCGGTGCCGGGCTTCCGGCGGCTCACCGATGCGATCCACGCCGAAGGTGCGGCGGTCTGCGCGCAGATCGGCCACGCCGGCCCGGTCGCCAACGCGCGCTCCAACAAGGCCACTGCGCTGGCGCCGGTGCGGTTCTTCAACCCGATCGGCATGCGATTCGCCAAGAAGGCCAGCCGCGACGACATCGACGACGTGATCGCCGCCCACGCCAACGCGGCCCGGCTGGTCGTCGACTCCGGATTCGACGCCGTCGAGGTGCATCTGGGCCACAACTACTTGGCGAGTTCGTTTCTCAGCCCGCTGATCAACCGCCGCAACGACGAGTTCGGCGGATCGTTGGAGAACCGGGCCAAGGTCGCCCGCGCGATGGTGCTCGCCGTCCGCCGCGCTGTGGAAGATCAGATCGCGGTGACCGCGAAGCTCAACATGTCCGACGGCGTGCGCGGCGGCATCTCGGTCGACGAGGCGATCACCACCGCCAAGTGGTTGCAGGACGACGGTGCGCTGGACGCGATCGAACTCACCGCTGGCAGCTCGCTGGTCAACCCGATGTACCTGTTCCACGGCGACGCCCCGCTCAAGGAGTTCGCCGGCGCGTTCAAGCCGCCGCTGAGCTGGGGCATGCGGATGACCGGCAAGAAGTTCCTCCGCGAATACCCTTACCGCGAGGCGTACCTGTTGCGCCATGCCAAGCAGTTTCGCGCCGAGCTGACGATGCCGCTGATCCTGCTGGGCGGCATCACCAATCGCGACACGATGGATCTGGCCATGGCCGAAGGCTTTCAGTTCGTCGCGATGGGTCGGGCGCTGCTGGCCGAGCCCGACTTGATCAACCGGATCGCCCGCGACGGCGCGGCCGTGCGTTCCGCATGCACGCACTGCAACCGCTGCATGCCGACGATCTACACCCGCACCCGCTGCGTCGTCACCGGCGCCCCTGACGCAGTGAAGAACTGAGCACAGCCCGTGTCGTTCGGCAGCGACTGAACGGCAGCCGATACAGTCGGTGCAGTGAGCCATCCAGCTAATGTGGGGGCGATGAGTCATGCCGCCCCGCCCGCGCTGACAGTCCGGTACGACGGATCTCAACGTACTTTCGCCGCAGGTCACGACATCGTGGTTGGCCGCGATCTGCGCGCCGACATGCGCATCACGCATCCGCTGATCTCGCGGGCACACCTGCTGCTGCGCTTCGACCAAGGCCGCTGGCGGGCCATCGACAACGGCTCGCTGAACGGCACCTACGTCAACGGGCGCCGCGTACCGGTGATCGACCTTCACGACGGCCAGACGATCAACATCGGCAACCCCGACGGTCCGCAACTGAGTTTCGAAATCGGCCACCACGACGGATTCGCCGGCCGCCCGCCGCAGACGACGTCGATGCCGATCGCCAGGGCGGGCGCCCCGGCACGGCCGGGCCCCGCACCAGCAACCGCCACGCCCACCGGCAGGACCGCGGCCGCAGGGACTTCCTGCCCAAGGCCCGCCGGGACAGGCACCGCCCGGCCTGGGCCGCGGCCTTATCCCGGCGGACCGCCCCAGCCGCCGTATCCGGGTCCGCGTCCGCCCGCTTACCCGCCGGGCCCGCAGCACCCCGGGCCACCGCCCGTCCGGCAGCCGGCCCCGCTGGCCTCGGCTCCCCCGATGAACGTTGCGCCGAAAACCGAGATGGGCGCCGCCGGCCATCAGCACGCCACCCGAAAGCGGCAACCTGGCCACCAAGATGATCCAGGCGATCCTGCCCGGCTCGCTGACACCGGACAAGCCGCCGGGCTCGGCGACGATCGGTCGCGCCAACGACAACGACATCGTCATCCAGGACGTGCTGGCGTCGCGTCATCACGCGTTCCTGGTCGACTCGCCACTGGGCACCGAGATCCGCGACGCCCACAGCATCAACGGCACGTTCGTCAACGGTGTGCGCGTCGGCTCGGCGGTGCTCAACGAGGGCGACGTGGTCACGATCGGCAACATCGACCTCGTCTTCACCGGCGGCAACCTGGTCCGGCGCACCGAGGCCGCCACCCGCACCGGTGGCCTCGAGGTCAACGGCGTGCACTTCCGGATCGACGGCAAGGAACTGCTGGACGGGATCTCGCTGACGGCACGGCCGGGCACGCTGACCGCGATCATCGGCGGCTCCGGCGCGGGCAAGACCACGCTGTCGCGGCTGATCGCCGGGTACACCCATCCCAGTTCCGGCAACGTCACGTTCGAGGGCCACGACATCCACGCCGAGTACGCGACGATGCGCAGCCGGATCGGGATGGTGCCGCAGGACGACGTGGTGCACCGGCAGCTGACGGTGAACCAGGCCCTGGGGTACGCCGCCGAGCTTCGGCTGCCCCCGGACACCAACAAAGAGGAACGCGCGCAGGTCGTCGCGCAGGTGCTCGAGGAGCTCGACCTCACCAAGCACGCGGACACCCGGGTCGACAAACTCTCCGGTGGTCAGCGCAAGCGCGCATCGGTCGCGCTGGAACTGCTGACCCAGCCTTCGCTGCTGCTGCTCGACGAGCCGACCTCCGGCCTCGACCCGGCGCTGGACCGTCAGGTCATGCTGATGCTGCGTCAGCTCGCCGACGCGGGCCGTGTCGTGCTGGTCGTTACGCACTCGGTGTCCTACCTCGACGTCTGCGACCAGATTCTGTTGATGGCGCCCGGCGGCAAGATGGCGTTCAACGGACCGCCCAGCCAGGTGGGCGAAGCGCTGGGCACCACCAACTGGGCGGACATCTTCGCCAACGTCGGCGCCGACCCGGACGAGGCGAACCGCCGGTTCTTGGAACGCGGGCGGCAGACCGGAATCCAAGGCGCCGGACAAGGAAAGCCCGGCAGATCTCGGCGAACCGGTTCACAGCGATCTGCTGCGTCAACTCTCCACGATCGCGCGTCGCCAGGTCCGGCTGGTCATCTCGGACCGCGGCTACTCGGTGTTCCTCGCGGTGCTGCCATTCCTGATCGGCGCGCTGTCGCTGACCGTGCAAAGGCCCGAAACCTGGTCTGGGCCCGGCTGATCCGCTGGGTCTGGCGCCGACCCAGCCGCAGTACATCATGGTGCTGCTCAACATCGGGGCCGTGTTCATGGGCACGGCGCTGACCATTCGTGACCTGATCGGCGAGAGACCGATCTTCAAGCGAGAACAGGCGGTCGGCCTGTCCACCACCGCCTATCTGCTGGCGAAGGTCGCCGTCTTCTGCGCCTTCGCGACCACGCAGGCAGCTGATCGCGACGATCATCGTCCGACTCGGCAAGGGCGCGCCCACCGCGCATCCGCCCTTCTTCGACAACTCGACGTTCTCGCTGTTCGTCACCGTCGCCGGCACGTGTGTGGCCTCGGCAATCCTGGGCCTGATGATGTCGGCCTTGGCGCAGACCACCGAGCAGATCATGCCGCTGCTGGTGGTGACGATCATGTCGCAGTTGGTGCTCGCCGGCGGGATGATCCCGGTGACGGGCCGGGCGGGGCTCAACCAGCTGTCGTGGCTCACGCCCGGCCGCTGGGGTTACGCCGCCGGGGCGTCGTCCATCGACTTCCCGGACCTGGTGAAGGTCAAGCAGATTCCGACCAACGACGCGATCTGGCAGCACTCCAAGCACATATTCCTGTTCGACATGGGCATGCTGGCGGCACTGTCGCTGTTCTACGCCGGCTATGTGCGGTGGAGTATCCGGCTCAAGCGCTAGCACCGTCCAGCCGCAAACCGTGGGCCGCGGCGTAGGCCAGCGCCTGCTCGATGTCGATGCGCGCCCGGGTCAACGAGGCCGACGTCCACAGCGACGGGTCGACGATGGCGCCGCGCAGATCGGCATCGTCCAAACGGGTTCCGGTGGTGCGGGCACCGGACAGGTCCGCGCCGCGCAACACGGTCTTACGCAGGTCGGCCTCCACCAGATTCGCCTCGCGCAGCCGGCAACCACTCAAATCGATGCCGCGCAGGTCGTTTCCGCCGAGCACCGTGAGCGTGAAGTCCACCTCGTCCAGGGTCAACGGCCGAAACCGACACCGCACGAACACCGAGCCCAGCATGCTGCACTGACGAAATATGCTGTGCCACAGCGTCGTCAGGTTGAACGTGCAATTGCGGAACGCCGAACCCAGATGCTCGGACTCGGCGAGGTTGACCCCGCTGAAATCGCATTCGGTGAACACCACCCGCTCGGTGCGCAACCGGCTGAGATCGTCGTCGCGGAAATCACGTCCGACGAATTCGCAATCAGTCCAATCCACTACGCGGTGGGCGACAAACTCGTCAGCGCATATTCGCTGACCGCAATCAACGCATCGGTCGCCGACCTGCGGTCGCGGGCGTCGACGTTGATCACCGGTACGTGTGCAGGCAGCGTCAGCGCTTTACGCACCTCGGCCGCGGGAAACCTTGGCGTGCCGTCGAATTCGTTGACCGCGATCAGGAATGGCAGGTTGCGATGCTCGAAGAAGTCGACGGCGGCGAAGCAGTCCTGCAGACGCCGGCAGTCGACCAGGATCACCGCGCCGATCGCACCGCGCACGAGGTCGTCCCACATGAACCAGAATCGGCGCTGCCCCGGCGTCCCGAACAGATAGAGCACCAGATCCTCGTCGAGGGTGATCCGGCCGAAGTCCATGGCGACCGTGGTGGTCTGCTTGTCCGGAGTGGCCTCCACCATGTCGATCCCGGCGGAGGCGTCGGTGACCATCGCCTCGGTCCGCAGCGGCATGATCTCCGACACCGCGCCGACGAACGTCGTCTTGCCCGCGCCGAATCCTCCGGCGATAACGATCTTGGTGGACGCGGTGTCGCGCGGCTTCAGCTGCGGGGTGGCGGCCTCCGCATCAGAGCGCTCGTAGGCCACGGAGCGTCCTTCCTATCAGTTCGCGGCGTTCATCGCGGGTGGAGCGTTCGGTCAATGACCGGTTAATTCGAAGGTAGCCCGAAGTCACCAGATCGCCGACCAACACGCGCGTGACACCCAGCGGCAAATTCAGACGAGCCGAGATTTCGGCCACCGACGGGCTCTTGACGCACAGTTGCACAATTCTGCCCCGTACATCGTTGAGGCGGCCAACGGTGGAACATCGCCGACTGTAGCGCCTGCACCGGCGCTTCCAACGGGATGTCGACGTTGGCCTTCGTCCGGCCCGACGTCAGGGTGTAGGGACGGACCAGACTCGCCTCAGGTGGCGGCGGCTCAGACCCCGGTGGCTCGCGGTTGTCCATGGCAACTCACGAGTGCGACGGTGCGCGTCGGGTCGATTGCACGACGTTGCCCACCCGTTCGACAAGGACGGCCATCTCGTATCCGATCTGCCCGATGTCGCACGACGTCGAGGCCAGCGTTGCCAGATGGGACCCGTCGCCGACCTGCATCAGCAGCAGGTAGCCGTTCTGCATCTCCACCACCGATTGCAGCACTTGGCCGCCCTCGAACAGTTGCGCGGCACCGTTGGCCAGGCTGGCCAGACCCGACGACACCGCCGCGAGTTGGTCGGCCCGCTCCTTCGGCAGGCGTTCGCTGGCCGCGATCAGCAGCCCGTCGACGGACACCAGGATGGCGTGCGACACCCCGCGCACCTCGCGGGCGAAGTTCGACACCAGCCAGTCCAGGGAATTGTCGGAGGGCGCGGGTTGGCTCGGCTGTAGGGGCGGGAAACCAGAGGTCATTCGCGATCGGATCCTTGATCGTTGTCACGGGCATGCGAGCGTCCAGCGCGGACGCCGCCGAAATGGCTGCTCATCGAGGCGCGCACGGCCTCGGGGTCGCGTAGTTGATGCGTGGGAGTGCGACTTCCGCCGTTGGCGGCGGTTCCGTTGTCGTCGGCGCGGTGGTGCGCGTTTCCGTTCGGTTCGCTGCCGCCCGGCACCAGCCGTGCACCGGGGTCGCGCACCGGCAGGCCATGTTCGGTGTGCGCCTCGACGGGCGCGCTTTCCACTTCGGCGGCTGCCGACCAGCCGCGGTCCCAGACCGACTGCCAGTCCAGGTCTGGGCTGTGCGCCAGCTGCTCGCGCGGGTCGACCAGCCATTCGGAGAGCATCCGCTGGTAGATCAGATCGTCCTCGGGCGATTCGCTGGACGGCGCTGTTTCGGCGGCCCAGACCTCGTCGACCTCGGGCAGTTCGGCTTGGGCCGCGGGCGTGGGCGGCTCGGCTTCGGATCGCTTCCGGTCCTCCCGGTGGAATCGCACCCGTGAGCCGAAGAACGACGAGGTATTCGAAACCGGCTGCGCGACAGGCTGTTCCGCCGCCGATTCGGCGACCTCTTCCGGGGCGGTGGGCGGGTCGCTGCGATCCGGCGGTGCGGTCGGCGCGCCGGTGATGCCGCTGCTGCCGGGCCTGCGCCGGGGCAGCAGGCTGATCGACGACTCGGTCGAATGCGAACCGTTCCGCTCGGAGGCGTCGGCGGGGGCCGCCGGCGAACTCGGGCGCGACGGCCAGCGGCTCAGGCGACGGGAAGGACGCTGCCACGGGTTCTGCTTCGCGCGGCGTCGCCGGGCCCGCGTCGCCGCTCGCCAGCACGGTCGACGGCAGATAGACCTCGGCGGTCGTGCCCGACCGCGCCTCCTCGAGTGATGAGCTACGCAGCCGAACCCGGATGCCGTGCCGGTCGGCAAGCCGGCCGACCACGAAAAGCCCCATGTGGCGGGCGCTGTCGGGGCTGACCTCTCCCCCGGCGCGTAGGCGCATGTTGGCGATCCGGCGGTCGCCGTCGGTCATGCCCAGCCCGACGTCGACGATCTGCAGCAGAACCGCTCCGTCGCTGCGGAAGCCGGCCGAGACCCGCACCGGCGACGCCGGCGGCGAGTAGCGCAGCGCGTTGTCGACCAGCTCGGCAAGCAGATGGACGATGTCGCCGGAGGCCGCCCGGTGATCGTGCAATCGGGCACCATCGACGTCTCGACCCGGCGATAGTCCTCGACCTCGGACGCGGCCGCGTGGATGATCGACGACAGCGGCACGGCCGTGCGTTGATCTCCGCGCGAGCTCTGCGAACCCGCCAGCACCAGCAGGTTCGCCCCGTTTCGGCGCATCCGGGCGGCCAGATGGTCCAGACGGAACAGGCTGTCGAGTCGCTCGGGATCTTCCTCGTTGCGCTCGAGGCGGTCGATCAGCGAGAGCTGCTGGTCGACCAGCGAGCGGTTGCGTCGCGACATCGTCTCGAACATGTCGTTGACCAGGTGCCGCAGCCGGGCTTCGTCCCCCGCCAACAGCAATGCCTGCGTGTGCAACTCGTCGACGGCGTGCGCGACCTGGCCGATCTCCTCGGTGGTGTGCACCGGCAGCGGCTCGGGCGGCGATTCGTCACCGGCCCGCACCCGGGTGATTTCACGTTCGAGGTCTTCGTGGGCGACCTTCAGGGCGCCGTCACGCAGCACCCGCAGCGGCTGGATCAGCGAGCGCGCGACCAGCAACACGATGACCAGCGCTGCGACGATGGCGGACAGCACCAGCACGGTGTCCCGGATCGCGGCGTTGCGGCGGTCGTGCGCCTGGCTCTCGACGGCCTTGGTCACCTTTTCGGTGATGTCGTTGATGATCTGCGCGGCGATCCCGTCGGTGGTCTGCACCGAGTGCAGTAGTCCCGGGTTGTTCACCAGCTTTTGCGACGGATCGGACATCAACCCCATCCGGATCACCATCTGCTGCTGCAGCGTCTTGGCCTCCGGCGAGCCGACGCCCAGCACTTCGGCCATTCCGAACAGGGTCGACGGCTCGGTGCCGGCCAGGGTGATCATCGACGTCCGCAGCTCTGGCTCGGGCAGATCAGCGCCGCGTGCGATCAACACCTGCTGCATCATCATCTGGCCGCGGGCCCCGATCGCCCGGCTGAGCCCCTGCGCCTCGGCTCGGATCTGCTCGTTGTCGACGCGCACCGACCCGTCGATGGCGTTCTCGGCGGTCAACAGGATGGGCGCGTAGGTCGTCACCCGGGGGCGTAGGCCGAGCGTGTTCGACTCGACGTTGTCCAGCAGGGACTGCCCACCGTCCAGCATGGCGTCGACGCCGGCGGCCACATCGGGCGCGACGTCGGTTCCGTGCAACCGGGCTTCGAGCTCACTTTTGCGGGCGTCGTAGTTCTTCTTCGCGCCGGCGGCATCGCCACCGGTCGAGCCCGCCAGTAATGCCACGTCGAGCGCCGACATGTATTTGGTAATCGCAGGAACCATCTCGGCGCGGTCGGCCGCCAAGCGAAGCCGATGCGCATCGGTCAGCGCATCCGCAATACGAAATCCCCCGAAAACCATTGCCAGTACCAATGGCAGCGCGACAATGGCGACGACTTTCCACCGGACCGGCCAATTTCGCAGCGACCACGACGCCGGCCGTTTCGAAGCGGCCTCGACGCTGCTGCTGTCTGCGGGCTCATTTTTCGACGACGAGACCGCCCGCTTGGGGCGGGCAAACATAGTCACCGGACCAGCCCGCTGTGAGCGTCCGCTCCGCTGAATCGCAGTGTTAGCGCGTCGTTCATGAGACTTCCTGCTAATTGCGCCCACCCCGAGCGACGGGCAAGCGTTATACGCCTGGCAATTTAGCGAGTATGACAGGCTGCGGCGGTAGTGACCACAATTCTTACTGAACAGACAGAGTTCACCGAGGCTCTTGCGACTCCGCCAGGAATAGCCGAGCAAATTATCTGAGGGCCCCGCGACAGGCCGCCACAGTGCGCCGGGCGGCCGAAGATGGCGGGTGACTGGAGTCGCGGAGGCTCGGCCCTTTTCCGGTTACCGTGTGTTGTGTTCAGGCTGCTGTTTTACTCGCCCCGAATCCCGCCCAATACGGGTAATGCAATCCGAACTGCGGCGGCGACCGGAGCAGAACTGCATCTCGTCGAGCCGTTGGGTTTCGACCTCTCCGAACCCAATCTTCGTCGGGCCGGGCTGGACTACCACGACCTGGCCTCGGTCACCGTCCATCCGTCACTGGATGACGCATGGACGGCGATCGCGCCGCAGCGGGTGTTCGCTTTCACCGCCCACGCGACGCGGCTGTTCACCGACGTCAGTTATCGGCCCGGCGACGTGCTGATGTTCGGCCCCGAGCCCACCGGGCTGGACGCGGCGACACTGGCGGATCCGCACATCACCCAGCGGGTGCGCATCCCGATGCTCGATGGCCGACGGTCGCTGAACTTGGCCAACGCCGCCGCGGTCGCCGTGTACGAGGCGTGGCGGCAACAGAGCTTCGCCGGCGCTCGGTGACGATGCGGAACGCGACGCCAGACCTGCGCCCGGTGATCTACCAGGTGTTCCAGTGCGTGAGCTGTTCAGCCGGCAACCGCTTGGCCGGCTTGAAATCGGTGCCCTTGGTGTAGGCGATCGGGAAAAGGCCGGCCTGGCTGTACTTCTCGTAGGGGATGCCCAGGATCTCGGCCACCTTCTCCTCGCCACCGCGGATCAGGTGCAGCGTCGTCCAGCAGGTGCCCAGTCCCCGCGAGCGCAGCGCGAGACAGAAGCTCCAGATCGCCGGGTGCAGTGACGCCCAGAACCCGGCGCCACCCATCGGCTGCTTGTCTTCGCGGCCTTCGATGCACGGAATCAACAGCACCGGCGCTTCGTGGATGTGCTCGGCCAGATAGCTCGCCGAATCACGGACGGCGCCCATCCGCTCGCCACGGGTGTCTCCGTCTCCGTATTCCGGTGACGGCGAGTTCAGGTAGCCGCGTGGCGTTGTCCAGGTAGATCTCGCCGATCGCCTTCTTCTTCTTCTCGTCCTCGATGAAAACCCATTGCCAGCCTTGGGAATTGGAGCCGGTGGGCGCCTGCAGCGCCAGGTCGAGGCATTCCATCAGTAGCTCGTGGGACACGGGCTTGGCGAAGTCGAGGCGCTTGCGGACCGAGCGGGTGGTGGTGAGGAGTTCGTCGACAGAAAGATTGAGGGCCATGTTCGCGAGATTACTCATGCCGCGGAGTCACATTGTTCCCGCCCGCACCGCCGGCTGACCGGTGTGTGTTGCGTGAAATCGCGACCACATGCGATATCACCGGCATCGCGCCAGGTGATATCGCATGTGGCAACGAATTGAAAAAGCATCAACCTCCGAGACACGCGACGCACGATGCTGCTGCGTCCCTTGAGGTTCGCCGTCACCGGAAGTCGCGGGACTTCGATCCGATCTTCAACGTGAGCTCGGCGATCCGCTCCGCCATGACTGTGATTGCGCCACTGGCATTTTGGACCTGACCGCGAATCAGCAGCGCCGACGATGTCTGTGCCACCTTGCGGTGCCGCGCCCACACCCCCGGTGTGCAGAGCACGTTGACCATCCCGGTCTCGTCCTCGAGGTTGACGAACGTCACGCCCCGCGCCGTGCCCGGGCCGCTGCCGATGCGTGACCGCCCCGGCGACCAGCACCCGGTCGCCGTCGGGCACCGACAGCAGTTCGGCGGCGGGTATCACCCCCAGCTCGTCGAGATCCGGTCGCAGGAACTGGGTCGGGTAGCTGTCCGGCGAGATGCCGGTGGCCCACACGTCGGCCGCGGCCAACTCCATCTCGCTCATTCCGGGTAGGGACGGGACATGCGACGACGAGCCGACGCCCGGCAAGCGATCCGGCCGTTGGGTGGCAGCCGCGCCGGCCGCCCACAGTGCCTCGCGCCGTGACATCTCGAAGCAGCGCAGCGCGCCCGCGGTGGCCAGCGCCTCGGTCTGCGGCACGGACAGCTGAACCCGAGTCGTCATGTCCAGCAGAGAAGCGAAGGGGCCGTGCGTATTTCGTTCTTCGACCAACTTCTCGGCCAGGTCTTCGCCGATATGACGGACGCCGCCCAGCCCCAGCCGCACCTCGGTGCCGGCGTTCTCCAGCGTGGCATGCACCACGCTGGCGGCCACGCACGGACCGTGCACCGTCACCCCGTGCCGGCGGGCGTCGGCCACCAGCGACTGCGGCGAGTAGAAGCCCATCGGCTGCGCACGCAGCAGCGCCGCGCAGAACGCCGCGGGGTGATGCAACTTGAACCACGACGAGTAGAAGACCAGCGATGCGAAGCTCAGCGAATGACTCTCCGGGAAGCCGAAATTGGCGAATGCCTCCAGCTTTTCGTAGACCCGGTCGATCACTTCGTCGGCAGCGCCGTGCAAGCTCCGCATGCCGTCGAAAAACCGTCCGCGTAACCGCTGCATGCGTTCGGTCGACCGCTTGGATCCCATGGCGCGCCGCAATTGATCGGCCTCGGCGCCGGAAAAACCGGCGCAGTCCACCGCGAGCTGCATCAGCTGTTCCTGAAACAGCGGCACTCCCAACGTCTTCCGCAAAGCCTGTTCCATCGACGGATGGTCGTAGACGACCGGGTCGAGGCCGTTGCGACGCCGGATGTACGGGTGAACCGATCCACCCTGGATGGGCCCCGGGCGGATCAACGCCACCTCGACCACCAGGTCGTAGAACACCCGCGGCTTCAGCCGCGGCAACGTGGCCATCTGCGCACGCGACTCCACCTGGAACACGCCGACGGAATCGGCGCGCTGCAACATCTCGTAGACCGCCGGCTCGGACAGGTCCAGCGTGGCCAGGTCGACCTCGAGGCCTTTGTGCTCGTCCACCAGGTCGATGGCGTAGTGCAGCGCCGAGAGCATGCCCAGCCCGAGCAAGTCGAACTTCACCAAACCGATTGCCGCGCAGTCATCTTTGTCCCACTGCAGCACGCTGCGGTTCTCCATGCGGGCCCATTCGACCGGACAGACGTCGGCGATCGGCCGATCGCAGATCACCATGCCGCCGGAATGGATGCCCATGTGCCGGGGCAGGTTCTGGATCTGGTCGGCCAGCTCGATCACCTGCTCGGGGATGCCGTCGATGTCCGACGGACGTCCACTCCAATGGCTGATCTGCTTGCTCCAGGCGTCCTGCTGTCCTTGCGAGAATCCCAGGGCACGAGCCATGTCGCGCACTGCGATACGGCTGCGGTAGGTGATCACGTTGGCGACCTGGGCGGCGTAGTCGCGGCCGTACTTGTCGTAGACGTACTGGATGACCTTCTCGCGCAGATCCGACTCGATGTCGATGTCGATGTCGGGCGGGCCGTCGCGAACCGGCGACAGAAAACGCTCGAACAGCAACTCGTTGGCCACCGGGTCGACCGCGGTCACACCGAGCGCGTAGCAGACTGCCGAGTTGGCCGCCGATCCCCTGCCCTGACACAGGATGTTGTTCTCCCGGCAGAATCGGGTGATGTCGTAGACCACCAGGAAGTATCCCGGAAACTTCAGTTGCGCAATGATTTCCAGCTCGCGCTCGATCTGGGTATACGCCTTGCGCGCCTGGGATCGCCGGCCGTAGCGGCGCTCGGCCCCTGCCATCGTCAACTCACGCAGCCAGCTGTCTTCGGTTGAGCCGGGCGGTACATCTGGGAACGGCGGCAACTGCGGGGCGATCAGCGCCAGGCCGAAGGCGCACTGCTCGCCGAGTTCGGCAGCGGCGGTTACCGCATCCGGGTGCTGCGCGAACAGCCGCGCCATCTCCTCGCCGGAGCGCAGATGCGAACCGCCCAGCGGGGCCAGCCAGCCGGCCGCCTCATCCAGCGACTGCCTGGCCCGTATCGCACCCATCGCCATCGCCAGCTGACGCCGCGACGGACCAGCGAAGTGCGCTCCGGTGGTCGCCACGCTGCTAAGCCCGAACCGCTGGGCCAACAAGGCCATTTCGGCATTGATCTCGTCATCGACCGGGCAGCCGTGGTGGGTCAGCTCGACGCTGACCCGATCGGAGCCGAACCGGTCCACTAGATCGGCCAATGCCGCCGAGGCCGCATCCGGGCCGCCGGTGGACAGCGCGGAGCGGACGTGACCTTTGCGGCAACCGGTCAGAATGTGCCAGTGGCCGCCCGCCGCTTCGCTGAGCGCGTCGAAGTCGAAGTGCAGCTTGCCTTTCTCGCCGCCGGCCAGATGCGCCGCGGCCAGCTGACGCGACAGCCGGCGATAGCCCTCCGGCCCGCGAGCCAACACCAGCAGATGCGGGCCGACCGGATCGGGGTCGTCGGTCCGGGCACCGGCCCCCAACGACAGCTCGGCGCCGAACACCGTCCGCATGTCCAGTTCCACGGCCGCCTCGGCAAACCGCACCGCGCCGTAGAGGCCGTTGTGGTCGGTCAGCGCGATGGCCCGCAGGCCCAGCCGCACCGCCTCCTCGACCAGCTCCTCAGGCGCGCTGGCTCCGTCGAGAAAGCTGTACGCCGAATGCGCGTGTAGCTCGGCATAGGGCACGGACGACCGATTCGGGCGGTCTTCGTCCGGCGGCTGGTAGGCCACCCGCTTGCGCGACCACGGCGCCTCATCCGCCGGAGTCCAGACCGTCGGCGTACCGGAACGGCGCGGCTTGCCGGAGAGCACCCGCTCCATCTCCGACCAGCCCGGCGGCCCGTTGCTGAAACCCACGCGGCCAGTCTATCGAATATATGTTCGATAGGTTCATTATCTACTGACTCAAACTAATTGGCATGGTCGCAGCTTGTGGATAACTGCGGCCAAGGCTGAGAGGTTGAGATAATGGTTCGGTCGCGACGCACGAAGATTCCCGCGGAAGAAAAGACCCGGCTGGTATTGGCAGTGCTGGCCAACGAAATGACCTGTGCCGAAGCAGCTCGCCGCTGTGGGGTGACCGCGGTGACGATGACCAAATGGAAGCATCAGTTCCTCGAGGCTGGTGCTGGTCGACTCCAAGAGGTTCCCGGCGGGCAAGCGGGCAGGTTGGGAACCCCTGAGCAGCGTCGGCTGCGAATGGAAAACGAGCAACTCAAACTGGCGTTGGCCGAAGCGACGGTCCAGCTGCGGATCTGGCAACGGGGGGCTGCGCTGGTGGATCAGGTCCCTTCACCGACCTCGAAGCCCTAAGGGCGGCAGCGGGGCTGCCGGTTTCGAGGTTCGCTGCCCTGGCCGCTATCCCAGAACGAACCTATTGGCGGCGGCTGGCCAGGCTGCGAGCCGGCGATCCGGCCAAGGGTCCATGGCCGGCGCCGGTCGTCGACCGCATCGAAGCCCTGGCCGCCAAGTACGCCCAAGCATGGCCGGCGTGGGGCTACCGCAAGATCGCGGCCATGATGCGTGCTGACGGTCATGACGTGACCAACTCCTCGGTGCAACGTGCCCTGCGACGTCGAGACCTGCTGTTGCCACAAGGTTTCCGAGCCGATCGAAAGTCTTGGGCGGTACTGCGTCGTCGCGTCTTTCGCGACCCGCCGACCGAACGCAACCGAGTCTGGCAGACCGACTTCTCCGAATTCGAAACCGCCTGCGGCGGCATCTGGCGAATCAGTGCGGTCATCGACTACGTGAGTAAGTACTGCCTGGCCATCACCGTTACTCCCACCGGCCGCGGCATCGACGCCGTGCACTGCCTGCAATTAGCCATCGAAGAAGCCCAACGCGTCCTGGGTCTGAACGACCTGCGCGCCGACCGGGGCCTGATGGACATCCTCGACGCCAACGACACAGTCATTGGCCACGCTCCCGCACCGATCGCGCTGGTCTCCGACAACGGCCCGTGCTACCGCGGCAAAACTTTCCAAACTCTCTTCACCGACGACGACCCCCTGCTGCGACACGTCCGGACCCGGATCAAATCACCACAAACCAACGGCGTCGTCGAACGATTCTTCGGCACCCTCAAATACGAGCACCTTTTCCGCGGCTACATCGGCGACGGCGACGCCCTGGACATGGAGGTACACCGTTTCCGCATCATCTACAACACCATCCGGCCCCACCAAACCCTCAACGACCGCACACCCCGACAGGCATATCTCCAGCAACCCTGAACCAAAACCTGCCAACTTCTTGACTCAAGACAATTAAGTATTCATTAAACGGTCGGCGTTAAATTCTGCTCCCACGACGACGAAAGGTGGCCGCGATGGACATCACCCATAACCTAAAGAATCTCATTACCGGGGCCCTGGTGTCGGGGACTCTCGCGGTGGCCGGTTTGGGGCTGGCCGAAGGCACCGCCAACGCCAGCGAGTTTCGCTGGTGTCCAGGAGATCCTCCGCCGCTGGGTATCACAATCGACGCGGCTGGCCACGGGGGCAACCGGGTTCCCATCTACCCGGCTTGGGACACGTCCGTCTGCCACGACTACATGCTCACGGGCGACCACGTTAAAGAAGGAAAAGCTTGTATCCTCCCGCAGTTTCAATGGTTTCAGTGCCCGCCCGGCACGACCCCGATGCCGAACATGCCGCTCATCCCGAATAAGGGCGAGTGAGTAAGCGGTCGATACGAGCCCGCCGTTGCGCGACCAGCCGCCTCATCCGCCGACGTCCACACCCTCGACCATGAGAGATCCCGTCTGCGCGCGTGCTGGAGCCCCCGCACGAATGCTAGAGGTTGTTCTTCTCTATCGACGGAAGTCACCAAAATCGCGCGTAAGATCCTTATATGCGAAGGACTTTCGTCGTTACATTTGCAGTCGGATTGGTCCTTGCGTTGTTCGGTCTGATCTGGTCGCTCCAGGGATTCGGAGTGCTCGCCGGCAGCCAGATGAGCAACACCACGACCTGGTCCATCACTGGCCCGATCACGGCGCTGATCGGGATCGTGGTTGCGGTTGTCAGTTGGCGGAAACTCTCGTCGAAATAGACCGTCTGTCAGCGATCGACGCCGTCGGGGCTGCGGATCATTGAATGAAATGTCATGCGCCGCAATACTCTTGAGCGCGACGTGGGAAGAAACTCAGAAATTCTCAGGCATTACCTCATCCACGCCGGTCCAACTGCGTTGCCACACAACTGACTCCAGTTGTTTACATGAATTAATGTCGTCGCCACCTCTGACCAGCGGTCACCGCCGATACTCGAACACATCCCAAGAACGAACGGCGGTGATGATCCGTGGAGCAACTCAACACGCTCGATGCAGGCTTCCTCATGGCCGAGGATTCGGACCGTAATGTCAGCTTGGCGATCGGCGGAATCGCCATCATCGATGGCGCGGCACCCAAGTATGACGAATTCAAAGCTGTTCTAGCAGAGCGTGTTCAAAAGATTCCGCGATGCACGCAGATGCTGCGCACCCAGCCCTTCGACGCACGCGCGCCACAGTGGGTCAAGGATCCGAACTTCGACATCAGCCGTCACGTGCGCCGAATCGCCGTGCCGCGGCCGGGTGATGACACCGAACTGTTCCGCGTTGTCGCCGACGTACTGGAGCGCCGACTGGATCGCGATCGCCCGCTGTGGGAGTGCTGGGTGATCGAAGGGCTTAAGGGCAATCGGTGGGCGATCCTGATGAAGGTCCACCACTGCATGGCCGACGGAATCTCGGCGATTCGTATCCTCGCCCGCCTGTGCGATGAGATCGACGGCGACATATTCAAGCGGCCCGTTGACGCCAAGCGAGGCACCCGGCGCCCGCACCTGAAGCCGGTACCCGAGAACCCGCCGCGCACCAACCCGCTGAACAGTCTCTGGCGAACCGCCACCGGGATCACCGACACGGTGGCCCGGACGGTCGGCGGCGCGACCGAAATCGCATCCGGTCTGCTGCGACCTACCGCCGGATCGTCGCTGGTCGGGCCGGTTACGTCGATGCGCCGCTACCGCGCGGTCCGCGTGCCTCTCGCCGATGTCGAGCAGGTCTGCCACAAGTTCGACGTCACCATCAACGACGTCGCGCTGGCCGCGATCACCGAGGGCTTTCGCTCTGTTCTGCTCCATCGTGGTGAGCAACCACGGCCGGACTCGCTGCGCACGCTGGTGCCGGTGTCGGTGCGCTCCCCCGATTCCGGTGACAAGCCGGGCAACAAGATCTCGATCATGCTGCCCTACCTGCCGGTCGACGAGGGCGACCCACTCCAGCAGTTGCGCGTGGTGCACAGCCGAATGACCCGAACCAAGCAGGGTGGGCAGAAACAGGCCGGCAACATGGCGGTCTCGGTAACCGGTTATGTCCCGTTCATGTTGTCCTCGTGGCTGATTCGACTGCTGACGCGCTTACCGCAACGTGGCATCGTGACGCTGGCGACCAATGTCCCGGGCCCGCACCGTCGGCTGGAGATGATGGGCCACAAAGTCAGTCGGCTGCTGCCGATTCCGCCGATCGCGTTGCAGCTGCGTACCGGCGTCGCAGTGCTGAGTTACGCCGATGACCTGGTGTTCGGAATCACCGCCGACTACGACGCCGGAGCCGACATCGACGAACTGGCCGACAGCATCAAAATCGCCGTCGCACGCCTGGACCTGCTCACCCAAGACTCGATCTTGCTGTTCGACAGGAAATCGGTCTGACGCCCACCGACTAGCCTGACTACCGGCACCGCGATGGCGGGCCGGGAAGGCGGGGCGGGCAATGTCGGTCATCATCGACCCACGCCGCCTGGACGCCGTGCTGTTCGACTTGCAGGGCGAGCCCGACACCACGCTTGCAGAACACCTGCGCGACGCCGGTGTGGGCCTCGATCGATCCGATGCCGCCTCGTTGATCCAGTCAGCCGACCGACTCGAGGTGCGGCCGGGCCGCTGCGCCGTCGTCACATCCACCGAAGGCGGGGTGGAGGCGGCCCGGGCCGCAGGATTTGCATTGGTGGTCGCGGTCAGCGCAGGCGATCACCCGCGCGGTGCCGACGCCGTGGTCGAGGACGTGAGCGATATCGGCGTTCGCGCCGGCGATCGGCGGATGTCCGAACTGCCCGACGGTATGCAGGCGCTGGACGTCACGGCGCAACCCGCGGTGTTCTACGACTTCGACGGCACGCTCTCCGAGATCGTCAAGGATCCTGACTCGGCGCGGCTGGTCGACGGCGCGGCCGAGGCGCTGACGTCGCTGAGCACGTCATGCCCGGTCGCGATTCTCAGCGGTCGCGACCTGGCCGACGTCCGCGAGCGGATCGGCCTGCCCGGCCTGTGGTACGCGGGCAGCCACGGTTTCGAACTGACCGGACCCGACGGCGAACACCACGAGAACGCCGAAGCGGCGCAGAGCATTCCGGTGCTGGCGCAAGCCGCCGCCGCGCTGGCCGACCAGCTCGGCGGTATTCCGGGTGTGGTGGTGGAGCACAAGCGATTCGGGGTGGCCGTGCACTACCGCAACGCGGCACGTGATCGCGTCGGCGAGGTGGCCGCCGCGGTGCGCAGCGCCGGGCAACGAACCGCCCTTCGCGTGACGACCGGCCGCGAAGTCATCGAGCTACGTCCAGATGTCGACTGGGACAAGGGCAAAACGTTGCGGTGGGTGTTGGACTACATCCGCGACAACGAAGGCGGCGGCACGCTGCTGCCGATCTATCTCGGCGACGACATCACCGACGAGGACGCCTTCGATGCAGTGGCCGGCGACGGCGTCGCAATCCTGGTGCGGCACAGCGACGACGGAGACCGGGCCACCGCCGCCCGCTACGCGCTGGACGACCCCGCCCGGGTCCGGGAATTCACCGAGCGGCTCGCCCGCCAACTCGCGAATTGATCACAGGACCGCCTGGGACTGAATGGTTTTGGCGGCCAGTTTGTCGTTGTCGCCACGGATCTCCGTTTCGACCACGATGACGCGCCGTCCGACATGTAACGGGCGGCTGTGCGCCTTGACTGTGCCGGAGCGGGTGGAGACAAAGAAATTGGTCTTGGATTCGATGGTCGTGGTGCCCCCGGCGCCCTCGGGGAGATTGAGGAATGCGCACACCGCGCCGGACGTGTCCGCCAGCGCCATGACCATCCCGCCGTGCAGCACCCCTCCGCCTGTCGTCAGATTCGGCGCCCAATCCAGGCTCAGCACAACCCCTTCCGGGGCGGCGGCGTCCGCAGTGATACCCAGCGTCACGGCCAGCGGGACCAGCCCGTGAATCATCTCCGTTGCGGCGGTGTCGGTCATCGGCTCACTTTCCTAGTGCCTGTAGCGCCTCAGCGGTGTCCGCATCGGCGGGATAGAACGACTCGATCGCCACTTCGGCGACGGTCACATCCAACGGCGCTCCGACGACCGCGGTCATGGAAAAGAACGCCAATTCTTTTCCGTTGTGCCGCAATCGCAATGGCACCGCGACATCGGTCGGCTCAGGGCGTTCGGCCTCGCCGCCCGGGTAGCCCGACAACTCCGACAGCAACTCGATGAGCTTCGGGTCACGCGTCGCCCGGACCTGGCGCTGCAACCGCTCGAGCACGTGGGCACGCCACTCGGGCAGATTGACGATGCGAGAGGCCATGCCGGCCGGGTGCAGCGAAACCCGCAACGCATTGATCGGCGGCTCGAGCAACGCGGGGTCGCATCCGTCGATGAGCACGGCGACGGCCGCGTTGCCGTCGAGCATCTCCCACCATCGGTTGATCACCAGCGCCGGGTACGGCTCGTGGCCGGTGAGGATCTGCCGCAGTGCGGCGCACAGCCTGGTCAGCTCCGGTTCGTCGAGTGAATGTTCCGGGTACGCGGGTGCATATCCTCCGGCCAGCAGCAGCGTATTGCGCTCACGGAGCGGCACGTCGAGTTGCTCACTGAGCCGCAGGATCATTCCCGACGTCGGCTGCGAACGTCCGGTCTCCACGAAGCTCAGGTGCCGTGCCGAGATGTCGGCCTGAATCGACAAGTCGAGCTGGCTGATTCGGCGCCGCTCGCGCCACTCGCGCAGCAGCTGCCCGACTGCCGGTGTTGCCCGGGCGTTGCGGGTCAGGGTCGTCATCGACCCGATGCTAGCGGCGGCTGATCATGGCCACGATTACTTGCCAGGTAATGGCTGAGGCGCCTAGGTGGCATTCAAAGTCGCGCCGCGATGTCAGTCGTCCTTGTCGTCGTCCGACTTCTTGTCGTCGTCTGACTTCTTGTCACCGTTCTTGTCCTGGCCGGTGTCGAGTTCGAGTGTCGCCCAATGACTCGGTGAGACGAAGACCGTCCAGTCCCCCTCTTCGCGACCCATCTTGACGACGCCGTTGTCGACTTCCCACTTGGTGCTGTCGTCGTAGTCCGTCGACTGCCCGTCGCTGTAGGTCAGTTTGAATGTCATGCCCGGGACTGCCACGTTGGCGGCCCGGCTAAACCTCGGTGTACTCCACCGCGCCGTCCTCGAGTACCAGCCGGGCATTGCTGCCGTCGGCCCCGGCCGCTTCGGTACGGAACACCGCTTTACCGGGCTCGGTGCGCCAGATCAGCGTGGTCAGCGTTTCGCCGGGGAACACCGGTTTGGTGAATCGCGCATCGATGGCCGTGATGGCGCCGGCGTCGCCGTGGCCGAGTTCGGAGATCAGGGCGCGACCGGAGAACCCGTAGGTGCACAGGCCATGCATGATCGGCTCGGGGAAGCCGGCCAGTTCCTTGGCGAACCACGGGTCACTGTGCAGCGGATTGCGGTCACCGGAGAGCCGGTAGATCAGCGGCTGGTCCTTGCGGGTCGTCAACGCGACACTGGCATCGGGCTCGCGGTCGGGGATCTCCGGAGCGGCCGGGCGCTCACCCGGCTGGCCCCCGAAGCCGCCCTCGCCCCGGATCACCAGCGTGGTCAGGGTTTCGGCGATCAGTGTCCCGGTGTCCGGATCGCTGCCGCGACCACGCAACATGATGATCGCGTTCTTGCCTTCGCCCTTGTCCTGGATGTCGGCCACCTCGGTGACCACGGACAGCTTTCCGGCGGGCGGCAGCGGCGCGTGCAGCCGGATGCCTTGCGAACCGTGCAGCAGCATCGCCCAATTGAACGATCCGACCTTCCCGGCCGCCCCGAACGCCGGGCAGCAGATCACCGCATAGGTGGGCAAAACCTGCTGCTCGATGTCGTGGCTGTTCTCGGTGGTGAATTTCAAGTCGTCGAGGCCGGCGCCCACACCGAGGGCGTAGAGCAAGGTGTCGCGGTCGGTCCACTCGAACAACATGGGTTCGGTGGTCGCGCCGACGGCATTCGGGTCGATCGCCATGCGGGTCTCCTCTTCGGTCAGGTTCGCGGCTCATCCCTTTTAGCCCTCGCCATTCCACCACCCGATGATGCAATCGGCGAAGTGCGCCGCCGGTGTGATTTATTGAGCCAACCCAGGCAAACGCCCCACGTCGAAGGGCTCGGCAAGGCAGGCTATCGCCATGCGCAATCGCACCCGCACCGTCATCTGGAAGGCCGCAGCCGTCCTGGCCGTCGTCATCACCGTCGGCGCCTGCTCGGGATCACCGCAGGTACGCAGCATCACCCTGACCTTCATCCGGCATGCCGAGTCGCAGAGCAACGCCCAGCACGTCATCAACACCGACATTCCCGGCCCCGACCTCACCGAGGAGGGTCAGGGGCAAGCCGAGCAGCTCGCCCACCAGCTCTCTCGTAACAACTTCGACGGCGTCTACGCCTCCAACATGGTGCGCACCCAGCAGACCGCAGCGCCGCTGGCCCGCGCGCTGGGCAAGCATGTCGAAATCCTGCCCGGACTGCGGGAAATCGACGCCGGGCGCTTCAACAACGTACCCACGAAGCGGGCCGATCTGACCTATCTGATCGCGCCGTCGCTGTGGCTCAAAGGCGACGTCAAGGACGCCGTTCCCGGCTCGATCAGCGGCGCCCAATTCAACGACCAGTTCAGCGCGGCCGTCCAAAAGATCTACGACAGCGGCAACAGCAAGCCGGTCGCGTTCGCACACGCCGAGTCGATCATGTACTGGACGCTGATGAACGTGAAGAACCCGAAGGACAGCCTGGCGACCAGTCATCCGCTGCCCAACCTGGGCCGCGTGGTGATCACCGGCAGCCCCGCGCTGGGCTGGACGTTGGTCGACTGGGACGGGATCAAGGACTTCAGCTACTGACTTGAGCCGCCCTTCCACAGCGGTACGGTACTGGACAGTACTGCCCCCGCACCCCTAGGGTGGGCGCTGTGACTGGGATGGCTCAGCGCGGGATGGCAGCGTCACCGTGGACGCCGCGAGAAACCGAGTTGCTCGATGTGACCCTGCAGCTACTGCAGGAACACGGCTACGACCGGTTGACGTTGGACGCCGTCGCCGCCCGCGCCCGGGCCAGCAAGGCCACCGTCTACCGGCGCTGGCCGTCGAAGGCCGAACTAGTGTTGGCCGCATTCATCGAAGGCTGCCGGCAGATCGCGGTTCATCCCGAGACCGGAACGCTGCGCGGCGATCTGCTGCATCTGGGATACGTGATCAGCCAGCAGACGCACGAGCAGGCGGGCATCATTCGCGCCGTACTCGTCGAGGTGTCACGCCACCCCGCGCTGCACGACGCCATGCAGTCAGAGTTTCTGGATCAACGAAAAGCCCTTTTGCAGGATGTCCTGCACGACGCGGTCCTGCGCGGTGAGATCGACGCCGTCGCTATCAGCGACGAACTCTGGGACCTGTTGCCGGGCTACCTGATCTTCCGGTCGATCATGCCCAACCGGCCGCCCACCGAGCGGACGGTGGAAGCCCTGATCGACGATGTGATCATCCCGAGCTTGACCCGCCACCGAAAGGGCAACGGGTGAAACGGTTTTCGATAACAGATCTGATCCGGCGACGATGGATGATCCTGGTCACTGTCGTCGTGGTGGCGCTCGCCGGGTTCGCGGTCGATCGACTGCACGGTGCCTTCGACTCGCACAAGAACGCAGCCCAAGGCGGCGGCGCCTCGAACGAGATCGTTCCGTTCAGCCCCAAGCAAGTCGTCTATGAGGTCTTCGGCAATCCCGGCGCCACGGCGACCATCAACTATCAGGATGTCCACGCCGCACCGCAACGGATCGACAACGCCCCGCTGCCGTGGTCCTACACGATCACCACCACCGATCCCGCAGTCATCGCCAACGTGGTTGCCCAAGGCAACGGCAACACGCTGGGGTGCCGCATCACCGTCAACGGCATCGTCAAAGACGAAAGGACCGTGAACGAATTGAGCGCCTACACCTACTGCCTGGACAAGTCCGGATGAGCAACCATGGCGTGCGACGGCCACGCGTCCCCCGTGTCATTCACCGCCTTGCCGTACCCATCCTTCTGTTCTGGGTGGCCCTAGCGGCTATACCGAATATCCTTGTGCCACAACTAGAAGAGGTCGGCAGGCTGCACAACGTCGGCCTCAGCTCGCCCGAGGCGCCGTCGTATCAGGCCTTCAAGCACATCGGCAAGGTGTTCCACGAGTTCGATACCGACAGTTCGGCAATGATCGTCTTGGAGGGCGACAAGCCGCTCGGCGCCGCCGCCCACAAGTACTACGACCAGTTGATCCACAAGCTGGAGCAGGACACCAAGCACGTCCAGCACATCCAGGACTTCTGGGGAGACACGCTGACGGCGGCGGGATCGCAGAGCAGCGATGGAAAAGCCGCCTACGTTCAGCTCTTTCTGGATGGAGCCCAGGGCGAGGCATCGTCCAACGAGTCCGTCGACGCCGTCCGCGCCACCGTTGACCACATGCAGCCGCCACCGGGCGTCAGGGCATACCTCACCGGTGCCGCCCCGCTGATCGCCGATCAATTCACCGAAGGCAATAAGGGATCCAACAAAGTCACCGCGATCACCATCGGCGTGATCGCCGTGATGCTGTTCTTCGTCTATCGATCGTTTTCCACCACGCTGTTGGTCCTGGCGACCGTCCTGATCGAGATGGCCGCGGCGCGCGGATTCGTTGCCTTCCTTGGCAATGTCGGGATCCTGGGGCTGTCGACGTACGCCACCAATCTGCTGACATTGCTCGTAATCGCCGCCGGAACGGATTACGCGATATTTTTCGTCGGCCGATATCACGAGGCGCGCGGCGCCGGCGAAGAACGGGAAGACGCCTTCTACAGCATGTATCACGGCACCGCACATGTTGTCTTGGGCTCGGGTCTGACTGTTGCCAGCGCAGTGGCGTGCCTCAGTTTCACGCGGCTGCCCTACTTCCAAAGCCTGGGCCTGCCCGCGGCGATCGGAATCCTGGTGGCCCTGGCCGCCTCGCTTACGCTCGGCCCGGCCATTCTGACGATTGCCAGTCATTTCGGCCTGTTCGATCCCAAGCGCGTGCTGCAAACTCGCGGCTGGCGTCGCATCGGCACCGCCATTGTCCGTTGGCCCGCACCGATTCTCGTCGTTTCGATCGCCATCGCGCTCATTGGTCTGCTCGCCCTGCCCGGCTACAAGACCAGCTACGACACCCGGCCCTACATTCCCGCCTCTGCCGCGGCCAACGTCGGATACACCGCCGCCGAACGGCACTTCCCCCGCTCCCGGTTGGAGCCCGAACTTCTGATGATCGAGGCCGACCACGACCTGCGGAATCCGGCCGACATGCTGGTGCTGGACAAGGTGGCCAAGGGCGTCGTGCACATACCCGGCATCGCTCAGGTGCAGTCCATCACCCGGCCATTGGGTGTCCCACTCGACCACAGCTCGATCGCGTTCCAGATCAGCCAGCAAAGCGTTGGCCAGGTGCAAAATCTGGAGTATCAAGCGGACCGCGCGCACGACTTACTCCGGCAGTCACAGGAACTCGATAAGACCATCGGTATCTTGCAGCAGCAGTACACCCTGCAACAGCAACTCGCCGGCGCCACACATGAAGAGACTCAGAAGTTCCACGAAACGCTGGCGATCATTTCCGAAGTGCGGGACAAGCTGGCGAATTTTGACGACTTCTTCCGGCCGCTGCACAGCTACTTTTACTGGGAGAAACATTGCTACGACATCCCAGCGTGCTTCGCGCTGCGCAATACCTTTGAGGCAATTGACAGTATCGATCAGCTCACCGAGAAATTCGACGATCTGGTCGTCAGCCTGGACAAGCTCGATACGATCCAGCCGCAACTCGTCGGGCTGATACCGCCGCAGATCGCCAGCCAGGAAGTCAACCGCGAACTGACGTTGAAGAACTTCGCCACTAACCTCGGAATCAACAAACAGTCTGAGCTGGCGAACGACAATCCGGCCGCGCTGGGCCAGGCATTCGACAAGTCGAAGAACGACGACCTGTTCTATCTGCCGCCGGAAGTATTCGATAACCCCGACTTCAAACGTGGTCTGAAACTGTTTGTTTCACCCGACGGCAAAGCCGCTCGCATGATCATCACTCATGAAGGCGACCCGGCCGAGCCCGCGGCCATCTCGCACGTCGACCCGATCAAGCTGGCCGCGCACGAAGCGGTGAAGAACACTCCGTTGGCCGGTTCCAGTTTCTATCTCGGCGGTACCGCGTCGACCTACAAAGACATCGGCGACATGGAGAGTTACGACCTGCTGATCGTCACCATCGCTTCGCTGAGCCTGATCCTGCTGATCATGATGATCATCACCCGCAGCCTGGTGGCCGCGATCGTGATCGTGGGTACGGTTGCGCTGTCGTTGGGCGCGTCGTTCGGGTTGTCGGTGCTGGTGTGGCAGTACTTCCTGGGCATCAAACTGTATTGGGTCATATTGGCTTTGGCGGTCATGATCCTGTTGGCCGTCGGGTCCGACTACAACCTGTTGCTGATCTCCCGCTTCAAGGAGGAAATCCACGCGGGACTCAAGACCGGCATCATCCGCGCGATGGCCGGCTCCGGTTCGGTGGTGACCGCCGCCGGAGTGGTGTTCGCCGTGACCATGTGCGGGTTCGTGTTCAGCGGTCTGCAGGTACTCGGCCAGATCGGCACCACCATCGGCCTGGGTCTGCTGTTCGACACCCTGATCGTCCGTTCCTTTATGACGCCGTCCATCGCCACGCTGCTCGGCCGCTGGTTCTGGTGGCCGCTACGGGTGCGCCCGCGGCCGGCCAGTTCCATGCTGCAGCCCTATGGATCACGGGCCGCTGTCCGTCAGCTGCTGCTGTGGGACGACGAAGACACCACGGTCATGTCGCGCTGATCCGCGCCGACGATCACGTCACACAGCGTTGACGTGCGGCCATACCGGGCGCACCATGTCTTGCATGCGTTATGTCGTTACCGGCGGTACCGGGTTTATTGGGCGCCGCGTGGTGTCCCGTCTGCTAGACGCCCACCCGGACGCCGAAGTGTGGGTACTGGTTCGCCGCTCCTCGCTCGGCCGCTTCGAACGCCTGGCCGCAGCCTGGGGTGACCGAGCAAAGCCGCTGGTCGGCGAGCTCACCGAGCCGCATCTCGGGCTGACTGACGAGGCCCTCGCCGGGCTGGGCCCCGATGTCGACCACGTGGTGCACTGCGCGGCGATCTACGACGTCACGGCCGGCGAGGCCGAGCAACGCGAGGCCAACGTGGAAGGCACCCGGGCCGTCATCGAGCTGGCGCGCCGGCTCGACGCGACCCTGCATCACGTGTCGTCGATCGCGGTGGCCGGTGACTTCCACGGCGAGTACACCGAGGATGACTTCGACATCGGTCAGCAGCTGCCGACGCCATATCACCAGACCAAGTTCGAGGCCGAACTGCTGGTGCGCTCGACGTCGGGACTGCGGTACCGGATCTACCGGCCGGCCGTCGTGGTGGGTGATTCACGCACCGGCGAGATGGACAAGGTCGACGGGCCGTACTACTTCTTCGGCATGCTGGCCAAGCTGGCCGCGCTGCCCCGGCTGACACCGATGATGTTGCCCGACACCGGCCGCACCAACATCGTCCCGGTTGATTACGTCGCCGACGCCCTGGTCGCATTGCTGCACGCCGACGGACGCGACGGTCACACGTTCCACCTCACATCGCCGAAAACCATTGGGCTGCGGGGCATTTACCGGGGCGTCGCTGCCACAGCGGGCCTGCCGACGCTGCGCGGGTCGCTGCCCGCCTCAGTGGCGGCGCCGGTGCTCAAAGTGCGCGGGAGATCCAAGGTGTGGCGCAACATGGTCGCCACTCAACTGGGCATCCCCGGTGAGGTTCTCGACGTCGTCGATCTGGCACCCACTTTCATCTCCGACAAGACGCAGAAAGCGTTGCGCGGCACCGGAATTTCGGTCCCCGCGTTCAGCAGCTACGCGCCGGCACTGTGGCGGTACTGGGCCGAGCATCTCGATCCCGACCGGGCCCGCCGCGACGATCCGGGGGGTCCGCTGGTCGGCCGGCACGTGATCATCACCGGAGCCTCCAGCGGTATCGGCCGGGCGGCGGCGGTGGCGGTCGCCGAACGCGGCGGATGCGTCTTCGCACTGGCCCGCAATGGGGACGCGCTCGATGATCTGGTTGAAGAGATTCGCGGCAATGGCGGACAGGCCTACGCTTTCACCTGCGACGTCACCGATTCCGGGTCGGTGGAACACACGGTCAAAGACATCCTCGGCCGTTTCGGTCACGTGGATTACCTGGTCAACAACGCGGGGCGGTCGATCCGCCGATCGGTGGTCAACCAGACCGACCGACTGCATGACTACGAAAGAGTGATGGCGGTCAATTACTTCGGCGCGGTGCGGATGGTGCTCGCGCTGCTGCCGCACTGGCGTGAGCGGCGCTTCGGTCACGTCGTCAATGTGTCCAGCGCCGGTGTGCAGGCCCGCAGCCCCAAGTACAGCGCTTACCTGCCCACCAAGGCCGCGCTCGACGCTTTCTCCGAAGTCGTTGCGACCGAAACCCTTTCTGATCACGTCACGTTCACCAACGTTCACATGCCGTTGGTGGCGACCCCCATGATCAAGCCGTCCCGGCGGCTCAACCCGGTTCCCCCGATCAGCCCCGAACATGCGGCCGCGATGGTGGTTCGCGGGTTGATCGACAAGCCGGCCCGGATTGATACCCCACTGGGCACGCTGTCCGAGGCGGGCCACTATTTCACCCCGAAGCTGTCGCGGAGAATCTTGCACCAGCTCTATCTCGGCTACCCGGATTCGGCCGCAGCGCGCGGCGAGACGCAGCCGGCTCCGGCTGATTCGAAAGGCGTTGTAGAACAGCAATCGTCGCGCCGACCGAAGCCGCCGGTCCGCGCCGCGGTTGCCCGCATGCGGGTCCCCGGCCCGGTCAAGCGTGTCGTGCGCCTGGTTCCTGGCGTGCACTGGTAAGCGCCACGTCTGACGATTGCGCCGGGTTACCCTAAACCGGTGGGGGACGGCGGCGATCTGGACAGTACGATCGGCGGGGCCGAACTGGTCCGACGGGCGTTCGACAGCCTGCCGTCGTTCATCGTCGCTTTCGAGGGCCCAGATCACCGCTACGTTGCCGCAAATGCGGCGACCCGAGCAGCATTTCCCGCGGTCAGACTTGGCGTCCCGGCGCGTGAGTTGTTTCCCGAGTTCGAAGATCAGAATCTGATCGAGATCCTCAACCGGGTTTACCGCACGGGAGAGATCCAGCTTGGCCGCGAGTGGCGTTTCCAGTTCGACTTCGACGGATCGGGAACGATGCAGGAAGTCTGCGGCGATATCGTCGTCAGTCCCCGCAAGGGCGAAGACGGAAACATCGAAGGTACCCAGGTGATGCTGACCGATGCGACCGCGCAGGTGCAGGAGCGCCGGGCAGCCGAAGCGCGCGAAGCTGAACTGTCCGAGCTATACACGCAGGTACGGGATCTCGGAATGTTAGTCCAACGCGCCCTACTTTCACCGTCGCTGCCGGTGTTGCCGGGCGCGGACATCGCGGCCGAATATCTGGTGGCCACCCAGGACACCGGCGCCGGCGGCGACTGGTTCGAGGCGATGCCCGGACATTCCGGCAGCGTTTTTCTCGTCGTCGGCGACGTCGTCGGGCACGGCGTCGAGGCCGCCGCGGTGATGGCGCAGCTGCGAACCGCGATTCGACTGCACCTTCTCGCCGGTCGAGGTATCGCCGAAAGCCTCACCGCAGTGGACGAATTCAGTAGGTTCGTGCCCGGCTCGAAGGCGACAACCCTGTGCATCGGCCGACTCGACGCAGGCACCGGATCCTTCGAATACTGCACCGCGGGACACCCTCCTCCGCTGCTGATCGCCGGCGACAACCCACGGTTCCTCGCGCCGACCGGCGCGGGTCCATTGGGCAGCGGTATCGGTTTTTTCACCGCGGTCGAGTCGGTGGACGTGGGCGATGCCCTGCTGCTGTACAGCGACGGCATCGTCGAGCGCCCCGGCCGTCCGTTGTCGGCCAGCACCGCCGAATTCGCCGACATCGCGTCGCGCGTACTGGGTGGCTCGGCGTTTCCGATCGAGAGGCCGACCCGTCCCGTCGAGCGGTTGTGTTCGCAGACGCTGGAGCTGATGCTGCGCACCACCGGCTACAACGACGACGTGACTTTGCTTGCCGTGCAACGACGTACACCGCCGCCGCCATTGCACGTGTCCGTCGACGCCACCGTGCACGCGGCACGGGAGGTGCGCGGACCACTGCGGGCCTGGCTCTCCGACATCGGCGCCGACAACGTCGATGTCTTGATCATCGTGCAGATCCTGTGCGAGTTCGTCGAGAACTCCTACGAGCACGGATACCGTTCGACCACCACCCACCGCATCGACGTCGAGGCAACACTGGACGACCAGGGCATGGTGCATGCCTCGGTGACCGACCAGGGCAAGTGGAAGACCCCATCAGCGGACCCCGGCATGCGTGGCCGCGGGCTGATGCTGGCGGACGCACTGGCCACCGACAGTCGCATCGTCGGAACCGAGAACGGCACCACCGCCTCGATCACACACCAGCTGAGTCGGCCGGCGCGCATCGTCACCGACCCGAAGGTCCTAACGGTCGCCGAACCACCCGGCACGCCAGCATTTTCCGCCGCGATCGTCGACGACCGGCTGGTGGTCAGCGGAGATGTCGACAACGAGACCGCGTCGAAACTGGGCACGCAGATCGCGCGTCAAAGCCGCTCAGGGACTTACCCATTGAGCGTCGACCTGTCGGCGGTCACACACCTGGGTTCGTCCGGCCTTCGCGTCCTGGCCGAAGGACTCGAACGCTCCCGTCAGCATGGGACCGAACTCCGGTTGATCGCGCCACCAGGTAGTCCGGCTCATCATGTGCTGATGCTGGTCGGGCTGCCGCTCGCGGGTGAGACAGTCGCCAACGGGGTCGACTAGGCCGCAGCGGGTATCGTTTCCGCGTGGCCGCCGCACCAGTTTTCGCCGATGTCGACACTGGCGTCGACGATGCCATTGCATTGATCTACCTGCTGGCAAGCCCGGACGCGGAACTCGTCGGGATTGCCTCGACCGCCGGCAACGTCGCGGCGGATCAGGTCTGCGCCAACAATCTACGACTGCTCGACCTGTGTGGCGCCGACGGCGTGCCGGTGTTCAAAGGAGCCGACCATCCACTGAACTCCTCCGTGCGCGCGGACAGCCCGGTCCATGGGCCGCAGGGCTTGGGTTACGCCGAGTTGGCACCGACAGATCTACCGCTGCGCGACGACGATGCCGCGACGGCGTGGGTCGCAGCCGCACAACAGCATCCGGGAGAGTTGATCGGAGTCGTCACCGGCCCGCTGACCAACCTGGCACTGGCGTTAAGGAAAGAACCGGAGCTGCCGCGACTGCTACGCCGCCTGGTGATCATGGGCGGCGCATACGACCACCGCGGCAACACCACCCCGGTGGCGGAGTGGAACATCGCCTTCGATCCCGAGGCGGCGGCCGAGGTATTCGCTGGCTGGTCTCCTTCGGAAGAGTTCACCCCGCAACAACTTCCGATCCTGTGTGGCCTCGACGTAACCCGGCAAATCGCGCTCACCCCGAGCATTCTCTCGCGACTGGCCGCCGCGGCGGATTCGACGACAACCGCCCTGAGTGTCGAGGACGAGCGGGGCACCCGGTCGTCGGCCTCCAACCCGCTGATTCGGGTGATCGAAGATGCGACCCGGTTCTATCTGGAGTCGTATCACGACCTCGGCCACGGCTACCTCGCGCATCTGCACGATCCGTTGGCTGCGGCGGTCGCATTGGATCCGCAACTCGCCCAGACCCGGCGGGCCACGGTGGACGTCGAGTTGACCGGCACCCTGACCCGCGGCATGACAGTCACCGACTGGTCGGGCCGCTGGGGCCGAAAGCCCAACGCGTTGATCGCTGTTCAGACAGACCCGATGGCGTTCTTCGACCGGTTCATCGATCGGGTCGGCCCATTTGCCGGCCGGCTGGGCTAAAAGCCGCCCTTTTCCCGGCGATCAAGCGGCTATCGTAGGCCCCTGGGAGGTGCGGTGCTCACGATCGTGCGGCGGACGGTCAGTCTGTGGTGGCAAACCTGGCCCTGGCTTGTCGCCATTTATCTCATCGGGTGGTTCCTGAGGTACTGGGCACTGCATCTGGCGATTCACATCGGCCTGAGTCACGGCGACTTCTGGGGAAGCCTGATCCTTCCGCTCGCGCCGCTAGTGCGACTGCTGACGTATTTGGCCATGTTCTTGGTAATCCGCTCCGTCACACCGGGATTGCAGGGAGTCGAAACCGACGACCAGGAAGCCAAGGGTGTTTTCGACGTGGTGATGACCGCGATCCTGCCGTTCCTGGTCATCTACACCGCCTGGAAGCTGATCGTCGAGGATTACTACATCTACGTCACCAGCGTGACGCACGCATTGCTCAACGATTGGAAGACGGTCGCGGCCAAGGAGGTTTTCAGCCCCGACATCGGCCCCAAATTGTGGATCGCGATTCTGGTTGCTTTCACACTGCGGCAACTGCTGACCCGTTTTCGTGAGCGACTCCCGCGTTGGACGATGATCGTGGCCGCCTATCTGGAAGTGGTGTGGCTGTATTTCGCGGTCAAGGCGTCGTCGGTGGTCCTATTCGGCTCTCCCCGGTGGATCCGGGAGCGGCGAATCATCGTGTGGTTGAGCGGTGTTCGTGACCAGGTGTTCGCCCACGCGGCGTGGCTCGCGCACTGGTGGAATGCGGCGGGAACAGTGCTGGGCGCGGTCGCATCGGTGATGGCGTTGGCGTTGGCCTGGTTGGCCATTGGTTCCGTGGTCTACGGAACGCCGTTCACACCGACCTGGGCCACTGCGCGCCGAGTGCTGCTGGGAGAGCGGACCGCGACGGCCTTCGCGTCGGCGATCGAACGTGGCCAACGTGCGGCGCAGCCTCGCTGGCAGCGGGTGCCGGCCGAGATCCGTAGACGCACCATGGAGTTCGCGCGATCGCAGTTGGGGCGGTTCGGACCGATCGCGGATGCATGGCGGCTGATCCTGCACGGCGGTGCGCTTCCGATCGCGTTCTTCGTGCTGGCATATACCGCGCTGGTGCTGCTGGCGCCAAACGGCGCTTATTGGGACATGAAGGTCACCGACGGCTATCTGTGGCGTGGCATTGCGCTGCTGATCGGCCCCCACGACTGGGGCTGGTGGCAGACCTACGATCAGCTGATTCGGGCGTTGATCGGCGCGGTGATCGATCCGCTTCGGATCGCGCTGGTTGCGGCGGCGTACTGGTTCTGCGTGGATCGGGTGCGCGCCGAGAACGAGCGCGCGGAATCGTCGACCCAGGAATCAGTCGAGGTCGAAGCGAACCACGAGTAAATCGGTGGGCTTTGATATTTCCTTCTTGTTGTCCCACGACTCGGGTAGGAACTGAACGTCGACCGAGGTGAGCTGAACGTCCTTGGGAACGATCATCGCTACCAGCAAAGGCTCGGTGTGGCGCGGCGAACAAATCCCGGAGACGCCACCGTATAGCTCCCAGTAGGTGACGCCGAGCGCGAACGATGCCTTGGTCCATTGCCGCTTGCCCGAGTTCACCGTCGCGATGCAGGACTCGTAGCCCGCCGGAAGGCCGGCCGGCTTACCGTCTTTGGTGCGTCGCAAGAGATAGGTCGCCAGACGGCTGTTCGGCGGCAGGTCGTAGGGGTTGTCGGGCACGATCGACGACCATTTGCTCAGCTCACGACTGGTGGGCGCCGTCACCAATGCCAATTGCCAGCGGGTGTCTGCAATGGCGATCGAATGCCCCCAAGGGACAGTGTATTTGGGCTGCAGGAAACCAATGTTGTTTCGCCAGGCCGGTCGGGTGATCGTGATTCCGATCAGGACGACGACGAGAACGCTGATGACGAGCGGCCGGCCGTTACGCCGGATCCACGAGTTCACTGGTCGCTCAGTTCGCTGAGATTCAGCGAAGCGGCAGGCACAATGCCGGCTAGCGGCATGTCGACGGCGATTCGAGAATCGAGGGGGGCAAAGTCCATCTTTGCCGTGCTGCTCTCGGAGAGGGCGTTGCTGACCAGCAGCGTGGCGCTCTGCGGTGTTTTGGGCAATTCGAACGCCAACGGACCGCTCTGCGGCATGTCGGGTTGCGCCATGTGATGGAAGGCAGAGAGGTTGGTGTCGAAGCTGTTTCCGTCAGCGCTCAGGTCGAAGCGAGGCGATTGCGGCGTGAATCTCGGCTCGTAGCTGACCATCATGACCAGCCACACGCCTTTCGAGGGGAACCTGTTCAACCCCTTCTCACCCTTGGCGGTCACCTCGCGAGCCAGATAGGTGCGGTGGACCGTCACGACGATGTTGCGGCCGACGATCCGTTGCCCGACCGTCCCGTGTACGTCGATCGGGGCCCATGATTGCAGCTTTGTCGGCAGCCACGACCACATCGCGCCCGCGGTGATCAGCAACGCGACAGCCAAAGCATTGCGAGCCGCAGGCAGCAGCGCCTTGGGTGCCCTCACGACGACTCCAGGTCGGAGATCCGCAATTCGGCGAAATGGTCGGCGTCACCGGCCCATCGATGGCTGAGCACGAAAGTCGAGATGAACGAGCTCATCTTGTGGATGCGAACAGTGATCTCGCGGTGGTGACTCAGTTCGGCTCGAGAGACCGCCCACAGCACCGAATAGTCGTTGGTGAACCCGGCGTCGATGGAGGGAACGGTGATGGATTCCTTACCGCGGAAGGTCGCCGCGAATTGATTGGCAATCCCGGTGAGCTCGAACAACTCGGTGTCTGGGCGACGGTGGGGCGTGCAATCGTCGGGCTGGCCGGCCAACGCGCCGTCGAGCGGAAATGGGACGGACTCGTGTGCGGTGTTCTGGATCGTCACCTTCAGCACCAGATAGCGGCATTCCGGTGACAGGCGCGACATCCCTAACCAGTGATCGGTGAGCGCGACCGAATGCGGGGTGACCAGTAGCGCTGCGGCGTTGTACGTCTGACCGAACGAGATGGGCGTGACGTGGTGGGCGGTCTTCAGTCCGCCGAACGCTGCGGTGACGACGACGATGAGGGCGGCGGCCGTCCAACGGAGCTGGCCCAACGAGAGGCGCTGCCAAACGGTCGGCTGCTTTTCTTCGGCGACGGTCGTTTTTTCGTCTTCGACGACGGTCTTCTCGTCGTCTTCGCTGTCAGACAAGACGCGTCTTCCCCTTGGCCGCTGTTGGATTGAGCCTGATCGTACCCGGGCGCAGTGGGCTGGCGACGCGCATTTTTACTCATAGATTCCCTCCAGATACCACCTCCGTTGCCGGTAGCAGAGCAGAAGCGCGGTACCGGGATCGGCCGGTCGCTCGCCTTCCAGCAGCACCTGTACCCGAGCGGTCCGACCTCCGGCCCCGAGCCCGTCATCCCACCACCGTTCGTCGACCGGCCACGGGCCGGCCCACCAGTGCAGCCTGTTGTCGCGGCCGCGGGCGGTCAGCCGCGCCGGGTCGGCGGAGAACAACCCGCGGCTGGTCACTCGGATCGAATTGCCTTGGACATCAAGCAGTTCCACCGGATCGTCAAGTAACACCGACGGCGACGGTTCCGGTAGTTGACCGGGCCAAGGCCGATTCGGGTCGGTGAGCGGCACCGGCTCGTCGCCCAGCGGCGTCAACGTGATGCGTTCGGCCGGCCCGCGACCGCCGGACAGTGTCGGCACCTGCACCGCCTCCGGACCGAGCAGCCCCTGCACCCGGACCAGCGCTCGCCGGGCCCGCATCCTGTCCTCTTCACCGAGGCCACCCCACAGCGGCAACTGCAGCGCCCCCGCCGACACCACCTCTACCGCCTGCAGCCGTAACTGAACCACCGGCGCGGTGGGTCGATCCACCACGATCCGGGTGTTCAACCACCCGTCCAGCTGCCAACGCACCCGGTCGGCGGTGGCATCCTCGGTCAGCGGCTCGGCGCATCGCCAAACCCGGGTCAGCTCTTCACCATTGGCGGTAACGGCGTGGACAGCCAGCCGGGTGCAGCCCACTCCGGCGGCGAGCAACGTCTGATGCAATTCGCCGGCCAACGAGCGCCCGGCGAATGCCGCGGCGTCGACCCGGTCGATCGGCGGATCGCACTGCAGCACCGCATCGAGCTCGGCCGGCGGCTCGCGCCCCGACGGCCCGCGTTCCGGCTCGCCACGGGCGAACCGGTGCGCGCTCACCGCGTCCGACCCGAACCGGGAGGCCACGTCCGTTCGCGACAACGCGGCGAACTGCCCGATAGTGCGGATGCCCATCCGCCACAACAGATCTGCCAGGTCGGCCCGCCCCGGCCCGGACAGGCTTGGCTCGGTGGCGAGTTGCCGGATCGACAGCGCCGACAGAAACCGCGCATCCTCCCCCGGCGCCACGGCCCGGCCTGCCCGGGCGGCGAAGACCGCGGTGGACAGCTGATCGGCCATTCCGACCTGACACTCGGCGCCGGCCGCGGCGACCGCTTCGGTCAGTCGCTCGGCGACCTGCTGTTCGGACCCGAAAAACCGGGCCGCCCCGCGGACCGGCAACACCACCAGACCGGGTCGCAGCACCTCGGCGCGAGGCACCAGGTCGTCCACCGCCGCGACAACTCCTTCGAAGAAGCGGGCGTCGCGGTCGGGGTCGGCGGCCACGACGTGCAGTTGCGGACAACGGGCCGATGCCTCACGCCGCCGCAGCCCGCGCCGCACCCCCACCGAACGGGCCGCAGACGAACAGGCGATCACCCGGTTGGCCAACGTGACGGCGACCGGAGACGTCGCCGGCAGTCCCGCGGCCGCCGCGGCGGCAACCGCGGGCCAGTCCATGCACCAAATCGCCAATACCCGGGAAGCCACACTCACCCCGTTCGAGCCGGCCTGATCGCCCGCCCCGCTGCACACACCTCGAGCCGCACCTTGTTGATCCGGCCGAAACCCGGCCTATCCGAAGTGGTTTCGTAACCGCTGACCCGAGCTTTCAGTCTTATCGACGCGCCCTGCCAGTCGCCGTCGATGACCAGCAACGTGCAGCCTTTCTGCTGAGCCCGGGCCACCACGGCCCGGGCCCGGGTCATCGATACCGAGCGCCCTCCCAGCGCCAGCACGATCAGGTCCATCCCGTCCATCAGCACCGCGGCCACCTCCACCGGGTCGGTCCCGGGATCCGGGATCACCGCAAGCCGGCTCAAGTCGGCGCCCATTTCCACCGCGGCCAGCAGGCCGACGTCCGGTTGGCCGACGATGGCAGCATTCCCGCCGGCGGCCGTCACCGCGGCCACCATGCTCAACGGCAACGACCGGGCACCCGACAGCACCGCAACCGTCCCTCGTGGCAAAGCATCAGGCAACACCGAGGTCAGCAACTGCGGAACCGGCAGCCTGGCTTCTGAATCCGGAAGCAGGTCGTCCACCTGGGCGTGGCCGCGCCGGGGAGAGCCGATCTTCCCGGATACCGCCGCCATCTGCTTGCGCAGCTGTTTTAGCTGCTCATCACGGTTGTGATGCGGCTGTTCGGAAGCGAGCATCGCCGTCATCGAGCACTCCTGCGGTACGGGTGTTACTACTGATGTTCGAATGTATGTTCGATTGCCATCAGTCAATACCCACCCACCGACACCGTCAAGAAACGCGAGAGGCTGTCCACAAACGGTGCTCATGGGCTTATGGTGCCCAGCTTCCGAGGCATTTCCGGTAGGCGGCTCGCGGTTGCACACTCGGCGGCTAGCTAACTCAGCTCAGCACCCGCACCGGGACGTTGTTCCAGCCGATGACGTTGGTCATCGCCACCCGCCTGAGCCCTTCCTGCACGATTGCGTAGCGCGGCATGTGATCCAGCAACTTGTCCAACGCGAGGGTGCTCTCCATTCGGGCCAGCGCGGCACCCAAACAGCTGTGCGTCCCGTACCCCAACCCCAGGTTCTGCGCCTGGCCGCGGTCCCGGTTGATGTCGAAGGTATCCGCGTCGGTGAACGCCCGCTCGTCCCGGTTGGCCGAACCCAGACACAGCAGGACCGGATTTCCGGCAGGAATCGTGGTGCCATGCAGCTCAACGTCTTTCATGCTGTACCGCACCAGATACTGTGCGGGCGCCTCCCACCGCAGCAACTCCTCCACCGCGGCAGGAATCCGGCTGCGGTCATCGAGCAACATCTGCCATTGATCTGGATGCTCGGCGAACGTGACCACCGCATTGCCCACCAATTTGGTCACCGTCTCGGCGCCGGCCCCGCCCAACATCGATGCGAAGGCGGCGATCTCGATGTCATCGAGCTTGGTCGCCACGCCGTCGCGTTCGACTTCGACGGCGATCAGATCGCTGATCATGTCGTCCTGCGGATCGGCCCGCCGCTCCTGAATGATGTTGTAGTAGATCAGTCCGGTCTCGATACCGGCCTGAACACCTTCCTCGGGCGTGGCGACGTTGCCGTACTCCCGCTCGAGCATCTTGTCCAACAGAAGCCGGACTGTTCTGGCGGAACTCCGCGGGCACGCCGAGCATCCGGGTGATCACTTCCACCGGGAACAACGCCGAGAAGTCTTGCACGACATCGAACTCGTCGGGATTCGCCGCGGCGAGAAATCGATCGATCTGTTCGACGACCAGTTGTCGTTGGCGCTCGACGGCGCGCGGGGTGAACACCTTGTTGACCAGGTTGCGCATCCGGCGATGCTCGGGCGGATCCATCATGATGATCAACGGCGGCACCGGATTACCGGACTGCACCATCTCGAGATCGACTCCGCGCGACGACGAGAACGTTTCGAAGTCTTTGATGGCCGCCACGACGTCGGCGTGCCGGGTCAGCGCGTAGAAGTCGTAATTCTCGCTGTAATAGACCGGCTCCTCGTCACGCATCCGCCGGTAGGTGGCGAACGGGGCATTGAAGAAGTCGCTGGAAAACGGATCAAACACGACTTTCGAAGTGGTCAACGCATCCTCCTGGTCTTCACATCCGTCAGGGACGTTCGGTCGGCCGACAAACCGGCTGCCGCACGGATCTCCCGGCCCCCTGCCGCGGGATCTGCGTCCGGAAATATGTAATGGCTCAGTCCAACTCGCGCGACTGCACCGGCGAGGGCCCGGGGGCTCAACGCGGAGTCGAAGCCGTCCTCACGGACACACTGCTGCAAGACATCCATCAATTTTTCGGTGATCATCGGCAAGGCCCGGGCCATCTGTCCGTGCGCGAAGCCCGGATCCAGGTCGAGTTGACGCCCGGGTGGCTGGTCCTCCATGAAAGCCACGACGACATCGACAGCGGCTTCCCATCGCGCGAGGCCGGTGACCCCGCTCATCGCCCGTTCCATCGCCGTGTCGAAACGACGTCGTACCTGCGCCCCCAACGCCTCGATGAGGTCTTCTTTGGACGCAAAGTAGCGATAGATGGTGGGTCGTGACACCCCGGCCAGCGTTGCCACGTCTGACAACGACAACTTCCGGGCGCCCATACTCAGCACCAGCCGTCCGGCCGCATCGAGTATCCGATCAGCCAGATCGCCATAATCAGAACGGGATTGGCGCGGTTCAGCAATCGGCACGATGGTAACTCCTAGATTCCAGCCGGAATTCAGGCGGGCACCGGATCGAGACGGCCGAGTTCGCGCAGCCATGGGATCAGCAGGCGCAGTCCGTCATCGAACGACATCGGGTCGTAACCCAGGCGCTTGGCGGTGAGGTTGTCGTTCGATCTGGGCTTGCGAACGTCTCTGGCCGCGGCTTGCGCGATCGCCATCAAAGTGGGCCCGAACTCGGCGGTCAATGCCTCCGGATCGGAGCGGTAATCGAGATCTTCTACGTGATGGTCGATTCCGGCGATTTCGCAGGCGCGGTTGATACCGGCGGCGGTGGTGATATTCGCCTGTGGCTGTCCGATCAACAGGTAACGCTCACCGGCCGCACCGCGATCCAAGGCGGCAATCGATCCCTTCGCGACGTCCTTGCCGGCCACCCACGTCACCGGAAATGCCAGGTAGCGCTTGATCTTTCCGCGCATTCCGGCCAACAGCACCCGGTTGAAACTGGTGCGGTGCAGAGCGCGCTGCGCTACCAGGCCGGGACCGTAGATCGCGCCGGGGTGGCAGGTCAACACGTCCTCGCCTGCGGCAGCGCGCCGATGCGCCTCCTGGAAGGCGGCCAGCTTGGTGACGGTGTAGGGATCGTTCGGCGGTTTCTCGAGAACGGGTGCCTCTTCGAAGTCGAGGTCCGGTACTCAGATTGATGAAGGTCGCGGTGCTCAGGGCGACGACCCGTCGCATGCCGTGACTCTTCGCCGCGTCGAGCACGTTGGTGGTGCCGACCATATTGACGGCCTTGAAGTCGTCGAGGTCCTGGCTGGCCCCGCCCAGCAGCGCCGCACAGTGGATGGCCGCCTCAGCGCCCTTGGCCGCGCGAAGCACATCGTCGGCGTCGCTGATGTCGCCTTTGATCAATTCGACGCCGATCGCGCTCAGCGCCGTGGCCTCGTCCGGGTTGCGGACCAGGGCCCGGACGTGGTCGCCGCGCTCGATCAGCTGCTCGCACACATTGCCGCCGGTCTGGCCGGTGGCGCCGGTGACGAAGATCGTGCTGGCCATGGTCGAGCCTCTCTCGACTACATATCTAACACGAGATAGTAAATCTTGTAATCCCTGAAGTGCAAATATAGAATCTGTTAGTTCATGGCGATCGATCCGGCAAGCATCCTTTTGACCGACCGAGTAGCAGTGGTCACCGGTGGCGGCGCCGGCATCGGCCGCGGCATCGCCGCGGGGCTGACGGCATTCGGCGCCAAGGTGGCGATCTGGGAGCGCGACCCCGAGTCCTGTGCGTCGGCCGCCGAGGAGATCGGCGCGCTGGGCATCCCCACCGACGTCCGGGACAGCGCCGCGGTCGACGCCGCACTCGCGCAGACGGTCGCCGAACTCGGGCCGGTCACGATCCTGGTCAACAACGCCGGCGGAGTCTTCTGGTCAGGGATCCTCGATACCACCGAGAACGGTTGGGACGCGCTGTACAAGTCCAATCTGCGCCACATCTACCTGTGCACCCAGCGGGTGGCCCGCGGCCTCGTCGAGCAGAAGTTGGCCGGCAGCATCATCAGCGTCACCTCGATCGAAGGTGTCCGCGCCGCACCGGGTTACGCGACCTATGCGGCGGCCAAAGCCGGGGTCATCAACTACACCAAGACCGCGGCGCTCGAACTCGCCCCGCATGGCATCCGGGTCAACGCCCTGGCCCCCGACATCACCCTGACCGAAGGGATCAGGAAATCGCACCCCCGGGCTCCGAAGAGCGGTTCGGCCTGACGGTCCCGATCGGCCGCGCCGGCCACGTCGACGAGATGGCCAGGCGCCGCAGTATTTCTCGCGTCCGAGATGTCCAGCTACATCACCGGGCAGACGATTCACGTCGACGGCGGCACCCAGGCCGCCAGCGGCTGGTACCACCATCCGGAGACCGGCGCCTACGCGCTCGGCCAACCAGCTAGTCGCCGGTGTCCAGCATGACGTGTGCGGACATTCCACCGTCGATCGAAATCATTTGTCCGGTGATGTAGCGAGACTGCTCCGAAGCCAGGAAAACGACGAGGTCGGCGACGTCTTGTGGTTGTCCGAGGTACGGCGTCAGCGTGGCGTGGCCGAGGCGACCGATGATGTCCTCGGACAGATGCGCGCGTACGGCATCGGTCAGGATCAATCCGGGCACGATGGTGTTCGCCCGCACGCCGCGCTTTCCCTCACTGGTCGCGACGTACATCGTCAGGGCGTGCACCCCGGACTTCGACACACCATAGGCCAGGCGGGTCCGGTCACCCGATAGCGCCGCCCCCGACGACATGTTGACGATGGAACCGCCTCCGCTCTTTCGCATTTCGGGCACCGCGTACTTGCACATCAGCAGCTGGCTTCCGAGGTTGACGTCCAAAGATCGCTGCCACACATCCAGCTGGCATCTCGCTGACGGTGGTATCCCGCGACAGGAAGCTGCTGGTGGTCAGCGCCGCATTGTTGTGCAGGACATCGAGGCGGCCGAACTCCGCCACCGTGGATTGCACGACATGCCTGGCCGTCTGCTCTTCTGCAAGGTCGCCGCCGAGTGCGATCGCCCGCGCCCCGGTTCGCCGAATCTCGTCGACGACCTCGGCGGCCTTCGCCTCGTCGATATCGACGACCGCGACGGCGGCGCCTTCGACGCGCCAATTCGTGCGCCGTTGCCGCACCGATTCCGCCGGCACCTCCGGTGACTATCGCGACCTTTCCGGCAAGTCTGGACATCGAGTTCTCCCAAGGCCGGTTCTTTTGGTAACGCTAAAGAAAGTTAGCCTGATTCGATGCCGCGTATTGCGCCAATCCCGATGCAAGAGCTCAGCTCACACTCCCGCGAAATCGTGGAGGCCGGCGTCGCGGCCGGACTCTACGCGACCCCGGTTCCCCTGCAGATCTTCGCGTATCGCAGCGCGCAACTCGAACAGGTCAACATGGCCAGGACGCACCTCGGTGCCGGCACGCTGCTCGGCGGCCGAATACTGGAGCTGTTGCGCATCCGCAGCGCCCAGCTGGGCGAGTGCGAGCCCTGCAGCCAGTCACGCAAGCACGACTCGATCACCGACGAAGATGTCGCGTGCCTGCTGGCGCCGGGCCATGGCGCGCTGACGCCGCAGGAGCAGATGGCCGTGGAGTTCATCGATTTGCTGTCCGCGACCACCACGTGATGGACGACGAGTTCTACCAGCGGTTGGGAGAGCATTTCACTGCTGCACAGATCATCGAACTCGGATTCACCTGCGCGGCGGTGATGGGACTGCATCGCTTCATCCACACCCTCGACATCTACGGCGAGTCACGTCCCGTCATCGACTACTCCCCCGACCAGGTCGATTCGGCCGCGTCACGAGACCGCGCTGATCGCTTCGGGCGTGACCCCGAGGCCGCCCAAGACAGAAGCTTGTACGCGACCCGGATTTCGAGCGGGATCCGCGCTGGGCGTCGCCCAGTGCCGTTCGACGTTGGCCCACACGACGCCGTGGATGGACAACGCTTCACCGTCGGGATCGATCTCGCGAAGATCCCCAGATCCTTTCCGCGCGTGAGCTGTTCGACAAGTGGCCGCAGGATCTCCCGATAGGCGGGCGCGACGAGTTCGGGCGCCGCGAACATCTGAGTCTGCGCCTCGAGCGACATCTGGCGTAGATCGGAGCGGATCTGCTGATTGAAGGCGAGATCCAGCCGTCCGTCGATCCAGGCTGCCACCGCGCGAACCGGGTCGCGGCCCGCCATCCGCTGCTCCAGTCGCACACCTCGGCGCGCGCCATCTCCAGGAACACCGCCGCAACCAGCTGGTCCTTCGAGTCGAAATGCCGGTAGAACGCTCGGGTACCCAGCTGTGTTCTGCTGAGCACTCGGGCCACCGACAGCGCCTGAACTCCTTCGGCCCGAACGACTTCGGTGGCAGCGGCGAGAATCGCGGCGCGAATCTGCGGATCGGGTTCGAGCTTTCGGCGCCCGCCGGTCCGTGCCGACGTCGGCCTGATCATGCTGACGCATCATAGGTGGCCATGTAGTCGCCGAAGGCCTCGTGCACCTTTTCCGTGGTCAACCCGTAGTCGCCCAGCTCGTACGTGTGGGTGCCGTGCTGACCGGGCTTGTGCCCGTCTGCCCAATCCTGCACTCTCGCGCGCGCCGAGTCGGTGAATGTGAGACCGAGCTTGTCGTAGCTGCGGGCAATCGTGTTGATCGGGTTGGTTTGCAGGTCGGCAAAGGACACGTCCACAAAACGGTCGTCGCCGAATTTCTTGCGGAAGTCCATCGCACGGCCCATGCCCTCGGCCCACCAGGCCAGTTGCTCGGCCCCAAGCTCTTCAGGATCCTGATGATCGCTGCTCCAGCTCCGGACATATGCGATGAGACTGCAGACCGATCCAAGCACCTTTGCCGGATCCCGATGGCTCCACAGGAATTTGGCGTTCGGATACGCCTCGACAAAAGATTCGAGTGCGAACATGTGCACCGGCGTCCGCAGGTGCCACAGACTTGGCTTGCAGTGCCACTGCAGCAGTTTCAACACATCGCGGTGGAAGGTGTAGGTCTCGCGCATGTCGCTTTGCAGCAGCCATTCGACGTATCCCGGAACCCGCACCACTCCGTCGAAGTGGAAGGTGCGGAAGCTCATGCCCATCAGGTCCTGGCATTCCGTCGCGGATTCGGCATCGAAACTGTTCATGGTCCGAAATTCGGGAAACATCTGGTCGATCATCGCGATGCCCTCGGCGGCATTGCGCGATCCGCGGATCGGTGTGCTGGGTGGCGGCCTCGGGCGGCGGGGTCGGCGCCTGGGATTCCCAGGTGCGCAACGATCTCAATTGTGGATCGGCAGAAACCAATTGGCCTAGCGCGGTGGTCCCCGTGCGCGGTAGACCCAGGACGACGATCGGGCCGTCGACGACCTCATCGCCGATCTCGGGATGCTGCTTGTAGGTCTCGATGATCTTCAAGCCGCTGGATCAGAGCGTTACTGATGGTCGCGTGCTGCATGACCCGGCCGAGATCGTTGAGGTCGGCTTCGGTGTTCAACGCGGCGACGGTCCGCTCGAGACCTTCGCGGTAATAGGCCGAGCCGAAATCGTCGAGGCCAGTGGCGGCGCGGGCACCGTCTTCGAGATCGTCAGCGGAGAAACTCACCGGTAGAACCTTTCGTAGACGGCGTGGCGCCGGGCTTCGATCACCCGGGCGCGTTCGTCGGGGGTGGTCATGGTGGTGTCGGCGGGCAACAACGACAGGACCTCGTCGATCTTCACCGCGCGCACGGTTGGTACCGGCGCGGTTTCGGTTCGCACACAACGCAATAGCATCGCGCCGTTGCTGTGACCCGCGGTGTCCAGCCAGTTCGCCACCCCAGGATCCGTCGCACTGAGGACGGCACGGAAGATCCCGTCGGAGTCGATCACCGCCTGATGTCCGTTGAGACTGGACTGATGGCGTCCGTAGTGAATCGTCTCCAACCACGGATTGCCCAGCGAGATGCTCCAATAGACGCCCTCGGGTGGCTCTACCTCGAGGATCAGCGCCTCATCGGGCGTCAAGCTCGAATCGTCCGATGACAGGCCGGTTTTCGGCTGCCGCACCCATGTCACTCATGTCCATCGGCGGTATGAAGCCGTTGGCCGGTGGCATGGCGCCGAAGTCGAGGAAGAATTTCAGGTTGTCATAGACGAAGTCGCCCAGCGCATGCAGCTGGCGCGAAACCGAGACATCCAATTCGACAGAACGGGCCGACGGTGCCACTTCATCGCCGATGCGCTCGATATGCAATGACGCGGGAACCTCGGTGTCCCAGTCATAGAAGAAGTTTCGCACCGTCAGCGTCGGATGATCGCCGGCCAGCCGCAGCCAGTTACCGCCGTGCTCGTCGGCGGACAAGATCGCTTCGAAGTTCCCGTCGGCGTCGACCTCGAGCTCGTCGACGAGGCAGTTGGCGGTCGCGGCGATTCCGTCCATCGTCTGCAGGCCGACATATCGGGCCGTGCCCCGGCTGCCGAAGATCCGATACGTCTCGCCCGCGCGCAGGCTCGCATTCAGGTACACACAGTCCGGACATTCCAGCCCCCAGGTGACGATGTCGTCCATGCTGGCCCGGTTGACGGCGAGAACCGGGTCGGGATCCGCCCGCAGCGCCATGTCCGTGCCGACCGCCAACAGCACCATCAGATGGCGCATCCCTGACCCGTAGTCGAGGCGATTCTTGTTGACCGGTGTGGACCGTACGAGTTGCTCGGCCGCGGTCAGCCGCTCCTGCAGATGCGCCCACGCCTCCGGAGAGGTCGGCGGCCTCGCCGTCACCTGGCGACAGCGCCGCCTCCGCGATCGAGTGCGGCAGCCATGCCATCGTCTGTTTCCAGGCCGGTTGGGCCTTGTCACGACTTCTTCGGCCACGTTTGCCCTCCAGCCAAGTCAGCACCGCACTGAATTGAAAATGATGTTTTCAATTGACTAGTTGGTACCACGCAACCGGTACGACAGTCAATCAATCGGGCCTTGCGCACTCCGGATCAGGGCAGGCGTCAGTCGTCTACGCCGACTGAGGCAGTTCGCCCAGTCGCGCGGCACTCGACCGCGAGGGCCGGGGACCGTCTGGTCCGCGGGATGGCATTCCGGTGGGGCAAGTTCGGGACCGTCGTAGTAATCGTTGGTCTCGTAATTCCAGAACCAGTCCTCGCCCGGTTCGAACGACCGGATGATCGGGTGTCCAGTCTCTCGCCAGTGCTGCGTTGCGTGTCTGGACAGCGAATCGTCGCAGCAACCGACGTGGCCGCAGGCCGCACACCGCCGCAGGTGTACCCACCAACCACCGGTGGCGTCACACTCGCTACAGCCAGTACCACCGGGCGGCACCGATGGGTCGACCGCAGTAGCCATAGCGAAAGCTACTCCCACTCGATGGTGCCCGGCGGCTTGCTGGTGACATCCAGCACCACGCGGTTGACCTCGGCCACCTCGTTGGTGATCCGGGTCGAGATTCGCTCCAGCACGTCGTAGGGCACCCGGGTCCAGTCGGCGGTCATGGCGTCCTCGCTGGATACCGGCCGCAGCACGATCGGATGCCCGTAGGTCCGGCCGTCCCCCTGGACGCCCACCGACCGGACGTCGGCGAGCAGCACCACCGGGCACTGCCAGATCTGCTGGTCCAAGCCGGCCGCGGTCAATTCCTCGCGCGCGATCGAGTCGGCACGACGCAGTGTCTCCAGTCGGGCCGCGGTGACTTCACCGACGATGCGGATCGCCAGGCCCGGACCCGGGAACGGCTGGCGCGCAACGATTTCCTCGGGCAGGCCCAGCTCCCGTCCGACCGCACGCACTTCGTCTTTGAACAGCAGTCGCAGCGGTTCGACGAGCACGAACTTCAGATCGTCGGGCAGGCCGCCGACGTTGTGATGGCTCTTGATGTTCGCCGCGCCGGTACCACCACCGGACTCCACCACGTCGGGATACAGCGTTCCCTGCACCAGGAACTCGGTCTCGTTGTCGTTGTCCCCCAGCGCATCCCGCACGGCACCCTCGAACGCCCGGATGAATTGGCGTCCGATGATCTTGCGCTTGCCCTCGGGGTTGGTCACCCCGGACAGCGCCTCGAGGAAGGTCGCCTCGGCGTCGACCGTCACCAGATTGGCGCCGGTGGCGGCGACGAAGTCGCGCTGCACCTGGGCGCGCTCGCCGGCGCGCAGCAACCCGTGGTCGACGAACACGCACGTCAGCCGGTCCCCGATCGCGCGTTGCACCAGCGCGGCGGCCACGGCCGAATCGACCCCGCCGGACAGCCCGCAGATCGCGTGGCCGTCGCCGACCTGGTTGCGAACCTGTTCGACCAGGGCCTCGGCGATGCCGGCCGGCGTCCAGTCCGGCGCGATACCGGCGAACTCATGCAGAAACCGCGTCAGCACCTGTTGTCCGTGCGGGCTGTGCAACACCTCTGGGTGATACTGCACGCCGGCCAACCGCCGCGACCGGTTCTCGAAACCGGCCACCGGGGCGCCGGCGCTGGTGGCGATCACCTCGAAGCCATCCGGCGCGGAGGTGACGGCGTCGCCGTGACTCATCCACACCGGCTGGGTGTCGGGAAGATCCGAATGCAGTTCGCCGCCAACGACTTTCAGCTCAGTCCGGCCGTACTCGCTGGTGCCGGTGCGGGCGACCGTACCGCCGAGCGCCTGCGCCATCGCCTGGAATCCGTAGCAGATGCCGAACACCGGCACGTCCAGGTCGAACAACGCCGGGTCCAGCTGCGGTGCGCCGTCGGCATACACGCTGGCCGGACCGCCGGACAACACCACCGCCAGCGGATCGCGAGCCTTGATCTCGTCGACCGACGCCGTGTGTGGAATCACCTCGGAGAACACCCGCGCCTCACGCACCCGGCGGGCGATCAACTGCGCATATTGCGCGCCGTAATCGACGACCAGCACGGGACGGGGCGATGCGGACTCCACCGGCACAGTCTAGAGGCGCACCACCCGATGGCCCGCGCTTGACGTGTGTGTAGTCATATGTCTACACTTCGTCACATGCGAGCTGTAGTCAAGTGACTACATCAAGGTTTGAAAGGACCTCCCATGGCAATGACCGTGACCCAGTTGTGCAGCCGCATCGGCGCCCACATCGACGGCGTGCAGCTCTCCGGCGATCTCGACGCCGGCACCGTCGCCGACATCCGAAAAGCGTTGCTGCGACACAAGGTGATCTTCTTCCGCGACCAGCACCACCTGGACGACGCCGGGCAGCACGCTTTCGCCGCGCGCATCGGAACGCCGATCGCCCACCCCGCGGTGCAGCAGGAGAACATGCCGATCATCACGCCGATCAACTCCGAGTACGGCAAGGCCAATCGTTGGCACACCGACGTCACGTTCGTCGCGAACTATCCGGCCGCGTCGGTTTTGCGCGCCGTCACCCTGCCGAGCTACGGCGGATCGACGCTGTGGACCAACACCGCCGCGGCTTACGAGGAGCTGCCCGACGCACTGAAGCACCTCGCCGAGAACCTCTGGGCGTTGCACAGCAACCGGTTCGACTACATCGCGCCACCCGAGGCGCAGACCGACGGCCAGAAGTCGCATCGGGCCCGGTTCGAGAAGATCGACTTTCGTACCGAGCACCCGGTGGTCCGGGTCCATCCCGAGACCGGCGAACGCACCCTGGTGGCCGGTGACTTCGTCCGCGGGTTCGTCGGGCTGGACAATTACGAGTCGCAGACCCTGCTCGAATTGCTGCAACGCCGAATCACCATGCCGGAAAACACCGTTCGATGGAACTGGGAACCCGGCGACGTCGCCATCTGGGACAACCGCGCCACCCAGCACCGGGCAGTTGACGACTACGACGACCAGTACCGGCTGATGAACCGCGTCACCGTGCAGGGCGACGTGCCCGTCGACATCCACGGCCGGCGCAGCCGCGTGATCAGCGGAGCGCCGCTGCAGGCGGTGGAAAACGTCGCCAGCTAATTGGTGAGTGCCCACTCACCGCACGCGACCGCGCCAAGGTACGGTCACGCCCATGACCTCCGGTGATGCCAGCACTCGCGACCGCCTGCTGGAAGCGGCCATGGCGTTGTTCGCCCGTCAGGGATATGCCGCCACGTCCATCGCCGACATCCAGCAGGCCTGCGGCCTGTCACCCGGATCGGGCGCCCTCTACAAGCATTTTCCCTCGAAGAAGGCGCTGTTGAAGGAGGCGACCCGGCGGCAGGTGAAGCAGATGGGCGCCATGCGTGACAACTTCTACCGGTCCCGCCCAACCGACACCCAGGGCGCGTTGCGTCAGGGCGCCGAGCAGATCTGGGCCAGCGTCGAGTACAACGCGCAGTTGCTCCGGGTGATGTTCCGCGAGCCCGAGGCGATCGAGGACATGATCGACGAGCTGTGGTCCGCGGCGACCACCACCGCCTACCAACGAGTGGGACGAGGTCTGACGGCCGCCAAGAAAGCCGGCGCCGCACAGTCCGCCGACCCCGAAGCGACCGCCACCGTTCTGGTGGCAGCGCTGGCCTACCTGCCGATCGCGCAGTTGCTGGTCGGGCGTACGCCGGGCGACATCGATGCCGAGCGGTTCCGCGAGGCGTGGCTCCGATTGGCCGAAGGCGTCTTCACCGGCACACCACCGACCTGACGGCTCGACGCAAGGGCGGGTAACCGAACAGCGGGAAAACAGCCGGCAGTCCGGATCGCCTGGCGAACCGGCATCGGGCATGGTGAGGTGGTAATGCTCACGGCATACACCACCCCTGACCGAAGTCGTCCTAGAAGGGAGCCCCGCCGTGCTGGGTCTACCGGAAGCCGTGCACGCCTGCCTGTTCGATCTCGACGGCGTGCTCACCGATACCGCGAGTGTGCACACCAAGGCATGGAAGGTGATGTTCGATACCTTCCTGAAGCAGCGCGCCGAGCAGAGCGGCCAGCCGTTCGTGCCGTTCGACCCGGTTGACGACTACCTGAAATACGTCGACGGCAAGAAGCGCGAAGACGGCGTGCGGTCGTTTCTGGCCAGCCGCGACATCGAGCTGCCCGACGGCGGACCCGACGACTCGGGCGACAAAGACACCATCTACGGCCTGGGCACCCGCAAGAACGACGCGTTCCAAGAGACGCTCGAGAAGGACGGCGTCCAGGTATTCGAGGGATCTCGCCGCTACCTGGAGAAGGTCGCCGCCGCCGGCCTGGCCACCGCGGTGGTGTCGTCGAGCGCCAACACCCGCCAGGTTCTGGAGATCACCGGGCTGGATAAATTCATTCAGCAGCGGGTCGACGGCGTGACGCTGCGCGAGGAGCACATCGCGGGCAAGCCGGCACCGGATTCCTACCTGCATGCCGCCAAACTGCTGAACGTGGAACCCAGTGCGGCAGCGGTTTTCGAGGATGCGCTGTCCGGCGTCGAATCCGGCCGTGCGGGCAATTTCTACGTGGTCGGCGTCGACCGGGTAGGGCAGGCCGACGAATTACGCAGCCACGGTGCCGATGTCGTGGTCAAAGACCTCGGCGAACTACTTTGAGGAGGCCACGATGAGCCCGGAGAACACCTTCCCCGTCGAGCCCTGGCAGGTGCGCGAGACCCATCTGGATCTCAACGTGCTGGCGCAGTCGGAGTCGCTGTTCGCACTGTCGAACGGGCACATCGGAATTCGCGGCAACCTCGATGAGGGCGAGCCGCACGGGCTGCCTGGCACGTATCTCAACTCGTTCTACGAGGTGCGGCCGCTGCCGTATGCCGAAGCGGGGTTCGGCTATCCGGAGGCCGGCCAGACCGTCGTCGACGTCACCAACGGCAAGATCCTGCGCCTGCTGGTCGACGACGAGCCGTTCGACGTTCGCTACGGCAAGCTGATCAGTCACGAGCGGCTGCTCGATCTTCGGGCCGGCACACTGACCCGTGATGCGCACTGGCAGTCGCCGGTCGGCAAGCAGATCAAGGTGACCTCGACCCGGCTGGTGTCGCTCTCTCAGCGCAGCGTCGTCGCCATCGAGTACGTCGTCGAGGCGGTCGACCAATTCGTCCGTGTCACAGTGCAATCGGAGCTGGTCGCCAACGAGGACCAGCCCGCGACGTCGGGCGATCCGCGCGTCTCGGCCATCCTCGATCGACCGCTCGAGGCCGTCCAGCACGAGGACACCGCATGCGGCGCGCTGCTGATGCACAAGACCCGCGCCAGTGCGTTGATGATGGCCGCGGCAATGGATCACGAAATCGAGGTCGAGGGTCGCCACGAGATCAGCAACGACGCGGGTGACGATCTCGCCCGAACGACGGTGATCTGCGGACTACGGCCGGGCCAGAAGTTGCGAATCGTCAAATACATTGCCTATGGCTGGTCGAGCCAGCGGTCCCGGCCGGCCCTGCGTGACCAGGCTGCCGCCGCCTTGCACAGCGCGCGGTACAGCGGCTGGAAAGGTCTGCTGGATGCCCAGCGCAAGATTCTCGACGACTTCTGGGACGGCGCCGACGTCGAGGTCGAGGGCGATCCGATCTGTCAGCAGGCGGTCCGGTTCGGGCTCTTCCACCTGCTTCAGGCGAGCGCACGGGCCGAAGGACGCGGCATCGCCAGCAAGGGATTGACCGGCACCGGCTACGACGGCCACGTCTTCTGGGACACCGACGGCTTCGTCCTTCCGGTGCTGACTTACACCTTGCCGCATGCGGCCGCCGACGCATTGCGCTGGCGCGCTTCGACTTTGGATCTCGCCAAGGAGCGTGCCGCGCAGCTGGACCTCAAGGGTGCGGCTTACCCGTGGCGCACGATTCGCGGCCAGGAGTGTTCGGCTTACTGGCCGGCCGGGACCGCCGCGTGGCATATCAACGCCGACATCGCGATGGCTTTCGAACGCTATCGGGTTGTCACCGGCGATGAGTCGTTGGAGATGGACTGCGGGCTGGAGGTGCTCATCGAGACGGCCCGGCTGTGGCATTCCCTGGGCCATCACGATCGTCACGGTGTATGGCATTTGGACGGGGTCACCGGTCCCGACGAGTACACCGCGATCGTGCGGGACAACGTCTTCACCAACATGATGGCGGCACACAACCTTCGGGTCGCCGCCGACGCGTGCGCCCGGCACTCCGAGGCCGCACGCGACTTGGGCGTCACCACCGATGAGACCGCGGCCTGGCGTGACGCCGCGGACGCCGCACACATTCCCTTCGACGAAGAGCTGGGCGTGCACCCGCAATCAGAGGGGTTCACCACCTACGCCGAATGGGATTTCGACACGAGGAACAAGTACCCGCTGCTGCTGCACGAGCCCTACGCGTTGCTGTACTCGGCCCAGGTGGTCAAGCAAACGGACTTGGTCCTCGCAATGTATTGGCAGAGCCACAAATTCAGCGACGAGC
>CAVVNB010000010.1:0-339665 GCA_963749375.1 uncultured Actinomycetota bacterium
CCCGTCACCCCACCCTCCCCCACCGCGACCAGCAACATGAACGTCCGCTCCCCCTTGCCAGCCTTGGTCGTCAGCTCCAGCGGGTAATACCCATCCCGCACCGACTCCGCCACCTTGACCGTCAGCGTCGACGTCCCGGACCCGTCGTCACCGAACTTCCCCGACACCGACTCCGCGGAAATGCCTGCCTCAAAAGACTTTCCAGAGATCTCGTACTCTCCAGGCCCGTCGACCATCCGCTGCACATTGACCGTCACCTCGGTGTCCGTGCCGGCGTCCATCGCGACAACCGACGGCGACACGTTGACCGTCACCGGCACACTGCCCGCACCAAACGACGGCGGCGCCGAATCAGCAGCGGTCCCCCACGACTTGTTCGGCTTCGACGACAAGCGAGAACTGCCAGCTCGCCGCCACCCGCAAGGAGCGACTCCGGTAGATAGGTCTTGTTCGTCGACTTGCCGTCGATGTGCAGCCCGGCGATGTACTGCAGCCGGTGATGCCCCGACGCACCCGGGGCGGAAATGTGGATGAATTTGTCTGCGGGCAAAGCGATGTCGACCTTGTCGAACGACGGCGCGTTCACGGTCAGCGTCGATGTCCCCGGAATGCTCGGATACAGCCCGAGCGACGCCCACACGTACCAGGCTGACATCGCACCCAGGTCGTCGTTGCCGGGCTCGCCATCGGGCGTCGGACTGAACAACGTGCTGCGCACCCGGTCGACCAACTCCTGTGTCTTCCAAGGCTGCCCGAGGTAGTTGTACAGCCACGGCACCGAGAAGTTCGGCTCGTTGCCCGCCCACAGATACGGCTCCACCGGGCCAACATTCAGCTGCGACGTGAACTTGTCGAGCCGCGCGGACACCGCGTCACGGCCACCCAGAGCGGTCACCAGGCCGGCGATGTTCTGCGGCACGTACCAGACATATTGCTCGGCGTTGCCCTCGTCGAAGCCGACCTGGCTGAAGCAGTCCTTCCCGGGCGGCCGCACCGCCGGGCCTGGGGGGAAGAAGCCGAGCGCGTTGCGCGGCTGGATGGAATGCGTCGTCGGGTTGAACAGGTTCTGCCAGTACTGCGCGCGATCCTGGAATTCGCCAGCGGTCTTGGAATCGCCTAAGTCAGAGGCGAATTGGGAGATCGCGAAGTCGTCGACCGACCACTCCAGCGAGATCGACGCCGCCGGGAACGAGCCGTGGCACGACTGTGACGGCAACGGCAGATAGCCGCGCCGCAGATACGTGCGCACGGCCGGGCCGCTCCACATAGCCGTTGCGGCCGACCCCGCCTTCGGTGGCGGCGTCGAGCATGAAGTGCAGCGCCCGCTCGGTGTCAAAGTCCTTGGCGCCGAACGCATAGAAGTTCGCGATCAGCGGCACCACGCTGTCGCCGGTCATCTCCGCGGTCGCGGTGTTGGCCAGCGCCCACCGCGGGAACGACCCGCTCTGCTCGGCGTCGTTGACCAACGACTGCGCCATGTCGCTGGCCTCGTGCGGGAACATCATCGCCTGCAGCGCCGCCACCCCGCGGTAGGTGTCCCAGTCGGAGTAGTTGGCGTACTGCGTGTGGCCCGGCGGCACAGTATGGATTTCGCGGTCGAACCCGATGTAGCGGCCGTCGACGTCGTTGAATGTGTTGGGGTTCAACAGCGAATGGTAGAGCGCGGAGTAGAAGGTGACGATGTCGTCTGGGGTATAGCCGGCGACCCTGATCCGCGACAGCGCGTCATTCCACTGGTGCGACGCGGCAGCACGCGCATCATCGAAGCTCACCGCGGCCTCGTCGAGATTCTTGAGCGCCCCGTCGGCGTCCACGTAGGACAACGCCGTTCGCACCTCGAGATCCGAGCCGGCGTCGAACTCGACGTATCCGCCGCTGGAACCCTGATAGCTCGAGTAGGAGCTGCGGCCGTTGGGAAACACCGAGAAGCCGTCCCAGGTGCCAAATGCCTTGAACGGCTTGCTGAATTTCATCGCGAAGTACACCGTGTAGACGTTGTTCTTGCCGCAGAACCCACCGCTGGTGGCCGATCCGGTGATCGTGGTGTTGTCGTCGCCGATTTTGATGTTCGCGGCCGCTGTTCCGCCCAGCGAGCTGCCGGGCCGGACGAAGAACCTCGCCGCGCGATCGTTCGGGTAGTGGAAGCGCCCCAGACCGGTGCGGTTGGTGGCGGTGAGTTCGGCCGTCACACCCGCCGACGGCAGCCGCACCGTGTAGTAGCCGGGCACGCCGCGCTCGTGTTTGTCGTGGGCGATTTCCTCCGAGGCGTTCCACGGCTCCGAGCCGACCGAGCTCGTCGTCGGCAGCATCGAGATGTCACCGAACGCCGGGCACCCCACCGACGCGTGCGTCATGCTGAACCCGGTCGAGCGCCCGTTGGAGTGGCTGTAACCCGCATAGTTGCCGACGGTGTCCGGTGAGTACTGCACCATCCCGAACGGCACCGACGGCCCGGGGAAATTGTTGATCTCCCCCACCGTCTTGCCGCCGTTACCGGTCCCGATCAGGGTGTCGACGTGCTCGACCGGGTTGGCCACCATCGGCGGCGGCTCGTAGGACGTGGGTGTAGCGCTGACCAGCATCGCGCTGACCAGCACAGCTGCCGCGATGACCGCAACGGCACCCCGACGTGACCGCATAACCGAATTTTGCTCCTTCACCGTCAATTCGTGGGGAGGTAGGTCGGTGCGCCCCGATCGACGAACCGTTTGTCGCAGGTCAGCGCCTGACCTGGACTTCCCTCGTTACCCAGCACTGTTCACCGAGACTTGTTGAGATGGAGAAACATTCGGTGAAATCGCGAAGACAGCTGGTGGGGCGGGCGACAAATTGATCCCGCCGACCCCTGCCGTCAGGTCGCCGGACGGAGTTTCCAGATACAGGACACGTCTTGTCGGGAAGGCCGCTTATCATTTGGGCAGTTACTCGATCGATTCAGGACGCCCACATGAACTACTCCGCCCCCACTCCCCCTGCCGGCTGGTACCCCGACCCATCCGGCGGCCCGGGACAGCGCTACTTCGACGGACACGAATGGACGGTGATGGCGCCCCCGCCCCCGCCTCCACCGTCGGTGGTGATCAACAACAACAACACCGTCGGCTCTCCCTACCCGCTGGTCATCAGCACCGGTCCCAACCACGCCCTGCACCTCGTCCTTACCGTGCTGACCTGCGGCATGTGGCTGCCAATCTGGCTGCTTGTGACGATTTTCGCTGGTCGTCACGTGCATGTGGGCGGCAGCGGACGTTCCGGCGCTGCAGTCGCCGCCGCAGTGTTGGGCACTCTGGTCCTGCTCGGTCTAGTCGTTGAGCATTGGCAGGTCTTCCTGGCCTTGGGCGTTCTCGCGGGTTTGGGTTACCTCGGATACCTGGCGTACCAGCGTGAGATTGAGCGCCGCGCGGAGCAGGCGAAGATTGCCAGCCGTGCCGAAAGCCAGAACCGCGCGTACATGTCCGGTGACGACTCCTCGGGCATGTACGGCCAATACCCACCTGTACCGCCGCCTGCTGATCCGCCGAAATAGCGTCCAGCCGGCATTCTGACCACCGGCGCGCAGCGCCGCAGTGCCCGTGAAAGTATCCGGTTATGCGATCGACCATCAAACGGGCCGGCGCGCTGCTGGCCGCCTTGATGCTGATCACCTCCTGCGGCGGCAACAATCAGCCCGCCCCGGAGACGAAAACGACTGGGGCGCCGGTCTTGTCGCAGTCCGAGGCCGCCGACATCGCGACCGAGGCCTACGCCTACGCCTATCCGCTCGTCACGATGGAATACACCCGACGCAGCTTCACCAACGTCCCCGCGCCGCAAGACATCAAAGCCCCGATGGGCCAGTTCGCCCGCCTGCGCACCTTCCCCAACGCCGCATCCCACGAGGCGACCGCGCCCAACGCCGACATGCTGTACACCCAGGCCTGGTTCGACGTGTCGAAAGAGCCGTGGATCGTCACCGTCCCGGACATGGGCGACCGCTACTTCCTGCTGCCGATGATGGACGCCTGGACCAACGTCTTCGCCTCCCCGGGCAGCCGCAACGGCGGCGGCAAGCCGCGGACGTTCGCCATCACCGGCCCCGACTGGCACGGCACCCTGCCGCCCGACGTGCTGGACTACAAGTCGCCGACGGCGTTGGTGTGGCTGCTGGGCCGGATCTACTGCTCGGGCACCCCGGAGGATTACGACGCGGTGCACAAGCTGCAGGACGAGATCACCGCGACGCCGCTGTCGTCGTTCGGCAAGCCCTATCTGCCGACGCTCGCCCCGATCACCGCGTCCATCGACAATGTGACGTCGGCGCGCAAGCAAGTGAATGCCCTTGGCGCGCCAGAGTATTTCAAGCTGTTCGCCCGTCTGCTCAAGACCAACCCGCCGGCCGAGGCGGATGCGCCGATGGTCGCCAAGCTCGCCAGGATCGGCATCGTTCCCGGGCAGGACTTCGACCCGGCGAAGTTGCCGGCCGCGGCCAACACCGGGCTCGCGATGGCGCCAAAACTCGGACAGGACAACATCTCTGGCTGGCGTGAAGACGGCGTGGTCGCCGGCGATTTCGTCGCCAAGAACGGCTGGGCCTACACCATCAAGGCCGGCAACTACGGGACCAACTACCGGCAGCGGGCGTTCGTCACCGAGGTCGGCGTCGGCGCCAACCTGCCCGAGGATGCCGTCTACCCGACCTCGGACGGCACCACCCTCAAGCAGAAGTACAGCGGCGCAACGAAATACATCATGCACTTCGACAAAGGCCAGCTGCCGCCGGCCAAGGGCTTCTGGTCGCTGACGATGTACAACGGCGACTACTTCTTCGTCGACAACCCGCTGAACCGCTACACGCTCAGCCCGCGCGACAAGCTGGTGCCCAACCCCGACGGCTCGACCGACCTCTACATCCAGGCCGAGTCCCCCGGCCCGGACAAGGAAGCCAATTGGCTACCCGCGCCGAAGGACCGGTTCTCGCTGATGCTGCGGCTGTATTGGCCCAACGAGAAGAAGCCATCGATCCTGGACGGGACGTGGCACATCCCGCCGGTCAAGCCCGTGCCCTAAGCCTTTCGGGCGAAGACGAACTCGTTGCCCGGCACCAGGTCCTTGACCTTGGGGTCGGCGCTGCGACCGAAGCCTTCCATCAGCTCGGCAGCCGGCGTCACCGTCACCTCGAAGCCGTGCCGGGCGTACCACTCGCCGACCGGTTCGCGCTCCTCGAAGTACCACAGCTCGTCGGTCCGCGGTAAGTCGCGATCCGGATCCACGTCGGCCATCAACCCGCGCACCCGGTCCATCCGCTCACGCCGCTTGGCGCGGATCTCCTCGTCGAGGAAGGTCGGCCCCAACGCCTCCACCGCGACCCGGCTGCCCGGAGCCGTCAGCTCGTTGATGCGCTCGAACAGCAGATCCTGCGCCGCCGCCGGCAGATACGGCATCAAACCTTCGGCCGACCAGACGCTCGGCTGCGACGGATCAAAACCGGCCTCCAGCAACGCCTTCGGCCAGTCATGCCGCAGATCCACCGCAACCTCGATGCGGTTGGTGGCGGGCTGCGCGCCGTGTTCGGACAGCGTCGACAGCTTGAAATCCAGCACCCGGTCCTGGTCCAACTCGTAGACCGTCACGCCGTCCGGCCACGGCAGCCGCCACGACCGCGCGTCGAGGCCGGCCGCCAGGATCACGGCCTGCTTGATGCCGGCGTTGGCCGCGGTGAGGAAGAACGAGTCGAAGAACTTGGTCCGCGAGGCCATGTAGCTGACCATCCCCTGCATCTGCAGCGGCAAATCGGGTTCGGCTTCGAGGATCTCCGGCGGCAGGTCCCGCTTGGCGTGCCAGTTCCACACGCCCTCGCCCGCGGCGTCGAGGAAGACCCGCGCGAACGGATCTTGGATCAGCGGGTGGTCGCTCTCGGTTTCGGCTGCGCGGGCCGACGCCACGCCGAGCGCGGTCGCCCCCACACTTTCGGTGATTTCCCAGGAGTCGTTGTCAGTTCTCGCCATGACTCGAAAGTACGTGAGGTGGCTTGGCGCTAGCTGTGCGTCGTCTCGGCAACCTCAGCAGTCACTGAGTGAGGGGCGCACCGTTTTCGAAAACGTGACCACACGCGATATCACGGTGAGCCGAGGGCGCCGTCCACTGCGGGTGATATCGCATGTGGTCACGTTTCCAAAAGCAGCTCATGCCCGGACTCTGGTGCACGGGTGACAGCTGTGACTCATCACGGCGTCGAAGCCGGCACAGCGGCCCCGCAATCCGGCTATCCACTGAGGTCACCGGTTATGTTGTCGGCGGAAAGCTGGTCAACGCAGGCGGGAGGTGGTGTGGAGCATGCTCGTCGACGGTCGCGAGGTCAGGGTTTCCGGCAGCTTGCTGCAGCCCCTGACTCGTCGCACCAACGACATGCTCCGCGTCGCACTGTCGGGGGCGCTGCTGGCGGTCGTGATCACCAGCTCGCTGATCACCCGCACCCGGTGGGACGGGCTGGAGATGTCCATCTCGCGCATCGTCGGGGTGCTGACGCCGACCCAGTCCGACGTGGTCTACCTGGTCTACGGCCTCGCGGTCTTGGCGCTGCCGTTCATGATCCTGTTCGGCCTGATCATCGCCCGGCAATGGCGGCTGCTGATCCCCTACGCCGCGGCCGCGGCGCTGTCCATCCTCGCGTTGTCGATCAGCGGCACCGGCATCGCCGCGCCGCAATGGCACTTCGATCTGGACGACCGCCTGCGCACGCTGCTGTCGCAGTTCCTCGACGACCCACGCTGGATCGCCATGCTCGCCGCGGTGCTCACCGTGTCGGGCCCGTGGCTGCCGTCGCGCTGGCGACACTGGTGGTGGACGCTGCTGCTGGCCTTCATCCCGATCCACCTCGTCGTCAGCGCCATCGTGCCGGCCCGCTCGCTGCTGGGGATCGCGGTCGGCTGGTTCGTCGGCGGGCTGGTGATTCTGGTCAGCGGCACCCCGGCTCTGGAAGTGCCGCTCGACGGCGCGGTGCGCGCGATGACCAAACGCGGCTTCGTGGTCGACGAACTCAGGGTGGTCCGTCCCGCCGGGTCCGGGCCGCTGGTGCTGTCGGCGGTCACCGAAGACCCGGAAGAGAACGCCGTCGTCGAGATGTATGGACCGCATCAACGCAGCGGCGGCGCGCTGCGGCAGGTCTGGCGCATCCTGCGGTTACGTGACAGCGAGACCGCTCCCCTGCAGGCGTCGATGCGTCGCGCGGTCGAGCACCGCGCGCTGATGGCCATCGCGATCGGCGAACTGGGCATCGCCAATACCGCGACGATCGCCGTCGGCACCCTCGACCGTGGCTGGACGCTCTACGTGCACAAGCGCATTCGCGGCGCACCGCTGAAGCAGTGTCACTCCTCGACCCCGGTGGCCGAAGTGTGGGAGTCGCTGCGCAAGCTGCAGGACCATCAGATCTCGCACGGCGATCTGCGCCACCAGGAGATCACCGTCAGCAACGGCGCGGTGTTCTTCGGCGGGTTCGGTAGCGCGGAATACGGTGCCACCGAGAACCAACTCCAGGCCGACATCGCCCAACTGTTGGTGACGACGACCGCGCTGTACGGCGCGGACGAGGCCGTCGCCGCGGCCATCGGGGTGCTCGGCCGCGACCCCGTGCTGATCGCGTCACGCCGGCTCACCAAAGCCGCTGTGCCGAAACATATCCGGGCCTCTGTCAACGACGCGAAAGCCGTGATCAACCGAAGCCGCGCCGCGGTGATGCGCCAAACCGGCACCGAGAAAATCAAGCCCGAAGCGATCACCCGGTTCAGCCGCAGCCAGCTTGTCCAATTGCTGTTGCTCGGCGCCCTGGTGTACGTCGCCTATCCGTTCATCAGCACGGTGCCGACGTTCTTCAACGCGCTGTCGCGGGCCAACTGGTGGTGGGCGCTGCTGGGTCTGGCCATTTCGGCGTCGACGTACGTCGGTGCCGCGGCCGCCCTGTGGGCGAGCGCCGACGAATCGGTGAACTTCTGGCGGCTGTCAATCGCCCAGGTGGCCAACACCTTTGCCGCGACCACCACCCCGGCCGGCGTCGGCGGGCTCGCGCTGAGCACCCGGATTCTGCAGAAGAGCGGGCTCAGCACGACGCGCGCTACCACCGCAGTCGCGCTGCAGCAGTCGATGCAGGTGATCATGCACATCGTGTTGCTGATCTTCTTCAGCACCGCCGCGGGCGCGGGAACCGACCTGTCGCACTTCGTTCCGAAGTCGACCATGCTCTACCTGATTGCCGGTGTGGCACTGGGCATTATCGGCGTCGTCCTGCTGGTGCCCAACCTGCGACGCTGGCTGTCGACGGCCGTAACTCCCAGGCTCAAGGAGATCGTCACCGACATCATCGAGGTGGCCCGCGAACCCAAGCGGATGGCGCTGATCGTCTTGGGTTGCACCGGAACGACTCTCGGCGCGGCACTGGCGTTGTGGACCAGCGTGGAGGCGTTCGGCGGCAGCCCGACGTTCGTCAGCGTCACCGTGGTGACGATGGTCGGCGGCACCCTTGCCTCCGCCGCGCCCACCCCGGGCGGCGTCGGCGCCGTCGAGGCGGCGCTGATCGGTGGGCTCGCCGCCTTCGGCCTGCCCGCGGCTATCAGTGTGCCGTCGGTGCTGCTTTATCGGGTGCTGACCTGCTGGATACCGGTGTTCGTCGGCTGGCCGGTGATGCAGTGGTTGACCCGCAACGACATGGTCTAAGGACCCGCGAAGTCGCCGACGGCGACGACCATGTTGCGAGCCCAGGCGATTGCGAAGCCGACCGCAGTGAAAGTGCAGTTCAGGATGACCCCTCGGTGCGGAGGACTTTGCATCCACCATTCGAGCGCGGCATTCGGATTCGCGTGGGATCCGCTGCCCCAGTAAATGATCTCGCTGGTATTGCCGGGCCTGAGGTAGCCCGCATCGAGGATCCGCGCTCGCGGTGACGAACCGTCCGAACCGATGTGCCCGCCCTCGACACCGTTGATCACCAAATCGTCGGCGTGCCGCTGCGCCGCTGCTGTCAAACGTGGGTCGTCACCGATCACCCCGCATGACTGCCGAAGGTCGCTGACGCCGCTATAGATTGCGGCCCTGAAATCGTCTGCGCGCGCAGGAAAACCAGCAACGGCGCCGACAGGGATTGTGAGCACGGCACAGACCGACAAGACAGCGATGATCTTGAGTTTCATCGTCATGGAGCCCCCCACCACGCGCCGATATGTTGTTGTAGCAAACAAATGGTATCCAGTTCCGGCCATGAACGGACGAGAATCGCGAATCCCGACTCGCCGGTGTCGTTGCTCACACGATGATGGGAATGCCCAGCTCGTCGGCTACGCTGTGACCAACGTTGGCACTTCAACACGCCGACACGTCGTGGACTGCTCCGACAGCCATTCTCAAGCTTTCTCGCGGCGATCGATTTTGCCCACCGGCAATCTCGCCATCCTGTGCTGATCGTCTCAGACGCGGCACACCCCGATGCCTGAAAGGCACCACACCACAATGACTTCTCACATCCTTCGCTGACCTCGGCGTGCCCGCGCGACTGATCAGCAACCTCGTCTGCGCGCGGCATCACCGAGCCCTTCCCGATCCAGGTGAAGACCCTGCCCGAAACCATGGCCGGCCGCGACGTACTCGGCCGCGGTAAGACCGGCAGCGGTAAGACGCTGGCCTTCTCCATTCCGTTGGTAACCCGCCTCGAGTCGGCCAAGCGCCGGCCGTCCACGGCCTACTGGCCTGGTGCTGGCACCCACCCGTGAGCTGGCCACCCAGATCTCGGCAACGCTGGAGCCGCTGGCCGCCAGCTATGGCCTGAAAGTCACCACGATCTTCGGTGGCGTATCGCAGGTCCGCCAGGTGTCCGCGCTGCGGGGCGGCGTCGACATCGTCGTCGCATGCCCGGGCCGGCTGGAAGACCTGATGCGCCAACGGCTGATCAGCCTCGACGCCGTCAAGATCACCGTGCTCGACGAGGCCGACCACATGGCCGACCTCGGCTTCCTGCCGGGCGTCACCCGCATCCTGGCCGCGACACCGTCGAACGGGCAGCGACTGCTGTTCTCCGCCACCCTGGACAACGGCGTCGACAAGCTGGTCAAGCGGTTCCTGCGCAACCACGTCATGCACTCCGTCGACGAGATCAACGCGCCGAGCCCCGAGATGACCCACCACGTCTTCCACGTCGCCAGCGCCGGCGCCAAGACGGAATTGGTGCACCGCTTGGCGTCTGGCACCGGCCGGCGAATCCTGTTCATGCGCACCAAGCATCAGGCCCGCAAGCTGGCCCGCCAGCTCACCGACTCCGGTGTGCCCTCAGTTGACTTGCACGGCAACCTTTCTCAGCCGGCCCGCGACCGCAACCTGGCCGCCTTCACCTCCGGGGAGGCTCGCGTGCTGGTGGCCACCGACATCGCCGCCCGCGGCGTACACGTCGACGACGTGCAGTTGGTCGTCCACGTCGACCCGCCCGCCGAGCACAAGGCCTACCTGCACCGCTCCGGTCGTACCGCCCGCGCGGGCAGCTCCGGCGACGTCGTCACCGTGGTGCTGCCCGAGCAGCGCCGGGACACCTCGGCGCTGATGCGCCGGGCCGGTATCAACGTCCGCCCGCAGCAGGTCACCGCGGCGTCGGAGCCTGTCGTAGAGCTGGTCGGAGAGATCGCGCCCTACCAGGCGCCGTCTCCCAAAACCGTGATCGCTCAGCCCGCTCAGCGCTCGCAGCAGCGACGCCGCCCGAACCGTGGCGGCGAGCGCGCCAAGGCGGCCCACAGTGGCCAGCGTGCAGGTGGACAGGACGCCGCTCTGGCGCTCCTCGCACTGGGGCGGCGCGCCGCTCCGGCTAAAGATGTTTCAATCGATGGGCGCTGGTAGCCTGGACGGAGGGAGGGGGGAGTGAGCAAGGGGGGAAGAGGGCAGCAGACAAAAGGGGCACCAGGGGGGAGCCAAGACCACCGGGCGCGCGAGGCCGCGCGGCAGAACGGCCGGACGGAGGGAGCCGAGGCGGGGGCAGGGAGGGACCGGGGTGTGGCGACGAGGGCGCAACGCGCGCGGAGCGGGCGCCACCGGCGCGGTGGTGCGGCCGCCCAAGCTGAGGCCCAGACCGGGCCAGCGCGCCGCCGGGAAGCCGACCACGGGCCGAGCGGACGGGCAGCGCGGGACCGCGCCGGTCGCGCGGGAGGGTGCGAGAGGCCAAGGACGACGCGAGGGAGCAGCGACGCGACGACGGGCGCGGCGGGGAACCGCCGAGCGCGGAGGCGAGGTGACGCAACAGCCGCGCGCGCGCCGGAGCGGACGGCGGCGAGCCGAGAGGGGACGGAGCGGCCGACAACAGCGGAGAGGCCCGACAGCGGGCAAGCGCTCGCGACGGGACGCGCAGGTGCGCCCCGAGGGAGCGAGCGCAGCCATGCCGGATGCGGAGAACGACGGACGCGCCGGAGGACCTCGGCGAGACGGACAGGACCCGGCAAGCGAGGCACCTCGCGAGCGGGGCCGGGTGGGCGAGCAACACCGCGAGGACGGTCGCTGACGCGAGGCACCGCCAACTACGCCGGCCGCCCTGGCGCTACACCAAATCGCTCAAGGCGGACCGGCGGCCTGCGACGCAAGACGATGCCAACGAAACCGGCGCCTCACCGCGAACGTACGCAGCCTCAAAAGCAAAGAGCGGCAACGCACAGCTGCAACAAACGCACAAGACCACAAGATCTGTTTCGATTGTTTCAATCGAATGCGGCTGCTGGTAGCCTGGAGTCATGTCCACTGCCGTCGCCCCGCTGGTACAACAAGTCGCCGAACGTGCGCGCATCGAACCCGGTTTCGCCGAGGTGCTGGAAGCGGTGCTGAAGGCGCCGACCGGGCCGGATGGAACGTTGGAGCGGGTCGCCGCCCAGAGCCTCAACGAGGAACGCCGCAGCGCGTTGGTGCACGAGTTCGTCGAAGGCTCACTGGCGACGCCGAAAGTGCAGCAGCGACTGGCCCTGCACTCCCCGCAGGCCGTGCATCGGCTCCGCAGTCGGGGCAAGCTGCTGGGCTCGGCCGTCGGCAACCAAACCTATTTCCCGGCTTGGCAATTCGATGCCGACCGGGTCCGCACCGATCTGCCGCGGATCCTCGAGCTGCTGACCGAGTTCACGTCCGACCCGCTGGCCGCCGACCGGATCATGCGCCTGACCCACGACGAACTGGGCGGCTCGTCGATCGCCGAGGCCCTGCGCCGCCCGAAGACCACCGACGCCGCATGGCGGATGCTCGCCAGCATCGGTGCCTGACCTTCCCGCCGGCTACCAGAAGCCGCTGCCCGACGCGCGGCCGGTCGGCCTGCGGCGTCGTCGAATCGATGCCGGCACCGAGTTGTGGCGAGTCGAGGCGGCACCTCCCGAAGACTGGAGCTGGGCCGGCTTTCCGACCGCCCGCTACCGCTTCGACCCGGAATCGGGCGCATTCCGAACCCGTTATGCCGCAAGCGGCCTCGTCGGTGCATTTCGCGAGCGCTACCGGCCGACCGGCCTGATGATCCCCGCCGACCACGCCGAGCACCGGCTGGTGCGGCTGGTCGCGGCCCGGCACTTACGGGTCCTCGACCTGCGAACCGAAGCCAATCTCGACGTCCTGGGCGTCGACGACCAGATCAGCACCGGCCAACACGACGACGTGTGGGCCACCTGCCACCGGCTCGCGGACGCGGTGAAGCGGTGGTGGCCCGCCGACGACGCGCTGGATGCGGTGGTTTATCGGCCGCGCACATCCCCGGAGACCTCGGTCAACTACGCCTTCTTCGCCCTCGAGCCGTTCACCTTCGAGTCCTGGCCGCTGGCCGAGCGCACCGATGTGCTCACCGAGCTGGTCCTGCGGCACGGCTTCACCGTCGGCTGGCCGCTACCGTGAAGTGATGAACCCGATCACCACGTCGCATCCGCCCAAGGCATTCCTGCGCCTGGTGGTCAATCCGATTCTGGCGCGGTTGCTGCACACGCCGTTCGCGGGTGGGGCGCGCAAGCAGTTCATGGTGGTCGACTTCACCGGCCGCAAGAGCGGACGCCCGTATTCGCTTGTGCTGAGCGCGCATCTGATCGACGGCATTCTCTACGCGATGTCCGGTGCGAGCTGGAAGGCCAACTTCCGCGACGGCGCCCCTGCCCAGGTGCTCCACGACGGCACGACGTTGGCGATGCGCGGCGAGCTCATCACCGACACGGCGCACGTCGCCGATCTGTACGCGCGCTGCGCGGAGTCCTACGGCGTCAAGAAGGCCGAACGCGTGATGGGGATCGGCTTCCGCGACCACCAGATGCCGACGCGTGATCAGTTCGCGGAGGCTGTCGAGCAGCTGGGCCTGCGGGCGATTCGCTTCACTTCTGCACCATGAACTAGCCGTGTGTCGATGTGCCCGCCTCTGAGCGAAAACTGTCGGGCACGGGGAGAATTCGCTCGAAGGCGGGCACCTCGGACACCCCGAACTCGCTGTAACTCATGTGGCAGATGCGCCGTCTGCGGCGTAGGTCTGCGTGATCACCGGCGGCTCGTGGCCTGAAACTGCGGCAAGTACAGCCGCATTCACCGAAAAGACGCGGTTGGCCGGCACCAAGGCGATCACGCAGCCGCCGAACCCGCCGCCGGTCATCCGGGCACCCAGGGCGCCCGCCTCCACTGCGGTGCGCGCAATCAGATCAATATGCGGGGTGGTAATAGCGAAATCGTCCCGCATGGACGCATGCGACGCGGTGAAGATCCGGCCGGCTTCCGCATAGTCCGAATCACCGAGCGCCGCAACGAAATCGAACACCCGCTGGTTCTCGGTCAACACGTGACGGGCTCGACGGGCATCGACGAGATCGGTGACCCGGTCCAGAGCGGAGATCTCCGAAATCTCCCGCAGCGACACCACTCCCATGTCCGCGGCCGCCCGCTCGCACGACAACCGGCGGCGCGGCATATTCGCCGCCGACGTGACCGTGCCGCTCCCGGGAATCGATCAAGAGCAACTCGACTCCCGACGACGATGGGTCGAAGCCGACCGGCGACACGGTCAGCTCGCGAAAGTCGATCAACAGCGCCGTCGACGCCGCGCCGAACAACGACGAAATCTGATCCAGCAAACCCGTTGGCGCACCGACGTATTCGTTCTCGGCACGCTGGGCCAGCCGTGCTTGGTCCATCCGGTCGATGTGCGGACACAGGGCGCCCAGTGCCGCGCATTCCAGCGCCGCCGACGACGACAACCCCGAACCCACCGGCACCTCGCTGGACACAGACATCGCCCCACCGGGTACCGAATGCCCAGCAGAGCGCAACGCCCACACCACGCCGGCCACGTAGGCCGCCCAGCCCGTCACCTCACCGGGCTTGGTGGTCAACGGAATTCGCACAGAACCCTCGGCAAGGTCGCTGGAGACGGTCAGAGCGTCTGCCTCGGAAGGTTCGAACGTGACAAACGTGCGCTGCGGCAACGCGATCGGCAGGGACCAGCCGAGGTTGTAGTCGGTGTGCTCGCCGATCAGGTTGATCCGCCCAGGCGCCGAGTAGCGGATCGTCACGCGAGGTCCCGCAGACGCTGCGCGACGGCCTCGGGCACCACGTCGGTGATGAACGCGTCCATCGCTGACTCGGACGCCGCCAGATACTTCAACGCCGTTGCGCTGCGCCGGATCGACATCAACTCGACGTGGAAGTAACCCTCGCGCAGTGCGGGGCTGTCGGCGTATTGGTGCAGCGCCGAAATATAGGGCAGCGGGCCGGAATACATCCGATCGAACCGGCGCAAGATATCCAGGTAGATCGACGCGAACCCGTCCAGCTCGGCGTCGGTCAGGTCAAGCAGGTTGTGCACGAACCTGTTCGGATAGATGTGCACCTCGACCGGCCAGCGCGCCGCGAACGGGACGAACGCGGTGAACAGGTCGGTGCGTGCCACGATCCGGCTCCCGTCGGCGATCTCGGCAGCGAGCAGGTCGGCAAAAAGGTTGCCGCCCTTGTGCAAAACGGCTTGCTCCATCATGGCCGCGGTCCGCGGCGTCAGATACGAGTAGCCGTAGATCTGACCGTGCGGGTGTGCCAGCGTCACGCCGATCTCTTCGCCCCGGTTCTCGAAGCAGAACACCTGCTGCACGCCGGGCAGGGCGAGCAACGCGCCGGTCCGGTGCCGCCAGGCGTCGACGACCAACCGGGCGTGCTCCGAAGGCAGTTCGGCGAACGACCCGGTGTGGTTGCTGGAGAAGCAGATCACCTCGCACCGCCCGACGCCGGGCACCGGCACGAAGCCGTCGGGCACCACAGCCGCAGATCCCGCACCGGACAACGAAGGGAACCGATTTTCGAAGACGACCACGTCGTAGTCGGGTGCGGGTACCTCGCTGGTCAACCCGGTCGGGCCCGGGCAGAGCGGACATTGGTCGGGCGGCGGTTTGTAGGTGCGGTCCTGGCGGCGCGCGGCGATCGCCACCCACTGCCCGGTGGTCTGGTCGAACCGCAACTGCGACTGTCCGGGCTCGAAGGGCGGCAGCGGCCGGCGGTCGGGCACCGGCGACGGGGTATGCCCGGGGAGTGAGAAGAACAACAGCTCGCGGCCATCGGCCAGCGTCGTTCGTGTGCTCATTGGGTCCCATCTTGGTCGCTGTGCCAGAGTCGGGGTCAACAGACACGCATTTAGCAGAAGAGAGGCTGGCCACGGGTGTTCGGTGACGCGACCGCGCTGTACGCCCGGGCGCGTAACTGGACGATCGGATCGGACCCCGGGCTGCTGCGGCTGCGGATGGCCACCCGGACGACCGGCGCGCTGGCGACCGCGCTGCTGGTCCTGTTCGCGCTGACCAAGGCGACCGGGCAGCCGATGACCGTGGCGCTGCTGGGGGCGCTGATCACGATGGTGTCGGCGCGGTCGGTGAACGAACCGGATCCGCATCGGCAACGCGTCACCATGGCGCTGCTGCCGCTGCCCACCGCGGTGTCCATCACCGCGGCCGCGCTGGTGACGCCGCACCCGGTGATCGGCGACGTCCTGTTCGTCGTGGTGGTGTTCATCGCGGTCTACCTGCGCCGGTACGGCCCGCGGGGAACGTCGCTGGGCATGGTCACCTTCATGTCGTACTTCTTCTCGCTGTACCTGCGGGCGCAGTTCTCCGAGCTGCCGTGGCTGATCGGCGCCACCGTGGTCGGCACGCTCTGCAGCTTCGTGTGGAGCACGTTCATCATGCCCGACCGGCCGGAAAGCGTTCTGCGCGAAAACATTCGGTCGCTGCGGGCGCGGATGGCGATCGCCGTCGACACCACCGCCGACACCCTGCGCATCGGCAACCCCGATGAGCGGCGGCAGCGCCGGCTGCGCATCCGACTACGACGGCTCAACGAGACGGCGTTGTTGGTCCAGGCGCAGATCGAAGATCGGGTCAATCCCAGCGCAATCTGGCCGGGAGTCAGCGGCGAGGACCTTGCACTGTGGTTGTTCGACGCCGAACTGACCGTCGAACGACTCGCGATCGCGGGAACGCGAGCGGCCTTGTCCGACATGCCCGCAACCAAACGCGCCGAGCTGGCCGACACGGTCGCCCTGCTGTCGCGCGCGATCCGGACACCACGCACCGACGCTCTCCGGCAGACCGCGCACTTGGCTCAGCAGCAGCTCGATCGGGATCCGGATGACGTGGCGGCGCGGCGCGTCGCGCTGGCGGTTGTCGACACGGCGAAAGCGACCGCCGAAGTCCGCAAGCGGATCGAGCAGGTCGCCACCGTGGTCGAGCAAGAAGCGGTCAGCCCAGCACCATCCGAGCAGCAACTGCCGACCGGCATGCTGCCGTCCACTCGACAAGCCGTCCAGGTTGCCGTCGCCGCGGCGCTGGCCATCGTCGTCGGCGAGCTGCTCTCGCCGTCGCACTGGTACTGGGCGGCGATCGCGGCGTTCGTGATTTTCGCGGGTACCAATTCCTGGGCCGAGACTCTCGACAAGGGCTGGCAGCGACTGCTCGGCACGGTGCTCGGGGTTCCCAGCGGCGTGCTGGTCGCCACGCTGGTGTCGGGCAACAGCGTTGCGTCGCTGGTGATGATCTTCGTGTGCCTGTTCTGCGCCTTCTATTTCATGAAGGTCGCCTACAGCCTGATGACGTTCTGGATCAGCACGATGCTCGCGTTGATGTACGGCCTGCTCGGCGAATTCACGTTCGGCCTGCTGCTGTTGCGGATCGAGGAGACCGCTATCGGCGCGGTCATCGGGATCGCCGCCGCGGTCCTGGTGTTGCCGATCAACACCAGAGCGAAAATTCGCGGCGACGCCCATACGTTCTTCCTGACGCTGTCCGATCTCGTCGAGGCGTCGGTCGCCAGCCTGCTGGGCACTCCCGCCCCCGCCCGCTTGACCGAGACGGCGCGTCAGCTCGGGCGCGACCTGGCGCAGGTCCGGGTCACCGCCAAGCCGGTGAGCGCCGGCATCGCCGGCCTGACTGGGCGCCAAACGATGCGGCACGGCCTGCGGATGCTCACAGCCTGTGACCGCTACGCACGAATCCTGGCCCGCAGCAGCGAGTTACACATCGACACGTCAGCAGAGCTGGCCGAGGCGATCCGGTCGACCGCCGACCAGATCGGCCGCAACATCGACGTGCTGATCACGTCGCTGGAGTTCAACCAGCCCGCAACGGTGTTCCCGTCCACCGATTTCATCGATGCCGCCGAGACGCTGGCCCGCCGGGTCGACGAGCCGCTGGCACCGGAGCATCGACGGCTGATGAACGCACTGCACGCGCTGCGCCAGCTCGACCGGGTCGTCATCAATGCCGCAACCGACCTCGGCGCCGACAACAAGGTGCAGCTGTCCAACAACGCGTAGCCCCGCATTCCCGCGCGCTCCGTCGATCCGCGAATTATCTTGATAGGACTTCGCACACTCCGACTATCGCGAGCGAGGTCTCAGTGGCCGGTGACCCACAGCGTCGCCCGAGCTCGGCCCGCGGGCGTCTCCTCAAGGCCGCTGGATTGATCCTTATGGTCAGCGCCTTCGTGGTCTTGGTCTCAACTCCGACATCGCAGCCCTTGCTGCGCGTCAGTGTTCAGTTGCTGATCGGGCTGGCGCTACTTCCGGCCGGTTTCCTCACGTACCGCTTGGGTGTCAGGATCGTGCGAGATCTTCGTATGGACGCGGCTCCCGGCGTCCAGGAGGAACTGGCCCGCGATCCTCGTGCCCCCGTCCTGTATCTCCGTTCGTTCAAACACGACGCGACCGCGGCACAAGTCGAATACATGGACAACCATTCCGACGAGGAGCAGCTGTCGGCGGTATTACGCCGCATCGGCCCCGTTGTCGCGGTGGGTGATCCCGCGGAACGACGAATCACTCTCGGCGCCAGCCGCATCTACCTCGGTGACGACGAATGGCAGGACTGGGTCAAATCCCAAATGACCGCCGCCGCGCTGGTGATCTTCCGGGCCAGCGACACTGACGCATTTTTGTGGGAGGTGGCCACGGCGTCGAGCCACTTACCTCCGGAGAAGACGGCCTTCTTGCTGCCCCGTGATCCCCTGCTGTACCGAGAGTTTCGCCAAAAATTCGCCGAACAGCTCGACCGGCCGCTACCCGCCGACCTTCCCCCGACCACGCGGTCGAAAGCCTTAGAAGCTCCGATGCCGCCGGATGTCTGGGGTCTGATGTACTTCACACCATCGGGGCAGCCGGTGTTCCGAAGCTGGCTGAGCACGGAGAAGCTGTACACCTTCGCCGGCATCGTCGGCTGGTTCGGCATCACCCTCGGCCGGAGCCTTAGTCGAACGAAACAACCCGGATACGTATACCTCTTGCGTCCCATCCTGCGACGATGCGGCGCCTCGGTTCGCTGCTCCCCGAGGCCACTTGGCGCCTATTTATTACTGCTGGGCATCTTTGTTATCGCCCCGTACCTGCTGGTCAGGACGACGATTCGAGGGCTCGGCGGCAAGACGGCTACCTTGCTGCCCGGATGGCACGAGGACGACACCTACGCCTTCCGGCTCACTCCCGCCAACCACTCCGAAACTGTCGGCGGCTGCGAGGCCCGGTACGGGCGCCAATCGCCGTTCGACAGACCGCTATCCACAAAGAAGGCGTCCATAGCCGCGACGTTGCAGTTGTTTTTCGGCGCATTTGGCGTCGGCCGGTTCTACATGGGCTCCCGAGACGTGGGCAGTCGCCAACTGGGGTTGACCGCACTCGGTCTCCTTCTGGCCTCCATAGGGCACCACGCCTACTCAACCGCGGGCATCGTTCTGGTGATCGGCGTGCTCATCTGGGGGTATGTCGACGCGTTCCGGTTGTACGCCAGGGCATTCAGCAGGGCGAACTAGACCAAGCCTTTTGAGCACTGAGGGCTGGGTGTAACGTATTGGGCTGTGCATCCCATTTTTTGGACGCGGAGATACGTGACGCCATGAACCCGACCACACCCACTGTCGTTCTCGTCCACGGGGCGTGGGCCGACGGGTCCAGCTGGGCTCGTGTCATCAGCGGTCTCCAGCAGGCCGGGATCAACGTGACCGCCGCTCCTATCCCGCTCACCACGCTCGACGACGACATCAACGCCGTCACGCGTGTCATCAATCGAACCGCAGGACCGGTCGTGCTGGCCGGCCATGCGTACGCTGGCGGCGTTATTGGCGCTGTCAGCCACCCACGCATCAAAGCGCTGGTCTACATCGTGGCGTTGGCGCCCGACGAGGGCGAAACCGTCGCCGACGTCTTCTATCGGGATCCCCCGCACCCGCAAGCCCCAGAACTCAAGCCAGATGACGGCGGGTGGATTTGGCTGTCCGACAATGCTTTTGCCACGGCGTTTGCCCAGCACGCAACCGCCGAGGAACAAACCGTGCTCGCCGCGGTCCAGCGACCTATTGCTGCTCCGTGCATCCAGCAGGCCGTGCCGCGACCCGGATGGAGAGACCTGCCGAGCTGGTATCTCGTCGCGGAAGAGGACCGCATGATCAATCCGGCCACCCAAAGGTTCATGGCCGAAAGGATGCAGGCGCACACCCGTACCGGCACGTTCGACCACGCTCCGTTGATCACGCAACCGCAGGCTGTCATCGACATCTTGACTGAGGCGGTCGAGAGCTGATTTCTCCGCTAGACCCCTTGGCGGGCAAGGAAATCCAGCACCGCGTCGGCGAACAGGTCGTTGCGATCGCCGGCGACCATGTGTCCCGCGCCCTGCACGTCGACGAAATCGACGCCAGGAAAGCGGGCGAGGAACTCATCGGCGCGGTCCTGGCTGACCAGGTCGCTCACCTGACCGCGCACCAACAGCATCGGCACGCCGCCGGCCAGGATCGCCTGCACGGCCGCGTTCATCCGATCGACATCGGTCAGCTCGTGGGGCGGCAGAGATGCGCTCTCGCTGATGAACTTTGGGTCCCAATGCCAGTACCAGCGGTCGCCGCGGCGCCGCAGGTTGGTGCGCAGGCCGTTGAGGTCTGACGGCCGTGGCCGGTGCGGGTTGTATTCGGCGATCATGTCGGCGACTTCGTCGAGCGAGGAAAAGCCGGTCTTCATCCGGTCGGACATGAACTCGTGAATCCGGTTGGCGCCGGACTGGTTCATGTTCGGCACGATGTCCACCAGCACCACCGCGCGGGCGATGCCGGGCGAAATCTCGCCTGCCAGAAGCATTGTGGTGAATCCGCCCAGTGACGCGCCGACCAGCACCGGCTGCGGCGGAAGATGCTGCAACACCTCCCGCACGTCGCCGGCGAAGCTGGCCAGGCGGTAGTCGCCGTTTTCGGACCAGTCCGACTCGCCGTGGCCGCGGGAGTCGACGGTGACCGCCTGCCAACCGCGTTCGGCCACCGCGGCGGCCGCCTTGCCCCAGGACCGGCGGGTCTGCCCGCCGCCGTGCAGGAATACCACGGCCGGCTGGTCTGGATCGCCGAGCCGGTCGGACACGATGCGAGTGCCGCCGACGCCGCAGGTGGTGAAGGTCTCAGGAGTGATGGTCACTGCTCACCCCCGCTTCGTTCAGCTGTCGACCCAAGGCCCGGATCTCGGCGCGCAGCTCCTCGATGTGAGCGACGGTGACCGCCTGAATGACGGTCTCTTCCTCGGCGACGCGCTCGATGATCCACGACGCGAGCGCGGCGGTGACGACACCGACCAGGCTGATGCCGCCAATCATCAACAGCACCGCGATGACTCGGCCGGTGTCGGTGATCGGGTAGACGTCGCCATAGCCGACGGTGGTCACCGTGGTGATCGACCACCACAATGCCTTGCCGAAGGAGTTGATGGTGGCGCCGTGCAGGTATCGCTCTTTGTCGAAGACGGCGAGCGACCCGGTGTAGATCAACAGCAGCACACCGGACACGGTGTACACGACGATCTTCCCGCGGAAGGCATCGCCGATTGCCTTCTGCAGCAACTCGATCAGGATCAGCAGCCGCACCAGTCGAAGCGGCCGCAGCAGCGGCAGGGTCACGATCGCGAAATCGATCAGGTGCCGCACGAACCAGTGCCAGCGGTGCGGGGCGAGGTACAGCCGCGACAACGTAATCCAGCATGAACACGCCCCAGATGAACCAGTCGATCATCCAGAACACGTGCGCTTCGGTTCGCGGGCCGCGGGGCGAGCACCTGCACGGAGAACAGCACCAGAAAAGCGATGGCGGCGGCGGCGAGCGGCCACTCGGAATATCGCTCGAACCGCTGCAGGTTAGCTTCGCTACGCATCCCGCCAGTCTCGTGGTCGCGCTGGGCTTTTGTCGGGAGAATCAGAAATTCAGCGGGTGATCTTGTCGAGCGGATTGGACCGTTCCAGCATGCCGAACGCCTCTTCGCCGTCCCAGCGGTAGCGCACGCCGGCCTGCTGTAATGCCGGAAAGCTCGGCATCTCCTGCTTGAGCGCCTGGCTCGAGAACATCTTGTCGTCGTGGTAGACGTCGTGGGTGGACAGGATCGTCTCGCCTTCGATATGCACTGTCCCGCTGGGCGTTTCCAAGGTCAGCGCGACGTCCTCGCCGTTCGGCTTCAGCGCGGTCAGCCACGGCGCTTCGACGACGCGGGCGGGAACCAGATCCCCGTCGCCGTCGAAGAGATAGCCCTCGTTGAAGGTCGGCTCGCCGTCCGGCCGCGGCGGGTAGGCGATGTAGCCGAACGCGCGCCCGCTGGGGAACAGCGCCGACTGCCAGCTGTGGCCCCAGAAGCCGGCCAATTTGCGCACGCCCTGCCGCCGAATCCGCAGGCCGGTGCCGGTGAAGCCGTGCTCGTCGTCGCCGACCTTCAGCGTGCCGGTGGCACGGAACAGTTGCTCGTAGCGCGCGCCGCCCATCAGGTTGCCCTCGATCGAGGTCTTCAGCCGCTCCCCCGACTCGGCGGACAGGGTGCCCTGCACCCACGGCGGTACCGCCATCGTCGCCTCGACGTCGAAACTGACGTCGACCAGCGGCCCGTCCTTGCTGCCCTCGATCAGACCCTGCGACGACGTCTGGACGGCCTTGCCCTCGAAGCTCATCGTCCAGGTGTGAAACGGCTCGACGCAGCGGAACCCCAGCGCCGCCGGCGCCCAGCACGGTCGGTTGACCGTCGGGCCCGTCGACGGGCCAACTGGAGCCGTTGTCGCGCAACCGAAATACCCGCCCGTCCGGAAACGCGACGTTGACTTGGACGTCGTGGGCATCCCAGTTCGCCGCGACGGCCTCGATTCCGATGCGCGGCAGGCCAACTGCGCCGTGGTCGTCGACGACCCAGAAGCTCACCGAGTCCCGCATCTCGGGATCGTCGGGCCGTTCGGCGAAAACCTGCTCACGCAACGGGTCGATGCCGCCGGTCAGATCAATGGCCATGCAAGCTCCTTGCGACATAGTCGGCGAACAGCGGCCGCACCTTGTCCAGATCGATGCCGAACGCCACCGGGTCGGCGTGGCTGCTGGGCTCGCGCTCTAAAGCGGCCTCGGCCCACCAGGTCCGCATCCGGGATTCGAATTCATCGCTGACCGGCTCGCCCAGCCAGGCGTAGAGCCCGCGAACCTGGTCGATCGGGTCGGCCTGCATGGCCCGAAAGTCGATGTCGTAGAACCGATTATCGGCCCCGCCGTCGCGGAACATCAGACGCCCGTCGCATGCCTAGCGACCAGTGCTCGACGTTGAGTTGGCCGAGATATTTCCGGTCGAGGTGGTCGGTGAAGCCGCCGACGATGTCGGCGTAGAGGTCGGCCACCGACAGGATCACGTCGGTGGGGTCGCGGTGGGTCATCACGAACCGGGCGTCGGGAAAGACATCGTTCAGCGCGTCGAGCCACAGCACGTGCGACGGCGACTTCAGCCGCCACGGCCGCGTCGGCTCGCCCCAGCTCAGCAGCTTCATCACCCGCCGCTGGTAGGCGTAGGTCGAGGTGAAGTCGGCCTTGTCCACCAGCCACGGCCGAGTAGGACGGGATCTGCGCAAAGGCTTGGAAGATATGGGATTTGAAGTCCAGCGTCATCAGGTCCAGGCACTCCATCGGAGCGTGCGTGCCGGTCGGCACGTGGGCCCGCGTGCCGACCGTGTTGTGCTCGTCGGCCGGGATCCGCGGATCGGGGCCCGTGACCGTCGACGGCGGCGGGCACGGCTGCGACGACTCCCAGCGCCGCAGGTAGCGAACGGCCGGGTCCTGCGCGAGCAGCACCGACAACGCCGTCGAACCGGTGCGCGGCAAGCCCAGCCCGATCAGCGGCGGCAGGAGTTCGACCTCGTCGATCTCCGGGTGGCGGCGATACCAGTCCTCGACCTGCAGCCGCTGCGCCAGCGCGGTGACGATGCGCGCGTAGAGGTAGCCCTCGCCGCGGGCGTTGAGCCGGGCCTCGTCCCGCAGCGACGCGAGCAGGATCTCGAGGCCTTCGCGAAAGGAGTCGTCGCCGAAGTCGTCCAGGCCGGTCTGCGCGACGGCGGCCGCGACGACACCGTCGACATCAGCCATCGTCGGCCCCTTCCGAGAATTCGTGTCAGTATACTGACGCGATTATGAGCGAGTTGTCAACGCGCAGCTACCACAGCCCGGCGCGACAAAAGGCCGCCGCCGCCACCCGTGAACGCATCGTCGATGCCGGCACGCAACTGGTCCACGGATTCACCACCTGGGACTGGGACGAGCTGACTTTCCGCGCCGTCGCCGAGCGGGCCGAGGTCAGCGAGCGCACGGTGTACCGCCACTTTCCGACCGAGCGACACCTGCACGACGCGATCATGGGTCGCCTGGAGGACGAAGCGGGCATCGCCTACGAAGACGTCGAATTGGGCAACCTCGCCGACGTGACGGCACGGGTCTTCGCATGCGCTCAAGCGATTCGCGATCAGCGATTCGATCGGCACACCACACGGATCGGCCTTCGTGGGCGCCGAGACCAAACGGCACGACGCCCTGGACCGCGCAGTTGCGACCGCATCGATTACCGGACGCGCAGAAACGGGCACTGGCCGGCCTGCTCGACGTGCTCTGGAGCCCAACCACGTACGAACGCTTGGTCGGCGCGTGGAACCTCGAGAACACTGAAGCCGTCGATGCAGTCCAGTGGCTGATCACGAAAGTCGTTGCGGCGGTGGAGAACAACGAATCTCCGGGGCTAACTCAGTAGCTGGTGCTGAGAATTCGTCACCCACTGATCACCAGCGACGGCCGTGTCGCTGCCATCAAATGCGGTGTTTATGCCTAGGATCACTATTTAGTCGACGAACTGCTTGACTTGGCAAACAGTTTCACACGGGGTGCAAGCCGGGGGTGACACCCCAGCTGATTTATTGATGACTGGGCGGTTAGGGCAGGTAGCCTCATTCCCGGTTGACACTCCAGCCTCTCGGAAACGTCACGGTGGCGATCTGATTTTCCCCGCCGAAGTGCGCTCAAGCGACGACGTAGCCGCCTAGTCAGGTTCTGCTTCAGCGCTGGGGGGTCCCTTTTGGGTACCGATCCATTTATTTCCGGCGCGATCGCGCCGGAGCCAGGGGATGTGTCGTGAGCCGATTTACCCAGACCATGTTCGACAACGCCCAGAGCAGCAGTAAGGGCATGAACACCGGGGAGCCCGACTCCCCCGTCCGCCATACCTGGGGTCAGGTGCATGAGCGGAGCCGCCGCGTTGCGGGCGGTCTGGCCGCCGCCGGTGTGGGCCATGGCGATGCGGTCGCGGTGCTGGCCGGCGCGCCCGTCGAGATCGCCCCGACCGCGCAGGGCATCTGGATGCGCGGTGCCAGCGTGACGATGCTGCACCAGCCCACCCCGCGCACCGACCTGCAACGCTGGGCCGACGAGACGATGGCCGTCATCAACATGATCGACGCCAATGCCGTGGTGGTCTCCGATCCGTTCATGGCCGCGGCGCCGCTGCTGTCCGGACTGGGCGTGCAGGTCCTGACGGCCGAACAGTTACTCGACGGCCGGCCGATCGACCCCATCGACACCGACGACGACGACGTTGCGCTGCTGCAATTGACGTCCGGCTCGACCGGATCCCCCAAGGCGGTCCGGATCAGCCATCGCAACGTCGTCTCCAATGCCGAGGCGATGTTCGTCGGCGCAGACGTCGACGTCGAATCCGACGTGATCGTGAGCTGGCTGCCGTGCTTCCACGACATGGGCATGACCGGCTACCTGACGGTCCCGATGTACTTCGGCGTCGAGCTGGTCAAGATCACGCCGATGGACTTCCTCCGCGACACCCTGCTGTGGGCCAGGCTCATCGACAAATACCAGGGCACCATGACCGCGGCGCCCAACTTCGCCTACACGATGTTCGCCAAACGCCTGCGCAGGCAGGCTCAGCCCGGTCAATTCGACCTGTCCTCGCTGCGGTGGGCGCTCTCGGGCGCCGAGCAAGTGGACCCGGCCGACGTCGAGGATCTGTGCGAAGCCGGCGCGCCGTTCGGGTTGCGTCCGGAAGCCGATGGTGCCCGCCTACGGCATGGCCGAGACAACGGTGGCGGTGTCGTTCACCGAGTGCGGCCGCGGGTTGACGGTCGACGAAGTAGACGCCGACCTGCTCGCCGTGCTGCACCGGGCGGTCCCGGCGACCAGGGGTAAAACCCGGCGACTGGCCTCCCTCGGTCGCCCGCTGAAGGGGCTGGAGATCCGGATCGTCGACCAGGACGGCGCGCTGCAGCCTTCGCGCAGTGTCGGCGTCATCCAGGTGCGTGGCGAACCGGTGACGCTGGGATACACGACGACTGCCGGTTTCGTGTCCGCGCAAAATCACGAGGGGTGGTACGACACCGGCGATCTGGGCTATCTCACCGAGACCGGCGACGTGGTGGTGTGCGGGCGGGTCAAAGACGTGATCATCATGGCCGGGCGCAACATCTACCCGACGGACATCGAGCGTGCCGCCGACGCGCGTCCACGGGGTCCGGCCCGGCTGCGCGGTGGCGGTGCGCCTGAAGGCCGGCCACCCACGGGAGACTTTCGCGGTCGCGGTCGAAGCCAACTGCTGGGCAGACCCGGACGAGGTGCGCCGCGTCGAGCGTCAGGTTGCCCACGAGGTGATCGCCGAAGTCGATGTCCGGCCCCGCAACGTCGTCGTGCTCGAGCCGGGAATGATTCCGAAAACTCCGTCCGGAAAACTGCGACGCGGCCACGCGCTGGCACTTGGTCACCTAGATTTGACAGTAGCCGATGACACATTTCGACGCCCAACCCGGTCGCGAACCGCCAGAGCCGACCCGAATTGTCCACCTCCCAAAAGGACGCGGACGAGGTCGACCTGCGCGTCGGGGCTGCGCAGCCTGTCCGAGATGGTGGCCGGCGCCCGCGGCGTGTTCGAATTGCTGGGCGAGGTCGCCGGGTTCGCCGCCGATGCGATTCCCGGCGTCGACGGCGCCGGGGTCGCGTTGATCGACGCGAGCAAGGGTATCCCGACACTGCAGACCGCTTCTGCCACAGCGGATTTCGTCCACCAGATCGATGCTGTCCAGTACGAGGAAATGCACGAGGGGCCGTGCATCACCTGCATGGAGACGCGGAGACCCATCGTCAGCGGATCGCTCGGCGCCGACGGCCGCTGGCCGCACTTCGGTGGTCGGGTCGCGCGGATGGGCGTGCATTCCGCGCTGTCGCTGCCGCTGATCGTCGGCGAGCACGTGATCGGCGCGATCAACTGCTACGCGGACGACCGCGGACGCCTTCGGCGAGCACGCCGTGCGGATGGGATCGCAGTTCGCCGCGCCGGCCGCTGTCTCGATCTACAACGCCGATCTGCTGGCCGGCGCTCGGGCCCGCGCCGAACAGCTGGAGGAGGCGCTCGACCACCGTGCGGTGATCGATCAGGCGGTCGGCATCATCCGCAGCCGGTCGGGCGCAACCGCCGAGGTGGCGTTCAGCCGGCTGGTCCAGATGAGCCAGAACGGCAACGTCAAGCTGCGGGTGGTGGCGGCACGACTCGTCGACGATGCCGTGCGGCGCGCCCAGGCGCGGCGCGCTCAGCCCTGAGCCAGCTCGCCCATCCTTTCCAGTAGCGCCGGGCGGGCACTGGGCTCAGCCATCAAGCGCTGCGACAACATCAGTCAGATGATCGCCATGAACACGGGCGTAGCTGCGCAGCAGCGAAAATGCCTCGTCGACGGAAATATCGAGCCGTTCCCGAAGGAAGCCCTTGGCCTGCTCGACAACGATGCGATGAGACAGCGCAGAACGTAACCGCGCCATCACCGTCGAGGGCGCATGGGGGCGTTCCTGCAAAATCGCGACACAGGCGACATGCGCGAGTGTCTGCCCGACCAGCAGATCGGATTCGCTGAGTTCGCCTGTCCGACTACCGAATAGGCCAAGGGAGCCCAAGACGATGCCGGCCGCGCGCATCGGAACCGCATGCACCGAGGCGACTCCTGCCTCGAGCGCGGCCGGAACGAATCGCGGCCATCGCGTCGCCGAAGCGCGCAGGTCGGCGACCGAAACCGGTTCGCCGGTGGCAAAACAGTCGACGCACGGTCCCTCGTCGGCCTGCAATTGGAAGAGCTCCAATTCCCAGGTCTGCGACGACGTCGCGGCCAGTAGGCGCAGTTGTCCCAGTGGGTCGCTGAGCAAAAACCCAGCCGCCGCGATGTCCAGCAGGTCTGCGCAGCGCTCGGTGAGCTCGGTGAGCAGTTCGACGACGTCGAAGTCGTCGAGCAGATTGTCGACGAGCGAGACGACCGCGTCCAGCACTCGAGCTTCACGAGGGGTGTCGGTCATGGTTGCCCTCCTTGTCGGATTGCGATCAATCGGCCTCGAGCCGCAGGCGCCGGTCCAGAATGTCGCGGGCGACTTCGGTGGCGCTGCGGTTGGTCGCGTAGGCATGCGCACGCAGCCGCACCAGCGCCTCGGCGGGTTCGATCTCGAGTTGCGCGACGAGCATGCCGGTCGCCTGGCTGACCTCGGTGCGGCTCAGCGCGTTGAGTTCGGCCCAGGCCCCGCTCATCGGGTCGTTGACCGCGGCCTGCATATCGGCATCCATCAGGTCGAGCAGCGGGGCGCCGGCCAACTCGGCAGCCACCACGGCGCCGGCCAGGTAGTCATCGCGCAGGTTACCGGGTTGCGCACGGAAAAGGTCAAGTGCGCCAATGTATTCCCCGGCGAGCACGACCGGGATCGCGAAGATGCCGCGGATCTTGTGGTCGAGCATCGCGGGGCGATACAGCGGCCACTGCACATTGCCGGACTCTGCGAGGTCGGCGACGAGCACGGGCGCGCGCGTCGCGACGGAGTCCAGGCACGGACCCTCGCCGATGGTGAATTGGAGTTCGTCATAGACTCGCGCGGCCGGGTCGCTGGAGCCCAGCGTTCCGCTGGCCACGCCGGCGAAGATGAGCGAAATAGCCGCTGCGTCAATGCCGAACAGCAGCACACAGGCCTCGCATAACGAGTCGGCGGCCGCCATGCCCCGCCGGCCGTCGACGGCGGCGCGGAGTTGTTCGTCGATCGCCACATTTAGCCGAGCGAGGGTCGGGTGCCGATGGCGGTGCCCGGATGTCGAGCAGGCGAGTTCATACCTCCACCATTCACCGGGTCCGAGCAGATTTGCCAGCATTGGCATGCCAGACCTGTTAACCGATGGACACCAGTTGGTCGATCGAGTCGATGGGGAGGTCGCCGTCGACGATCGCCGTCACCATCAGCTTGTTCAGAGAGATGAAGCCGCGGTGATTGTCGAGGAAGGCGATGTCGGCGGCGTCTCGGCCGGTCGCGATGCGCACCAGCGTCTGCCGCGGCGCCAGCAACGTACCGTCGACGACCCGCCACTGCCCGTCGACGTAGGCCTCGGCGACCGCGTGAAAATCCATGGGGTACAAACCCGGCGCATAGACCGAAACCACCCGGGCGGGCACCTTGACCGCGCGGAGCAATGCGACCACCAGATGCGCGAAGTCGCGACAGACCCCGGCCCCGGACGAGCATCGTCTCGACCGCGCCGTCGATCGGATCGCTCGATCCCGGCACGTAGTTCAGTCGGGTACCGACCCAGAGCGACACCCGTTCCAACAGTGTCGTCGAGTCGACGAAGTTGCCGAATTCGGTTCCGGCGAAACCGTAGAACTTATCCGCCTCGGCATATCGACTGGGACGCAAATACATCGACAAATCGGCTTCGGTCACCGGTGCCGGGTCGGTCCGCCCAATCACCGTCGCGGCGTAGTCGACGGCCAAGTGACCGGATGGGACGGCCAGCTTGTGGATGCGGTTGCCGTGCATACCGCTGATCTCGAGAGGATGCACCGGCTCGCCGTCCAAAAGAAACGACAACCGTTCGGACACTTCGGTATTCGGATGCGGGGCCACCGCGATCTGGAATTCCAAGGTGGTGGGCTCGATGATCTCGACTTCGAGTTCCGCGGCCACCTCACGCTTGAGACGACGGCTGTTCAAATGGCGACTCCTCGAGTCGATCAGAGCGGGTTTCGTCAACAGCCGGCCGTCGGCATATCTCGCCGACGGTACACCCGACTTGGCGTAAAAGCTCGAGCTAGAACGCGCTGCTGCGGCTATTGCGCACGTGTAGTGTCGGACGTGTTGGCGATCCTTTGCACGCAGCCGTTTGACGTTGCGTCGTCGCCAAGCGGAACAATCTGGCCGATTCGCGGCCGAGACAGGAGCGTCTTATGACGCTGAATCAGGCACGAGACGCACGCGGTTCACAGCACCCGGCGCCCAAGACCAGGCCACGACTTCGCCTCAAGCCCAAGGCGCCCACCACCGGATATGTCGACGGGGCCTGGTGGCCGCGCAGTGACGACCTCGCAATCGAGCTGCCAGATCTGCTGGCGGTGCTTTCGGTGCGGCTCGGAGACATCGAAGCGGGTGATCTTCAACCTCGGCGACTGGGCGACGGCGCCGACCGAGTTCGAGATGGACGGTGAGCCCGTTCGACTCGGCGGAAGCACCGGCCAGCCGCTCGACACCATCCAAGTCATCGGAGACAAACACAAGCTCGTCCTGCTGGTGGTAGCTCCGGCCACCGAACCGCAACGCGCACACGACGCGATGATGTCGGCGGCGGCGCCTGACAACAACTCGACCATCGAGGACCTACTGCGGGTGATGATCGAGAACGGCAGCTGACGACTCGGGCTCAGAGGAACGAGTTCTCCGCGGTCAGCCCCCGCTCGGGGAAAGCGCCCATCGCGAACGTCTCGGCGTTGCCCAGCCCAGTACCACCGCCGACCGGGTCGTCGATGCGCACCAACAGATCGCGCAACTGGTGCAGCTCGCGCGCTTTTTCCGGCTTGTCGCAGTCGGTCACGTGGCTGCCTTCGACTTTGAGGTCGCCGACCCATTGGCCGTACACCCAGTCGTTCCAGCCGTAGTAGCCGGCGGTGCCGAGGTGGAATCCGCCCGGGCCGGCGGCGGTGACCGTCAGCGGCCGCTTTGATGCCATCGGTGTCGATCAGGGTGATCGTTCCGTGGGTGAACCGCCGGTTGCCGTCTTCGAAGTGCATGTCCTGTTCCACTGACGGGAATCGGTGCGACGTGCCGTCAGGGTTCTGTTGTTCGGCCTGGCAACGGATTTCGGTGAAACCGTCGCCGCGCTCCTCCTGATACATGACGAACAGCGAGTAGGCCGATCCATCCGGCCGGGTCAGCGTCATCGGCATCCAGGTCATGAACATCTGCTTGATCTTGCGGCTGCCGCGCGGCAGGCCGGGTATCGGCTTGCCGATGCCGGGTCGCAGACCCCAGGAGTGGTCGCGGATCGAAATCCATTGGTCGTCAGCGATTTCGGTGCGGTCACCCTCGACTTCGACCCAGCCCGATGCCACCCCGACCTGGTGGTAGCGCAGGATGTTGTGCGTCACCCGGTAACCGTCCGGGCTGCGGTCCGGCCACGGGTCTTCCAGCGCCGCGTCGAAACTTCCGCGCAGGACGACGTCGAAGGCGATCGGCTGATGAACGTTCCGGTCCAGGCTGATCCGGATCGCCCGCAACGGCTCGACGACCTCGTAGTGAACCGGCCCGACATCGGTGCTCGCCGGCGCGGACGACAACCGCCGACCCGCGCGCACCGTCCACTGCTCGGTGCCGCGGCACACCCCGGCGGCGCCGTCGAAAACGCCGCGGTTGGTGTACTTTCCGATGCCCAGCACAACCTGAAGCGAGTTGTCGCGCGCGTGCGCGATCGTCCAGATCTTCTCGGTCCACGACGGGTCCGACTGGCTGACCGTGGCGAAGGTGTCAACGATCTGATGGGTGAGCAGCTCATCCTCGGGCACCAGGGCGCCGTAATTCGTTGACAGCAAATCGATTACCTCTTTGTCGTCGGGAAGAATTTGGTCATATCACGGCCGTGGTCGTATTCACGCATCCAGGTGTCTGCCCAGTCCGGCAGTGGCTGATCGGCCGGGTCGTGGTGCGGCGCCTGCGACAGCAGCAACCGCCACGCCATCGCCAGCAGTTGACGGGTCGGGACATCGCTGAACAGCGTCGGCGGACCGCCGCGTCGGGAGCGTCGCCGCTTGCCGCCGGGCCCGCGGAACATGAACTCGCCGTACAGCAGCGAGATCGACAACAGCTCCTGCGCCGAGGCGCCGCGGTCCTCGAACGGAACGACCTCGTCGAAAACCTTTGCTATCGCGGCGGATACCGCGCCGACGTGAGCTGAAGGTGTCGCGGATGTGCTTGGTCCGGTACCACGGGTCGGGACTGAGGTGCCGGTACAGGATCAGACCGGAGCTGCGGTGTTCGATCTCCTCGACGAAGTGCCACATCATCAGCGAGGCGACCCGCTGATCGCCCGCGCCGAACAGCGAATCACGGTTGTCCAGAATCACTTTGAACAACGGGGTGAACGTGGCTTCCAGGTTGGCGATGTAGGCGGCGTGGAATTCGATCGGCTGCTCGTCGAGCAATTGGTCGTACGCGCGGCAGGCATCGTCGTAGCACTGCTCGAGTGCTGGGTAGCGCTGCACCAGCGCCAGCATGTGCTTGCGGTGCGCGGACGCATGCTGCGCCTCCTGCCGCAGGAACGCCTCGGCCTCGGCGGCGACCTCCGGGTCCTCCTGAAGCTGGTCCTGCGCCCGGCGGACCACGTTGACGATGTAGCGCTCGAACGGGACGGCGATGAACGTGAACGCGTTGCAGAACAGACCGAAGTTCGGGTTGTCGGGCTGCCACTGAACGGCACGGTCGCGTCGAACTCCCACGGGATCTTGCGGATCACGAGGTTGGTCACCGTCGCTACCTTTCAATCGGCCAGGGCCAGCGGTAGGCTCAGTGTGACATTTGACCCCTTAGATGTAAAGGACGCGATGGTGGCTTCCACGCATGCCGTCGACGCCGAACACTCGACGCGGCGACGAATTCTCGCCGCCACCTTCGTCGTGCTGGCGCGCGATGGTCGCCGACGGTTGCAGCTGTCCGACGTGGCCGCCGAGGCCAAGGTCTCGCGCCCCACGCTGTATCGCTACTTCGGCTCGAAGGAGGGCCTGCTCGAGGCATTCGGGCTCTACGAGCAGGACAATTTCGACGCCGGGGTCGCCACCGCGATCGCGGGTTTGAGCGGGGCTGACCGCCTCGACGCGGCATTGCGCTTCATCGTCGACTTTCAGAGCAGCTATTCGCTGGGCTCACTCGCCGAAGTCGAGCCCGAACACGTTCTGCAGCAGATGAAACGCGTACTGCCGATCATGCGGGACCGCATCGCACGCATCATCGGCGGCGAGCAGGCACACATCGCCGCATCGGCCGTGGTGCGAATCGCGGTGTGCCACTACGTGATCGGCGATGGCACCCCGGACGGATTCCTTGCCGAACTGCGACATGCCGCGGGGCTGAGCCGCGCAGGCCTAAACGCCTAGCCAGGCACCGATCTTCGCCGCGATCAGCTCCGGCTTTTCCAGATGCAGGAAGTGGCCGGCGTCGTCGATGATCTCGAACGCCGATCCGTCGGCCGGCAGGAACTGGGCCAGGTCGCCGAGCAGGTCGGCACCGATCGCCCCGTCGTCGGCACCATGCAAATAGAACGTCGGCACCGGCGGCAGCTGCATGGAGGCCAGCATTTCAGCCTCCGTGTTCGGGTCGGCGAACTGCGGGTTGAACGACGCCCGATAGGGCCCAACGACATTCGCGATGTTGTCGGCGGTCACGTGTCGCCGCAATTCGGCGATGTCTTCGCCTGCGTCGTAACCCGGTGACCAGTCCGACCACAGCGACTCCCAGAATCCGGGTGCCACCAGCGCCGCCTCGGCCATACCGACCTGCTGGATGAAGTAGATGTAGAACGACCGCTTGAGTTGGGCGTAGGTGAACAGACCTCCGGCCATCGCGGTCACAGGTGGAACTGCCAGCGCGACAAAGCGACTGAACGCGCCCGGTTGCGATGCGACGACGCCGTAGCCGGCCTGTGCTCCCCAATCGTGGCCGATCAGGACCGCGCGGTCGTCGCCGTCATAGTCACGACGGACGTCGAGAAGGTGGCGCACATAGGTACCGATGCCGATCGGCCGTTCGGTCGGCGCGTCGTATCCGGGCAGCCACGGCGCCACCACCCGGTAGCCGCGCCCGGCCAGCTCGGGCCCGAGGTGGCGCCAGGTGAACGGGGTGTCCGGGAAACCGTGCGCGAGGACCGCCAGCGGCAACGACGCGTCCTCGATCGCCCCGAAGGTGAGCGGCTGCGGCGAAGTCACCCGACGAGCGTATTACAGCGGTGGGCTCAAACGTAAAAGATCGCTTGTTTACATCTAGACCGTCGTATGTAAATCTGTCTGGCATGGCGGGAATCGCGCTCGTTCAACGCGACCTGGCGGACACCAGGGCCCGGCTCGAGACGTGGTTTAGCCACCGATTCGGCGCCGACGCGACGCTGTCCGAGCTCACTGCGGCGAATCGAGCCGCCGGGTGGTCGAGTGAGAGCCTGGTGTTCTCCGCGGCGGTCGACGGCAGCTCCAGCGAGTACGTGCTCCGGATCCCGCCCGCGGGCGGCGGCATCTACCCCGAGTACGACCTGGACGCGCAGACGCGCACTCAGGAGTTCCTGCACCAGCACGGAATTGCGACACCATCACCGATCCTCTACGAGCCCGACGAGTCGTGGATCGACTCCAAGTTCCTGGTGATGCCGCGCATCGTCGGGCACACCCCGTCGGACACCACCTATGCGACGCGCGGCTGGCTGCACGACGCGGGTCCGCAGGTGCAGCGGCGCGCTCACGACTCATTCGTGGAGACCCTCGCGGCGCTGCAGCGCGTCCCGGTCGACGAGGCCACCTGGCTGCATCGGGCAACGGGCACAGGCGTCTCCGCGGAGCTGGCGTGGTGGCAGGAGTACGCGGCGTGGGGCACTGACAACCAGATTCCGGGCGTGATGACCGAGGCGTTCGACTGGCTGCACCGCCACCAACCCGAGGACACCGACGACGTCGCGGTGTGCTGGAACGACGCCCGGCTGTCGAACGCGATCTTCGACGACACCGGGCAGATCGTCGGCGTGCTGGACTGGGAGCAGGCCTGCCTGTGTCCGGCCGAGACGGATTTCGCATGGTGGCTGGCCACCCGTCGACAGATGTTGGAAGTCAACGGCATTGACGCCGATCCCGAGTTACCGGGCTTCGATAGCCACGAGCAGGTCATCCGTCGATTCGAGGAGCTGATCGGCCGCGAGTTGGTTGCCCTCGACTGGTACGAGATCTTCGCGATGGCGCGGATGGGCTGCTGCATCATGCGCACCCAGGCGCTGCTGCGCAGCATCGGCCAGGGCGACCACTTCCTCACCCGGGCACCGATCCTGCCGGCGTGGACCATCTCGGCAGTGCGCGCCTAAGTCTCTTGAGCCGTTAAGCCACACCGGCCACATGCGCACCTGCCTGGACGGCACCGGCTTTTTTTGAAACGTGGCCACATGCGATATCACAGCGGTCGGTGATATCGCATGCGTCGTCAAAACAGAAAGTCATTACATGCCAGCTCACGGAGCCCCCTGAGGCTGGTGTGACTGAGAGCCGCGGCTCGTCATGGACCATCTCGGCAGTGCGCGGCCGGTAACGGTGCAAGACTGACGGCCATGACGCGCGTCGCACCATCGTCGGTGTTTGCCGACGTCCCCGTAGTCGATCTGGGCCAGGGCGATCGAATCAACCTCGGCGTCGCCGGCATCGTCAGCCGCATGCCACAGGTCGCCGAAGCGCTCGGTGCGCTCAACGCCGCGCTGCGAGGCGGCACACTACCGCCGCGGTTGCTCGAACTCGTGCGGCTGCGCATCGCGTTCCACAACCAGTGCCGCAGCTGCATGTCGGTGCGCTACCAGAGCGCCGTCGACGACGGGCTGACCGAAGGCGCCGTGTGTTCGCTGGAGGGACCGGCCGACGCGCCGGACCTCTCCGACGCCGAGCGCGCCGCGCTGAAGTTCGCCGACCTGTTCGCCACCAATCACCTCGCGATCGACGAGGCGGTCTACGACGAACTGCGCCAACACTTCTCGGAGGACGAGCTGGTGGAACTCGGGATGCACTGCGCAGTCGCGTTGGGCGTCGGACGCCTCACAGCGACGTGGGATGTCACCGGCGACGTGCCGGACGCGTTTCGCGCCGACGAGCAGGTGACGCCGTGGGCATCGACCGGGGTCATCGCTTCGGGCTAGCTACAGCCAGGGCGGCACAATCCATTCGCCGTAGGGGGCGACGGCGAGCCGATCGAGAATCCCGGACTCGTCGAACGCAACGCCGACTTCGCCGACTCCCTCGCTGAAATGCGCCCACCCGTCGACGTGGGCCGGGATGACGAGCCGGGCGCCCAGCACTTCGGCGGCCGCCGCGGCCCGCTGGCCCGTCATCGTCAGCGGACGTCCGCGCTCCTTGGCCGGCACCCGGGCCGCGCCGGCGAAGATCACCGCGACATCGACGGTGCCGACTCGGTCGGCGATTTCGCGGACCGCCGCGATCGACGCGTTGTCACCGCTGAGATACACGGTCGGCAGGCCGTCACCGGACAGCACGAAACCCGTCACCTCGCAGTTGACGTAACCGCCGGCATCGCGCTGACCATCGGCGGGTCCGTGCACCGCCGGAACCGCCTGCACCGTAACGGCTTTGGCGCCATCGGTCGCGGGCAGCTCAAAGGTATCGAACGGCTCGAGCCCGACGGCCGGTGGGCCCAAGCGATTTGCGGCACCGGGATTCGTCAGCACCAGCGGCGCGGCGAGCGCCACCCGCCGGCCTTCGTCGTCGAAGTTGTCCGGGTGATTGTCATGGCTGACCAGCACCGCGTCGATCGACCCGAGCGCATCGGCGGGGATCGCCGGCCCGACCATCTTCTTCAGGTAGTCGTGCGGACCGGGTTCGTCGAACGTCGGGTCGATCAGGAATCGTCGGCCGCCGAGATCGACAATGGTCGTCGGGCCGCCCAGGACACTGAATGCGACGTCACGCCGCCGGGCGTCTACGCGGTTGCTCATCAGATGGACTGTAGATGCCGGGTTTGCTGTTCGGCGCCGACGGCGACGAAAAGATGGCAAACTTTGCGAAAGTTGCAGACCCTGCGGGGGCAGAGCGAGGCACCAAATGACCGGGACGCCGAACGGCATGTCGCAACCGGTCGGGCTGCTGTCATCGAGCGGGCCGAAATCCCTTGACTACGACGCGTTCTTGTCCTACACGCATCTGGACCGACCGGTGGTGTCCGGACTTCAAAAGGGGCTGCACCACGTCGGGCGGCGGATAGGTCAACTGCGGGCATTACGTGTGTTTCGAGACGACACCGACCTCACGGCAAGCCCGGACTTGTGGGGTCGCATCACCGACGCGCTGGACCGCTCCCGATTTTTCATCGTGACCCTCTCTCCGGCTGCCGCGCAGTCGTATTGGGTCAACCAGGAGATCAGCTACTGGCTGCAGCATCGCGGCTTCGACAACATACTGATGGTGCAGGCGGCCGGGCAGCTGCATTGGGATCCGCACCGACAAAGCTTCGATCCGCAGACCTCCGACTCGGCGCCGCCCGCGCTGACCCAGCCGGGTTCGCTACCCGCCGAACCGCTCTTCATCGACGTCAGTGCCGACGCACCGTGGGATGACCAAGGCCCGGTATTCCGGGACAAGGTCACTACGTTGGCCGCACCGGTGCACGGAAAACCCAAACCCCAACTGATCAACGACGATCTGCGGGAACGGCGCCGGTCCCGCCGGTTGCGCAGAGCGGCCATCGCCGCGCTGGCCTTGCTCACGGTGGCGGCTCTCGTCGCGGCAACGTTTGCCGTGGTCCTGAGCAGGCAGGCCGTTCAACAACGGAATGCGGCCATCGCTCTGCGACTGGACACCCAGGCCCGCTCCATGCTTGCCGGAAACAGCGCCGGCGGCGACATCCGCGCGTTCCAGGAAGTATTGGCTGCCCGCACCGTGGCGCCCCACCCCGACGAAGGCGCCCTGCTGAGCGCCGCGGCGCTGCGAGCCACCACGGCCAAACTCATCGACACCGGCGCCATCGTGCACGGAGTGGCCGCGACTGCGGACGGGCGCCGACTGGCGAGCGCCGGCGAAGACAACGTCATTCGGATCTGGGACACCGACACCGGGCAGCTTGTCGGCAAGCCGCTGACCGGACACACCGAGCCGGTGTGGTCGGTGGCCTTTAGCCCGGACGGACACCGACTGGCGAGTGCCGGTAGCGATAAGACCGTGCGGCTGTGGAACGTTGACAGCGGCGAGTCCATTGGTCAGCCGCTGAACGGACACACTGCGACGGTGTGGTCGGTGGCTTTCAGCCCCGACGGACACCGACTGGCCAGCGGCGGCGACAAGACAGTCCGGCTGTGGGACGCCGACACCGGCCAGCAGATCTGGGCACTGACCGGCCACACCGACGAGGTGCATTCCGTCGCGTTCAGCCCGGACGGACGTCGGCTGGTCACTGGCAGCCGTGATCACAGCATCCGAGTCTGGGACGTCCGTGCCGGCCGAATTCTCGGCCAACTCAACGGGCACACCAACAGTGTCTACAGCGTCACGTTCAGCCCCGACGGACACCGCTTGGCCAGCGCTTCGGGCGATGGGACCGTGCGGCAATGGGACGCCCACAGCGGCGATCCCATCGGCGATCCGATCACCCCCTACGGCACACTGCCGGGCGTGGCTTACAGCCCCGACAGCCGACGACTGGTCAGCGCCGGATCTGATGGCGTCGTGCGGCTTTGGGACGCCGACGGCCGGGCCCTGGAGTCCCTGACCGGGCACACCGCGTTGGTCTACAGCGCATTCTTCTTGCCCGACGGGCACCGACTGGTGAGCAGCAGCGACGATCACACCATCCGAATCTGGGACACCACAACGGTTCTCGGCGGGCACACCGAAACCGTCCGCAGCGTCGCCTTTAGTCCGGACGGGCATCGGCTGGTCAGCGGCAGCTACGACCAGACGGTGCGGCTGTGGAACGTCGACACCGGCCAGATCGTCGGTGCTCCATTGACGGGGCACACCAACACGGTCAACAGCGTCGCGTTCGGCCGCGACGGACACCTGATCGCCAGCGGCGGCGAGGACAGCATGATACGGATCTGGGATGCCGACACCGGAAACCCCTTCGGGCCGCCGCTGATCGGCCACACCCAGGGCGTCCAGAGTGTGGCGTTCAGCCCTGACGGACACCGACTGCTCAGCGGCAGTGCCGATGGCACGGCCCGGCTCTGGAACGTCGACACCGGCCAACCGATCGGTGACCCACTCAACGACACCGGCACCGTCTACGCGGTCGCCTTCAGCCCCGACGGGCACCGATTGGCCACCACCGGCGACGACAACACAGTGGTGCTGTGGAACGCCGACACCCGCAAAATCATCTCTCCGCTACTCAAAGGCCACACCGCGCCTGCGTTCGGGTTGGCGTTCAGTCCCGACGGGCATCACCTGGCCAGCGGCGGCTACGACCGGACCATCAGGTTGTGGAACCTCGACGACACTGCACCCACCGGTGCTGTCCTGAACGGGCACACCGACGCTGTCTTCAGCGTCGCCTTCAGCCCCGACGGGCACCGATTGGTCAGCGGCAGCTTCGATCAGACGGTGCGACTGTGGAACGTCGACACCGGCCAACCAGCGGGCCAGCCGTTCACCGCAGACAGCGGGCGGGTCGAAGGTGTGGCCTTTGCGCCCGACGGTCGACACGTCGCGAGCGCCAGCGCCGACGACTTGATCCGGGTATGGCCTGCGGTCGCAACCCGCCAGACGCTCTGCGACAAGCTCTCGACCAACATGAATCAACGGCAATGGCGAGACTGGGTTTCTCCTGAAATCGGTTATGTCGCAGCCTGTCCCGGACTCCCGGCGGCGCGAAGCTGATGGCTGGGGGACGGGATGTCTGAGACAGCGCCCGCGCCGTGGCTGGGCGCGTCACCTACGCCGAAGCCGCAGTCCTACGACGCGTTTTTGTCGGCCACGCCGCGGGACCGGCTGGTGGCATCGGGAATTCTCAAGGGGCTGCACCGAATCGGGCGCCGAGTTGGTCAACTGCGGGCACTGCGCATTTTTCGGGACAACGCCGAATCACCGGCGAGCCCGGAGTCTTGGGGTCACATCGTGGACGCCTTGGACCGTTCCCGGTTTCTGATTGCCACGCTGTCGCCGGTTGCCGCCCAATCCCATTGGGTCAACCAGGAGATCGACTACTGGCTGCAGCACCGGGGACGCGATCAGCTGCTACTGGTGTTGGCGGCCGGCCGGCTGCAGTGGGATTCGAGCCGGCAGGGCTTCGATCCGCAGACTTCGGATGCCGCACCGCCGATTCTCACCGAGCCGGGATCGCTGCCGGTGGAGCCGCTGTTCATCGACGTCAGCGAAGACGCGCCGTGGGATCAGCGGGCGCCGGTGTTCCGGGAGAAGTTGACCTCGCTGGCCGCGCCGATTCACGGCAAACCCAAAGACCAGTTGGCCAGCGACGACCTGCGCGAGCAGCGTCGGTTCCGGCGCCTACGCGCCGCGGCCATCGCCGGGCTGGTGCTATTGACCGTTGTCGCCGTCATCGCCGGCTTGATCGCCGTGGCCCAACGCCAACACGCCATCGAACAGCGAAATGCCGCCATCGCCCAACGACTCGACGCCGAGGCGGGCGAGCTGCTGGCCGGCAGCACCGCCGGCGGCGATGCGAGAGCGTTCCAAGAACTAGTGGCCGCACGCACATTGACCGCCAAACCGGACGAGAGCGCGCTGCTGCACGCCGCGGCAATTCGGGTCAACACCGCCAAGCTGTTCAGCACGCACACACCAGTTTTCGCGGTCGCTGTCAGTCCCGATGGCCACCTCCTGGCCAGCGCCGGCGACGATCACCTGATCCGGATCTGGGACGCTCACTCCGGCCTGCCAGTTGGCAAACCGCTGACCGGACACACCGCCCCGGTGTGGTCGGTGGCGTTCAGCCCCGACGGCCACCGGCTGGCCAGCGGCAGCGGCGATCACACCATGCGAATCTGGAACGCCGATACCGGCCAACCCATCGGCTTGCCGTTCACCGGGCACACCGGCACCGTCAATTCGGTGGCGTTCAGCCCCGACGGCCACCGACTGGCCAGCGGCAGCGCCGACCACCACATCCGGCTCTGGAACGCCGACAATGGCCAACCGCTGGGTGACCCGCTTGCAGGGCACGACGGCATGGTGCAGTCAGTCGCATTCAGCCCCGACGGCCACCGACTGGCCAGCGGCGGCAGCGACAACGCCGTCCGCGTCTGGGACGCCGACAGCGGCCAACCCGTCGGCGGCCCACTCGAAGCGCACACCGCGGAGGTGTACAGCGTGGCCTTCAGCCCCGACGGGCACCGGCTGGCCAGCGGCAGCGGCGATCGCACGGTGCGGATCTGGGACGCCGACACCGGCCAACCCATCGGTGATGCACTACGCGGCCAATATCTGGCCGTCCACTCGGTGGCGTTCAGCCCCGACGGTCACTTGCTCGCGAGCGGCGACTCCGATCACTCGGTGGCGCTGTGGAACCTCGACACCGGCCAGACACTGGCCACCAAACTGCCCGGGCAGAGCGGGGTGGTCTGGGCCGTTACGTTCAGCTCCGACGGGCGCTTGATCACCGGCAGCGACGACCATCTGGTGCGAATCTGGGATCTCAGGCCGCTGATCACCGGCCACACCGGTGCCGTGCTCTCGGTGACATTCAGCCCCGACGGGCGCCGACTGGCCAGCGGCGGCGCCGACAACATGATCCGGATCTGGGACGCCGACACCGGCGCACCGATCGGCCCACCGATCAGTGGTCACACCGATGCCGTCTCAGGCGTGGTGTTCAGCCCCGACGGGCATCGACTGGCCAGCGCCGGCGCCGACAACACCATGCGAGTCTGGAACGCAGACACCGGCGAATCGCTCGGCAACGCGCACACCGCCGCGAAGCTGCACAAGGTCGTTTTCAGTCCCGACGGGCACCGGGTGGCCGGCGCTGTCGATGACGGCTCCATCCCCATCTGGAATCTCGATGACGGCCAACTACTTCCGGCGCTTGCCGGACACAACTCCGGGGTGTGGTCGGTGGCGTTCAGTCCCGACGGGCACCGGCTGGCCAGCGGCAGCGCGGACAAAACTGTGCGGCTGTGGAATCTCGACACCGGCAAGCCCATCGGCGAACCACTTTCGGGTCACCAATACACCGTGTCGGGAGTGGCGTTCAGTCCCGACGGGCACCGACTGGCCAGCGGTAGTCTCGACCGCACACTGAGGTTGTGGGATGCCGATACCGGCAAGCCCATCGGTGCACCGATGACCGGGCACAGTGACGGCATCTACGGCATTGCATTCAGTCCCGACGGCCATCAATTGGCCAGCGGCAGCGAGGATTCTACGGTTCGACTATGGAACGTCGACACCGGTCAAGCCGCCAGCGAGCCGTTCACCGGACACTGGGCGAGCGTGGCCAGCGTGGCGTTCAGCCCCGACGGCCGCCGGGTCGCCAGCGCCAGCGTCGATGACACGGTTCGGGTGTGGCCTGCCGTCGCGTCGCCACAGATGTTGTGCGACAAGGTCAGCACCAACATGAGCGTCAAGCAGTGGCGCGAGTGGGTCTCCACCGACGTGGGCCCGAACATCGCCTGCCAGGCTCTGCCGGTAGCGCCTGATGACCCGATAGCCTCGGCATCCAACGCGATTCCGTTGCCGTTCACCAGAATCAACCACCCTCAGGCAATAACGGCAAATCATGCCGGCGACGTATTCGTGGCCGATACCCACAACAACCGGGTAGTCAAACTGAAAGCCGGAGCCAGGGAGCAAACCCAACTCCCGTTCGCCGGGCTGAATGAACCCGACGGCGTGGCCGTGAGCACCTCGGGCGACGTGTACGTCGCGGACAGCAAGAACAACCGCGTGCTCAAGCTTCCGTCGGGTTCGAACAGCGCCAGCCCGTTGCCATTCACCGGTCTGAACAACCCCAGCGACGTGGCCGTGGACGTCTCCGGGAACGTGTACGTCGTCGACGCCGGCAACAAACGCGTGGTGAAACTCGCCGCGGGTGCGACAGCGCCAGTTGAACTTCCGCGATCCGGTGTCGTCGAACCCAACTCGATCTCGGTTGACGGCTCGGGGAACGTCTACGTCGTCGACGCGAATGACGATCACATCCGAGAATTGTCGCCAGGTTCCTTGGACTGGACGACCCTTCCTTTTGACCGTCTCGGGTACATCTCCGGCGTGACGGTGGACGCGGCCGGCAATGTGTTCACTGCCGACTACGACGACAAGACCGTGATCTCGTTACGCAAAGGGTGGACATGTCCCCGACCAACTTCCATTCCCGGAACTCGACAATCCCGACGCAGTGGCGGTGGACGGCAGCGGCAATGTGTACGTCGCCGACGCCGGTGCGAACCGGGTGCTCGAATTGCCGCACAGCTGAATAGTCCACTATGGGTGGGTGGACCTATACGACGTCATGCGCACCACCTCGCGGTGCGTGAATACACCGACGACCCGCTACCCGACGATGTACTGGAACGAATCCTCGACAATGCACGCTTTGCACCCAGCGGTGGCAACCGTCAGGGTGCCCACATCATCGTGATCCGTGATGCCGTCACACGCCAAGCACTGGCCGAGCTGACCAAGACCGGCGCCCGGCGGTATGCGGCCCAGTTGGTCAACGGTGAAAGCCCGTGGAACCCGCTCCATCCGCCGGGGCCGACCGCCGCGGAGATCGCGGATACCGATGTGCCAGAACAATTCACCGCGCCTTTGCACAACGCCGCGGTGGTGCTGGCGGTCTGCGTCAACCTCGAGGTGGTCGCCGCGCTGGATCAAAACCTCGACCGGATCGGCGTGATCAGCGGCGCATCGGTTTACCCGCTGGTGTGGAACATCCTGCTGGCAGCGCGCAACGAGGGCTACGGCGGCACCCTCACCACGATGGCGGTGGCGGAAGAACCGCGGGTCCGCGAATTGCTCGGCATTCCAGACACTTACGCGCTCGCCGCGGTGCTACCGCTCGGCAAGCCGCCCAAGCAGCGCACAAAACTCAAGCGCGTCAGCGTCGCCGACCTCGCCACCCGGGAACGGTTCGACGGAGAGCCGTTCGGCGGTTAATCGGCGGTCAGCGGTCGCGGTGAAGCGCCCAGATCGACGCTAGCGTGCCGGTCACTCGAACTTTCCCTCGCTACCGTCGATTTCGACGAAGCTCGGAGAGCCGTTCGGCGGTTAATCGGCGGTCAGCGCATCGCCGGGCTGCTGCTGACCGAGCAACTCGTCCTGGCCGACCTCGGGCACGTCGTGGCCATTGCCATTCCCGGATCGCTTGGTCGGCTTCTTCTTCGACGACGCCTTTGACGAGTCGGCCGTGGCGGCGTGGCCATTGGTCGGCACACCCGCCGCGGCCGCGACCATCTCGATCGCCTTCTCGGTGTACACCCGGTAGCCGAAGTTCGGCTCGTAGCCGTGGATCTCCTTGGTGTCCAGGTCGCGCATGAACTGCAGGATCTCGCGGCTGACCACCTGGCCGGGCACCAGCACCGGGAAGCCCGGCGGGTAGGGCGTCACGTACGTTGCGGACACCACATCGATTCCGGCATCCAGCTTCTCGTCGATCTGCTCACCCATCAGGTATTCGCAGTTGGTGTCGTCGTACGACAGGTAAAAAGCCCGGCGGACATCACCCTCCGGCGTCGGCTCGCTGCCGCTGTGATCCTGGAACGCCGGGTGGAATCCGCTGAAGTTGCACAGCGGCACCGGGCGGTCGGTAAGCCCGTAGACAGCCTGCTCGAAGTGTTCGCGTTCACCGAGGCTCATCTCGGAGATCGACTGATCGAGCTCCGAAGCGATGCTGACCAACACCTCGACCAGGAACGCGACCGAGCTACGCGTGGTGCCGATGTTCGTCATGAACAACACACTGTTGCGCGAGGTCTTGTTGATCTGAATGCCGTAGCGATCCATCAACTGCTCACGCTTGAACGTGTCGCCGTCGTAACCGGTACGCCCGATGGACAACGTGATTCGCGACGGGTCGAGCACGAACTCGTCCTCGTGCCAGGCCGCCATCATGTTGCGCAGCCCGGAGCGCAGCGGCTGATCGATCGCGGTCGGGCGAAACTTGTCCGGGATGAGGTGCGACGTGCCAAGGCAATTCATGTACTTGCTGAGCAGCGGATGGTTGTCGATCGCATCGCGCAGTTGCATCGCGTTCTCGATTTGCCGTTGCACCAACTCGGCGCCCTCCAGGGCCACCTGACGACGACCCAAGTCAAGCGAGGCGAGGATCTGGTAGTTGGGCGAGGTCGAGGTGTGCGCCATGTACGCCTCGTGGAACGGCACGGCGACCTTCTGGTCGAAGTCCTGGTCGTAGACGTGGATCATCGATCCCTGCCGCAGCGAGGTCAGCGTCTTGTGGGTCGACTGCGAGGCGTACACCCGCACCCGTGCCCGCGCCGGGTCGGGCATCAGGCGACGGTTCAATAGATCGTCGTCGCTGGGCTTTTCGGCGTTCTGTTCGGTCAGGTACTTCTCGAACTGCGCCTTGTATTCCGGGCTCTGCAGCCGCTCGCGCACCGCCGCCGCTGAGGCCATCGCGGTGCGGGTGCGATACACCGGGTGGAACCGGGCGAAGGCGAACCACGCCTCGTCCCACAGGAACACCAGGTCGGGCTTGATCGCGAGGCACTCCTCCATCACCCGCTCGACGTCGTAGACGATCCCGTCGAAGGTGCAGTTCGTCAGCGACATCATCTTGACCCGATCGAGCTTGCCGGCACGCTTGAGCGCCAACAATTTCGACTTGATCTCGCGCAGCGGCACCGCGCCGTACATCGAGTAGTCGTTCAGCGGATAGGCCTCGAGATAAACGACATTCGCGCCGGCCATCATCATGCCGTAGTGGTGTGACTGGTGGCAGTTACGGTCGAGCAGCACAATGTCGCCGGGGGCCACTACCGCCTGGGTGATGATCTTGTTGGCGGTCGACGTTCCGTTGGTGACGAAGTAGGTGTGCCGTGAGCCATACGCTTTCGACGCGAGCTGCTGGGACTCCCGAAGCGGCCCGGTCGGCTCCAGCAGCGAGTCGAGACCACCACAGGTCGCCGAGGTCTCGGCCATGAAGACTTCCAGGCCGTAGAAGCCGACCATGTCTTTGATCCAGTGCGAGTTGACAATCGACTTGCCCTGCGAGATCGGCAACGCGTGGAAGACACCGGTGGGCCGGTGGCTGTACTGCTTGAGGGCGCTGAAGAACGGGGTGCGGTAACGCGCGGCCACCCCGTGCAGGATCGACAGGTGCAGCTCGAGCATGCCCTCTCGGGCGTGGAACACCCGACGGAAGTACTGGCCCAGCCGGCCGGCGATGTCCTCCACGTCGATCTCGGTCATCAAATACAGGTCGAGTTCGGGACGCAGCTTGTTCAGTGACGTCGCCAGAATCTGGGCGCGCTCCTCGGGCGAATAGTGGTCGGCCAATTCGTGCGACACCCCGTCATCGACGAACTCCGACAGCGACGACAGATCCCGGGTCGACTTCGCGGAGAAGCGCCGACGGATCACCACCGCCTGCAGGTTCACGTTGAGCCGCGCGGCGATCAGCGCCTCGTCACCGCTGGCCACCACGACAAGTTCGTAGACGAATTCGTCGTCCGGGCGACGCCACTTGCGGACCTCGTTGCGCAGCGCACGTTCCTGCGCGTCGGTCATCTTCTCGACGACGAGCACCTCGAAGTACGGGCGTTCGCGTTCCGCCTCGGTCTGACCTTCGAGTTGCCGCGGGTCGGACGGGAACATGTCCAGTTCATCGGCGCCGGCGTTCTCCACATCGCCGGTGCGGTACGACTCCTGGGTCAGCGCCCGGTTGATCCGCGCAACCACCTGGGAGAACTTCTCGTAGCTGCCACCGGTGAAAAGCCTTTGCACGCGGGCGAATTGCGGCGAGCCGGGGTAGGCCCAGTAGGGCTCCAGAGTGCTCAACCGGCCCAGCAGTTCCTGGCAGGACGCCACACACTTCTCTTTGAGCTTGCCGGCCGTGTCCGGGCGGGTCAGCCGATCGGCGGCTTCCTCCAGCCGGCACCACGAGTCGCTGCGGACCTGCCACAGACTGTTGTAAGCGCGCAAGTGTTCTGTCATGGCGGCCGCTTCCCTATGTGTCGAGCCCGGTACGTCGAGTCTAGGTTCGCAGACACAGCCCGCGCGCTGGTGGCCAGCAACCAAACACTGGGCGTCCGTCGCGTGTGGGGACCTCTGTGCACGCCGCCGGTTATGGTGCTGGGGTGGGCCACCCGTTTCTTCACCAGCAGACGACGTCGCCATCGTCAGGCGGATGATCGTGGAGATTTGGGAATTGGTCGCCCGCGAGCGGGTCCGTGACACGCTCGCCCGCTACAACTGGTCGGGTGACGCCGGGCGCCTCGACGATCTGGTCGACACCTTCTGCTCGGACGGCATTTTGGAGATTCGCGGCTTCGACCCGCTGCGCGGCCGATCGGAGATCCTGGCTTTCCTGGGCGGCGTCACCGGGAACGTGGCGCTGAGCGCCGACGTCAAGCCGATCGTGCGGCACAACGTCGCCAACGTGCTCTTCCACGACGTGGCTCGAGACCAGGTGCAGGTGTCGTGTTACTTCAGCGTCGTGACCCACATCGGCCTTGACCACATCGGGCGGTACCGCGACACCCTGGTCCCCGACGGTGACATCTGGCGAATCAGGCATCGCAAGGTCTCGACCGACTGGGCAGCTTCGAATTCGGTGATGGCGAAGCCGTCGCACTAGTTTCGATGCCGCCGAAGTCACGGCGGAGGCTCGCCCCGAGCTCGTGCAACAGTGCATCGAGTCGGGGCGAGCCCACCCAGTCGTACTGAAAGACGATCACAGTCGGTCCATTTCGCGAGCCATCCGCGACCGCTCCAGGTAACCCAGGTCCGCCGGGTAGTGCTGATGCGGCGGCGGCAAATGCAGCGAGTGCGCCGCACCGCGCACCGCATCGAACCACCGGCGGGGAATCGACGCCTTGTGCGGCGATATGGCCACCTGGGTGCCGAACAACACCTCTTGTTCGGTGATGAGGACCGGCGCCGGCGAGGCGCTGACCTTTTGCGGGGTCTGGGCTGTGTTGTGACGGACTTCGGGCTTGGTCGCCGATGCCGTTGTTGATTGGGACATTTCGCCTCCTCGTGTGTGCGGCCCGCTTGTGACGAACCAGCTCTGATGAATATCGAGTCTCATCCGACGAGGGGTTGGCGACCAGAAAGCACGCACCACACCTGTGGTGGTGTGTACCCCCGTAATTTCGAGCGCCGCGGTATGGCTTTCGAAATTGTTGCGGCAGGGAATAGTTCACTTATTGCGCGCGTCGGCGACCCTTCAATCTGGGCGTCGCGAAACTGAGTAGCCGGCTACTCTAGCGGCCCGCCGCGAATGCGCGGATAGTTTCACCAAATCAAGATCGACGGCTTCAACCTGCGACAATGGTTGAGTACCCTGACCCTCGAGGAGGGACGGCAGCACGGTGAGTGGTCCAATTTCGGTCGTCATTGCTGAAGACAGTCTCTTGGTGCGAGACAGCGTTCACCGAGCCCTTTCGACTGATTCAGATGTGAATGTCGTTGGAATTGCCGAAGATTACGACTCCGCCGTCGAACTCATCAACGAGCACCACCCGACACTGCTTTTCACCGACGTGCGCATGCCGCCGACGTCGACCGATGAGGGCATTCGGCTGGCCCAGTGGATGCGGTCGGCGCATCCGGACATCGGAGTGATCGTCCTGTCGCAATACGCGGATCCCGGCTATGTGGCGGGATTGCTGGACGGCGGCACGGCGGCCCGCGGCTACCTCCTGAAGGAGCGCGTCTCGCACTTCGACCAGCTCAGCGAGGCCGTCCACGAAGTGGCTTCGGGTGGCACCGTGCTGGATCCGCTGGTGGTCGAGGCTCTCCTGGCTCGGCCGAGCTCTGCGGCGACGCTCAGCCGGTTGACGCCCAGAGAACGCGAGGTGCTCGCGGAACTGGCAACCGGGCTCAGCAACCGCAGGGTGGCACAACAACTTGTGCTGACTCAGCGGGCGGTGGAAAAGCACATCAATTCGATCTTCGCCAAGCTGGGATTGACGATGGACGACGCTGTCGATCGACGGGTGAAGGCCGTGCTGATGTTCCTCGGCGACGGCGCATCGTGAAAACAGTGGTGCGTACACCATTGGTGGACGCGAATTCGCATCGCATCATCCGGAGATGGCCGAGCAACGGGTGCTGGTATGGGTCGTCGACGACCAATCCAGTTTCCGCCGCGCCACCGCCGCCGCCGTGGCCGCCTCGACGGATTTCGCCATGGGCGGCGATTGCGAAACCGGAGAATCCGCAATCGAACTCATTCCCGACGGCTAGTACTGGGGTCGTGCTGATGGATATCCATATGCCGGGAATCGGTGGCATCGAGGCCACCCGGCGACTCCGCGCCGCACATCCAGAGTTGATCGTCCTGTTGACGTCGACATACGACTTCGAGGATCTCCCTCCGGAAGCCGCGGATTGCGGCGCTGCGGCCTACCTCCACAAAGAAGACCTGACTCCCGAATTGCTTACCCGGATATGGCGAACGACTCACTGAGCCCCGCGCAGTCGCCCGAATCGGTGCCCTCCTGGCGGGTTCCGAAAGTCCTCTTGGACGCGGCCGTGCGATCGTCGTCGCTGCTGGGCCACGACCTGATCCATCGCTTTACCGTCGAACGTTTTCAGCTGTTCCTGGCCGGTTACTTCGCCTTTTACTTCGGGGCCGGCGTGGTGCTGTCCCTCTGGCAATACGTGTGTTTTCTGAAATCCGGCTGGTTTCTGGCCATCGCCGCGATATGCACCGTGCAATGTGTCGTCCTGGCAGTCGCGCTGGCTCTGGCGCGTCGCGCTAAATATCAGCAATCGATCACGCTGGCGTGCATCGGAAATTGGATCGCCGTTTTTCTGATCACGTCCGTCGCACCGAACCTGCTGCCGGCGATGGTGCTCGCCGCCCTGGTACCCGTCGTATTCGCTCAGCCCTACATGCGCTGGCAGCGCGGGCTGCTTTTCGCCGTGATCACCGCCGGTTGCGTACTGGCCCTGGCTACGGTGGCCCGCTTCGAGCATTTCGCGCATTTCACGACGCCACCGCCGCGCTGGATCGAACACGCATTCATCGTCATAGCGTTGCCGCTGAACGCCTTTCACATCCTGGTGATCGCTTGGAACAACGCGGCCGCGCTCTCCGTCTCGGAGAGCATGCTCGCCGAACGCGCCGCCGAAGTCGAGGCGTCGCGAGGCCGGCTTGTCACGGCCGCCGACGAGGAACGCCGACGCCTCGAACGCGACCTGCATGACGGCGCCCAGCAACACCTCGTCGCCCTGGCGGTGCTCATTCAACTCGCCCGCAAAGCCGAAGACGGAAAATATCAGCCGCTGCTCGCCGAGGCGACCGGCCTGCTTGACGACGCGATCGCCGAGATCCGCAGGCTCGCTCACGGCATCTACCCGCCGTCCCTGGTCAGCGGGGGCCTCGCGCAGGCCTTGTCGTCGGTCGCCGTCCACTCCCCCATGCCGATTCACCTCGACCTCAAGGACCTTGGGCGCTACCCGCCGTCGATCGAAGCCGCCCTGTACTTCTGCTGCAGCGAAGCGCTGCAGAATGCCGCCAAGCACGGCGACCCCGGCACCGCCGTCACCATCACCGCCCACCCCGACGCGCAATCCCTCAGCCTGACAATCAGCGACACCGGCCCGGGGTTCGAGCCCGCAACTATCGGCACCGGGTTGACCAACATGAGGGACAGGATTTCAGCGATCGGCGGGACGCTGACCATCGACACCGCTCCCGGAAGCGGCACGCGCATCACCGCTGTCGTCGAGACTGCGGCGCAAGCGAATCCGGATCAGCCGCGAAGCCGGGCCGGCGCTCAGACGTCGTGAATGCCGATCAGCCCGTCCTGAACCGCACGTGCGAACAGCGCCGCTTTGGACGGGGCGGAACGATGTATCTCGCTGTAGCGCCGCCTGATTCGCTGCAGATGGGTCCTGACCGTACTCGGAGCGATGTGGAGCTTCTTGCTCACCGACTCCTTGTTGTCGGTGAGCAGCCACTCAATGAGCACCCGCCGCTCCTGCGTGGTTAGTTCCGGGCGACCGTGCTGTTGCGCGGCCCGAACGGCCTCCTCCGCAATCGGTCCGCGGGCTACCGCGCCGCGCTGCGCGGCCGTGATCGCCTCGATCAGGTGCTGTGGCGCTTCGGACTTCACGATGTAGTTGGCGGCGCCGGCATCCAGGCAGTTCAGGATGATCTCAGCGGACGCGATGCGGGAGTACGCGACGACTCGATGCTGGAGTTTGCACAGCTGTTGCAAGCCTTCGTAATCGGGACGTTGCTCCCCACGTTCGGGGTCGAAGACGATCACTTCCGGGCGCACCCGAGTCGCGCGGGTGCTCGTCGAGGAATTCAGCCACCGAACGGTAAGCGGGCACCGCGCCGGTCGGGATGGACGCCTCGGCGACCCAGCGCACGACGCCGGTGTGAACGATCGGATGGTCGTCGATCACGACCAGCGGGACAATGCGAGTCATCTGACACCTTGGACTTCACTTCCAATATCCGGTACAGCCGTGTACCAGATGCGAGATTAGCGGGACACGACGTACCATGTAAAGCATGAGTTCGACTGTGCCGTCGAAAACAACCGTCGACGGGCGGGCGGCGCGCTGGTCGGGTCAGCGGGAGAAGCGTCGCGCGGAGTTCGTCGAGGCCGCGTTGGAGGCAATCTCCCACTACGGACCGCAGGCATCGATCGAGCAGGTCGCCGACCACGTCGGCGTGACACGCACGAAGCTCTACCGGTACTTCGACGGTGCGGCCGACCTGCACCACAGCATCGCCCGACGAGCCAGCGACATGCTCACCGCCAAGCAGACCCTGGTGTGGGACGGGCCGATCAGCCCGATGCAGGTGGTTACCAGCACAGTGTTGATGCACGTGAAGTGGCGCATGGAGCACCCGAACCTGTACGAGTACCTGACCCGCCACCCGCTCAGCGATGACGCCCACAGCGTCGCCGCGATCCACGACGTCAACCGCGCGGTCGCGGCGAACCTGGCGGAAGTGATCGCGACGTTCTACCGCACGCTCGGGATTGACGAGCGCTCGGCAGTGCCACTGAGCATCGGGGCGGTCGGTTTCGTCGAGTCCTCGGTGACCCACTGGCTCAACGACCCGGCGGCGCTGCCCCGCAAGGAATTCATCACACAACTCGCCGAGTGGATGTGGTCACTGCTGAACACCGCGGTGCTGAAAGCCGGGATTCAGATCGACCCACATCAACCGGTAGCTCCGCAAAGCCCATGAGCGGCACTGGCCCGCAGCTCAAAACCCTTGCTGCGGGACCAGGTACCTCCGAACTGAGTGGCAGATCCAGGATTCGAACCTGGGTAGGCGTTAGCCGACGGATTTACAGTCCGCTCCCATTGGCCGCTCGGGCAATCTGCCGGTGTATTACGGGTAGCTAGCCTACAACGAAGATGTACTCAGATAACAAACGGCCAGCACGCAAAACGGCCAACATCGATGGAAGGAGACGTATCCGATGGCAGATTCATCGTTCGACGTCGTGAGCAAGCTCGACCGCCAAGAGGTCGACAACGCCCTCAACCAGGCGGCAAAGGAACTCGGCACCCGGTTCGACTTCCGCGGCACCGACACCAAGATCGCCTGGAAGGGCGACGAGGCGATCGAGCTGACCAGCTCCACCGAGGAGCGGGTCAAGGCCGCCGTCGACGTTTTCAAGGAGAAGCTGATCCGGCGCGACATCAGCCTCAAGGCGTTCGACGCCGGCGAGCCGCAGGCCTCCGGCAAGACCTACAAGGTCACCGGCACCCTCAAAGAGGGCATCAGCAGCGAAAACGCCAAGAAGATCACCAAGCTGATCCGCGACGAGGGCCCCAAGAGCGTCAAGACCCAGATCCAGGGCGAGGAGGTCCGCGTCAGCAGCAAAAAGCGCGACGACCTGCAGGCCGTCCAGGCGCTGCTGAAGAGGGCCGACCTCGACGTCGCGCTGCAGTTCGTCAACTACCGGTAACGTGACCGCTGCCACATCGCCGCCGACATGAAGCGAGGCTCGTGACAGCGTGATCGACGTCGACGTCGTCATCATCGGCGCCGGCATCTCGGGCCTGGGCGCGGCGTACCGCATCACCGAGCGCAACCCCGGGACCAGTTACGTCATCCTGGAGCGCCGCGAGCAGATCGGCGGCACCTGGGACCTGTTCCGCTATCCCGGCGTGCGTTCCGACAGCAGCATCTTCACGCTGTGCTTCCCGTGGGAGCCGTGGACCCGACAGAGAAGGGGTGGCCGACGGCGAGCACATCCGCGAGTACCTGAACGCCACCGCGCACAAGTACGGCATCGACCGGCACATCCGGTTCAACACCCACGTCCGCTCGGCGGACTGGGATTCCTCGACCGACACCTGGACCGTCACCGCCTCGCAGAACGGCGCCGAGAAGACCTACCGCGGCCGCTTCGTGTTCTTCGGGTCCGGCTACTACAACTACGACGAGGGCTACACCCCGGACTTCCCCGGCCTCGACGAGTTCGGCGGCACCGTCGTTCATCCGCAGCACTGGCCCGAAGACCTCGACTACACGCGGCAAGAAGATCGTGGTCATCGGCAGCGGCGCAACCGCGATGTCGCTGATCCCGTCGCTGGCCGAGAAGGCGCCAAGGTCACCATGCTGCAGCGCTCGCCGACCTACCTGTTCTCGGCGGTCCAAATACAGCGCCGTCGGCGGACTTGCTGCGAAAGGTGTTGCCGCGCAGGGTTGCTCACTCGATCATCCGGCAGAGCAACGCGTTGATGGAGGGCGTGATCTGGTTCCTGGCCCGCACGACACCGGGCTTCGTGAAGTGGTTGATCCGCTCGATCGCGGTGCAGCAATCTGCCCGAGGGCTACGACGTCGACACCCATTTCAAGCCGCGCTACAACCCGTGGGATCAGCGACTGTGCCTGATCCCCGACGCCGACCTCTACGTCGCGATCGGCGACGGCCGCGCCGAGGTGGTGACCGATCACATCGACCACTTCGATTCCACCGGAATCGCTTTGAAGTCCGGCGAGCATCTGGACGCCGACATCGATCGTCACCGCGACCGGCCTGCAACTGCAGGCGCTCGGCGGGGTGACGGTGTCGATGGACGGCGGCGAGATCAAGCCGCAGGACCGGTTCGTCTACAAGGCGCACATGCTGGAGGAAGTGCCGAACCTGTTCTGGTGCGTCGGCTACACCAACGCCTCGTGGACGCTGCGCGCCGACATGACCGCCCGCGCGACGGCAAAGCTGTTGGCATCACATGGCCTCTCACGGCTACACCCATGCCTACCCGCACCTGGCCGGTGAGCCGATGCCGGAAAAGCCGGCGTGGGACATCCAGGCCGGCTACGTGCTGCGCGCGCCGCATGCGCTGCCGAAGTCGGGCATCAAGCGGCCGTGGAACGTTCGGCAGAACTACTACGCCGACGCCATCGACTACCGGTTCGACCGGATCACCGAAGCGATGGTGTTCGGCCGGGTCGAGCAGAAACGCGCTGGCCGGATGACGGCGCATCTGACCAACTGCCGGTAAAGATCAGGCGACGGCAATACGCTGATCGCCATGGCAGCTCAGCGCGAACCCAAAGTCGTCGTCCTCGGTGGAGGCTCCTGGGGCACCACCGTCGCGTCCATCTGCGCGCGGCGCGGGCCGACGCTGCAGTGGGTGCGCTCGGAAGAGACCGCCAAGGACATCAACGAGAACCACCGCAACACCAAATACCTCGGCGACGAGGTCCTGTCCGAAAGCCTGCACGCCACCACCGACTTCTCCGAGGCCGCCCAGTGCGCCGACGTCATCGTGATGGGCGTGCCGTCGCACGGGTTCCGTGGCGTGCTCACCGAGCTGGCCAGGGAACTGCGGCCGTGGGTGCCGGTGGTGTCGTTGGTCAAGGGCCTCGAGCAGGGCACCAACATGCGGATGTGGCAGATCGTCGACGAGGTGCTGCCCGGCCACCCCGCCGGCATCCTGGCCGGGCCCAACATCGCCCGCGAGGTCGCCGAGGGCTACGCCGCCGCGGCGGTGCTGGCGATGCCCGACCAGCATCTGGCCGCCAACCTCGCAAAGCTGTTCCGCACCAAGCGTTTTCGCACGTACACCACCGACGACGTGGTCGGCGTCGAGATGGCCGGCGCGTTGAAGAACGTCTACGCGATCGCCGTCGGGATGGGCTACTCGCTGGGCATCGGCGAGAACACCCGCGCGATGGTGATCGCCCGCGCGGTGCGCGAGATGTCGAAGCTCGGCGAGGCGATGGGCGGGCAGCGCGACACGTTCGCCGGCCTGGCCGGGATGGGCGATCTGATCGTCACCTGCACCAGCCAGCGCAGCCGCAACCGGCACGTCGGCGAGCAACTGGGCTCGGGCAAGACGATCGACGAGATCATCTCGTCGATGAATCAGGTCGCCGAGGGCGTCAAGGCCGCCAGCGTGATCATGGAGTTCGCCGACAAGTACGGGCTCAACATGCCGATCGCGCGCGAGGTCGACGGCGTGATCAACCACGGCGCGACCGTCGAGGACGCCTACCGCGGGCTTGGCGGCGGAGAAGCCCGGCCACGAGGTGCACGGCTCCGGGTTTTTGAACGACGTGCGAATCAGAGTCGAACAGGCTGATGGGCGGCCGACCCGCCAGCTTCTGCACCACCCACTGATTCATCGACACGTTCTGCTCGTCGGCCTCGACGGTGAGCCGGGCATGCAGCGTCGGCGATGTGCGCACCAGGAACGTGCCGCTGAATTTCCGATCGGTCAGCGGCGGCGGCACGTCTCCGTCGCGCTCCGCGAGGTATTCGTCGACGGCCTGCTCGACGCCGGCGATCGCTGTCTGCATCGTCGGCGCCGCACTGCGACAGCCACGGCAATTCCAGGCAGCTGCCGATGTATTCGCCGAATTCAGAGGACCATTCGGCGCGGTAGGTGTAGCGGTTCATCCGCTGGGTGATATCACCTGACGCACTCGAGTCGGGATTCACGCACTGTGGAGCCGTGAGTCACATTGACTCAGGGCACCGAACCTGGGTGCTCATTTTTGAAAACGACGCGCATGCGATATCACCGGGCGCGGCGATATCGCAGGTGGTCACAATTCGAATTCACCACACGCCCAGCTGCAGGGGCTGCTGAGGCGGGTGTGACTAGCGCCCGGCCATCTCCTCGAGCCGGCGGATCCGGTCGGCCATCGGCGGGTGGGTGGAGAACAGCGAGCCGATCTTCTCGCCGGCCCGGAACGGGCTGGCGATCATCAGGTGCGCCTGGTCGGCCAGCTGCGGCTCGGGCGGCAGCGGCGCGGCCTGCACACCACCGGAGATCTTGCGCAGCGCGGACGCCAACGCCAGCGGATCGCCGGTCAGCTCGCGCCGGACTCGTCGGCCTGGTACTCCCGCGACCGCGACACCGCCATCCTCACCACCGTCGCCGCGATCGGGCCCAGCAGCGAAACCAGCAGCAGCGCAAAGGGATTGCCGCCTTCGCGGTTGTTGCCGCCGAACATGCCGGCGAAGAACGCCATGTTGGCCAGCGCGCGTGATCACCGACGCCATCGCGCCGGCCACACACGAGATCAGGATGTCGCGGTTGTAGACGTGCGACAGCTCGTGACCGAGCACGGCGCGCAGCTCGCGCTCGTCGAGGATGTTGAGGATGCCCGTCGTGCAGCACACCGCCGCGTTGCGCGGGTTGCGGCCGGTGGCGAACGCGTTGGGCGCGGCGGTGTCGCTGATGTACAGCCGCGGCATCGGCTGGTGCGCGGTGGTGGCCAGCTCGCGCACGATCCGGTAGATCACCGGCGCCTGCACCTCGGTCACCGGCTGCGCGTGCATCGCCCGCAGCGCCAGCTTGTCGCTGTTGAAGTAGGTGTAGACGTTCATGCCGACGGCGAACAGCACGGCGACGAACATCACGCCCCGGCCGAACAAATGCCCACGAACACGATCAGCGCCGACATACCCACCAGCAACACGAACGTCTTCGCCGTGTTGTGATGCGGATGCCAGGTCATCAGCGTCCTCCTATGACAATTACGAACGCGGGTCACCTCATTAAACGCCGAGGAGCCGCGGCAGAGTTCCGCAGACTAGCCGTGTCGGTGGATGGTGTAGTCGACCAGCGTCGCCAGCGCCCGCCGACCCGGGCCTGTCGGGCAGCACGGCCAGCTCCTCACGGGCCCGCGCCGCGTAATGCGCGACGGTTTCCTTGGCCTTGGCCATCCCGACGAGGCCCGCAGCAGCGCCAACGCCTCGGCGACCGCTCGTCGTCGTCCTCGATCGGCCCGGCCAGCAGCTCGCGCAGTCGGTCGGCGTCGGGTCCGGTGTCGTGCAGCGCGTAGAGCACGGGCAGCGTGTGCACGCCTTCACGCAGGTCGGTGCCGGGCAGCTTGCCGGACTCGTCTGGGTCGCTGTCGATGTCGATGATGTCGTCGGAGATCTGGAACGCCGTGCCGACGATGCCGCCGAGCCGGCTCAGCCGTTCGATCTGCTCTGCGTCCGCGCCGGAGAACATGGCGCCGAACCGGCCGGACGCGGCGATCAGGCAGGCCGTCTTCTCGTGGACCACCTTCAGGTAGTGCTCGACCGGGTCGACCTCGTCGGCCGCCCCGCGGGTTTCGCGCATCTGGCCGGTCACCAGCTGGGCGAAGGTGTCGGCGATGATCCGCACCGCGTCCGGGCCCAGCCGGGACACCAGCCGCGAGGCCGTCGCGAACAGGTAGTCGCCGGCCAGGATCGCGACGTTGTTGCTCCAGCGCAGGTTGGCGCTGGGCGCACCGCGGCGCACCTGCGCCTCGTCCATCACGTCGTCGTGATACAGCGTCGCCAGGTGCACCATCTCGATGACCGCGCCGGCAATCGCGACCTGCCCGCGTCCGGTTCCGGGCCCAGCTGCGCCGACAGCACCGTGAACAGCGGGCGGAAGCGTTTGCCGCCGGCCTCGAACAAGTGCAGCACCGCGTCTGCCATCAGGTCGTCGGACTTGCCCAGCTCGGTTTCCATCAGTTGCTCGACGCGCGCCACCCCGTCGCGCACGTCTGGTGGCGAATTCGGCGTCGCCGAAGTCTGGACACGCCCGCCACCACCGTCGCCGGAGTCCTCACCCAACCAACATACTGGTGAGCATGGACTCCCATGCCGACGTGGTGGTCGTGGGCGCCGGACCGGCGGGGTCGGCGGCCGCCGCCTGGGCGGCCCGGGCCGGTCGCGACGTGCTGGTGATCGACTCGGCCAACTTTCCCCGCGACAAGGCGTGCGGTGACGGGCTGACACCGCGGGCGGTCGCCGAGCTGGAGCTGCTGGGCCTCGGCGAGTGGCTCGACGCCCGGATCCGGCACCGCGGCCTGCGGATGAGCGGGTTCGGCGGCGAGGTCGAAGTCGAATGGCCGGGCCCGTCGTTCCCGTCGACCGGCAGCGCGGTGGCCCGCGCCGAGCTGGACGACCGGATTCGCAAGGTCGCCGAAGAGTCCGGCGCCCGCATGCGACTCGGGGTCAAAGCCGTTGGTGTGAATCATGATTCGTCGGCCCGGGTGACATCGGTGACGCTGGCCGACGGCAGCCAGGTCGGTTGCCGCGAGCTGATCGTCGCCGACGGCGCCCGCTCGACCCTGGGCCGGGCGCTGGGCCGGCGGTGGCATCAGGAGACGGTGTACGGGATCGCCGCCCGCGGATACCTGACCACACCGCGCAGCGACGAGCCTTGGCTCACTTCACATCTGGAGCTGCGCTCGCCCGACGGCGCGGTGCTGCCCGGCTACGGCTGGATCTTCCCGCTGGGCAACGGCGAGGTGAACATCGGCGTGGGCGCGCTGGCGACCGTCGAAACGGCCGGCCGAACTGGCGTTGCGGCCGCTGATGTCGTACTACACCGACCTGCGCCGCGATGAATGGGGCTTCGACGGCCAACCCCGGGCGATGTCGTCGGCACTGCTGCCGATGGGTGGCGCGGTATCCGGCGTGGCGGGCCGCAACTGGATGCTGATCGGCGACGCCGCGGCCTGCGTCAACCCACTCAACGGCGAGGGCATCGACTACGGGCTGGAGACCGGTCGGCTGGCTGTGGAAATGCTGGGCTCTGGCGACCTGTCCAAGGCATGGCCGCAGATGCTCCAATCCCATTACGCGCGTGGGTTTTCGGTGGCCCGCCGGCTGGGCTTGTTGCTGACGTTCCCGCGGTTCCTGCCCGCGGCCGGCCCGATCGGCATGCGCTCGACGACGCTGATGGGCATCGCGGTGCGGGTGATGGGCAACCTGGTCACCGACGACGGACGCCGACTGGGTCGCACGGGCGTGGCGCGGCAGCGGGCGGGTCTCCCGGCTGCTGGATCGTCGAAAGCCGTTCAGCTGACTTGTAGTAACGGCAGAACTTGCTCGCCGATCCTGGCCACCTCGGTCAGATACGGGGTGTCGGACAGGATGAACTGGCTGACCCCCAGATCCGCGGGACTTCTGTAGGGCCGCAGACACTTCAGCGGCCGAGCCGACCAACCACGTCGTGCCGGCTCCCTCACCGCCGTATTTGCTCGGCGTGGTGTAGAGGCAGGAGTCGAGGACTTCGCCACGGCCGGCGAGATCGCTCAGCCGTTTCTGTCCTTCGGCCGAACCAGCATTGTGCAGCACCGACAATGAAGGTTTGCCGGCCAGCTCGGCGACTTTCGCTTCGGCGTCCCGCCACGCCTCTTCGGAGGTGTCGCGTACCAATGTTGTGATGCGCAGCCCGTATTCCAGCGGCGCGTGCTCGCGGCCAAGTTTCTCGGACAGAGCTTGGAGCCGTTCGATGCGTTCGGCAATCCCCTCGAGCGGCTCACCCCAAAACAGCTGGACGTCGGCCTCTTCCGCCGCCACCTCCTCCGCGGCTGCCGATGCGCCGCCGAAGTAGAGCTTCGGATGACGTCCTTCGTCGAAGCCGAAGGTGCGCGGCTCCAGGGTCGAGTTTTCGATGGAGAAGTACTCACCGTCGAAAGTGACGTCCTCCTCGCGCCACAACCGGCGGATCAGCTGCAAAAACTCGCGGGTTCGGTCGTATCTGCTCGACTTGTCGAGTTCGACATCGCCATAGGCACGGGCGTTGTCGGCGCCGGTGACCACGTTCACCAGCAACCGGCCCTGGCTGAGCTGGTCGAGCGTCGCGGCGGCGCTGGCAAAGTGTGCGGGGTTCCAGTAGCCGGGGCGGATCGCGACCAGCGGAGCGAAGGTGGTGGTCCGCGCGGCAATCGCGGTCGCGATGACGAACGAGTCGGGCCGGCCCCAACCGGTGCCGATCAGCGCGCCGCCGAAGCCGCTCTCCTCGGCGCGTAGCGCCAGTTCAACGGAGTACTCGAGGCTGCCCCAGCCGTCGACGGTGTCGTCGCCCCGGTGTCCGGCCAGAACCGTATTCGGGATGTACCAAAGAAATTCGCGGGTCATCGGACCCGATGGTGGCACACGAAGGTGAACCGGACCAGACCGAGAATCAACACGAATGAAAGTCAGTACGACTTGTAGGCGGCGTGCAGTGCGACGATGCCGCCGGTGAGATTGCGCCAGCGCACCGCCGACCATCCGGCCGCGGATATCTGGTGTGCCAGATCGGACTGGTCAGGCCAGGCCCGAATCGATTCCGCAAGGTAGACATAGGCTTCCGGGTTGCTCGAGACTGCGGCGCCACTCGCGGTAGCGCCTGCATCAGGTACTCCTTGTAGGCCGTGGCGAACATCCGATTGGTGGGCGTGGAGAATTCGCACACCACCAGCCGGCCGCCGGGGCGCGTCACCCGGGCCATCTCGCGCAGCGCGTCGTCGCGTTGCGCGACGTTACGCAGCCCAAAGCTGATGGTGACCGCGTCAAACACGTTGTCGCCGAACGGCAATCGGGTCGCATCGCCGGCGACTTTGGGCACCATGCGGGCATGGCCGGCGGCGAGCATGCCGACCGAGAAGTCGGCCGCCACACACCACGCCCCCGAGCTGGCCAGCTCGACCGTCGACACCGCGGTGCCGGCGGCCAGATCGAGCACCTTCTCCCCCGGCCCGATCTCGAGCGCCTTCCGGGTGGCGCGACGCCAATACTGTCCTGGCCCAGCGACAGCACGGTGTTAGTAAGGTCGTAGCGCTGCGCGACGCCGTCGAACATCGACGCCACCTCGCGGGGGTCTTTGTCCAGCGTCGCGCGGTTCACGTCTCGAACCTACCGTTTCCGGGGAATGGGGCGCCGACAGATGCGTTGCACACGGTCATGGCTGAAAAAGTTTGGTTCATCACCGGTACGTCACGCGGCTTCGGACGGGAATGGGCGATCGCGGCCCTGGATCGTGGCGACAAGGTCGCCGCCACCGCCCGCGACACCGCGACACTGGACGATCTGGTCGCCAAGTACGGCGACGCGATGCTGCCGACTGCAGCTGGACGTCACCGATCGCGACGCCGACTTCGCCGCCGTCAAGCAGGCCCACGAGCACTTCGGACGCCTGGACATCGTCGTCAACAACGCCGGCTACGGCCAGTTCGGCTTCGTCGAGGAGTTGTCCGAGCAGGACGCCCGCGACCAGATCGAGACGAACCTGTTCGGCGCGCTGTGGGTCACCCAGGCCGCGTTGCCGTACCTGCGCGAGCAGCGCAGCGGCCACATCATCCAGGTGTCGTCGATCGGCGGCATCACCGCATTGCCGAACGTCGGCATCTACCACGCTTCGAAGTGGGCGCTGGAGGGCTTCTCCCAGGCGCTGGCACAAGAGGTCGCGCCGTTCGGTGTCCACGTCACGCTGATCGAGCCGGGCGGTTTCTCCACCGACTGGGCCGGGTCGTCATCGCGGACCGCCGAAGAACTGCCGGACTACGCCGAGCTGCACGCGAGCACCGCGGAGTACGCAAGCAGCGGTGGTCCGCGCCGGGCGATCCGAAGGCCTCGGCGGCCGCGATGCTCAAGGTCGTCGATGCGGACAAGCCGCCGCTGCGGGTGTTCTTCGGCAACGCGCCGTTGGGGATGGCCAAGGCCGACTACGAACAGCGGCTGCGCACCTGGGAGGAATGGCAGCCCGTCGCCGAGTTGGCGCAGGGCTAGGTCACTGACCCTGCGCTTGTTGCCGGCGCGCCAGGCGCGCGCGGGCCATCGGCGACAGCACGGCCTCGTAGTGGCCGAGTAGTTCGTCGCAGATGGCGGGCCAGCTGCGTTCGAGGATGCTCTTGCGCGCAGCCACCGAGTAGCGCTGCCGCTCTTCCAGCAGGTGCGAGACGGCGTTGGGCAGCTGCGCCTCGAATTCCTTGACGGGTAACAGCAACCCGGTGCGCCACGGCGTCACCAGGTCGCGCGGGCCGCCGGCGTCGGGAGCGATCACCGGCAACCCGGACGCGAGCGCCTCCTGGACCACCTGGCAGAAGGTCTCGTGCTCACCGGCGTGGACGAAGACATCCATGCTGGCGTAGGCCGTGGCCAGCTCTTCGCCGTACAGCGCGCCGGTGAAAACCGCTGTGGGCATTGCGGATTGCAGCTTCGGGCGGTCGACTCCGTCGCCGACGATGACCACCTGCACGTCGCCGGCGGCGGCGAGCGAGGCGAGCCGCTCGACATGCTTCTCCGGCGCCAACCGGCCGACGAAGCCGACGACCGGCTTGCCGTCCGGCGACCAGTGCCGCCGCAGCGCCTCGTCACGGGCCGAGGGCGCGTAGCCGATCATGTCGACGCCGCGTGCCCACTTGTGTACCCGCGGAATACCATGAGCAACAAGCGATTCCATCGTCGCGGTGGACGGCGCCAAGGTGCGGTCGGCAAGCTTGTGCAGGTGGCGGAACCAGGCCCAGGCCGCCCGTTCGGTGGGGCCGATGCCGTAGCTGGCCGCGAACCCGGGCACGTCGGTCTGGTACACCGCGACGGTCGGTACGCCGAGACGCCGGGCCGCTTTCACGCCGCCCCAGCCGAGCAGGGCGGGCGACGCCAAATGCACGACGTCGGGCTCGAATCCGCGCAGCACCCGCAGCATTCGCGGCATCGGCAATCCCAGCGGCAGGGTGGTCACCTTCGGGAACATCCAGGACGGCACCCGGTGCACCCGGATACCGTCGTAGAGACGGTCCGCGGGCTCCTCGCCATGCGGAGTATCGGGCGCGATGACGAGCGCCTCGTGGCCCGTGCGGCGCAGGTGCTCGAGTGTTCGGATGACGGAATTGCTCACGCCGTTGACGTGCGGGAGAAAAGATTCCGCGACAATCGCTACTCGCACACCATCACGGTGGCAGCGTCGCCTGTCGATATGGTTACCGACTGGCGTACTCGACGCGAACTCTGACCCAAAGGGGAGTCCGACAATGCGGTCCTACCTGGGCGTATTGGCAACGACGCTGGTATTGGTGATGTTTACCACCAATACCGCGCACGCCGACGTGCCGCGAACTCTCGACGGCAACGGTGTCCTGGTCGGCTCGTGGTTCGCGCCGGTGCAGTTGGAGATCTTCTGCGAACCGCAATGCCCCTACTGCGCGGAGATGGAAGCGACCGACGGGGACAAGCTTGGCCGCCGCGCTGGCCGGCGGCCGGGTGGCCATCACGTACCGGTGGCTGACATTCCTGAACGCCCGGCATCACAACGACGTGTCCACCCGGTTGGTCAACGCGCTGTTCCTGGCCGCCGACCCGGCTTCGTCGCCGACGGCGTATCAAGCCTTCGTGCAAGACCTTTACCGCCACCAGAGCGCCGACGGCCCGACCAGCGACGCCGTCGCGGCGATGGCCCGCGAAAGCGGACTGCCCGATGTGGTGGCCGACCGGATCGCGGCCGGCGACGCCGCGGTCGACACCAACGCGGTCGGGGACGCCAACAAGGCGCGCCTCAAGGACGAGAATCCGACCGACCCGGGTACCCCGACGATCTACAACCTCAACACCAGAAGCGTTGTCGACACTCAAGATCCGGGCTGGCTCGACGCGCTGGCCAGCTGACGGTCCAGCCGCTTGTCCATCCATGCCAAACCGGTCAACGCCGCGGCGGCAATCAGCCAGCCCACGACGGCGATCGAACCCGCCGGAATGATCGCCAGCTTGGCGTTACGGTGTTGCACCCGAACCAAATTGGGGTTGCGCTTGTCGTACTCGACGTAAATCTGCATGCCCGTTGCCAATTCGGACGGGTAGAGCACGCCTAGCTCGGGCCGATAGGTGACCCGGTCCGGCGTGACGAACTCGATGGTCGAGCGCCGCGGGCCCGCGTCGAGCACTTGGGCCTCCGCAACGCCCATGTTGTTTTGGATCGCAAAGTCGTCGCGCACCGCCCCGGCCACCAGCAGCAGTGACTGCAGCGTCACCAGGCCAACGATGATCAGCACCACGATGCGCGCCAGCCGCACTGCGTGATGCCCACGGGTGTCGGGGAATTCGCCGCTACGGCCGTGAATGAGGATGCGGGTCCACGTCTTCAGCGCGACGAGGGCGCCGGCCAGACGCGTCACAGGGCGGCCTTGATCGCCGCGTGCAACTGCCGCAGCGACGAGCGGTCCGCCTTGACCTCCAGCACCCGCGTGCCCGCGGCCGGCTCGTCGAGCGCGGCACCCAGGTCGTCGAGCTCGATCTGCCGGCTGTCGATGTGATACGCGCGGCACAGCGCGCCGACGTCGACATCGTGGGGGGTGCCGAACACCCGGGCGGACACGTCGGAGAATCGCGGGTCGCCCTGCTCGAGCAGTTCGAAGATGCCGCCGCCGTTGTCGTTGGACACCACGATGGTCAGGTCTGCGGGCACCGGTTCGGTCGGTCCGATCAGCAGCCCGGAGCTGTCGTGGACGAAGGTCAGGTCGCCGATCAGCGCGACCGTCCGGCCGCCGGTCGGGTCGTGGGCGAGCGCGGCGCCGATCGCGGTGGACACCGTGCCGTCGATGCCGGCGACGCCGCGGTTGGAGCGCACCTTGATGCCGCGGCGGGTTGAGGCCGACCAGAGCGACGTCGCGCACCGGGTTGGACGCACCGAGCACCAGCTGATCGCCGGGCCGTAGCGCGTCGTTCACGGCGGCGGCCACGTGCAGCCCGGTGGTCAGCGGATGCGCGGCCAGCTGCTTGCGCACCGCCGCGACGGCTTGGCCGTTGAGTTCGGCGCAGCGGCTGAGCCACTCGGGGTTCGGTGTGCCGCTGGTGACCGCGCGGGTGCCGGTGGCCTGGGAGTTGCCCGAGACGTCGGGCCAGCGCGGTCCGGTGGTCAGCGCGTAGACCGGCACCGACGGGTCGGCCAGCACCGCCGATACCTGCCGGTGCAGGGTGGGCCGGCCCAGCATGATCACCTGCTGCGGGCGCAGCTTCGGCAGCGCCAACGGATGCAGCGGGTTGGCGGCGGCCGACGGCGCGGTCGGCTCGGCGACGGTCGGCAGCGCAGCCAGCTCAGGCCGCTCGCCGGCGCCGTGACCGGCGATGACCACGGTGTCCAGGTTCAGGTCGATATCCAGCGGCTGGTCGAAGGTGACCGCCGGGGTGTAGGTCCACGGCCTGTCGCCGGGACGGCCCGGCGGGATGGGCCCGGGCTCGAGGTCGGGCACCAACGGCTCGCGCAGCGGGATGTCGAAATGCACCGGCCCGGCGTTGGCGCTGCGCGCGCCGGTCGCGGCGACCAGCACCCGGCAGGTGGCGGACCGCCACGTCGCGTTGAGCGCGTCCATCCGCTCCGGAGCGTCCTCGGCGAGCCCGAGGCTGATGGTGGCGCGGACCTGGGTGCCGAAGTAGCCCAGCTGCTCCATGGTCTGGTTGGCGCCGGTGCCGAGCATTTCGTAGGGCCGGTTGGCCGACAACACGATCAGCGGCACCCGGGCGTAGTTCGCCTCGACCACGGCCGGACCGAGGTTGGCCACCGCGGTGCCCGACGTCATCGCGACGCAGACCGGTTTGCCCGCGGCGATCGCCAGCCCGATGGCCAGGAATCCGGCGGTCCGCTCGTCGATGCGGACGTGCAGCCGCAGCCGGCCGGCCCGGTCGGCGTCCTGCAACGCAAACGCCAGCGGGGCGTTGCGCGAGCCCGGGCACAACACCACGTCGCGGACACCGCCGCGGATCAGTTCGTCGACGACGACGCGCGCCTGGGCCGTCGAGGGATTCACCAGATCAGCCTACGTGGGCGACGATGCGGGCCGTAGTTCGCCGACTGTGCAGCTTGCGACCACAAAACCAGAGAATTCGTGCGGACAACCTGCACACTCGGCGTCGGCGAGGCTCAGAACCCCATGCTGCGGAAGAACTCCAGCGCCGCGGCGTTGACGATCTCGGGTCGCTCCAGAAAGCCGAGGTGCCCGGCGTCGGCGATCTGCTGGTACTTGGCGCCAGGAATGGCGTTGGCGACCTCTTTGCCCAGGTGCGGCGGCGTCACCACGTCGTCGGCGAAGCCGAGCACCAGCGTCGGCGTGTGGATGCCCTGGTAGGAGGGCAGGTGGTTGCCCTGCGGCGAGATCCAGCCCTGGCGGATGATGCCCGGGGTGATCTTGATCGGCCAGATGGTGAACATGCTGATCCACTCGGCGACGGCTTCGTCGTTGTTGAGCGTCTTGGGAGAAAAGCTCTCCAGCAAACGGATTTTCGCGTCGTAGGCGGTCGGGATCTGCACCCCGGAGGCGGCGAGCTCGTCCTCGGCGGTACGGAAGAAGTCGCGCGCTTTGTCCAGCCGCCCGCGGGTGGCCATCAGCACCGCCTGGGTGACCAGCTCGGGCCGGGCCAGCATCAGCTCCTGGGCGATGAACGAACCCATCGACACCCCCACGATGCGCACCGGTCCGACGCCCAGCGACTCGATCAGCGCCGCGGTGTCGGCGACCATGCTCTCGGTGGTGAATCCGTCGGCGCTCGCCGTCGCGCCGACCCCGCGATTGTCGAAGGTGATGACGCGGTAGCCGGCGTCCAGGAACGGCTGGACCTGATGCAGATGCCAGGTGCGTCCCAGACCGCCGCGTCCGGCGATGAAGAGGACGGGCTCCCCCGTCCCGTTGTCGTCATAAGCCAGGTTGATCACGACGAAGAACCTACGCGACATCGACGCGCTGGCAGTATTTGGCAGTCCGCGGCGTCGCACTGGCAGCGGGTTTGCAGCTTTGACTGTCCACATGACGCAACTGGCACTCAAACAGGCAACCATCGAATACCAGCGAGTTCGGACCACAGGATTCGGTGCATGCGCCGGTGTTCTTCGTCCACGGCGCCTTGGTCAACGGCGAGCTGTGGCGCGAGGTCGCCGAAAAGCTGGGCCGACTCGGCTACCGCTGCATCGTGCCGAACCTGCCGCTCGGCTCACACACCATTCCGGTCAACGACGCCGGCGTGCTGTCGCTGCACGGGGTGGCCGGGATCGTCAACGACGCGATCGAAGCCCTCGAGCTTTCCGACGTGACGCTGGTCGGCAGCGACACCGGCGGCGGCATCTGTCAGCTCGCCGTCGACGCCCGGTCGGATCGGATCGGGCGCCTGGTGCTGACCAACTGCGACGCATTCGACCAATGCCCGCCGTTCCCGTTCGACAAGGTGTTCGGCCTGCTACGCGGCCCGATCTCGATCAAAGCCACTGATGGGGCCGATGCGGCTGGCGCGCGCTGCGAAACTCCGCGCTCGGCTTCGGCTTGTTGATCAGCCGACCCGACAAGCAGATGACGGCCGACTGGATTGCGCCCTGCCTGAACGACATTCGCATCCGTCGCGATCTGGCCGCGCTGCTGCGGCAGATCGCCGTCACCGATCTCACCGACGTGGCGACCCGCCTGACGCGGTTCGACAAGCCGGTCACGCTGGTCTGGGGTCAGGACGACCGGGTGTTCAAGCCGAGTCTGGGCCGACGGCTGGCCGCGGTGTTTCCCAACGCCAAGCTGATCGAGGTGCCGGGTTCTCGCACCTTCGTCTCGATGGATCAGCCCGACGCGGTGATCGACGCGATCGCCGGCTAGCGAACAGATTTGGACCGCACTGCGAGCTCAGTTGCAGTCCACGACGGTTCGGCTCGATCGATCAGGCTTGTTGGCGCACAGCACTATTCGCGTCAAGTGTGATGGTAGTATCCCGATGGGGCCGGACAGCCCGCCCCCGGCAACCCTCTAGGCCGGAGGCGGGCTGTCGGATCGACTCACTCGCGATGCAATCACCTACCTTTCAATCAGACGTTCGGGCCACCGTTGGGCGTTGTGCAACGGAGGACTACGTCGCACCCACTGTTCGCGGGCCGGCCGATCAGGCGTTGATGACCTGGTGACCGTTTTTGCGGCCGCCGATCGCGATCTTGCGCGGCTTTGCCCGTTCAGCCACCGGGATCCGCAATCTCAGCACGCCACCGTCGTAGGTTGCGTCGATGTTCTCGGTGTCCAGGTTGTCTCCCAGCACCAATTGCCGACTGAACACCCCGCGAGGACGTTCGGTGGCCAGCATTTCCCGGCCGGGATCGATGCCGGGCCGTTCCGCGCGAACGGTCACGACGTTTCGTTCGATGTCCAGGTTCAGTGAATCGTCCTTGATCCCAGGAAGATCGAACTCGACGATGAATTCCTCACCCTCGCGCCAGGCATCCATCGGCATCACGGCCGGACGGGCCGCCGTCCCCAATACCTGCTCAGTGAAGCGATCCAGGTCACGGAATGGGTCCGTTCGCATCAACATGGTCGCCACCTCAACTTTCTCCAATCTGGTGTCAGTTTCATGGTTTATCTATGCCGTTTGGCATAAATTTTATATAACATCCGCTACCGAGTTGGGGCAAGAGCTAACGAAAAATTTTTCCTACGCGGCGATCGCCCGCACCCCGGCGGGGCGTACCAGAGCTCAGGAACGGGGCCGGCATTGCGGCGGCGTATTCGACGGAAGCAGCTCGGCGCTCAAAACGCTTGGCCCCGTGCGTGATCAGCCCTGCTTCCACTCGGGTTCGGAGTTGGTGCGTTTACCCGGAAAGGCGCGCGGTTATTCGGTCTCCGAGGATTCAGATGTTGTCGGACAGCAGCGCGGGCCACATGCGGCCACGAAGGCGGCGATCGCGAACTTCTCGGCCAGCCTTGCTCAGCTACTCGGCCCGCGCGGCATCCGAGTCAACAGCGTGGCACCGGGACCCATATGGACACCGCTGATTCCGGCGACCATGAATGCAGAGAAGGTGAAGTCCTTCGGCGACAACACACCGCTCGGCCGAGCCGGCCAGCCGGCCGAGCTCGCCCCGGTGTACGTGCTGCTTGCTTCCGACGACGCAAGCTACGTCTCCGGTGCCCGGGTGGCCGTTACCGGCGGCAGGCCGATCCTGTAGCCAGACCACTCATTGACGACTGCCGGCCGGGCCCTATAACCTCGCCCGGCTAATCCGCCGTCACCCAGCGCAACGCTTGAACCACCGTTTCGTGCACTGAGAGCAATTCGTCCACGGAGAGCAGCCGCAGTATTCGACCGGCGGCTGGACTTTGTGCCACCACGGCGAACCGATCGTCGTCGCCAACTCTCTCCTGTGCCTCCAACAAGATCCGGACTCCGACGGAGCCGAGAAAATCGACTTCCAGCAAATCGAGAACTAGCCCCCGTGGATTGCCTGCCAGCGCCTCGGCGATGGCGCTCTTGAACGCAGGCGCGCTCGCCACATCGATCTCGCCGCGGATCGCCAGCACCGCAACACCACCACGGACTTCGATGGAGCTGCCGATCGGATCTTCGACTAGCAACGGCTCCCCCTAATCCTAATCCCCCAACGCGCCAACAATTGTATTGCGTTCGCGACGCGCTTTTAGGCCACTCAGCTGGATCGGCGACAACGGATTACGAAGGCGCTCGTCAGGGTATGCACAGCCGCGACCTGGCGTCGACGACGACGGCCGCTCGAAATGCTCCTACGCCAAGGGGAACGATATGACGGAACCCGAAAAAGACGACCCGCTGGGTCGGGCTAATGAGCTCGAGAGCATCGTCGATGAGCTCGATGACAAAGTCGCCGATGAACGCGAAGCGCAAGGCGTTCCCGGCAAACCCAGCGACCGGGAAAACACTGCCATCCGTGTCTCGGAGGACGAGCCGCCCGACTGAGTAACTCGCTCCGTAGCTTCAGTCACCGAGTTCGGCTACACGCCACGGCAGTTGGCCGCGGGTGTTCCCCAACGCGAAGCTGATCGAGGTGCCGGGATCTCGTCCCTTCGTCTCCATCGATCAGCTCGACGCGATCGCCGGCTAACGAACGGATTTGGACCGCACCGCGTCCAGCGCGCGCTTCCACAGCAACTGCGCGCCGGCGGTGAGCGTTGCCGGTATCGCGACGTCCCGCGCGAGCGCCGCGGTGGCGGCCGCTTTGGTTTTCGCCGATGCCTTGGACATGTGACCAGAGTCGAACGGGGGTTGCGGGTCGTATTCGATGCCCAACTGGATGGCCTTGGCGCGGTCTTCGCCGCCGATCTGGGCGGCCAGCCACAACGCCAGGTCGATGCCGGCCGACACCCCGGCGCTGCTGACGATGTTCCCTTCGTGCACCACCCGTTCGTCGCCAACGGCGTTGACGCCCAACGATTTCAGCAACGGCAGGACACTCCAGTGCGAGGTGGCGCGTTTGCCGTCGAGCAGGCCGGCGGCAGCCAGGATGAGCGAACCCGAGCACACCGACGTCGTCCAGGTCGCACTCTGGTGTGCGGTGCGCACCCAGTCCAGCAGCTTCTCGTCGCGGGCGTGTTCGACGGAGGTCATTCCGCCCGGCACCAAAATCACGTCCGGCGAGGGAGTTTCGTCGAACGAATGGGTGGCTCCGATGACGAGAGCCCTCGAGTCGGCGGTGATCGGGCCGGGCTCGTGCCACACGAAGCGGACCTCGGTGTCGGGTAGCCGGTGCAGCACCTCGTAGGGGCCGATGAAGTCGAGGGCGGTGAAGCCGGGATAGATGACGATCGCGATCTGGGTCATGCGAATGCCTTTCTGTACTGGTCGGGTGATACACCGACGCGTCGAATGAAGTTGCGGCGCATGGTTTCTGCGGTGCCAAAGCCGCACCGGTTCGCGATGGTCATGACGGTGTCGTCGGTCTGCTCGAGTTGGCGACGCGCGGCCTCGGTGCGGACCCGTTCGACGTAGGCGCCCGGCGCCTCGCCGACTTCGTCGGTGAACACCCGGGTGAAGTGCCGCGGGACTCATTGCGGCGAGACGGGCCAGGTCGGTGATGCTGTGCGCGCCACCGGGTTCGGACTCGACGGCCTCCTGGACGGCGCGGATCGGCTCACGTTTGGCGCGGGCCACCCAGACCGGGGCGGCGAACTGCGTCTGCCCGCCGGGCCGGCGCAGGTGCAGCACCAGCCAGCGCGCGACGGTCTGCGCGACCTCGGTGCCGTGGTCCTCCTCGACCAGCGCCAGCGCCAGGTCGATGCCGGCGCTGACGCCCGCGGCGGTCCACATCGTCGGCGAACTGCGAATGAAGATCGGGTCCGGATCGACGATCGACGGCCGGGAATTCGCGGGCCAGCTTGTCGGCGTAGGCCCAGTGCGTGGTGGCCCGGCACCCGTCGAGCAGGCCGGCCTGCGCGGCCAGGAACGCGCCGGTGCAGACGCTGACCACGCGGCGGGCGTGCGGTGCCGCGGCGACAATCCAGTCGACGAGTCGCGGGTCACGCCGGTCGCCGCGCGCTCCACTACCGCCCGGCAGCAGGAGAGTGTCGATCGGACTCGCTCGGGTCGGGCAGCGGCTCGGCGCCGAAGCTCAGCCCGGTGTCGGTGGCCACCGGCAGTCCGTCGAGGGCGACCACCCCTGGCCGGTAGCCGTCTTTGGCTTGCGCGGCCAGCACCCGCGACGCCCCGGCGAACACCTCGAACGGGCCGACCAGATCCAGCGCCTGCACGCCGGGGAATCCGACGATCAGGACCTTTTGCGTCATAGAAATCAGTGTTGGCGATCAGACCCCATGTCGTCTACGCCATGCACCCCACAAATCAGGACATCAGCGGGTAGCAGGCCCTGACCCGGTCGATCCACCACTGCCGCCGATCCGGCGCCGCGGCCAGCGCCTGCAGTCGGGCCGGGTCGGGTACGACGGGCCCGACCGGCAGATAACCGTCTTTCGCCTCGACGGGATCGGTGACGTCTTCGACGAACAACCGTCCGGTGCCCAGCCCGCAGGCATGGTCGAGGCTCGGCAGGGCCGAGGCCGCGGCCAGCCCGACCGCGATGCCCACCGCCGAGTCCAGCGCGCTGGAGACCACGACGGGGATGTCGATCTGCGCCGCGATCGTCAGCAAGGCCGAAATACCGCCCAGCGGAGCAACTTTCAGCACGGCGATGTCGGCGGCGCCGGCCCGGACGACGGCCAGCGGGTCGCCGGCCTTGCGAATGCTCTCGTCGGCGGCCACCGGCACGTCGACCTGGCGGCGCACCTGCGCGAGTTCGTCGACGCTGGCGCAGGGCTGCTCGATGTATTCCAGCGGGCCGGACACCGTCAGCGCCGCCGCTGCTTCAATGGCTTGCGCGACGGTCCAGGCGCCGTTGGCGTCGACCCGCACGGTCGGCACCAGGGCGCGGACGGCGTCGACCCGTGCGACGTCGTCGTCGAGGGTCTGGCCGGGTTCGGCGACCTTCACCTTCGCGGTCCGCGCGCCCGGGAAGCGGGCCAGGATTTCCGGTACCTGCGCGGCGGGGATGGCCGGGACGGTGGCGTTGACGTCGATCCGCGTACGCAGCGGCGGCGGGGGCATCCGGTAGGCGGAGTCGAGGGCGGCGGCCAGCCAGTGCGCGGCCTCGGCGTTGCCGTACTCGAGGAAGGCACCGAATTCACCCCATCCGGCCGGGCCGTCGATCAGCGCCAGCTCGCGAGTAGTGATGCCGCGGAAGCGCACTCGCATCGGCAACGACACGACGTGCAAGCGGTCGAGAACGTCTGGCAGCGTGGCCGTCACGACGCGTGGACCCGGCGCCCGGCCAAAAACGTCGCGCGCACCTCCAGGTCGGCGATCTCCTCCGGCAGCACCGCGCGCGGATCGGCCGACAGCACAACCAGATCGGCGTACTTGCCGACTTCCAGCGAGCCGATGATGTCGTCGGAGAACAGCTGCCAGGCCGCGTCGATGGTCTGCGCCCGGATGGCCTGCTCGACAGTCAGCCTCTCCTCGGGGCCAAGCACCCGCCCGCTGGGCGCTTTTCGCGTCACGGCCACGCTGATGTTGCGCAGCGGCTCCTCGGGCGTCACCGGCGGATCGTTGTGCAGCGAAATCCGCATGCCGGTGGCCACTGCGGAACCTGCTGGCATCCAACGATTTCCACGTTCGGGACCGAACAGTCCGTCGACGATCACGTCGCCCCAGTAGTGAATCTGGTCGACGAAGATGCTGCAGGTGACACCGAGGTCGTGAGCGCGCTGCAGTTGCTCGTTCCGAATCGCGCCGACGTGCTCGAGGCGTAGCCGGTGGTCGTCGCGCGGGTTGCGGCGCAACGCTTCTTCGTAGACGTCGAGGATGGTGTCCACCCCCGCGTCGCCCTGCACATGGCAGGCCATCGGCCAGCCCAGCGGGAAGTAGGCGCCGACGATCTCGGTGAGCTGTTCGGCGGTGTAGTTGGCGTGGCCGCAGGAACCTGGCGTGACGCCGATGGTGCGGGTGGCGGCGGTATCCAGATACGGGAAGGACAGGGCGATGTTGCCGATCCACGGCGAGCCGTCCACCCAGATCTTGATGCCGACCTGGCGCGCGATGTCGTCACCCTCGCCGGGCGTGGCAGTGGTCGACATCTGCGGGTTGGACATCTCGTAGGTCCGCAGCCGGACGGTGAGTTGGCCACGCAGGCCATCGATCAGTGGCCGCAGCGCCGGATCGAACGCCATCTCCGAGCAGGTGGTCAGCCCCGCCCGCGTTGAGGCGGGCGCACTCGGCCAACAGCATGGCCGGGTAATCGCTCGGCGAGATGGCCCCGTTGAGCAGCGGGAACACCGCGCCGGATTCCTCGGCGGTGCCGTCGAGGTCGCCGTTGGCATCGCGGCCGAACTTCGCGCCCTTGGGGTCGGCGGTGTCGCGGGTAAGCCCGGCCCGCTGGGCGGCACGCGAATTGAAGTAGGCCTTGTGTCCGGAGTTGTGGATGATCACCAGCGGATCGTCGGGCGCGATCTCGTTCAGCCAGGTCAGCGTCGGCTCGGGCAGCCCGTCCTGCAGCAGCGGGTCCCAGCCGTTGAGGTAGGCGCCATCCGAGCCGCGGTCGAGCCACCTCGCCGCGCACCGCGCTGCGACCACCTCGTCGGCGTCGCGCATGGTGACCGGCCGGATGTCCACCAGCCGATCGGACAGCGCGATCGCCTCCATCAACGGATGGCCGTGTGCCTCAACGAAACCCGGCATCACGCAGCCGTCGCCGAGATCGATCGTCTGCGTCGACGGGCCGATGAACGGGGCCACGTCGGAGCGGTCGCCGACCGCGACGATCCGGCCGTCGGCAACGGCCAGCGCCTCGGCGGTGGGCCGGGCCTCGTCGACGGTCAGGACGGTTCCGTACATGACGACATCTGCGGCGGCCATGGGGTCGAATCCTAATGATCGGTCGAGGTATCCGAGGGGGTAGCAGACACAAATTGCAACACGTTCTAGTCTGAGGTTTATGAGTGACGAGCTGCTGCGCCATCCGACCCACAACGGCCATCTGCTGGTGGGCGCGCTCAAGCGCCACAAGGACAGGCCGGTGCTGTTCCTCGGTGACACCACGCTGACCGGCGGCCAGCTGGCCGAACGGATCAGCCAATACGTCCAGGCTTTCGATGCACTGAACGCGGGCACCGGCGTCACCGTCGGACTGCTCGCCCTCAACCGCCCCGAGGTGCTGATGATCCTCGGCGCCAGCCAAACCCAGGGCTATCGGCGCACCGCCCTGCACCCGCTGGGGTCGCTGGACGACCACGCCTACGTGCTCTCCGACTGCGGCGCCAGCTCGCTGATCGTCGACCCCAACCCGATGTTCGTCGAGCGCGCGCTGGGGCTGCTGGAGAAGGTGGACTCGCTCAAGCAGGTCCTGACCATCGGCCCGGTGCCCGAAGGCCTGAAGCGACTTGGAGACGCGGCGGTCGACCTGTCGGCCGAGGCGGCCGAAGTACCAGCCCAAGCCGTTGGTGGTCGCCGAGCTGGCACCGGGCCACATCGGGGGCATGGCCTACACCGGCGGAACCACCGGCAAGCCCAAGGGCGTGATGGGTACCACCGGGAACATCGCCACGATGACCCAGATCCAGCTCTCGGAATGGGAGTGGCCCGAGCACCCGCGGTTTCTGATGTGCACTCCGCTGTCGCACGCCGGTGCGGCGTTCTTCACGCCCACGGTGGTCAAGGGCGGCGAGATGGTGGTGCTGAGCAAGTTCGATCCCGCCGAGGTGCTGAAAACCATTGAGGAACAGAAGATTACGGCGACCATGCTGGTGCCGTCGATGCTGTACGCGCTGATGGACCACCCGGACTCGCACACCCGCGACCTATCGTCGCTGGAGACCGTGTACTACGGCGCCTCGGCGATGAACCCGGTGCGGCTGGCCGAGGCGATCCGGCGGTTCGGCCCGATCTTCGCCCAGTACTACGGCCAGTCCGAAGCGCCGATGGCGATCACCTACCTGGCCAAGACCGATCACGACGAGAAGCGGCTCACCTCGTGCGGGCGCCCGACGCTGTTCGCCCGGGTGGCGCTGCTGGGCGAGGACGGCAAGCCGGTGCCCCAGGGCGAGCCCGGCGAAATCTGCGTCAGCGGACCGCTGCTGGCGGGCGGCTACTGGAATCTGCCCGAGGCGACGGCCGACACCTTCAAGGACGGCTGGCTGCACACCGGCGACATGGCCCGCGAGGACGAGGACGGCTTCTACTTCATCGTCGACCGGGTCAAGGACATGATCGTCACCGGCGGCTTCAACGTCTTCCCGCGTGAGGTCGAGGACGTCATCGCCGAGCATCCGTCGGTCGCCCAGGTGTGCGTCGTCGGCACGCCGGACGATAAGTGGGGCGAGGCGGTCACCGCGGTGGTGGTGCTGCGCGAGGACGCGGCCCGCGACGACGCCGCGATCGAGGCGATGACTGCCGACGTCCAGGCCGCGGTCAAGGACCGCAAGGGCTCGGTGCAGTCACCCAAGCGGGTGGTGATCGTCGACGCGCTGCCGCTGACCGGGCTGGGCAAGCCGGACAAGAAGGCCGTGCGGGCGCAGTTCTGGGAGGGCGCGGGCCGAGCCGTCGGCTAGGTTTTTCGGGTCGAGCGCGCCGCTAGCCGCACACTCGACGCGGAGCGCTCCGCTGGCGGAGCGCTCGAGCTGCCGCGGCGGGGGCTAGAGCCCGACACCGCCGACTTTGTCGACGCGGATGTGAGTCACGAATCCGGGTGGCGCGTCCTTCGGCGGGAACACGTTGGGGTCCAACAGTGCCTCCGACAGCGCGACGAGCAGCTCGGGCGCGCCCCCTTCTTCGATGTACGCGGTGCCCTCGATCGAGAGATACGGCCGCAGATTTCTGCCCACGTCCTTCGGAGACGCAATCGTCACGGCGACGCGAGGATCGCGGCGGATGTTGCGGACCTTCTTGTGTTCGCCGAGGTGACCGGTCACCAACTCATCGCCGTCGGGCGTTGACCGCAGGGCCACCCAGACCAGACTCACCTGCGGGCTGCCGTCGGGATTGAGAGTCACCAAGGTCGCGTCGGCGCCGTCCCCGATGAGTTCGCGTGCTGCGTCGTTGAGTGTCATGACTGCATCTAACCCGCCGGGCGGGGATTGATTCCCTTAACGAGCTGACGCGCCGGCGACCAGCAGATCGAGCAGCCGGCCGGTCTGCTCGGGCGAACCGCTGGCCAGGAAGATGCCGATCAGGCTGGACACCACATCGTCGGCCTGGACGTCGGCGCGCAGGCTGCCGTCGTCGGCGCCGGCCCGCAGCAGCAGGTCGACAGCGCCGGCGATGCTGTCGCGGGTCTGGCTGGGCTGCATCGCGCCGGAGTCGAACATCGCGTGCAGCGACTCAGCCATCCCCCGCTTGGCGGCGACGAAGCCCGCGTAGCGGTCCATCCACCGGCGCAGCGCGATCTTCGGTGGATGCCGCTTCAGCAGCTTGCCGGCGGCGGCGGCCACTTCGGCGAGCTCGGTCCGGTAGATCGCCTCGACCAGCGCTTCGCGGTTGGGGAAATGGCGGTACAGCGTGCCGATCCCGACCCCGGCGTCGCGGGCGATCGATTCCAGCGACACCGGCTGCCCGTCGGCGGCGGCGAACGCCGCCGTCGCCACCTCGAGCAACTTCTCCCGATTACGGCGGGCGTCTGAGCGCACCGTCCCAGCCAAAGCGGAGCCTCCTCCGGTTCTGCTACAGTCGAGCCAAACGGAGGAACCTCCGCATTTCTACCAGTGTCTCACGACTAGAGGAGCACCATGACTGACAAGCCCATCCCCGGCGGCACGGGCAGCATCGGCACCCATCCGGTCGCCCGAGTCGGCTACGGCGCCATGCAGCTGTTCGAAACGTCGCTCGATGACGCGGTCGCCGTGCTGCGTCGCGCAATCGAGCTGGGCGTCAACCACATCGACACCGCATCGTTCTATGGCCCCGGCGAGGTGAACCGCCGGATCCGCGCGGCGCTGCAGCCCTACCCCGACGACCTGGTCATCGTCAGCAAGGTGGGCGCGCGCTACACCGGGGACGACCCGATTCCGCTGGGCCCGGCACAGAAGCCGGCGGAGTTGCGTGCCGCCGTCGAGGACGACCTGAGCCAACTCGGCGTCGAGCAGATCTCAGTGGTGAACCTGCGCCGCATGGATCTCGGGCCGGGTGTGCAGGCCGAAGGCGATCAGATCGTCGACCTCGACGACCAGCTGGCCGAGATGATCGCGCTGCGCGACGAGGGCAAGATCGGCGGGATCGGTGTCAGCAGTGTGCCGCTCGGCATCCTGCAACGCGCGCTGCCCGCCGGCATCGCCTGCGTGCAGAACTCCTACAGCCTGATGGACCGCTCCCAGGAAGCAAATGCTCGACGTCTGCACGGCCGAAGACATCGCCTGGGTGCCGTACTTCCCGCTCGGGTCGGCGTTCCCCGGTTTCCCCAAGGCGGCCGAACGACCCGGTGGTGATCGACAATCGCGGGCGAACTCGGCGTCACGCCATCGCAGGTCGGGTTGGCGTGGCTGCTGGCACATGCGCCGACGACGCTGTTGATTCCGGGCACGCGGTCGATCGCCCATCTCGAGGAGAACATCGGAGTCGGCGACGTCGTCGCTGAGCGCCGACGGCGCTCGCCCGGCTCGACGCGATCACCGCACCCGGGACCAGCGCAATGCCGGAGGGCATCGAGGGGTTCGTCGAACAGACCTGACGAGTACGGTCGCCGTATGAGCAAATCGGTTCGGCCGCCGTGGTGGCTCAAACCGGCCAACAAGTCTTCATCCAGATGTCGCGACTGGGCCTGAGTTTCGGCGGCGAGAGCCCGGTCGTGTTGACGGCGACCGGCCGCAAATCGGGACGCGAGCGATCGACTCCCGTCACGCCGATGGCGGTCGACGGCCAGGAATACGTGGTCGCCGGATTCCCCGGCGCCGACTGGGTGTCCAACGTTCGCGCCGCCAGCGAGGTGACGGTGGCCCGCGGCCGCAGCGTTCGGCGGGTCAGAATGGTCGAGTTGTCCGCTGACGATGCCCGCCCATTGCTGCGGGTGTTCCCCGAAGAAGGTGCCCACCGGTGTCGGCTTCATGAAGCGGGCGGGTCTGGTCACCGAAGGACGGCCGGACGAATTCGAGGCCCTTGCCGGCCGCATCGCGGTGTTCCGACTGGACGGAATCCAATAACTTTGAGTGACAATCCTTTTCATGCTGACCAGTGGAAGCCGATTGACGGGATTCGGTGAGCTGACCGACATCACCTATCACCGCCACGTCTCGGATGCGACGGTCCGGGTGGCGTTCAACCGGCCCGAGGTGCGCAACGCGTTCCGTCCGCACACCGTCGACGAGCTGTACCGCGTGCTCGATCACGCCCGGATGTCGTCCGGCGTCGGCGTGGTGCTGCTGACCGGCAACGGCCCGTCGCCGAAAGACGGCGGCTGGGCGTTCTGCTCCGGCGGCGACCAGCGCATCCGCGGCCGCAGCGGCTACCAGTACGCAAGCGGGGAAACCGCGGAGACCGTCGACGCCGCCCGCGCCGGCCGACTGCACATCCTTGAAGTCCAGCGGCTGATCCGGTTCATGCCGAAAGTGGTGATCTGCGTGGTCAACGGCTGGGCCGCGGGCGGTGGGCACAGCCTGCACGCGGTCTGCGACCTGACCCTGGCCAGCCGCGAGCATGCCCGGTTCAAGCAGACCGACGCCGACGTCGGCAGCTTCGACGGTGGCTACGGCAGCGCGTACCTGGCCAGACAGGTCGGCCAGAAATTCGCGCGGGAGATCTTTTTCCTGGGCCGGCCCTACACCGCTGAGCAGATGCACCACATGGGCGCGGTCAACGCCGTCGTCGACCACGCCGAGCTGGAGTCCGAGGCGATCCAGTGGGCGGCCGAGATCAACGCGAAATCGCCTCAGGCGCAACGAATGTTGAAGTACGCCTTCAACCTGCTCGACGACGGGCTGGTGGGTCAGCAACTGTTCGCCGGGGAGGCCACAAGGCTGGCGTACATGACCGACGAGGCGGTCGAGGGCCGCGACGCGTTCCTGGAGAAGCGCCCGCCCGACTGGAGTCCATTCCCGCGCTACTTCTAACGGCTGCTCGTTGAGATCGACGCCAGCGCGAGGAAGTGCGAGGCGGTTTCAAGGTTTGCTTGCAACAGTGGACTCTGTCGGTGGTGACAGTAGTAGTTGGTTGACTCGGTTGGTGGGGTTGTCCCAGTTGAATCGTTTTCTGGGTCGGCCGTTGAGTTCGTCGGCGACGTAGGCCAGGTGCTCGGGTGAGTGCACAGATAGGTCTGTGCCCTTTGGAAAGTATTGGCGTAGCAGGCCGTTGGTGTTTTCGTTGCTTCCCCGCTGCCAGGGAGAGTGTGGGTCGCAGAAGTAGACCTCGATGCCCGCGTCGATACTGATCCGGGCGTGTTGGGCCATTTCGTGGCCTTGGTCCCAGGTCACGGTACGACGCAGTGTGGGCGGTAGTTCCTTGATCGCAGCGATCATGGCATCAGCAACAACGTCGGCAGAACGGGTGTCGGGCAGATGCAGGAGGCGGACGAACCCGGTGGAGCGCTCGACGAGGGTGCCGATCTGGGAGGCCTGGTTTTTGCCGATGATGAGATCGCCTTCCCAGTGCCCGGGTACGGCTCGATCGTCGGCCTCGGCGGGCCGCTCGGAGATGTTGACCATGCCCGGGATCCGGCCCCTACCCTTGTGCACGCCGGCACGAGCGCGAGGCTTACGTAGTGCTCGCCCCGTGCGCAGACGTGTGGTCAACTCACGGCGCAGCTCTCCGCGTCCTTGCACGTAAAGCGCCTTATAGATGGTTTCGTGGGACACCTGCATCTCCGGGCGATCAGGATAGGTCGTGGCCAACACCCCAGCGATTTGCTCGGGGCTGTACTTCTTGGTCAACAACGCTTGCACCTGCTCACACAACAGCGGACAGCGGGCCAGCTTGCCGGCCTTGGGACGCCGAGCACGTGCCTCGGTGCGCTGCTGAGCCAACGACGCCGAATAACCCGATCGAGCGTCCCACCCGCCCCGGTTGACCCCGAACCGGTGCAACGCCCGATACCGGCCAGGGGCCGTGCGGGTACGGCCGTTCTTCTCGATCTCGCGCATCACCGTCGAGGGAGCACGCCCCAACCCGCGCGCGATCGAACGCATCGACTCACCCCGCGAGGTGCCGATCATGATCCGCTCGCGCTCCAACAGCGACAGCCGAGGCCGTCGGACACCTTGTGCCACTTGCATACATGGATTCACACCACCGAATTTGCGGAACCACTCCAGCCCACACGTCGCCGACACGCCGACCATTGCCGCCGCATCCTCAGTGGACCGACCCGCGGCTACTAAAAACCCAAAACCGACGCTGCACCGACACCAACGACCAATGGCGCATCAACACCCCTACCTACGAAGTGTTGCAACCGCCCCTTTAACCCAAGCGAGAGCGCAGCACGCTCACGTCGATCTCGGCGACTTGGGGTGCCGCCTAGACTGCCGACTTGTGAGTAGGAACCCGCTTCAACGACTGGCCGAACAGATCACGCTGGCCTCCATGCGTCCGCCACTGGCATCGCGCCTGCACCGGCCTGGCGCCACCAAGATCGACCTGGCCGGCAAGCGCGTCGTGCTCACCGGGGCCTCGTCCGGGATCGGCGAATGTGCCGCCGAGAAGTTCGCCCGCCGCGGCGCCACCGTGGTCGCGGTGGCCCGCCGCCAGGATCTGCTCGACGAAGTCGTCGGCCGGATCACCGCCGGCGGCGGCGACGCGATCGCGATCCCCTGCGACCTGTCCGACCTGGACGCCGTCGACGCACTGGTCGCCGACGTCGAGAAGCGCCTCGGCGGGGTGGACATCCTGATCAACAACGCCGGCCGGTCCATCCGCCGGCCGCTGGCCGAGTCGCTGGAACGCTGGCACGACGTCGACCGGACGATGCTGCTCAACTACTACTCGCCGCTGCGGCTGATCCGCGGCATCGCGCCCGGGATGCTCGAGCGCGGCGACGGGCACATCATCAACGTCGCGACGTGGGGTGTCTTCAGCGAGCCGTCGCCGCTGTTCTCGGTCTACAACGCCTCGAAGGCCGCGCTGTCGGCGGTCAGCCGGGTGATCGAAACCGAGTGGGCGACAAAGGGTGTGCATTCGACCACGCTGTACTACCCGCTGGTGGCCACGCCGATGATCGCGCCGACCAAGGAGTACACCGGCCTGCCTGCGCTGACGTCCGAAGAGGCGGCGGGCTGGATGATCGACGCGGCGCACACGCGCCCGGTCCGGATCGCGCCGCGGATGGCGATCGCCGCGCAGGCCATCGACACCGTCGTTCCGGGCTTCGCGACATCGGCGGTCCGACGACAGCGACTCCAGCCCGGCTAGGTCTGCGTGATAGACACGTGGGCATGGAGATTCTCGCCAGCCGGATGCTGTTCCGGCCGGTGGACTACCAGCGGTCGCTGACCTTCTACCGGGATCAGATCGGTCTGGCGATCTTCCGCGACTACGGCGCGGGCACCGTCTTCTACGCCGGCCAATCGCTGATCGAGCTCGCCGACCATGGTGCCCCGGACCAACTCGCGGGGCCGTTTCCGGGCGCGCTGTGGCTCCAGGTTCGCGATGTCGCCGCCACCCAGGCCGAGCTGGAGAGCCGAGGAGTGCAGATCGCGCGCGAGGCCCGCCAGGAACCATGGGGGCTGCACGAAATGCATGTGGTCGATCCCGACGGCGTTCTACTCATCTTCGTCCAGATTCCGCCCGAGCATCCGCTGCGCCGGGATACCCGCAGTTAAGAGGACTTGATCGCAGGTTAACCCCAGGCGAACATCTGACGACGAGTGCAAATTACCTTGATTTACCGGCACCGTTCTTTCGACAACTCGACCCACCTACCCCCAGAATTAGGCCCGTGAACCTTCAGTTGTTCCTTTTGATCATCGTCGTGATCACTGCCCTCGCATTTGATTTCACGAACGGCTTTCACGACACCGCAAATGCCATGGCGACCTCCATCGCGAGTGGAGCGCTCAAGCCGAAGGCCGCGGTATCGCTCTCCGCTGTGCTGAATCTGGTGGGAGCGTTCCTGTCCACTGCGGTCGCCGGAACGATTGCGAAGAATCTGGTCGACGCTCACCTGGTGAAGCCCGATTTGATCTTCGCCGGGCTGGTCGGCGGGATCGTCTGGAACCTGCTGACTTGGCTGCTCGGTATCCCGTCCAGCTCGTCGCACGCATTGGTCGGCGGCATCATCGGCGCCATGATCGCCGCGGTCGGCGGGCACGGGGTGATCTGGACCGGCGTGGTTTCGCTGGTGCTGATCCCGGCCCTGGTCTCGGTGTTCCTGGCCGGAGTCGTCGGCGCGGTCGGCACCTGGATTGTCTACCGGCTCAACCGCGGTGTCCCCGAAGAGCGCAGCGAAGCCGCGTTCCGTCGCGGCCAGATCTTCTCGGCGTCGCTGGTCTCGCTGGCACACGGCACCAACGACGCGCAGAAGACGATGGGTGTGATCTTCCTGGCACTGATCTCCTACGGCGCAGTCAACCGGACGGACCACATACCGCCGTTCTGGGTGATCCTGGCGTGCGCATGCGCGATGGCGCTGGGCACTTACACCGGCGGCTGGCGGATCATCCGCACCATGGGTAAGGGCATCGTCGAGATCAAGTCGCCGCAGGGCATGGCGGCCGAATCCTCTTCGGCCGTCATCATTTTGCTGTCCGCCCAGTTCGGCTACGCGCTGTCCACCACGCAGGTGGTCACCGGATCGGTGCTCGGTAGCGGGGTCGGCAAGCCCGGCGCCGAGGTGCGCTGGAGCGTCGCCGGCCGGATGGCCGCCGCCTGGCTGATCACTCTGCCGTCGGCCGGCCTGGTCGGCGCCTTCACGTACTTCGTGGTGCACGGGATCGGTGGCTATCCCGGCGCGATCATCGGTTTCCTGCTGCTGGTGGCCACCGCCGCAGGGATCTACCTGCAGTCGCGCAAGACCAAGGTCGACGCCAGCAACGTCAACGCCGAATGGAAGGGCGACCTGACCGCCGGTCTCGACGAGGACGGCAGGCCCGGGCTCGCCGGCGCTCCGTACTCCAACGGCGAAGCTCCCGGCACCGCTGCGCACCCCGAGAGCAAGAAGGCAGGCACGCTATGACCCACTGGTTCAACTACGAAGCCTCACTGAAGATCCTGCTCGTCGGCCTGCTGTTGGGCAGTGGACTGCCGGCGCTGTTCGCACTCGCGGTGCGGGTGGGCGCTTTGGGCGCCGGCGTTGTGGGTTCCGACGGCGCGGCCGTCGCGCACAAGAACCCAGCGCTCACCGCTGTCAGCTACGCGCTGTACGCGCTGACGCTGGCCGCGGTCGCCGTCGGCGTGCTCTACATCGCGCGTGACGCGCTCGGGGCGCACACCGGTCTTTACATTCTCGGAGCAAAGCCCGCGTAGCATCGGGCTTCAGTTCCGAATTTAGGCATACCGACCGTCCGGCGGGGGAAGTACACATACCGTGAACCGATTCCTGACCTCCGTGGTCGCATGGCTGCGCGCCGGCTACCCAGAAGGCATTCCGCCCACTGACTACGCGCCGGTGCTCGCCCTGCTGTCTCGTCGGCTGAGCAACGACGAGGTCAAAGTGGTCGCGCGCGAACTGATGGGGCGAGGCGACTTCGATCACGTCGACATCGGTGTGCTGATCACTCAGATCACCGACGAACTTCCCGCCCCGAACGACGTCGAGCGGGTGCGGGAACGGCTGGCCGCCAAGGGCTGGCCGCTCGAAGACGCCCGCGACGGCGAGGAAACCATATAGCCGTCCTGCGGGCCTTCGCGGTGGCGCAGGGCTCCTCGGCCGGCCCGCTGCTGGCCGCGCTGGAGCAGGTGCTGCGTGGCGAGGCATCCGCACTGGTCCCGATTGCCAGCGGTATCGACCGCTCGGCGCTCGACGTGCTGCGGGTAGACGGACCCATCGACGACGACGTGGCGCTGGTCGCGACCACCTCGGGGACCACCGGCGCACCCAAAGGGGCGCTGCTCACCGCCGCCGCGTTGACCGCCAGCGCGGTGGCCACTCATCAGCGGCTGGGCGGTCCGGGCCGGTGGCTGCTGGCCTTGCCGTCGTACCACATCGCCGGTATCCAGGTGCTGGTCCGCAGCCTGCTGGCCGGCACCAACCCGGTGGAACTCGACATCTCCACCGGCTTCGACGTCAGCCAATTGCCTTCTGCCGTCGACGAACTCGGATCCGGTCGGCGGTATACCTCGCTGGTCTCCACGCAGCTGGCCAAGGCCCTGGACGATCCCGCAGCCACTGCCGCACTGGCCGAGTTGGACGCCGTGTTGATCGGCGGTGGCCCGGCTCCCCGACCGGTGCTCGACGCGGCCGCGAGCGCCGGTGTCAACGTGGTCCGCACGTACGGGATGAGCGAAACCGCCGGCGGCTGCGTCTACGACGGCATACCACTCGATGGCGTCCGGCTACGCATCGACGACGGCCGGATCGTGATCGGCGGCCCGACCCTGGCCAAGGGCTACCGGAATCCACCGGACCCCGACCCGTTCGCCGAACCCGGCTGGTTTCGCACCGACGACATTGGCGTCGTTGACGATTCAGGTGTGCTCAGCGTGCTGGGGCGCGCCGACGACGCGATCAGCACTGGCGGGTTGACGGTGTTTCCGCAGCCGGTCGAGGCGGTGTTGCGGAGCCATCCTGCGGTGGCCGACTGCGCGGTGTTCGGGCTGGCCGACGAGCGACTGGGCCAGCGGGTGGTGGCCGCTGTCGTGGTCGCCGACGGGTCCGCCGCACCATCGCTCGACGACTTGCGGACCCACGTAACGCGCAGCCTGGACCCAACTGCCGCGCCGCGTGAACTGCACATCATGGATGCCCTGCCATTGCGCGGCATCGGCAAAGTCGACCGGCCGGCACTGGTGCGTCTAGCGGGAAACAGCCTGTCCTAGCGATGCGGATGCGCATCACTGGTCACACCGGATGAGATAATGCCCTGGTGCACTGGCCCGACGTCTCCGAGTACTCGGTTTCGTGCGGGCTTTCGAGCAACGGACGAGACCATGCAGCGCCACATCATTGTCAGCGGTGACGATGCGCTGGCGACCACCATCGCCGACGAGCTGAAAAACGCCGGCGCGGTGGTGGTCAGAATTGTCAGTTCCGACCAGACCGAGGCCGGTGTCGCCCGCGAACTCACCCTCGCCGATGTCTCGCACGCGATCGCTGTCGTCTGCGCCGGCGACGATGACGCGGTGAACCTCGAAATCGCTTTGCTCGCAAGGAAAGCCAATCCCAACGTGCGCGTCGTGTCGCGGGTGGCCAATGACGTGCTGCGCGAAGCGATCGCCAACGACAACGGTCCCGGTGCGATCCTCGACGTTGCCGACCTCGCGGCACCTGCGGTGGTCGAGGCCTGCCTGTCGCAGGCCACCCACGACTTCAATGCCGCCGGGCTGAAATTCCTGGTCTCGGGCAAGGCCGCCTCTCGCGAGGCCACGCTGCGCGAACTCTACGGCGACCTGGCTCCGGTGGCCGTCATCCACGGCGACAACGCAGCCGACCCCGGCGAGGTGGATATCTGCCCGGGCCGGGATCAGCGGGTGCATGCGGGCGACTGGACGATGATGATCGGCACGGCTGAGGAGTTGGCCGCCCAGGGCATCAAGGTCCCCGGTTCGTCGCGATCGCGCTCGCGCCGGAACCTGTTCCGCCGGATGGTCGATTCGGTCCGCGGGGTGATCAACGACTTCAACCCGACGTTCTATCCGGTCGCGGGCGCAACGCTGACGGTCTTGATCACCGCCACCTTCGTGCTGCGATTCGGCTATCGCCCCCCGCCCAAGATGGGCTGGGTGGACGCGTTCTACTTCACCGTCGAAACGATGACCACCACCGGGTACGGCGACTTCAGCTTCGTCAACCAACCCACCTGGCTGCGTACCTTCTCCACGCTGTTGATGTTCAGCGGTGTCACCACCACCGCACTGCTGGTCTCGTTCGTCGCCGACGTATTGCTTTCGCGCCGTTTCGTTTTCGCGTCCGCCCGTCCGCGGGTGGGGCATCTGCGCAACCACATCGTCGTAGTCGGGCTCAGTGGGCTCGGCATGCGGGTGGTCAAGGACCTGACCATGGCGGGATACGACGTCGCGGTGATCGAGCGCGACGAGGAGAACCGCTTCCTGTCCGCGGTGCGCGACCTCGACGTGCCGGTCATCTTCGGAGACGCCACCCTACGCCAGACACTGCAGTCCGCCCGGGTCGATCGCGCCCGCGCGGTGGCGGTGCTGACTCGCGACGACATGATCAACATCGAAACCGGCATCGTGCTGGCCGAGATGCTCGGCAAGAAGACCGCGACCCGCGAGCACTGGACGGACATTCCCCTGGTGCTGCGGGTCTACGACCGCACGCTGGGTTTCGCGGTGGCGCAGCGGTTCGGTTTCGAGAACGTCCGCTCCACCGTCGAGCTGGCGGTGCCGTATTTCATCGGCGCCGCGATCGGCCTGCAGGTGCTGGGCACGTTCTCGGTGGGCCAGAGCTCGTTCGTGGTCGGCGGCATGCAGGTGGCGGCCGGCAGCGAACTGGAGGGGCTGCGCATGTTCGAGCTGACCACCCAGGCGCGGGTCATCGCGATCGTGACGTCCAACGGGCTGCTCAAGTTGCACCCGCGCCGCGACGCCCGGTTGCACGCCGACGACACCGTCTATCTGGTCGGCCCCTACCGCGAGCTGATCGACACGCTGCGGCGGGGACGGCCGCCGCGCCAGTCCAGCGCCGACGACGGACGCAAGCCGACGACCAAGGCCGGCTGAGTTTTCACGCCTCGTCGAACGGAAGCGGCATCCCGGTGTGCGAGAGGCATTCGGTGCAGGTGTGCTCGGCACCGACCCGGCCCACCGCGTCACGGACCAGCTTTTTGAAGGGCTCGATGTTCTTGGCGAATTCGCCGATCACGTCGTCGACTTTCACCCCGGTGCCCGCCTCGATGCCGGCATCCAGGTCAGTCACCAAAGCGATTGCCGCGTAGCAGATGTCGAGCTCGCGGGCCAGCACAGCCTCGGGGTAACCGGTCATGTTGATCAGGGTGAAGCCGGCGGCGGCGAACCATCGGCTCTCCGCGCGGGTGGAAAACCGTGGCCCCTCGATCACGACCATCGTGCCGCCGTCGACAACCTCGGGTAGCCCGGTGGCCGCCGCCCGCAGCGTCGGGCAGTACGGGTCGGCGAAGGCCACATGCGCCGCGCCGGTGTCGAAGTAGGTGTCGCTCCGACGACGGGTGCGGTCGACCAGTTGATCGGGAATCACGACCGCGCCCGGGCCGTGCTCGGTGGTCAGGCTGCCGACCGCGCACGGCGCGAAGATCTGCCGGACGCCCAGCGCCCGCAGCGCCCACATGTTGGCCCGGTAAGGCACCTTGTGCGCGGGATAGCGGTGGTCGACGCCGTGCCGGGGCAGGAAGGCCACCTCGTGCTCCCCGATCGAGCCGACGCTGACGGGACCGCTGGGCTCACCGAATGGCGTGTCCAGGTTGACGCTGCGGGCGGCCGAATCGAAAAAGCTGTAGAAGCCGCTGCCGCCAATCACTCCGATCACCCGGTCCATTGTTGTCGGCGGGCATGGAACGATTGCAGGGTGGCCAGTCTTTCGCAGTGGATCGCCGGTGCGCGACCGCGAACTCTTCCCAACGCCATCGCCCCCGTGATCGCCGGCACCGGCGGTGCCGCCTGGCTGCACTCCGCCGTCTGGTGGAAGGCGCTGCTGGCGTTGGCCGTCGCGCTCGCTCTGATCATCGGGGTCAACTTCGCCAACGACTACTCCGATGGCATCCGCGGCACTGACGACAACCGGGCCGGCCCGCTGCGGCTGGTCGGCTCGCGGTTGGCGGCACCGCGGTCGGTGCTGGCGGTGGCGTTGGCCAGCTTGGCGGTCGGGGCGGTGGCCGGGTTGGCGCTCGCGCTGACCAGTGCGCCGTGGCTGATCGCGGTCGGCGCGCTGTGCATCGCCGGTGCCTGGTTGTACACCGGAGGCTCGAGGCCCTACGGCTATGCGGGCTTCGGCGAAGTCGCGGTGTTCCTGTTTTTCGGTCTGGTCGCGGTGCTCGGCACCCAATTCACCCAGGCATTGCGGGTCGATTGGGTCGGCGTGGTGCTGGCCGTGGCGACGGGCGCGTTGTCGTCGGCGGTGTTGGTGGCCAACAACTTACGAGATATTCCGACCGACGCCGAGTCGGGCAAGATCACGCTGGCGGTTCGCCTGGGCGACAAGGGAACACGCATCTTCTACCAGCTACTGTTGGTCGGTGCCGCAGTGTTGACCCTGGCGCTGACCGCGGCCACGCCGTGGTGTGCGCTGGGCCTGCTGGCGACCCCGCTGGCGGTGCGGGCCGCAAAGCCGGTGCGCACCGGGCAAATCGGACCAGCGTTGATCCCGGTGCTGCGCGACACCGGCTTGACGATGCTGGTCTGGTCGATCGCGGTGGCCGCCGCGTTGACGCTGACGGCCCTCTAGCGTGAGGCGCCGACTGTGCAGCTTTTGGGCGGATTCCCGTCCATTTCCCACCCATAACCCGCACACTCGGCGAGCGTTAAGCGGCCTGCTCCAGCAGCTTGACGACCGCGGCCCGCAGCTGCGCGGTGTAGACATGCTCGGTGATCAGGCCGATGGCCGCCTTCTCGCCACTGCGCAGGATGCCGAGCAGCAGGTGCTCGCAGCGGATCTCGGTGTCCCTGTGCGCCAAGGATTCCCGCAGCGCCAACTCGAGAACTTTCTTCGCCCCGTGACTCAAGGACATGTGTCCGCGATGACGGCGTCGGCGGCCCGAGCGCGACAGTGCTTTGTCGAAAGCATCGTCGCCGAAGTTGCGCGCCACGCTGTCGCGGACGGCCCGAAGGTCGATGCCGATGGTGCTCAGCGCATCAGCATCCTGGTCGAAGGATCCATCCCCGGTTGAGCTTGCGGCCAGTCGGGCCCTGACAACCTCGGCGGTCAATCCGAAACCGTCGACGACGGCCGACAACTCCGAGCCCGCTGCCTGTAATACGCCTAGAAGCAGGTGCTGCGAACCCGTTTCGCGATCGCAGAGTTCACGAGCTTCTTCTGCTGCCAGCATGACCGCAACCCGGGCATTGCGAGCGAACCGCTGCAACGGTCTCATCGGTCATCTCCTCCGGTTGTATTTCTGGTGCACCGCCTGACGGCTCACGCCGAGAGCGTTGGCGATGGCCTGCCAACTCCAGCCCTGCTGACGGGCATTGGCGACGTGGATGGCCTCCAGCCGCTCCTGCAGTCGCTGCAGCGCACGCACAGCGTGCAACCCGACCGCGGGGTCGGCGCTGCCGGCGGCGTCTGCGGTGGGGCCGCCCATCGACAGGTCGGACAACTCGCTCACGGTCGTGAAGATAACTCGACACTCATTAACGCGTCAAGCAACGTTGACAGCTACTCGGCGGGTGGCTCTTCACCGCGCAGCCGGGCCTGCAGTTGCTCACGGTCGTGACGGCGGCGCGCGGTGGCTTCTTCGAGGCCGGCGGTGGCCCGTCGGCGTAGCGGGGCGAACAGCCACATGCCCAGCGGCATGGCAATGACCAAAGCGAACAGCAGCGCGACGACGATCGGAAACTCGTGCACGCCAAGCGCTCGACCGATTCCGTAGATCACCGCGGCGAGTGCGGCCACCAACGCCAGCCGGGCGACGACGTAGAGCAACACGCTGGCGACCGCGCGGCCGGCCGAGCTCTGTCCATTTGACACACCGCGAGCCTAGGTCGCCGCGTATATTCAGACCAAGGAGGTGTTGAGTGCTGATCCTGCTCCTGGTCGTCATTCTCGGATCGTTGATCTACATCGGCGTGCGCGTGGCTCGCGCTCAGCTCAACCGCCCGAAGAGCCGCGTCATCGGACCCGACGACGATCCGGATTTCTTGTGGCGGTTGGGCCACGGCGACAAGCCGCGTTAGCTAGATGAAGTGCTCGTTGGACCGACGTTGATCGCTCGGGAAGCCATCGGCGACGACGGCCGCCAGCTCGATGAGCGCTTCGCGGGTTTCCCGCTTCAGCAGGTCTAGGTCGATTTCGGCGCCTTCTTCGAGATGCGGGTCGAACGGCACCAAACGCACTGCGCGACAACGCCTTGAGAAGTGTTCGACCACTTTCTGCATGTCGACCTTGCCCGACCGTGGCCGCACCGCGTTGATCACCGCGATCGAATTGCTGACCAGGTCTTCGTGGCCGTGCGCGTCGAGCCAGTCCAAAGTGGCTGAGGCGCTGCGGGCCCCGTCGATCGAGCCCGAACTCACCACCACGAGCGCGTCGGCCTTGTCCAGCACCGACGCCATCGCGGAGTGCAGCAGTCCGGTGCCGCAGTCAGTGAGCACCAGACCGTAGAACCGCTCGAGGATCTCCAGCGTCTTCGTGTAGTCGTCGTCGCTGAATGCCTCCGACATTGCCGGATCACTTTCCGACGCAAGCACTTCCAGCCTGCTGCGGCCCTGCGAGGTGTAACCGCGGACATCGCTGTAACGCTCGATGCCCTCGGAGTCGCGCAGCAGATGGCGCACGGTGGCCGGTGTTTCCAGCGGCACCTTCTGGTTCAGCGTGCCGCGGTCTGGGTTGGCGTCGACGGCCACCACCCTGTCGCCGCGGATCGAGGCGAAGGTCGCCCCCAACGTGGCGGTGATGGTGGTCTTGCCCACTCCGCCCTTCAGCGACAGCATCGCGATGCGGTAGCAGCCCCGCAGTGGCCGGTTCACCTGAACGGTCAGGTCGTTGTAGCGGATCGTCCGCGGACTCTCGCCGACATTGATCAGCTGTCCCGACAGGCGGTACAGCCACCGACGCCAGCCCTCCGACGGCGCCGGCTTGACCTGACGCAGCAGGGTGCTGGTGGACAACTCCGGATACCGCGATGGCGGCAGGTTCGGCTGCGAGAATCCCCCATCGGCCGGCGCGCCCGGGGGCGGTCCGCCGTAGTTGCCGTAGACCCGGCGCGGTGCATCCGCGGACTCGACCACGCGGGGCAGTCCTTGGTAGGGCGTCTCGGCCCACGCTCGCGGTTCGACGCGCGTCTCCGGCAGCGGCGCGTTCTGCGTCGAGTTGTCGCCGAATCGGCGTTCAGTGCGGAATCCGGCAAACGCCCGGGTCGGCGTTTCGGGGGGTGGCGGCGGTGCGTGGGGCGGCAACTCGGTCGTCGGATGGTCGCCGCGACGCCCCGCGTTCGGGTCGTACGTCGGGTGGTCAGACACGTGAAATATCCCCTCGTTGCAACACTCGGGTCGCTAGTTGACGAACATTGCTCTTGATCGAAGATAGCTCAGCGCCCTTAGAAGCCGCTGAGCTGCGGTTATCCGACTCCGGCGTAGGAGTGCAGGCCGACGGTGACCAGATTGACGAAGAACAGGTTGAACACCATCGCCACGAAACCGACCACGTTGATCCAGGCGGCTTTGCGATCGCGCCAGCCGGCTGTCGACCGCGCGTGCAGGTAGGCCGCGTAGACCACCCAGGCGATGAATGCGACCGTCTCCTTCGGGTCCCAACCCCAGTACCGGCCCCAGGCCTCCTCGGCCCAGATGGCCCCGAAGATCACTCCGAAGCCGAAGACCGGAAATCCGAAGATCGTGGTCCGGTACGCGATGCGATCAAGTGTCTGCGCGTCGGGAAGCCGCTGGACCAACTGAGCGAGCCGGCCCGGGGTCTCCGGTTCGCCCAGCCGTGAGGTGCGCAGCAGGAACAGGATGCTGGCCACCCCGGCGACCATGAACACCCCGGAACCGAGGCTGACCACCGACACGTGAATGGGCAGCCAGTACGACTGCAGTGCGGGCATCACCGGCGCGGCGTTGGTGTAGAGCCAGCGTCCGGACACGGTCAGCAAGATGAGCACCGGCAGCAGCAGGAAAACCCACAGCGGACGATATTGCGGGCGGCGCAACATGATCGCGCCGGCGACCAGCCCGCAGAAGCAGGTCAGGTTGATGAACTCGTACATGTTGCCCCACGGCACCCGCTGCGTGGCCAGGCCGCGCAGCACGATGCACACGAAGAGCAGCCCGATTCCGGCGTAGACCAGGAACAGTCCGGCCCGCCCGACGCGTTCGTCGAGTGGCCGGCGCTGGGGCATCGGTGACCACGCCCGGTGTTGCGCTGTCCGCACCGACGCCGACCAGCTCACGGTCGCTCTGGCGGCTGCGGGTGTAGGCGAGTTCGACGGCCAGCAGCAGCAGCGCGACGACCATGATCACCACGGCCGATGTGAACGCCCAGTCGGAGTTGCGCGCCAGACCGAGGTGGATGTGAGTGGTGTTCACTCAGGTGCTCCTTCCGGTCGCGATCGGCTCGGCCGGCGACTCGCTCATCGGCGCCACTCCTCCATGCCGGCTATGCCGGCATCATCGTCGTCGGCGCGGACAGCCCGCTTTCAAGGCGCTCGACGAGCCGCTCGAATTCGTCGCCCCAGCCGGCATTGTCGGTCCGCGCCAAACCGCCTACCTGGACGTTCACCGTACCCGGCGCGGCGGTCTGCAGCCGTACCCAGACCCGTCGTCGACGCACCAGCAGCGACACCACCAGTCCGGCCATCATCGCCATCGCCGATACCAGCACCCAGATCTGCCCGGGGTCGTGGGAGACCTGCAGGTTGACGAACGGCACTGCGCCGTCGAAGCGCACAACGGTGCCCGCCGCGGGGCCCTGGTCGATGCGCACCTGCTGGCCGACGCGCAGGTTGACGCGTTTGACCCGAGTGATCCGGTGCTGGTCGATCAGGCGCGGATCGAGGTTGTAGAGGGACTGCGGCCGCCCGCTGTCCAGGCCGGTGTCGCCGGAGTAGATGTCGACGGCGACCGCGGGAGCGATCAGCGCCGGGAAGCTCGACGAGAGCAGGGTGCCTTCGAGTTGCTCGGTGGGTGCGAGCAGTCCGGTGATGGCGATCTGATGTTGACGACGCTCGGCGGCGTTGGGATAGGTCCCGGCGGGCGGGTCGATGCGCGCGACGCCGGAGGACAGCAGCGTCCGCGCGTTGTCGGGACGCCACTGCACGGTCGAGGTGCGGACCTGTCCGTCCGGGAAGGCGACGCTGAACGTCGGCGCGTAGCCGTGGCCCTGCAGGTACACCCGGTCGCCGCCGACCCGCAGCGGGTGGTTGACCTCGAGCCGATAGGGCCGCCAGCTGCCGCCGGTGAGGTCGCGGCCGGATTGGTAGTCGATCTCGGCGGCGAACGACGTGGCCTGCCCGGAAGGCAGATACTTGGCTTTGAAGTCGTTGACACGCAGGCAGATTGGATGCAGCGAGGTGCCGTCGACGGTGTTGCCGGCCCGGAACGAGTCGAACGCGGCGGGCGACGCCGAGCAGAATCCCGGTCCCCCGTCGGCTATCACGACGACGTTGCCTTCGTAGCCGAACAACTTGCCGGCGGCGACCGCGACGAGCAGACCCAGCAGCGAGAAATGAAAGACCAGGTTCCCGAACTCGCGCAGATAGCCTTTCTCCGCCGAGATCTCGATGGTGTCGCCGCGGCGGACCGTCGTGCGCCATCCGCGCAATCGTTGCGTCATTGTGGTCGCCACGTCGTCGGCGTCACCGGCGATGACGGCAACGGCGTGCTTGGGCAGCCGGGTCAGATTCCGGGGCGCGGGCACCGGCGTCGCGCGCATGTTGCGGGCGTGCTCGATCATCCGCGGGGTCAGACAGCCCAGCAGCGAAATGAACAGCAGCGTGTAGATCGCGGTAAACCAGAAGCTGCCAAACACGTTGAACGCCTGCAGTTTGTCCAGCAGCGGCCCGATCTTCGGGTGGGCGACCAGGTAGTCGTCGACCTTGCCGGCGTTGAGGCTGCGCTGCGGGAGCAACGCGCCGGGCATCGCGCCCAGCGCCAGCAGGAACAGCAGCACCAGCGCGGTGCCCATCGAGGTCAACGCCCGCCAGGTGTTGCGGGCGTAGGCGATCACCCGGCTCATATCGGCAACCTCACATCCGAGACGAACCCGTCGCGCAGCCAGGACACGAAGTCGTTCCACCCGCCGCTGACCAGGGCAATGCCCACCGCGATCAGCAGCACGCCGCCGAAGATCTGCAGTGCCCGGGTGTGGCGGCGCAGCCAACCGAGGCCGGCGACGGCCGACGCCGATCCAAAAGCCAACAGCACGAACGGGATTCCCAAGCCCAGGCAGTAGGCGATCACCAGCACGATTCCGCGGGCCACGCTCGCGCCGTCGGTCGCCGACGCGACGGTGACGACCCCGGCCAGCGTCGGACCCAGACACGGCGTCCAGCCCAGCGCGAACACCGCGCCCAGCAGCGGGGCGCCGGCCAGCGTCGACAACTGCCGCGGCGCGAACCGCAATTGGCGCTGCAGCGCGGGGACGAACCCGACGAAAACCAGACCCATCACGATCGTGATGATGCCGCCGACCCGTTGCAGCACAACCTGATTGGTGATCAACGTCGTGGTCATGCCCAGCACGGCGACCGTGCCGAGCAGGAATACCACGGTGAATCCGGCGACGAACAGCGCAGCCGAGCCGGCCACCCGCCACCGCGCACGCGGCGGAGCGTGATCCGATTCGTCCACGCCGACCACCGCGGCCAGATACGACAAGTAGCCGGGCACCAACGGCACCACGCACGGCGACGCGAACGACACCAGCCCGGCCAGCACCGACACCGCCAGCGCGAGCAGAAGCGGTCCGGCCGTGGCGGTTTCGGTGAAACTCATGGCGATCCCGGCTCGGCCGCGAGCCGCTGCACCACCGGCTGCAGGTCCTCGGCGAGCAGTTCGCGCAGGAACACCGCGGCCACCCGATGGCTGCGGTCCAGCACCAGCGTGGACGGGATGACCGACGTCGGATACTTGCCGCCGAACGCGATCATGGTGCGCATGGCCGGGTCGTAGATCGACGGGAACGTCACCTTGCGGTCTTTGACGAAATCCTGGGCGGCTTGCCGGTTGTTGTCGCGGACGTCGATGCCCAGCATGGCCACCCCGTTGGCGCGCGTGGCGTCGTACACCTGCTGCAGCGCCGATGCTTCGGCGCGGCACGGCCCGCACCACTGACCCCAGACATTGAGGACGACGACCTGGCCGGCGAAGTCGTCGACCGACACGGTGCGCGCCGAGTCCGTAAGCTCCGGGCCGGCGATCGGGCCCGGCTTGCCGCGTTGGCCGGGCGGATCGTAGAAGATGTCGGTTTTGCCTCCGGGAGAGACGAATTCGAAGGTGCCGCCTTGCGCGACGGCGTCGTCACCGGTGGAGCAGCCGACCAGCAGAGCGGCCACTGCGACGGCGACGAACGCCAGCTTGATCAACTGAGTGCCGGCTCGGCGTACAGCACGTCCACCAGTCGGTCGCCGTCGTAGATCAGCGATGTCACCGAACCCACCGCGCACTCGCGACGGCGCGGGTCGTGCCAGAGCCGCTTGCCGCTCACCGACAGCCGGCCCGTCCACACCGGAAGCTGGTGACTGACGCAGACGGCTTCATGGCCCGCGGCCCGCGCGCGGGCTTTGTCGATCGCGGTCGTCATGCGCGCGGCGATCTGCTTGTACGGTTCGCCCCACGACGGGGTGAACGGGTTGCGCAGCTGCCACCAGAACCGCGGGTCGCGCCAGGCGCCGTCGCCGGGGCTCACCCGCTTGCCCTCGAAGAAGTTCGCCGACTCGATCAGGTCGGGGTCGGTGTCGACGGTGAGGTTGTGCCGGGCGGCAATCGGCGCGGCGGTCTCCTGCGCGCGTTGCAGCGGCGAGGCGATGACGGCGACGATGTCGCGGTCGGCCAGCGCGTCGGCCGCCGCCTGCGCCTGTCGGTTTCCTTTGTCGGACAGCCGGTATCCGGGCAGCCGCCCGTACAGCACGCCGTCGGGGTTGTGCACCTCGCCGTGGCGGATCAGGTGGACTCGGGTCTGTTCGGCCATCAGGGCTTGGTCTCCTTGGCTGCGGCTTCGGCGGCGGCGGGAAGTGCGTCGGCGATCCGGGCGAACGCGGCGTCGTCGAGCGCCGCCGAGACGAACCAGGCCTCGAACGCGCTGCAGGGCGGGTACACGCCGGCATCGAGCAGTGCGTGGAAGAACGGCGCGAAACGCCAGGTCTCGCTGGCGCGCGCCGACGCGAAGTCGGTCACCGGCGCGTCCCCGAAGAACACGCTGAGCATGTTGCCGGCCCGTGGGATCCGATGTGGCACACCGGCTTCAGTCAGGGCCAGCGACAGCAGACCGGCCAGCCGGTCGGCGTTGGCGTCGAGCGCGGCGTACACCGCGTCGTCGGCGGCGCGCAGGGTGGCCAGGCCGGCGGCGACCGCAACCGGGTTACCGGACAGCGTGCCTGCCTGATACACCGGCCCCAGCGGTGCGAGCCTCTGCATCACCTCGGCGCGACCACCGAACGCCGCGGCGGGCAGGCCGCCGCTCATCACCTTGCCGAAGGTGAACAGGTCGGCATCGACGGGATCGACTCCGTACCAGCCGCTTCGGCTGATCCGGAAGCCGGTCATCACTTCGTCGACGATCAGCAGTGCGCCGTGCTCGGCGGTGATCGCGCGCAGTCCGGCGTTGTAGCCCGCGGCGGGCGGGACGACGCCCATGTTGCCGGGGCTGGCCTCGGTGATCACGGCCGCGATCTCGTCGCCGAATTCCTCGAAGGTCTGCCGCACCGCGTCAATGTCGTTGTAGGGCAGCACGATTGTGTCGGCGGCGGTCGCGCCGGTGACCCCGGGCGATGACGGCAGGCCCAGCGTGGCGACGCCGGAGCCCGCGTCGGCGAGCAGCGCGTCGACGTGCCCGTGGTAGCAGCCGGAGAATTTGACGATCTTGGCCCGGCCGGTGAATCCGCGGGCCAGACGGACCGCGCTCATAGTGGCCTCGGTGCCGGAGTTGACCAGTCGAATCAGCTCTACCGGCGCCACCCGGTCGATGATCTCGGCGGCCAGTTCGCTTTCGGCGGGCGTCGGCGCTCCGAACGACAGCCCCTTGCGGGCCGCTTTGGTGACGGCGTCCACCACCGACGGGTGCGCGTGGCCGAGGATCATCGGGCCCCACGAGCAGACCAGGTCGATGTAGCGGTTGCCGTCGGCGTCGGTGAGCCAGTAGCCATTGGCCTCGGTGATGAAGCGGGGGGTACCGCCGACCGCCTTGAAGGCCCGGACCGGGGAATTCACGCCGCCCGGAATGACCGCGCTGGCAGCGTCGAACAGCTTCGACGAGACCTCCGTATGCACGCCCTCCAGTGTCCCAGCCGCTGGGAGTGCATCGACTACAGGGTGTAGTTGTTCAGAAGGGCGTCACACCCGTCACACCAGCCCCGTCGAGCATGGGGTGACGGTTTCTGAAAGCGACACCACCCGCGATATCAACCAGACAACCAAGCCGCCGCTCCTCGGCGACGATCGCCTCCGCCTTGGCATCGATCGCGGCCTGCTCGAGTTGGCGACGCCAAAGATCGGCGACGATCAGCCCGTTCATCCGGATGCACCATGCGACGACCCATTCGTCGTCGCTGGCTTCGGCGCCGGCGAACAGCACCGCGTGCAGCCCTTCCAGCTCCGCATCATCGAGCGTTTTCAGCGGACAGCGCTCGTTGCCGCTGTCGTCGACGTGGACGCCGGTGGTCACCGACACCAGTCGGACCAGCAGGGCGTCGGACACCGACGAGGCCCACCGGGCCAGACCTGCATGTCTCGACCGTGACAACTGCGCGCAGACTCCCAGCAGCGTGGAGGTCGCCATTTCGGGCAGATTGTCGACGGTCGGATAGGTCATTGTGATCCTCCTCATACTTGGTGAAGAGGCATTCGGTGCCGAACTTGTCGTGGTTGGGTCGGATCTCGCCCAGTCGTGCTGGCGAATTCGTGACGTCAGAACAACGACGCGAAAACGTCGCTGAGGCTCATCCCTGCATCGCCCGCCGCTTGAGCGCCGGTCTCGGCGGCGAGGTTTTGCGAAGCATCGATGATGTCGTTGATCGCCGTTTCGGGGAACTGAACCAACGCCGCGTCGACGCTTTGCAGGCCCGCCTGGACAGCAGTCTCAAGCGCTGCCGGATCGCCACCCAAGGCGGCCTCGTAGATGTTCCAGGCCGCCGTTTGCGGCGCAATGATCAGGTCGCGCAAGGCCATTAGCAACTGCGTCAGCAATCCCGGATCCGCGGGAACGGGTTGGCCGTCCCAGCTGACCAGCGTCCAGCCGTCGGTGGGGTTGCCCTCTATCTGGACCTCCCCGCCACCGGGCAGCAAAGCATTGCCGTCGCCATCCGGATTGAGAAGTTGCTGAACGGTTCCGTTCAAGAGGATCGAGATGTCCGGGTTTTTGACGTTGAGCGCCACCCAGGCGGCGACATCAGCCTCGTTGTTGAAGGCCACGTCGGTGATCTGGCCGTCCGCACTGACGACCGGGTTGGCCATGGCTGCGTTGTACATCGCGTCCACCGCGTCGGTGAAATTGTTATCGGCGACTATCCCGTTGACGTCGTTGGACCCCGGGATCGGCGCCAAAACCAATCCGAACAATGTCCACAGCAGCGGGGTCTCCTGGTACAGGTATCCGCCGAGGCTGTCGAGGGGGTCACCCGCGTAAATTCCGCTGTCGATCTCGTTGAGCCCGGGCAGTACCTGTACCGCGTCACTCAGGTGCTCCAACGTGGCGAACGGCGCCGCGGTGTCCAAGTCCCTGATGGACTGCCCGGAAAAAATCCCGGCCACGTGTTGGCCCAGCTCGTTGAACAGTTGGTTTCCGACGTCCTGTGCCTGCTGCTGGCCGAGTTCGCTGAGCGGAGGCCCCGGATAGTCCGGGGACGGGGTGACAACTTCGTTGAAAGGAGGCAGTCGCTGACCGTGCCGGATGATGTCGATGACGATGTCTTGCGCGTCGCCGGAGATCAGCTTGACCCGGGCCACGTGGACCGTGGGCACGGCCGCGGTGGTCGGAGTGATGACGACGACGCCGGCGCCGATGAGCGCGACGCTTGCGATGACGTTGAGGCGATGACCGAGCCGCATGCCGACGTGTGACCTAGAACAGCGTCGCGAGAACATCGCTGAGCGTCGCACCGGTTTGCGCGCCGGCCTCCGCGGCGACGACGTTGGTCAATGCGTCCTGGATGGAATTGAAAAGCGATTCGGGGAACTGGGCCAGCGCCGAGTCGACCTGCTCGAATCCGGTCTGAACCGCGTTCACGATCGTCGTCGAATCGCCACCGACAAGGGCCTCCCAGACATTCCATTCCGCGGTTTGTACGGGCAGAGCCACGTCGCGGAAATCGACGAACAGGCTTGACAGCAAGTCGGGATCCTGCGGGATGGCTTGTCCGTCCCAGCTGACCAGTGTCCAGCCGTCGGTGGGGTTGCCCTCGATTTGGACGACACCGGTGTTGGGCAGCAACACGGTCGAAAGCCCATTGGGGACGGTGTGGGCCTCGATGATGCGGTTGATGAAAAAGGACAGATCGGGGTTTTTCACGTTGTCTAGCGCCCAGACGAAGATCGACGCCTCGCTGTTGAACGCCACACCGGTGATCTCACCGTTGTCGCTGACAACCGGGTTGGCGAGGAGATCGCTGTACATCGTGTCGATGGCGCCGGTGAACCTGTCGTCGAACACCACCCCGTTGGCGTCGGACGAGCCTGGGGCGTCCAGCAAGGCCAATCCGAACGGCGATCCCAGCGACCAGGCCCCCGCCGTTAGAAAGGCAAGCTGGCCGCCGGTGCTGTCGATCGGATCGAGGGCGTAAATGCCACTGTCGATCTCATCGAGCCCCGGCAGTACCGGCACGTTGTCGCTCATATTCTCGAGCCCGGCGAAGGGTGCCGCGGTTTCCATCTCCCTGAGCCCCTGACCCTCGAAGATTCCGGCGACGTGCGGACCCAATTGGTCGAACAGTTTCGTCGCGAGGTCCTGCGCCTGCTGCTGACCGACATCGCTCAGCGGAGCCCCAGGAAACGCCGGAGAGGGAGTGAGCTCGTCTTCGAACGGCGAAATCATTTGCGCGTGCCGCACGACGTCGATGACGACGTCCGTTTCGTCGCCAGAAATGAGCTGGATGTCGGGCAGGTAGACGTGACGCGGCGGCACCGTTGTCGGGGCGGCGGCAATGACGCCCGCGCCGATGAGGGCAAGACCTGCCGTGACGTATGGGTAATGCCGGAGCCGCACGCTACACCCACCTAAGAAAAACCTGAATGTTTGATTACACCACGATTAATAGTCTGCGGTCCCACCCGCGGTAGCAAGGGCATCTCGCACCAAAAGTAATTTGTGATGGTGCATAGTGCACTGATGCCTATACGCTGCAGCGGTGGGCTGGGAACCGCCGTCGAAACGGGTCTGCGAGCTGATACAACAGGGCGCCAAGATCGTTCTCGAGGCGCCCGAGGAGCCTCCGCTCGATGAGCTCAACAAGGCCACCCTGACCCCGGAGTACATGCAGAGCGTCGCCGGCGATCCGGTGCTCGCCGAGGCGGTGCGCCGCAGCAATCGTTCAAATCGGCTGCACTGGGCAGCCGCCAACATCAGTCACCCCGGCGAGCCGGTGCAGCCCAATCACGGGCCTGAGTCGCTGACCATCGCGCGCTACCTGATTCGTCGCGGGCTGGACGAGTCGACGGCCATAGATGCGTACCGGATCGGACAAAATGTGGCATGGCGTGCGTGGATGCAGGTCGCGTTCGCGCTGACATCCGACCCGGATGAACTCCATGAGCTACTCGACGTCTCGGCGCGTTCGATCGCATCGTTCATCGACGAGACGGTCGCCGGGATCTACCGCCAGCTACAGGTAGAACGCGACGCGCTCACCCGCGGAACGCACGCCGAACACCGCGAGATCGTCGCGCTCATCCTCGACGGGGCGCCGATCACTCGACAACACGCCGAGAACCGGCTCGGTTACCGCCTCGGGCAGGACCACACCGCCGCAGTCATCTGGGGCGACGAATCGAACACCAAGCTTTCCGACCTGGACCGCGCCGTCGAGGCGATAGCGCGCAATGCCGAAGGACGCCGGCCATTGTCGGTGCTGGCCGGCGCGGCCACCCGGTGGGTGTGGTTACCCGGAGCCGACCGCCCGGATCTGTCGGGTGTCGCCGCCGCGGTGAGTCAGCTGGCCGGCGTACGAATCGCCCTCGGGCCGACCGCAGCTGGCATCGAGGGCTTCCGGCGCAGCCATTTCGACGCGATCACCACTCAGCGCATGGTGATGCGGATGGGTTCGACCCAGCGGGTCGTCAGCTTCACCGACGTCGAGCTCATCGCGTTGATCACCGCGGATCCCGAGCGGGCGGACCGGTTCATCAAACACACACTGGGCGATTTCGAGTCGGCAGACGCCGAACTCCACCAAAGTGTCCTCACCTTCGTCCAAGAGCAATGCAACGCCTCGCGAGCAGCCGCGCGGTTGTTCACCCATCGAAACACGTTGTTGCGCAGACTCGGTAGGGCCGACGAGCTGCTGCCACAATCACTGAAGGATTCCAGCGTGCATGTCGCGGTGGCGTTGGAAGCGCTGCGCTGGCGGGGCGCCACCAGTCCGCCGGCCTTGGGCACTTGAGCCCGCTGACTTCTAGCGCCACGCCGCCCGCCTCGTGTTGGATGACGGTATGCAACTACCGCAGCGACTCGCCCGGTTCAACCGGCACGTGACCAACCCGATTCAGCGGATGTGGGCCGGCTGGGCCCCATCGTTCGGCATTCTCGAGCACGTGGGCCGCCGTTCCGGCGCGCCGTACCGCACCCCGTTGACGGTGTTCAACGCCGAGGTCGACGGCAAGCCCGGGGTGGCGATCCTGCTGACCTACGGCCCGGACCGCGACTGGCTGAAGAACCTCAACGCGGCGGGCGGCGGGAAGATGCGCCGGCACGGCAAAACATTCAGTGTCAGCAACCCGCAGACCGTCTCCAAAGAAGAGGCGGCGGCGCACGTCGGGGGTGCGGCGCATCGGGTGTTCGCCCGGTTGCCGTTCGAGCAGGCGGTGCTGCTGACCAAGACGGGCTAATCCGCCCGGGCCGCAACGCGTTTGGTGGCGAAGTACAGCGCGGCCGTCACAGCCCAGGACACCAGGCTCAGCCAGAACTGCACGCGAGCGCCTGCGTCGAACGCCATCTGCACCAACACCGCGGCGATCCCGACCACGGTCACGATCGACAACCCTGGGAAGAACCACATCTTGACTTGCAGTGTGTCCGGCGGCGTCCTGCGTCGTAACACGATCTGCGACAACGCAATCAGCAGGTAGACCAGGAGCACGATCGCGCCCGACGAGTTGAGCAGGAATTGGAACACGGTATTCGGCGAAACTGCGGCCATGATGACGCTCAGGAAGCCCACCACTGAGGAGCTCACGATCGCGAGGTAGGGCACCCCGCGGCTGCTGACTTTGAGCATCCGGGCCGGCGCCTCATGTTGACGGGCAAGCACGAACAGCACTCGAGACGCGCTGTAGAGGCCGGAGTTCAGACAGGACAACACGGCGGTGAGCACCACGGCGTTCATCACATGGTCGGCACCGGGAATCCCCAGCTGCTTCAGCGCCGCCACGAATGGCGAGGAACCGGACTGCACGGAGTTCCACGGCATCACGACGGTCAGCAGAAAGACTGATCCCACAAAGAAAATCGCGATACGGGCGGCGACCGCGTTCGTCGCTCGCCGGATGGCGCGCTCCGGATCGGAAGTTTCCGCGGCGGCGATCGTGGCGATTTCCGCGCCGACCATCGAGAAGATCACCACGACGATGGCGCCGAATGCCCCGTGTAATCCGTTGGGGAAGAACCCGCCGTGGGCGTGCAGGTTGGAGAAGTCCGCGTGCCGGTGCGGCCACAGCCCGAACGCGTACATCGTGCCGAGCACCAGAAACAGCACGATCGCCACGACTTTGATTCCGGCGAACCAGAATTCGAATTCGCCATAGGACGACACCGAGAACAGGTTCGTCGCCGTCATCAACAGCATCAGGATCAGCGACAGCAGCCACAGCGGGGCGGGAAACCAGTAGGTGATGACCTTGGCTCCGGCGACCGCCTCGAAACCGACAACGATCACCCAGTAGTACCAATACAGCCAGCCCACGCAGAATCCGGCCCAGCCGCCCAACGCTTCGCGCGCGTACTCCGCGAACGAACCGGTGGAGGGGTTCGCGGTGGCCATCTCACCGAGCATCCGCATCACCAGAATGATCAGGACGCCGCACAGCGCATAGGTCAGGAATGCGGCGGGTCCGGCTTTGCCGATGACGACGCCGGACCCCACGAAAAATCCGGCCCCAATGATGCCGCCGACGGCGATCATCGTCAGCTGACGCTGCGACAAGCCTTGGCTCAGTTGCGGTGTCGCACTCATCGACGGATCAGGCCGAGCTCAGAGCCGACTGACCGGGCACCACGTGGATGACCGGGATCGGATACGCCGCGCGCACCTTGTCGACCATGCCGAGGCGCAGCCACGCCGAGCGGGCTTCGGCGATTACCAGTTGGTCAGGCCGGAAACGTCGCACCGCGGCATCGAGGGCCCGCAGCGGCCGGTAGTCGCCGAGCTCGCCGTCGGCCGACAGCCCGACGTCGCGCAACGCAGTGAGGATCGCGTCGAGTCGCTCGTGTGCGGCGGTGACGGTGGCGTCGAGGACGAACAACGGGCCGGTGCGCTCGGCCTGGCCGGTGTCGACGGGGTTCACCGGCACGCAGATGAAGTAGTCGGCGCGCTGCCGGGCATCCACGCGGCGCAACACATCGAAAAGCTCACTCGTAGAGACGTTTTTGTTGGCCAGCACCAGCACGCGCTTCGCCTTGCCGGTCGGCTGCGCGGCCGGTTCGGTGGCGCCCGATCCGCGCCTCCAACGCGGCACGAAGTACAGCGCCAACACCACCACCCAGGACAGCAGCCCCAGCCACAACTCCATGCGGGCGGCTCTGTCGAACGCCATCAACACCAGCACGCCGATCAGCGCGACGACGGTGAGCACCGACAGGCCAGGGAACAACCACATCTTGACCCGGAGTTTCTCCGGCGGGGTGCGGCGGCGCAGCACGATCTGCGACACCGCGATCAACAAGTACACCGAAAGAACTAGCGAGCCAGATGATTTCAGCAGGAACGTGAACACCGCCCCGGGGGCCACCCACGCCATCAGCACGCAGAGGAAGCCCACGATCGACGACACCAGGATCGCGGCGTGCGGCACTCCCCGGCGGCCGACCTTTACCAAGTTCATTGGCGCTTCGCCGCGGGCGGCCAGCACGAACAGCATGCGCGACGCCGTGTACAAGCCCGAGTTCAGGCATGACAGCACCGCCGTCAGCACCACCGCGTTCATAATGTGGCTCGCAGCGGGAATCCCCATCTCCCCCAACGCCGCAACGTACGGCGAAACTCCTGGGCGTTCGGCATTCCACGGCACGATCACCGCGAGCAGGAAAACCGAACCCAGGTAGAAGATCACGATCCGCACCACCACCGATTTGGTCGCGCGCGCCACCGCCCGTTCGGGATTCGCGGTTTCGGCGGCGGCGATGGTGGCCACTTCGGCGCCTACCATCGCGCCGATCACCACCGAGATGGCACCGAATACCGAGCCGACCCCGTTCGGGAAAAAGCCGCCGTGTGCGGTCAGGTTGCTGAAGTCGAGGCTGTGGCTCGGCCAGAAGCCGAGAACGAACAGCGAGCCGAGCGCCAGGAACGCCACGATCGCAACGACTTTGATTCCGGCGAACCAGAATTCGAACTCGCCGAAGGACGCGACGGAGAACAGGTTGGTCGCCGTCATCGCGACCAACAGGATCGAGCGACAGCAGCCACAGCGGCGCGTTGATCCAGTAGGACAACACCGCGCCGCCGGCGATCGCTTCGAAACCGACCACCACCACCCAGAAGTACCAATACAGCCAGCCGACCGAGAAGCCCGCCCAGCCGCCGAGTGCTTGCCGGGCGTAGTCGGCAAACGAACCGGTCGACGGATTGGCGGTGGCCATCTCGCCGAGCATCCGCATCACCAGGACGACCAATACACCGCATAGCGCGTAGGTGATGAAGGCACCGGGCCCGGTCTCGGCGATGATGACGCCGGACCCGACGAACAAGCCGGCGCCGATGACGCCGCCGAGCGCGATCATGTTGAGCTGCCGCTGCGAAAGCCCCCCACGTAGCGAGGTCTCGCGGGTTTCCGGCATTACCGGACGCTAACACCGACGCGCCGGGCTGCGCTCGATTCAGACCGGCACGGCACGCAGCGCAGCGGGCAGGCTGGGCAGGAAGTGCGCGGTGGCGAAGGCGCGGATGTCCTCGTCGTCGACGATCGGCTGACGACCCGGCAACAACAACAGCATCGCTGCGTAGCGCAAGATGGTGTCGGCCAGCTCGTCGACGGCGTCCGCGCCGATTTGCTCGGCGAACCCGTCCGGGAAGATGACCCGAAGCGCGGCCGCCATCCGCTCGACGGCGGCACCCCAATGTTGGTGAGCCAATTCGATCATCAGGCCGGGCTCGTCGGCGATCATCCGGGTCAGCACCCGGTGCTGGCGGAATCGCACCATCGACAGCGTAAATGCCTCGACGTAGTAATTCGATTGCGGCCTGCGGCTTTTCAGTTCTTCGGCGATGTCGGCGAACAGGATCGCGTTCTCGCGGTCAATGACAGCGGAGACCAACTCGTCCCGGTTGGCGAAGCGGCGGTAGATGGTGGTACGGCTGACCCCGGCACGGCGGGCTACGTCGTCGAGAGCGACCCGGCGGAAGCCATGTTGTTGGAACTCGACGACGGCGGCGTCGAGTATCGCGTTGGTGGCCGCATCAGCTCCGGGCATAGCCCGCTCTGGCAAAACCGTTGTAGCGCAGTCGCATCGGCAGATGGTCCCACAGCCAGTTCACCGGCCGCGACCGCCACACCGCGGCGAACCGCTGATAGCGGCGTTCCTGGCGGTCACTCCAGGGCAAACCGAGCAATTCGCGGCCCCGCGGCGGCATCCCGCCGGTGGTGAGGAACGCCGCGACCGGGTTGAACACCGGCGAGACCACGCGCCAGGCCAGCGGCGACACCCCCTTGGGGCGCGGAAATCCTTTGGTCACATATCCCACACCGTATTTGGCGGTCGGGTGCGCGACCATGACGCGCTCCATCATGTGATCCCAGTACTTCTCGAACTCCTGATAGTCAGCCGGCATCGGCCGTTCGCTGACGCCGTAGCGGCGGTACCAGGTCTTCGACTCGAGGTAGATCTGCTGCTTCTCTTCATCGGTCAGCCGCTTGACGAAGGTGTCGGCGAAGTAGAGCACCTGCTCGACGAAGGTGGCGTGCGCCCAGAAGTACGTGTCGGGGTCCAGCGCGTGATACCGCTCCGCCTTTCCTTGCCCGGGGGGCATGTCACCCTTTGATCTGGTGGTGGAAGTCGCGGACCTGCTGACCGGTGTTGTCGTCGTCGGAGCCGTAGACGGTCCTGAAGATCGGCGGCAGCGAGCGCTTGATCCGCGCCGAGGTGTCGCTGAAGAACACCGAATGGTCCAACACGCCCTGCCCGAGCTCGGCCAGCATGTTCTGCAGCACCGCAGGCCGCGGCCCGATCAGGAACATCCGGTTGTCGCCGAAGTAGCGCCACACCAGGGACTGCGGCCCCAACGGCAGTGCGTCGGCAGTGGCGTCAACGTCCGACGGCTCGCGCAACTCGGTCATGTGGGACAGTGTTACAGATTTCGAACTTTGTATCAACCGCAGGCATGGTGTTGGACGCCGCGTGACAGCTACGTTGCCTATCGAGCGGCATGGCTCATTGGAGTAGAGCTCTCGACTTGGCAATATTGCGCTCGTGCCTGAGCTGTCCCGCCGTGCTGCGCTGCGCCTGGGTGCCGGTGCCGTCGCGGGAGCAGCGGGCATCTGGACGCTCGGCGCCCTGGTGGATCCGACGCAGGTGCCGGCCGACCCGAGCCCGTTCGAGCCCGCGGCGCCGCCGGGCCCACCTCGCACCGCCCGTCGCGCGCCCCCGTCCCGTTGCCGACCAAGGTGTCCGGCTCGTTCGTCTCGGCGGCCCGCGGCGGCGTGCGTGACGAACTACATCATCGCCCGGCCGCCCGGTCATCACCGGGCCGCTGCGCCCGGTGATCGCGCTACACGGTGTGCGCGGCAGTGCCAAGCAAGTGATGAGCTTTGGCGTCGAGCAGGTGCTCGCCGATCTGGTCAAGGCGGGCCGGCCGCCGTTCGCGGTGGTCGCCGTCGACGGCGGCGACACCTACTGGCATCGGCGGGCCGGCGGCGAGGACGCCGGTTCGATGGTGCTCAACGAGCTGATCCCGATGCTGTCGACGATGAGCCTGGACATCACCCGCGTGGGTTTCATCGGCTGGTCGATGGGCGGCTACGGCGCGCTGCTGCTGGGCTCCCGGCTGGGTCCGGCGCGCACCGCCGGGATCTGCGCGATCAGCCCGGCGCTGTACCAGTCCTACACCGCCAGCACGCTCGGGGCGTTCGACAGCTACGACGACTGGACGCACAACACCGTGTTCGGATCGCCTGCGCTGGCGACGATTCCGCTGCGGATCGACTGCGGCAACGACGACCGGTTCGCGCCGGCCACCCACCAGTTCATCGGCCAGCTCCGCACGCCGCCCGCGGGCGGGTTCACGCCCGGCGGACACGACGAGGCGTACTGGCGTCAGCAGCTGCCCGGCGAGCTGGCCTGGCTGGCATCCTGACCTGGCTACTCTTGAAATTGCCTGAGCCGCAAGCTGTTTGTCACCACTAGCAGCGACGAGCAGGCCATCGCCGCGCCGGAGATCATCGGGTTCAGCCAACCCAGTGCCGCCAGCGGGATGGCCGCCGCGTTGTAGGCGAACGCCCAGAACAGATTCATCCGGATCGTCCGCAGTGTGCGCGCCGACAGTCGCAGCGCGGTCGGCACGGTATGCACCTCGGACGCATCAGCGTGAGGTCGCCCGCGTCGATCGCCGCGTCGGAGCCGCTGCCCATCGCCATGCCGATGTCGGCGACGGCGAGCGCCACCGAGTCGTTGACGCCGTCGCCGACCATGGCCACGGTTCGGCCCCGTGCCTGCAAACCCTTGATGGCGTCGGCCTTTTCGGTGGGCAGGACGCCGGCGATCACGTCGTCGGCCGCGATGCCAACCTGTTCGGCAAGGTGCCGGGCCGCCGCCGCGCTGTCGCCGGTGAGCAGCATCGGGGTGATGCCCATCGCTGTCAGTTCGGCGATGGCCGCGGCGCTGTCAGGCTTGACCTGATCGACGAGGGTGATCACGCCGCGAACCTGCCCGTCCCAGGTCACCTGCACGGCCGTTTGACGTGTCGGCGCCAACAGGTCGACGCCGGCCAATGATCCGGCCCGCGACACCGCCACCTCGACCCCGTCGACCACGCCGACGACTCCGGTGCCGGGATCGCTGACGAATTGGGCTGGGCCACTGCCGATCTCCAGCCCGCGACTGCGGGCAGCCGCCACTATCGCCCCCGCGACCGGATGCTCCGATGCCGACTCGACCGCGGCCGCGCGGGCCAGCACGAGGTCGGCGTCTTCGCCCGGTGAGGCCTCGATGTCGCGGACCGTCATCGCGCCGGTGGTCAGTGTTCCGGTTTTGTCGAAGACGACGGTGTCGACGCCTTCGATGGTCTCCAGCAGTCTCGGGTCCTTGATCAGGATGCCCAGCTGCGCGCCACGACCAGTGCCGACCAGGATCGCGGTCGGAGTGGCCAGCCCCAGCGCGCACGGGCAGGCGACGATCAGCACCGCGACGGCCGCGGTGAACGCCGACGCGGCCGGCTGTCCTGCCAGCAGCCAACCGGCCATCGTCGTTACCGCGATCAGCAGCACCGCCGGGACGAAGATCGCGGCGACCCGGTCGGCCATCCGCTGGACTGGGGCCTTGCTGTTCTGCGCGTCGCTGACCAGCTTGGCCATCCGCGCCAACTGGGTGTCGGCGCCGACCCTGGCGGCGCGTACCAGCAACCGGCCATAGGTGTTCAGCGAGCCACCGACCACGGTGTCGCCGACGCTCACGTCGATGGGCACCGGCTCACCGGTCAGCGCGGAGGTATCCAAAGCCGTTGCGCCGTCGATGATTACACCATCGGCTGCCAGCCGCTCCCCCGGCCGCACCACGACGACATCGTCGACCTGCAGCTGCGAGACCGGAACCTGCACCTCGTCGCCGCCGCGCAGCACCACGGCGTCTTTGGCGCCCAGATTCAACAGCGAGCGCAGCGCAGCGCCGGACGCGCGCTTGGCGCGCGCCTCGGCGTAGCGACCGACCAGCTGGAACACCGTGACGGCGGCCGCGACTTCGAAGTAGACCGGGCCGGCTCCGCGCAGCACCGCGGCCGTCGACCAGAGATAGGCGGCCAGCGTGCCCAACGAGACCAAGGTGTCCATCGTCGAGGTGCGATGCCGGATGCCGAGCAGCGCTGCGCGGTGGAACGGATAGCCACCCCACACCACCACGGGTGTGGTCAGCGCCAACGCCAGCCACTGCCAGCCGGCGAACTGCCACCCCATCACCATCGACACGGCGACAACCGGGATCGCCAGCAGCGTCGATCCGAGAAGCCGCGGCCGCAGCTCATCGTGCGGGGCATCGTCGGACGGCCCGAACGGATCGGCGACCACCGAGGCCTGGTAGCCCGTCGACTCGACCGCGCGGATCAAGTCACTGGTCGACACCGCGGCCTCGTGTTGAACATGGGCCCGTTCCAGCGCGAAGTTCACGGCGGCCCGCACACCGTCGAGCCGATTCAGCGCACCTTCGATGCGGACAGCACAGGACCCGCAGCTCATGCCGCGCAGGTCGAGATCGGTGGTGGTCATGCCACCGAGGCGCGGCCAGTCCGCCGCAGTCGGGCGATGCCGACCACCGCCAGCATCCCGGCGACCGCCGCCAACAGCAGTGTCACCAGCAGCATCGACGGGTCATAGATCACCGAGGTGGTCGCCGGCTGATCCTTGAGGATGGGAGCGACGGCCACGGTGGTCCGGACCGCCGACCAACTGGCCGCGCAGCCCACCGCCGCGGCGCAGGCCAGCAGCAGCTCGACGACAGTGCGGAAACGGGCCATCACCAGCCTGAACTCTCATCGTCGTCGTGATCCGGCGGCTCGTTGGGTCCGACGCGCTCCTCGACCAACGGGGTCAGCAGATTGCGCAGATGACGGTGCCGGCGCGCCCACGCCTGGGCGGTACGGCCGCCGGTGAGCCGCAGACCGATGCCGGTGCGGCCCTTGGGCACCCCGACCAGCTCGCCGAGCGCGCGGGCGGACTGCCAGCGTTCCAGATCTTTCTTCGCTGCCAACGGATGGTCGGGTTCCGGGTACACCTTGAGGATCTCGGACACTTTGATCGTCTCGGTGCCCTGGCGCAGGGTCTGCGGGGTCAGCACGACCGAGGTGTGGATGCGGGCCGCTTTGATTTGCAGCGCAATGAAAGCCGACATCACCACCAGGAAGAACGCCGGAATGGAGATCTGCCAGCCGTTTCCGTTGGCCTTCTCGATCCACAGCATGATCCCGGCGGCGATCGGACCGGCGAGCAACCAGTACCAGGTGGCGCCGACCTCGCGAAAGATCGGTTTAGCTTCGGTATCCGTGCCGGCAGTCACGCCGTCCATCATCCCCCGCTGGACGAGCGGCCAAAGCACCTGGGGTCACGACCTGCGGGCGCTCTACCGCGTCGGGGTCGGCGGGGTATCCCAGGGGCCCGGACCGGTGGCCACGTGATGGCAGCCCGTTTGGCCTTCCACGGTCATCAATGCAGGCGCCGGCGTGGTCGGGGTGCCGATGGTGAGCCGTGGCTGGCCGTGGTCACGCGGCAGCTCTCCGCTCACCGACTGACCCTTCGTCAGGTCGATCTTGTCGGCGTGATGCGCGCGCAACACGTCGGCCGCCGCGGTGATCACCGCCTCACGCTCGGCGGCCGACGACGGCGCAGGGGTGTCGTAGTGCGGGATTTGATAGACCGTCCCGCTGAGGAAGGTGAACGGCGGGTCGCAGCCGGCCTGGCCACCGTGGGTCACGGCCGACCACTGGGCCTGCGGGTAGACCCGTTGCACCGCATCCCGCATTTCCGCGGCGACCGCGATCAAGTCGTTGGCGGCGTCTTGCAACGAATCACGTTGGCTGAGTTGGTTTTCCAACGGTGTAGCGGACGGCTGACCCGGGCGAGGCCACGGGTAAGGGTCGTAGTGACAGCCCGAAAGCACTGCCACGGCAACGACGGCGACGGCCACCCACCACCCGCGAGACGTCATCTCAGTTTCCTGTCTTCGCCGCATGCGGCACCCCCGACAACACTGCCGCCAAGTTATAGCCGGACATGCGCAGCGTGCCATCGACGGCGCGCGGGTAGTCGGCGTGGACGTCGGCGGCCGCGCGGCTGATACCCAGGATCGGGTCGACGCCGGCCCCCGTCGACAGGGGGACGATGCCGGCGACCTGGTTCGGGGTGTTGCCGAACCACTGGTCGTTGACCCCGCTGCCGCCCAGTACGTCGACGAGTCCCAGCACACCGAACGGCATCAGCGGCGGTATCAGCAGCCCGGGGATCATCGCCGCACCGAACTCCGGCGCCTTTTGTATCAGCGCAATCGGATCGTGTGCGGCCTGTTCGAAGAACGCGTGTCCACCCGGTGCCAGGTGCAGGTCGCCGACGTTGTTGAGTTCCAGCCCTGGCGAGCCGTAGAACACGACGTCGTGAACATGGCTGTCGCCCTGTTGCAGCGCCAGACTGGTGACCAGCGATCCGTAGGAGTGTCCGAATGCGGTGATCTCCTGCTGCGGGCTCTCGGTGGTGGCCGCCAGCCCCTGCCAGAAGCTGTTGAGATGTGGCGCGGCCGCCTTGGCCAGCGCGTCGTCGCCGACTCGGAGGTCGGTCATCGACGCGGGCGGCTCGTAACCCACCCAGGCGACGGTGGCCACCGAGTTCGGGTTGAGATCTCCTGCCTGCTTGAGGATGTCGGAGGTCGTGTGTCGCAAGTTGGTGGCCTCGTCGACCATGCTGGGGAGGCTGGTGGCGTTGGTGCTGACTCCACCGACCGTGACCCCCACGTGGGCGGCGTGTTCGACGTCGCCGATGCCGATGGCGCCCAGCACGTGGTTCGGGTTCGACGTGGTGTCCAGCATCATCAGGCTGCGACGGTCGGCGGGATCGATTGCCCTCGGTGTGCCGTTCGCGTTGGTCGGGTAGAGGGTGCTCTGGAAGGCGAGCAGGTCGTTGTAGCGGGTCTGGGCTTTGACGAGCGCCTCCGAGTAGCCCATTGCGGCGCGGGGATTGGCATGGCGTATCTCGTCGTGTACCTGGTCGAGCGACTGCTTCGCCACCCCCAGCTCGTGCGGGAGGCGGATGCGGTTACCGGCATCGCGGATCTCGGGCGGGATGCCATCGCGGTCGAGCGCGGCGGGGTTATTGGCGAGATAATCGGTCTGCTGCTGCGGAGTCAGGCCGTCCCACCATTTTTTGAGGTCGGTCGGGCTTGCCGAATTATCCGGCGGCTTGGGTAGATTCGACGTGGGACCGGTCGACGCCGGCGCGGCCTCGGCGCCGTCGGCGCTCTTGATGGCAGTCGCCAGATCGCGGTCGACTCCATCGGCGTCGGCGATCAGCTGCCTGATCCGGCTCTCGACATCCGCCTTGACGGCATCCTGCTGCTTTTGCATCGCGACGGTCAGAACGGTGACTTTCGACGTGACGGCGCCGGTCTGCTCGTTGAGGTTGAGTTGCGCCGCGCTGGCCTCGGCTTTGATCGACGACAGCCGGTATTTCAGGTCGGCCACTTCCGCCGACGCCTTATGCGCGGCTGCCGCTACCCGTTTGCACTCCTCGGAGTGGTCGTTCAGCGTGACCTTGATGCGGTTGGCCGACTCGCGGGCCGCTTCGGCCGTCGCGCCATCCCAGTTGACGAACGTCAGTAGGTCGCCGACGGTGTTGCCGGTGGCCTGCGCGCCCTCGGCCCGCAGCGTCGCTGCAGAGAACACCTGCTCGATCGCGGCTTCATCCCATGCCTCGATGTCGGCCAGCGACAGCGTCATTGACCGAGTTTCAACCGTTGAGCGGCGTGTTTGTCCATCTCGGAGAAGGTTGTCGCCGCAGCGTCCAGACCCTCGTGGTGATCGTTGAGCATCCGGTGGTGGTCGCTTGCATGCGATTGCCAGCGATCCATCAGCCCCGACAGCGCCGCACCCGAGGAGCCGACCCAGCCCGACTCGGCGTCCCAGCCCTGCGACTGCGTCGACGCATAGGTGCCGGCCAGCTCTTCGTGGTGGTCGCGCCCGACCGTCGCGGCGTGGAAGACCTCTTCAGGCGTGATGTTGAGGTTGTCCACAGCCCCTCCCGTTACCGACTCGACTAACCGGACAAAATCGTATATCGCACCGGGGGGCCTGACACTTCACCTTTTTCGGCGCTCACCGCGTGAAGTAGTCGTGCGAATCGCTGCGGTGCAGCAGGAACACGCCCCCGGCGATCAGAACCGATCCAATGATGCCGGCGATGCCGCACGCGACGGCGTACATCGGCGGCCAGGTTGCGGTGAAAAGCCGGATGCCGACGTAGACGACGGTGGCCGTCGCGCCGCCGGTCAACGTCGTTCGGGCCCAGCGGTATCCGGCCCGCATCAGGATCAGGAATGTCACGACGATCGCACAGAGCACCGCGGTGAAGAGCCCGGACGCCAGCAGCAGTGGCGTGGCGCGGTGGCCGCTGGACGAACCGACGAGATCGGCGACGTAGCCGATCACCATCAGCGGGAGTGCCGCCAGCCACAACCAGAAGCCGGTGTCGACGTCGACCGGCCGCTTCGTCGGCTGCGACTCCTGCGCCTGCCCAGCGGGGCCCGTCACGACAACCAGTTGGCCGCGCCGGCGGCCCAGTAGGTGAGGACGATGTCGGCGCCGGCCCTGCCGGATGCTGGTCAACGACTCGAGCGCGGCGGCGCGCTCGTCGATCCAGCCGTTGGCGGCGGCCGCGGCGATCATCGCGTACTCGCCCGACACCTGATAGGCGGCGACGGGCACCGGCGAGATCGCGGCCGCAGCAGCCACCACGTCGAGGTAGCTCATCGCGGGTTTGACCATCACGATGTCGGCGCCCTCGTCGAGGTCGAGCTGCACTTCGCGCAACGCTTCGCGGGCATTGCCCGGTTCCTGCTGATAGGTGCGCCGGTCGCCAATCAGGCTGGAGCTCACCGCTTCCCGGAATGGGCCGTAGAACGCCGACGCGAACTTGGCCGCGTAGGCGAGGATGACGACGTCGGTGTGGCCGGCGGCGTCCAGGCCGTCGCGGATGGCCGCCACCTGGCCGTCCATCATGCCGCTCGGGCCGACCACGTGGGCGCCCGAATCCGCTTGCGCCACAGCAAGTTCCACATAGCGCTTCAGGGTGGCGTCGTTGTCGACCCGGCCGCGCTCGTCGAGCACGCCGCAGTGGCCGTGATCGGTGAACTCGTCCAGGCAGGTGTCGGCCATCAGCACGGTCGAGTCGCCGAGATCCTTGCTCAGGTCGCGCAGCGCCACGTTGAGGATGCCGTCGGGATCCGAACCCGCCGACCCGGCCGCGTCTTTGTCCTCGGCGCGGGGAACACCGAACAGCATCAGCCCGCCCACCCCGGCGGTCACCGCGTCGGCCGCTGCCGAACGCAGCGAGTCGCGGGTGTGTTGCACCACGCCCGGCATCGAGGCGATCGGCGCCGGCTCGTCGATGCCGTCAGCGACGAACATCGGCAACACCAAATGCCGTGGCTCCAGCGACGTTTGCGCGACCAGCCGGCGGATCGCCGGGGTCGAGCGAAGCCGACGCGGACGCTGCCGCATCGGCTAGCGCCTGCGGCTCTTCTTACGCGGCGGCGGCAGCGCACCCTCGGCACGCAGCCGGGCAGCGTGCTCGGCCAGCGCCTCGATCAGCGGACCGACCGCTGCGGTCTCGGGCTGCACGTCGACGCGCAAGCCGAATTCGGCTGCGGTCTCAGCGGTTTTCGGCCCGATGCAGGCGACGATGGTGCGCGCGTGCGGCTTGCCGGCGATGCCGACCAGGTTGCGCACCGTCGAGCTGGAGGTGAAGCACACCGCGTCGAAACCACCGGTCTTGATCATCTCCCGGGTGGCCGCCGGCGGCGGGGCAGCCCGCACGGTCCGGTAGGCGGTGACGTCTTCGATCTCCCAGCCGCGTTCACGCAGACCCTCGGCCAGCGTCTCGGTGGCGATGTCGGCGCGCGGCAGCAGCACCCGGTTCACCGGGTCGAAAATGCTGTCGTAGTCCGGGAATTCGTCCAGCAGGCCCAGCGACGACTGCTCGCCGGAGGGCACCAGCTCGGGGCTGATCCCGAACGCGCGGACCCGGTCGGCGGTCGATTCGCCGACGCAGGCGATCTTCACGCCGGAGAACGCGCGGGCGTCCAGACCGAACTCGCCGAACTTCTCCCACACCGCGCGCACCGCGTTGGTGGAGGTGAACACGACCCACTGGTAGCGCCCGTCGACGAGACCCTTGACCGCGCGCTCCATCTGCGCGGGGCTGCGCGGCGGCTCGACGGCGATGGTCGGCACCTCGATCGGCAGCGCGCCGTGCGCGGTCAGCCGCTCACTCATCTCGCCGGCCTGGTCCTTGGTCCGCGGCACCAGCACGGTCCAGCCGTACAGCGCACGGCTTTCCCACCAGTTCAGCTTGGCCCGGTTGGCGACCGTCTTGCCGATCGTGACGACCACCGGTGACGGTGCAGCGCCGTCGCCGGCGAGAAGCAGCGTCGAATCGGTCAGCCCGCCCAGCGTCGACTCCACCGAGCGCTGCTGGCAGGTGGTACCCGACGACGTGACCACGCAGGGCGTGGTGTCGGACAGGCCGTACTCGATCAGCGTGCGGGCCGCGTCGGCCACGTGCGAGGAGGTGGCCTGCAGGATCAGCGGACCCGGGCCCTGCGGCCAGAGCGCCCCAATCCACGTCGCCGCGGACGTCGGCAACGGTGTGCGACGAGCCCAGCGGCAGACCGGCGTAGGTCGGCACCGCGTCGCTGGCGGCCAGGCCCGGCACGATCTCGAAGTGCAGGTGGCTGCGGGCCACGTTGTTCACCTCGGTGATCACCGAGTCCACCGACAGTGGGTCACCGGAGACCAGTCGCACGACGTCGGCTCCGGTCCGGGCCTCGGCGACCAGCGTCTTGGCCACCTCGGTGGGATCGCCCAGAGCCGGCCGCACGTCGGGTCCCACCGACACCACGGCAGCTGGCTGGTCGCCTGCGTCGGCGCCCTCGCTGGTTCCGTTGTCCGACGGCGCAGCCGGCTCGGCCTGCGCGGGCCCGGAGACCGGCGGCAAGTCCTTGCCGATCAACGCCAGTACCGGCTCGGGCACGTCGGGGTCAATGAACACCAGGGGGGCATTGGCCAGCACCGTTGCGGCCCGCGTCGTCAGCAGAGCCGGGTCGCCTGGACCCGAACCCACGAACATGATGCGGCCGGGCCTCGGCTTACGCCCTCGCGTCGTCATCGTCGCTCCTACCTCGTTGTTCGCGCTTGCCTTACCGCGCGCTCGACATGACTTCCCGCGCGCCCAGGTCGAACAGCTCGGCGGCCACCGAGAGCCCCAGCTCTCGTGCCCGATCCGGACTGCCGATCCCGGACGCGCGGATCACATCGGATCCGTCCAGCGCCGCCACGCAGCTGCGCAGCGACAGCTCTTCGAAGATGTGGCCCTCCTCGTCGATGGACTCGACCACTTCCGCGATCGCCCCCACCGGCGCGGAACAACCCGCCTCCAGTTCGGCGAGCAGGGCACGCTCGGCAGTGACGGCCGCGCGAGTGTCGGCGTCGTCCAGCTCTGCCAGCAGAGTCGCGAGCCGGGAATCCCCAGATCGGCACTCAACGGCGAGAGCCCCTTGAGCCGGCGCCGGCAACATCTGCACCGGCTCCAGCGTCTCGGTGACCTCGTCGAGACGTCCCAGCCGGGTCAGACCCGCCCGGGCAACCACGATTGCGTCCAAATCACCACTGCTTACCCTGTTCAACCTGGTGTCTAGGTTGCCTCGTAGGGGGCGAATTTCCAAACCGAGACCCAGTGCTCTAAGCTGCGCGGCCCGCCGCGGCGACGACGTGCCCACGATTGCGCCGTTCGGCAGCTCTCCCAGCACCAACCCGTCGCGGGCCACCAGCGCATCGCGCGCATCCTCCCGCGGCGGGATGGCCGCGATCACGAACCGCGGATCGGCGGCCGTCGGCAAATCCTTGTATGAATGCACCGCCATATCGACCTCGCCGGCGGCGATGGCTTCCCGGAGCGCGGCGGTGAAGACGCCGACGCCGATGTCGGCGACCGGCTCTTGCGACTGGTCGCCGGCGGTGCTGATGATCACCAGTTCGGCCTGGTGGCCGTTGGCCAGCAGAGCGTCTCGAATGCCGCCGGCCTGGGTGGTGGCAAGCAAGCTGCCACGGGTGCCTATCCGGATCACGTCGGGCAAGCGGCTACTCAGCAGAATCTGTTGGTAGTGCTGGCAATTCGCCCGCGGTGGCGACGGCGTCGACGGCGGTTTGGTCGAGCTCGAACAGCTCTCTCAATGCCTCGGCGTAGCTGTCACCGCCGGGGGCGCTGGCCAATTGCTTGATCCGCACGGTGGGCGCGTGCAGCAACTTGTCGACGACGCGGCGCACGGTGCGCGCGACCTCATCGCGGTGAGTGGCTTCCAGGCCCGGGAGTCGGTTGTCGAGGCGCAGCAGTTCGGCCTCGACAACGTCGGCGGCCCGCTGGCGCAACGCGGTCACCGTCGGGGTGACCTCGGCCATCCGCTGCCCGGCCAGGTAGGTGGCGACCTCGGCGGCGACCATGTGGCGGGCGGCTTCGGCGTCGGCCGCGGCGGCTTTGGCCGACGGTTCGCGCTGGATGCGATCCATGTCGACGACCCAGACGCCGGGCAGCCCGGACACCGCCGGGTCGACGTCGCGCGGCATGCCGAGGTCGCAGATCACCAACGGCTGGTCTTGGCGGTGACCGACGGCCAGGGCGGTGTGCACGTCGGCCAACGACACCACCGGGCGCACCGCGCCGGTGCAGCTGACCACCACGTGGGCGTCGAGCAACGCCGCGGGCAGATTCTCCAGGCTCAATGCCTCAGCGGCGGTGCCGGATTCGCGGATCTTGCGGGCGAGTCGCTGCGCGCGGGGCAGCGACCGGTTGACGACATAGATGTGTTCGATGCCGGCGCGGGTCAGGTGGGCCACCGAGAGGCCGCCCATCGCTCCGGCGCCGACGACGACGGCGGTTTTGCCTCGCAGACCGCTCAGTTTGGCATCGGCCATGCCGAGCGCGACGGAGACGACTGAGGCGCCCGCGGCGTCGATGCCGGTCTCGGAATGCACCCGCTTGCCGACCGCCAGCGCTCGCTGAGCCAGCTCGTGGAGGATGCGACCGACGGTGCGGTTGGTCTCGGCGGCGGCGTAGGCGCGCCGGACCTGGCCGAGCACCTGCTGCTCGCCGACGACGGCCGAATCCAGGCCGCTGGCCACGGCGAACAGATGCTCGACTGCGGCCTCGCTGTAGCGGACGTAGGCGTATTTGGTGAGGTCAGAAACCGACATGCCAGACTGGTCGGCGAGTACCTGCCCGATGGCCGACAGGCCGCCGTGGAAGGCGTCGACGACGGCGTAGACCTCGACACGGTTGCAGGTGGAGAGCACCATCGCCTCGGTTACCAGCGGCGACTGCATAATTCGGTCGACGAGCTTGACCTGCTCGGACTCGTCGGTGCTGAGCTGCTCCAGAACGGAGACGGGCGCGCTGCGGTGCGACACACCGAAAAGCAGGACGCTCACGGCTGAATCACCTGGCCCGCTCCCTTGCTAACACCGGTGAATTGACTGGTGTCCACCGTAGACGGTCACCACTTAGGCCACCAAATTTACGGGGAAGTCACCCGGTGGCCAGATCCTTGCGCAGCCTTGGCTCGTCGAGCTCCCAGTAGCTGTGCTCGCGGCCGTCAAGCAGGACGACCGGCAGCCGGTCGCCGAATTCGGCTCTGAGCGAGGTGTCGCCTTCTTCGGCTTTGGCGTCGACGTCGGTGCTCGACAGGTCGAAGTCGAGTTCTGTGGCGAGCTGCTCGAGTTGCGCGTGAACCCCGTCGCAGATCGTGCAACCGGCGCGGGTCAACAGCTGAACTTGGCGGCGACTCATGAGCCCAGTGTGCTCGAAAAGCGAATACGCCGATGATGTCTGGCCACCAAAAGCCGAATACCTGAATCGTTGATCAGCGATAACATCGCACTATGTCGGAAAATCCGCCAAGCGGGCCTGTGCACGGATACGGAGCCAGTGGGTTTCCGTCCGCGCCGACCCCAACCGGGTTTCAGCCAGCGCCGTCAGGGCCGCCGGCGTGGCAACCCGCGCCGGTCCGCGGGCAGTCGCGCGGGCTGACCTATGTCGCGCTTGCGATTGCGCTGATCGCGACGGGTCTGGCGATCGTCGGGTGGTTTCGGCCGGTCGCGTCCGCTCCCCCGGCGCACCCGGCGGCTCCGACGTACAGCGAGCAACAGATTTCGGATGCGAAGGCTCGGGCGTGTGCGGCGCTTGATGTGGTATAAGGGCGCGTGCTGCAGCCGGACCGGTACCGCAAGCAGGCAAGCAGCGACCCGGCCATGGCCGAAGCGCAAGCCGCGAATGCACGGCTCTCAATAATTGCTGGCGGCTTGGTACCTGCGCGATCATCTCGATCCGGCTACGCCGCAACCAATCGCCGAAGCGATTCGGCATTTGTCGGAAATCACTGCTCGATCTTGGCGAGAACTATCTGGCTGGCGCCAAGAATGAGGACCCGGAGCAGTCCGACTTGATCAACGACAGGCAACTCCGGCTTTCGCGCACGCACTGGAGCTGTGCAAATAATGGCGGCAGTCAACGGCGATCCGTGGTTCAACCTCATGGTGGGCCATTGGTGGACACCGGAGATAGATCTAGGCGCGGTCAGCGCTGCCGCGACCAAGCGGCAGATGACTTCAGCTACCTGGCAGAATTTCTCCGAACAACTTCGCCAACAAACGACTACATCGCTGAGTCCGGATGTCCAAAAAGGACTGACGGCCGACGATCTTCGCGAGGCCTTCACGCGTGGCGCCCAGCAGGCCGGTGATGTCGCCGACACCAACGGCGTCATCAGCAAATCGTGTGCGTCGGCTCACCACTGCGCCAGCGACTTGAATTCGCGGCTCCAATCAATTGCATCCGAGGGAAAGTCGCAAATCAACCAGATTCAACAGTCCAAGGATCTGCCGCCGATCAAGCTCGGCAAAATTGTGGATGTCGTCGTCCAGCGTCAACAAGAAGCAAATAGCGCGGCGGCACCTCACACTCAGAACGTCTTCGAGGCGATGCAGAACATCCTCGATCAACGGGGCATTCCGATGAGCGCGCGCCAATTCGCTCAACAAAACGGTATCGACACCACTCGGATGCTCGGGTCTCCCAACAAAGAGACCGTCACACAGCAAGTAAGAGGTCTCCTCGGCGAAGGCGGCGCCCCTGCAGCACCACCCCCACAGAGCCAACCGAACACCTTCGGCGGCAAGGACTGACAAGGGCTCCCCCAACCACCGCAACACTGGCGCTCCGCCAGACACAGACTCGTCGGCAGCGCGTCGGCGCACGCAAGTCGCCAAGCCTCAGCAGCGCCTGTCATCGGACGCCCTTGGCGGCACGCGGGACCCAATCACTTCGGAGGCGCGGCAGCCAGGATCTCTGCACCACTAGCCCGGGCGGGCCAGCTCCCATCCGCAGACCAGCATGACCGGCCTTCCCGGCGCGAGCTCCCCCTTGCCGATGAGCGGCCTGTCAAATGGACTGCCCACCAACGCCTTTAACCCATCGGCGATGAGCTCCCTGCCGCAGCCCAACGCCCTCGCGCAGGGATTGAACCCGCTGGCCCAAGGCGCACCCATGTCTGGCGCACTGAACAATGTGCCGCCGGTAACCAGCCCGGTTCAACCGCAAGTCCCCACCGCGCCTGCGGTCCCAGACGCGGGGGCTTCGGCTCCTGCGGCCGCGCATGCGCCCGCGTTCGATGCGCCTGCGCCCGCGGCCCCGCCGGCCGTTCCCAGCCAAGCACCGGTAACCGATTCGAGCCCAACGTATCTCGCTGGACCGGCGGCCGCCGCGTCGTCGGCCTCACCCGTCGGCCCGCTGCCAACATATGGCTCCGACATCCGACCCCCGACGCCAATTTCGTCAGCGCCGACGATGCCGTCCAGCCCCGTCACCACGCCGGCCGGCCCGTCCACGGGCTCCCCCGCGTCAGCGCCGGTCGGTTCCTCGGCCGGAACGAGCGGCCTAACGCAGCCGGTCGTTCGCCAGCCCGCCGGCGCGCCAACGCACCCGGCACCGGCCGGCATAGGCGAGCAGGCCATCGCGGCGGCCGCGGGCGGAGCCGCCGCTGGCGCCGCGTCTGCGCAAGCCACCGCGAAAGCCCGCCTCCAGCGGCTGGTCGACTTCGTCGCCCGCCAAGAACCGCGGTTGCATTGGGTCGCCGGGGAACGGGCAGACGGAACGACCCTGCTGATGACCGACCTTGCCAGCGGCTGGATCCCACCGGGCATCCGGATTCCGTCCGTCGTGACGCTGCTTGAGCCGGGAGAGCGTCGCGGCGACATCGAAGCATTGCTGGGCCAGGTGGAGGCCTCCGCCAGCTACACCCCGCTGCACTACCTCCCAGAAGACGACGACGAAACCGAGCCCACGCCAACGTCATTGCGGCCCCGGCGGGTTCCTGACGTCGATGAACTGGGCTGGGAGCTTGGTCAGGCCACGAATTACCGCGACGGGTTGCCGCTGATGGCACGCACCATCGCCAAAGCCGCGTTCACCGGGACCGGTTTAGTTGAAGTCGAAGTCCAGCTTCTCGACGAACATCTCACGAAAATTCGCGAGGAAGTGATCGGCTCCTACCCCGACGACGTCGATACCGCCGCGGTGTCGAATTGGCAGCTGCTGGCTGCGATCGACGCCTTGGCCAAGAAGAACTCGATCGGGGCCAACTACCACTTCGCCTGGTTCCAGGCACTGAATCGCGTTCCTTAGGAAGAAGATTCATGACGAATCCGCATCTGCAGGTCACTTTCGACCAGCTCGCTCGCGCGATGGGTTTGCCCCCGCCACCGCAATTAACGCCAGACCAGATCGCCACGGGAACGTCGCTGATGAGCCAGCTGCTGGCCACTCTCGGCTTGGCCGGCAATGCGGGCGATCCGCAAGATGCGGCGGACGCTGAGGACGGCCACGCGCAGCGCGCCGATAAGACCGGCGACGCAATGGCCAAATTCCCTGCCAACGAGGAAAACTCGAGTCAGCAGCTCCAACAGCTGATGGGCACGGCGACTCAGATGCCCCAACAGGCGGTGCAGGCCGTTAGCGGGATGTTCAGCCCCTTTTCCCAGGGGCTCAGCCAGGCCATGCAGCAGGCCTCCCAACTCGGGTCGCAGATGGCGAGCACGTTGGGCAAAACCGGAGAAGGCGCCGGCTTGGGTGCATCGCTGCCCGCCGACGCGCTGGGCGACGCGCTCGGTGCGGGCGGAGGCGCGCTGGGTGCTGGTGGCGGGGCCGGTGCCGGACTGGCCGGCGCCACGACCCCGACCGGAAATCTTGGGCCGCCGTCAACTCCTCCAGCGAGCACCTACCCCACCTCGTCCCCGACTTCCCCGGTGGCGCCGCCCGTTTCACCAGATTCCGCTGCGGGTGCGCGAGGCTCGATGGGGGGAATGCCGATGATGCCGCCGGGGGCCATGGGCGGTGGATCGAGCGGCAGCGACGCAAAGGCCGAGACCAAGCGGGTCGTCCCGCCGTCGGTGAAGAACGGTGCCCCGGTTCAGGGTCGGGTCACCGCGCCGCAGTCGGCGCCAGAAGTCGTCAAGCGCGTAGCAGGCAAGCCGGTAGCCAGCAGACGCCTCCTGGCGCCCGAAACCAAGCCGGACGAAGACCAAGACGAGACCGGCCGCAACCGCTGAGCAGCCGAAATCGTTGTACGAGAAGTTAATCTCATACTCAGCAAGTGACGGGCGGCTCTAACTGAAGCCGTGTCTAATCTGGCACATTGCCAACCTTGACCGCCGCCGATTTAGGGTGACTTGCGCGCCTTGAACCGATGGCTACGCTTTGGGCCATGCACAGCCAGAGCAGTCATCGCAATTCAAAGCGGGCGTGAATGTTAGCCGTTGATCCAGAGTACGTGCGTGCCGCCGCCAGCCGATGGCGATCGATTGGCGCCAACCTGGGGCAGGCGAGCGCACCGCCAGTCGCGCTCACAAAATCTTGGCCGAGTGCAGCTGCGACCAACGACATCCATGCCCAGGCGGCCGCCGCCACCGGAGCTTTTCAAACGCGTATAGACAGCACGGCTGCGGCCTCCACGAACGCCGCCAACACATTTCAGACCCACGAGACGGTGAAAGCGGGCGAGATCAAAGACGTCATGAGCCTCGTCACATCGCCGCTTCACGATGTCATCGGCGTCGCTCGGATCCATGGGAAGCGTCGGCAGTACCATCGCCGGAACCGTCGCCCAACTCGGCGGTCAGGCAGTGTCGGTCTCCACCAACCTTGCTAACACCCTCACGAGCGCGCTCGGCCATCCGGGCGGCTCGGCTCACATGTTGATGCCGACGCCGATGGATCACGCGCTCACCGTCGATAGCCAATCACAATCCGCCCCGCCCCCGCAGGCCGAGCATCACAACAATCCAGGGGCGCCGGCGCCAACCGATCAGCCGCCGGTAGAAGCCTAGGCCGGAGAGCCGAATGATCCCGACGCGCAGCCAGATTGAGTCCTACACCGCGGACCATCTAGTCGATGCGGCCGACTATTGGAGCGGCCTGGCTGAGCGGTGGGAGGATGCCCACTGGCAGGTCCGCAACCAGGCCCACTCGCTGCTGTGGGAGGGCGCATCCGGGGATGCCCTGCGAGCACGGACTACGGCCGATCACGTTGTCGTGACCGATCAGGCCGAACAGTTGCGGGGCGCTTCGGTCATCGCTCGCCAGCAGGCCGGCGAGTTGGAGCGCCTACACAACGCGGTCCTCTATGCAATCGAAGACGCCGAAGAAGCCGGGTTCGCCGTCGGAGAAGACCTGTCGGTCACCGACATTCACGCAAGCGGGAATTTGGCCGAACTGGCCGCGCGGCAGGCACAGGCTCAAGCGTTCGCCGCCGACATTCGCGAGCGTGCGACCTCATTGATCGGTGCGGATACCGATGTTGCGGGCAACTTGACGACGACCGCGGGCAGTGTTGGGGACGTGCACTTCAGCTAACTGCGGTTCGATGTAGTGGGAATACCGCGAGGGTGAATTGTGCGGCCAGCACCACGCCGTTAACTTGAGCGCTATGGCCGAGCGTCCAATCCTCCGGGTTCAACCTGAGGCGATGCACGTTGCGTCACAAGCGTTGTCGAGCGCGGCGAAAGACCTGCACACCCAACTCGTCGAGCTTGATAGCCACGTCCGTGAACTGTTAGACGGGTGGCAGGGCGACTCGGGCGGCGCCTACGCCGCAGTGTGGGATTCGTGGCATCGCGGCGCCGGTGAGGTGCAGTTGGGGCTGTCGATTCTGGCCAAGGCCATCGGTGTCACCGGCGTCGAATTTCAGACCCAGGAGGATTCGTCGGCCCAGGCATTGGATGGCGTTTTCCGTGGCTGACCCGTTCAGCGTAGATCCAGAAGCGCTCGCGGATGCGGTGCACCGGATGGGCGATTATGTGCGGCACACCGCGAGCGTCGTGGCTGAAATCGACTCGCTGGTAACACATCTGCACCAGACCTGGTCGGGCCAGACGGCCGCGGCTCACGCCCAGGCGCACCGCCACTGGTCCCACGGCGAGGAGACGATGCGCGAGGCGCTCAATCAACTGGAGACGGCCGGCGGCACCGCACACCACAACTACACCCAAGCCATGGCAACGAATTCGGCCATGTGGTCCTGAGCTGATGGCACCGCTCGTCGTCGACCCTGAGGCACTGAATGGCGCTGGTGCCGAGATCATCTCGGTCGGTGAGGATCTGGGTTCCACCGTATCGACGTTGACCACGGCGCTCGCCGGGTTCCACGGAATGTCTGGCGACGATCCGGCGGGCGCAGCTTTTGGCCGCAGCTACGACAACTCTTCGGCCACGCTGCTCGAAGCGATGGCCACCACCCGTAATGGCCTGTGTCGCCTGGGTGATGGCCTCAGGATGTCGGCGCACAACTACTCCGTTGCCGAAGCACACTCGAACATCTCGGGTCACAGCCAACCATTGCCGGGACCGCATCCCACCGGCGCAATCTCAGCGACCACGACGCCGTCCGCCGTCGGCCGCGGGGTCGGCGTCCCGGCGGGTTGGGGCTGGGTGGCCAACTACATCGGAATGATCTGGCCGACCGGGAATTCGGCGAAGCTGCGTGGCGCGGCCGCGGCCTGGACGCGCGCCGGGACGAACTTTCAGGTCAGCGAGATACTCGGCGCGGTCGGTCCGATGAGTAGCATTGGCGCTCAACAGATTCCAGAGGGACCAGCGATCGCTGCGGCGTTCGCCGAAACCAATCGCTGCGCAGCGGGAATCTTGCAACAGTGCGCGACGATCGCGACGCACCTCACGTCCTACGCGACCAAGATCGACACGGTCCACGCCGCGATCATCGACTTGTTGTCGCGTATCTGCAATCCCATGACCGGGATCAAAGAAGTCTGGGAATTCCTCACCGACGAGGACGAAGACGAAATCAAGAGGATCGCCAACGACATTCGCGTCATCGTCGACCAGTTCACCGCAGAAGTCGACGCACTGGGCCAGCAGATCGCCACTGCGCTCAGCGAAGCGAAGACGATTGTTTCCGCCATGGCCCGCTACGCCGAAAAGGAGTGGGACCACTTCTTGCACGCGACCGACATCGGCCGGGCTCTCGACCACTTCGGACGGACATGCGGCGGCTTCGTCAAGGAGGGGGAAAGCGCCGTCGAGAGTATGTGGACACTGAATCCGCTGCGTGCCGTCGTCGATCCAAAAGGTTTCTGGAACTCCGTGTCCGACTCGGTCGAAAGGCTGGAGTCACTGACCGGCGCAGACGGCGGGCAGAAGGCCGAACAGTCTTGGAAGGAGCTGGGGAAGGGCCTCATCCATTGGGACGAATGGGCCAATGACCCTTTCACTGCAGCGGGCGAGACGCTGTTTGACGGGGCGACGCTGCTACTCCCTGGCGGCGCTTTGTCGAAACTGCCCAAACTCGGCCGCCTGGCGGCAGACGCCGCCGAGGCACCTAAGGGACTTCGCGTGCCGACCCCGGGTCGGTTGCCTGACCCCGCACCTCGCGACAATCCCTCGCGACGCAGCGAGCCGGCACGGAACGACCCACCGAAAAGCGGGCAACCCAGCCCCGCGCCCACGACCAAGAGCCCCTTGCCGCCGTACGGACTCACCGAGTCGAAGGGCCCGGCAACTCAAAAAACCGCACCGCGCACGGAGTCCAAGCCGGCGGGTGAACCGGCGACTACTCATGCGCACGCGCTGTCGTCCACGCATCCTCGCGTGACACCCGGAGCAACGGACATAAACTCTCCGACCCCACGCCACAATCCGGTGGCAGCGCAGCCGCACGGCGGCGCACCGATTCCGCACCTACCCAAATCACCAACGCACGACCATTACGGGCCCGTCGCGCACACTCCCCAGTCGTTTGACGTCCGAGGATCTAGGTGCCCTGAACAACTACACTGGGTTGGGACACGAGGATCTGAACGACGCGTTGAGGACTAACACAATGGACTCATCTCATCAGGCTCGTGCTGATGCGCTACATAAGGCGTTGAGTAAATTGCCTCCATATATCGGCCCGGTTGTCCGGGGCATTGACCTGCCCGCTTCCGTGCTTGAGCGATATCAGCCAGATGCGGTCGTAACCGAACGTGCGTTCCTCAGCACCTCGATAGAACCGGCGGTGGCCCAGTCGTCGGCATTCGCCGGCAATGTCGAGTTCAGGATCATGTCCAAGACGGGGCGGGACATCTCTTCGTTCTCGCTGTTCCCGACCGAACAAGAAGTTCTCTTCCCAAACGGCACGCAGTTTTACGTGGTAGATCGAAGATCTGATCCTCGGACCGGTGTGACCATCATCGAAATGATTGAGCGATAGAAGGATTGAGCAATGGCCGAAGAGATTGCTGGAAAAATCTTCTCAACACCTGAAGAAGCCGGTGTTACCCGACCGACCGATGCGGAGTTGGCGCACGCACGCAAACTGTTCGACGAGTTCCAAGAGAAGGTGGACCGCGTCCCGGCGGCAGAACGCTGGACCGAAGTCCCGAAGAAGTTCTGGAACGACAGCTCCGGTACCGAATATGAGGGCTGGCGAGACAAGTAACACCCCCGCAGTCGACCAACCCAACGCCGCGCGGGACGATCTGATCCTGATACGGGCAGGACGATCATCGAAATGATCGAGCGATAGGAACTTGACTTGGCTCACGATTCGGGGTTGGTAGTAGTCGCGGCGCGCTGACCTGTTGTTTTCGGTTTGGGCTGCGGGATCTGCGCACTAAATTCGCGGCCGGGCTGCCTTGTTGGCCAATGTGCGCATCGTGGAGACCCTCCTTCGGCGCGACCTGTGGTGTAGATCGTGTGGTTTTCGCGAGTAGATCTCGCGGTCGAGCACCTTGGTGGGCCGGGGCAGCGGTGGCGCGCGCGGGACGCGTCTGGCAACCAATGAGACTGTGCCGCTTAGCAGATGATGACGGCAACACCTCGGCGCGGATCGGCAGCCGCAACTTGTCGTACCCGGCTGCAATGATGGCGTCATGTCCTTGACCGCATCACCTTCGGCGGTGGTGAGCCCTGCTGAGCGTATTGACACGTTGTTCGATGAGTTGGCGGAGTTGGCGGGCCAGCGCAACGCGGTTGATGGGCGCATCGTGGAGATCGTCGCCGAGCTGGATCGCGACGAGCTCTGCGGGGCTACGGGTGCGCGGTCGGTGGCGGCTTTGGTGGCCTGGAAGCTGGGCTGGTCATCGGGAAATGCCCACACGATCACTACCGTGGCGCGCCGGCTGGCGGAGTTTCCCCGCTGCGCGGCCGGCATGCGGGAGGGTCGGCTGTCGCTGGATCAGGTCGGCGTGATCGCCGCGCGGGCCGGCGAGGGGTCCGATGAGCATTACGCCGAGCTCGCCGCTGTCGCGACGGTTAACCAACTGCGTACTGCGGTGAAGCTGGAACCGCGACCCGAACCCGATTCTCGGCCCCAATCGGAGCGGTCGATCACCAAGACCTCCGGCGAGGAGACCACCAGCTGGCGGATCACACTTCCGCACCCGGACGCGGCGAAGTTCGACGCGGCACTGGCAGTCTCATCGTAGATGCGCTGATCGCCGAGTGGAAGCACGATCACGACAATGGCGAGCGCGCATCAGATCAGGTGCCGCCGTTGCCAGGCACGGTCGAGGCGTTCATGCGCCTAGTCGAGGCCGGTTGGGACGATGAGGCGGCTCGCCGACCACACGGGCAGCACACCACCGTGGTGGTGCACGTCGATGTTGAGCAGCGCGCCGCCGCGCTGCATCTGGGCCCGCTGCTCACCGACGCCGAACGCCGATACCTGACCTGTGACGCCACCTGTGAAGTCTGGTTCGAACGTGACGGTGAGGTCATCGGCGCCGGCCGAGCGACGCGGCTGATCAACCGGCGGCTGCGCCGCGCGCTCGAGCACCGCCACCCCACCTGCGCGGTTCCCGGCTGTGGCGCCACCCGCGGTCTGCACGCACACCACATCCGGCACTGGGAAGACGGCGGCCCCACCGAGTTGTCCAACCTGGTGCTGGTCTGCCCCTATCACCACCGGCTGCACCACCGCGGCGTCATCACCATCACCGGACCCGCCGAGGATCTCATTGTCACCGACAGCTCCGGCCGACGGCTGCAGCGCAGCATCGCTCGCACGTCCGCCGACCTTCCCCCGCCCGCTGTCCCACCGTGGCCCGGGCCCACCGGCGAGCGCGCCGACTGGTGGTGGTACGAACCCTTCCAGCCGCAACCACCACCAACAACAACTAGGTTGGCTATCGGAGCCGGTCATTACCGGCACTGTACCCAAGCCCAAACGGCCCGCGGCACAGCAAAATTCGTTCGCGATATCCGCTGCTATCGGATCGTGACAATCAAAGCCGACAACCGAACCCGCAACTCCGCCGACGCGCTATCCGACGATCTGGCCCCCCTCATCCAGAGCCACGCTGACCTACGCACTATTTTGAGCCAAGTCGGGTAGCAAGGCTTGAGCAGTGGCCGAAGAAGTTGCCGGAAGAATATTCTCCACGCCCGAAGAAGCGGGCGTGACTCCACCGACCGGCGAAGAGATTGCCCACGCGTGCAAGCTATTGACGAATTCCAAGAGCAGATCAATCGCGTGCCTGAGGCGGACATCCCGAAAGAAGTTTCATCAAAGTTTTTCGACGACGTCTCAGGTACGGAGTACGAGGACCGCCCGAGGAACTAACAGGGAAGCGAGGCATGGTCAAGAAATTCGCCGGAAAAATATTCTCCACCCCGAAGAGGCCGGTGTCACCCGCCGACCGAGGAGGAGATGGCGCACGCACGCAAAATATTCGACGAGTTTCAGGAGCAGATAGACCGCGTGCCTGAGGAAGACCGCTGGACGGAAATCCCGCCGAAGTTCTGGGACGACACTTCCGGCACTGAGTACGAGGGCTGGCAGGACAAGTAGGAGGCCGCTCGCAATGGCCAAGAAAATCGCCGGAAAAACATTCTCGACACCCGAAGAAGCCGGCGTTACCCCGCCAACCAGGAGGAATTGGCGCACGCCCGCAAACTTTTCGACGAAGCTCCAGGAGCGAGATAGATCGCCTGACCGAAGCAGACCTCTGGCCGGAGGTCTCGTCGAAGTTCTGGGACGACACCTCCGGCACCGAGTACGAGGGCTGGCGAGACAAGTAGGACCCCTCGCCATCGACCACCCCAACGCCACGCGGGCGGATAGTGTGAAACCGTGACCGCTCCCGGCGGCCCGGGCACTGTCGAACCCGGCCCTAACGCAGAACCCACCCCGCTGAGCAGCAATTCGAGACGGCCGGCCACCAACGCCAGCGCCGAGCGGGCGCTGGAAGACGTCCAGTCCGACGAAGCGTCTAGCCCCGAGCTGCCACCCGTCGACCTGACCGCGGCGGCATTCTTCGACGTCGACAACACCTTGGTGCAGGGCTCGTCGCTGATCCACTTCGGCCGCGGCCTGGCCGCCCGAAAGTACTTCACCTATCGCGACGTCCTCGGATTCGTCTACGCGCAGGCCAAGTTTCAGGTACTCGGCAGAGAGAACAGCGACGACGTCGCCGCCGGCCGTCGCAAAGCGCTGGCCTTCATCGAAGGCCGACCCACCGCCGAGCTGACGCAGCTTGGCGAAGAGGTCTTCGACGAGATCATCGCCGAGAAGATCTGGGAGGGCACCCGCGATCTGGCCCAGATGCACCTCGACGCCGGCCAGCAGGTCTGGCTCGTCACGGCCACGCCGTATGAGCTCGCGATCACCATCGCCCGCCGCCTCGGACTGACCGGCGCACTGGGCACCGTCGCCGAATCGGTCGACGGGATCTTCACCGGCCGGCTCGTCGGCGACATCCTGCACGGCCCCGGCAAGGCGCACGCGGTGCGCTCGCTGGCCATCCGCGAGGGCCTCAACCTGAAGCGCTGCACCGCCTACTCCGACAGTTACAACGACGTGCCGCTGCTGTCCCTGGTCGGCACGGCCGTGGCGATCAACCCCGACACCGCTTTGCGCGACTACGCCCGCAAACGCGGCTGGGAAATCCGCGACTTCCGGACCGCCCGCAAGGCCGCCCGGATCGGCGTACCGTCGGCTTTGGCCTTGGGCGCGGCGGGCGGCGCACTGGCTGCGGTGGCATCTCGGCGGCAATCTCGCTGATAAACTGCGCCGCTGAGCAACCATACGAGTGGAGAGCAGCGCATGTCATTGCCCGCAGGCACCCAAGGCCTGATCGGCACGCACTACCGATACCCCGATTACTTCGACGTCGGTCGCGAAAAGATCCGCGAGTTCGCTGAGTCCATCAGCAACGATCACCCGTCGCACCACACCGAGGAGTCGGCCGCCGAAATCGGTTACGACGCCACGGTGGCGCCGCTGACCTTCCTTGCGGTCGCCGGACGGCGCGTCCAGATGGACGTCTTCACCAAGTTCGACATCCCGATCAACATGGCCCGGGTCCTGCACCGCGACCAGAAATTCCTGTACCACCGGCCGATCACGGCCGGCGACAGGCTGTACTTCGACACCTATCTGGATTCGGTCATCGAATCCCACGGCACGGTGATCGCCGAGATTCGCAGCGAAGTCACAGACGCCGACGGCAACCCCATCATCACCAGCATCGTCACCATGCTCGGCGAGTCGTCAAACCCCGACGCGAACGCAGAGGCGACAATCGCGGCAATTGCATCCATCCGCGCTGGCGCCTAATCTCAGCCGGAACCTTTCAGGGGGAATCCAAACCAATGAGCACCGATCTCACGCCGCACTTTGACGACGTCCAGTCGCATTACGACCTGTCGGACGACTTCTACCGGCTCTTTCTCGACCCCAGCCAGACCTACAGCTGCGCATACTTCGAGCGCGACGACATGACGCTCGAAGAGGCTCAGCAGGCAAAGGTCGACCTGTCGCTGGGCAAACTCGGCCTGGAGCCCGGCATGACGCTGCTCGACGTGGGCTGTGGCTGGGGGGCCACGCTGCGCCGCGCGATCGAGAAGTACGACGTCAACGTGATCGGTCTCACGCTGTCCAAGAACCAGGCCGCCCACGTGCAGAGAACGTTCGACGAGCTGGACACCCCACGCTCGCGGCGAGTGCTGCTGAACGGCTGGGAACAGTTTCACGAGCCGGTCGACCGGATCGTCTCGATCGGCGCGTTCGAGCACTTCGGCTTCGAACGCTACGACGACTTCTTCAAGATGGCGTGGGACGCGCTTCCGGCCGGCGGCACGATGATGCTGCACACCATCGTCGTCCCGACCGACCAAGAATTGGCAGACCGCGGCATCAAGGTCACCATGGCCAGGGCGCGGTTTGCCCTGTTCATGATGCAAGAGATCTTCCCCGGCGGCCGGCTGCCGACGGTCGCCATCGTCGAGGATCACGCGAAGAAGGCCGGCTTCGAGGTCGCCCTCGTCCAGCCACTTCGCCTGCACTACGCGCGGACCCTGGACTTCTGGGCCGAGGCGCTGGAGGCCCGCAAAGACGAGGCGATCAAGATCCAGTCCGAAGAGGTCTACGAGCGCTACATGAAATACCTGACGGGGTGCGCCAACCTGTTCCGTGAGGGCGCCTGCGACGTGGCCCAGTTCACCCTGGTCAAGCCCGCCGCATAAGCCGCGCAGGCTCGAAAGCTCAGCCGAAGAACATATTGCGGCGGCCGGCCAGCAGCTGATACAGCGTCTGCTGGATGGTCTCGCGCACCTGGTCGGTCAGCTCGAAGGTGACCATCGGGTCCTCGGCGTCCGCACCCTCGTAGTGCGCTGTCTCGATCGGCTCGCCGAAGGCGATGTGCCACTTCGACGGCAGCGGCACCAGCCCGGCCGGACCGGCCAGCGGGAACAGCGGCGTGATCGGGAAGTACGGCAGCCCGAACAACCGCGCCAGTAGCCGCACGTCGGTCAGCATCGGGTAGATCTCCTCCGAGCCGACGATCGAGCACGGGATGATCGGCGCCTTGGCGCGCAGTGCGGCCGCCACGAAGCCGCCGCGGCCGAAGCGCTGCAGCTTGTAGCGGTCCTTGAAGCGCTTGCCCAGACCCTTGTAGCCCTCGGGGAACACCGCGGTCAGTTCGCCCGCGGCCAGCAACCGGTGCGCGTCAGCGGTGCACGCCATGGTGTGCCCGGCCTTGCGGGCCGCCGCGCTCACCATCGGCAGGTCGAACACCATGTCGGCGGCCAGCAGCCGCAGATCCCGGTGCGCGGGATGCTCGTCATGCACGGCCACCGAGGCCATCAGCCCGTCGAAGGGCAGCACGCCGGCGTGGTTGGCCACCACCAAGCCCGCGCCGGTGTCGGGGAGATGCTCGATGCCGCTGACCTCGACCCGGAACCACGACTTGAAGAAGAACCTGAGCAGCGGCCGCACGATCGCATCGTTGAAGTGCGGGTCGAAGCCGAACTCGTCGACGCTGTAGTCACCGGTGAGCCGGTGCCGCAGAAAGTCGGCGACGGCACTGACCTTTTGCGCGAGCTCGTTGCTCGGCTGTTCCCCACCGGATCGACTGGCCGCACCGCGACGGTGCTGATCGATTTCGCGTACGACGGCGGCGATCTCGTCGGCGGATGCGCGGGTGTCGGGCTCGGAGAGGAGTGAGGGATGTTGGCGAGAGGTCTGCGTGCGTTGCCCGGCACGCCGCTGAGCCGCCGCACGGCCTGAATTCCCGTGCAGCGGAATGACTTTCGCCTTTGAATCGCCCGCCATTAGTAAACCTCCCCCCGCCCTTAGTTGATTGTGGATCGGCCACCAAAGCGCTGCGCTGCTGCTACGGCCCGGCCCTCAATCGAGCGTACCCACTCAGGGTCGATAATGGGAGTCAAACCTCGGCCGCGCACATAATCGTCAAAAGCCTCCGCAGTCGACCACTTCGGGTGGTATCCGAGCTCTTGTTCCATCCGCGTGGTGTCCATCACTCGGCCGTAGCTCAAGTAGTCGAGTTGCTCGCGGTTGATCTCGACGTAGCGGTTGGCCTTGCGCAGCGAATCAAGCGCCGCGAGACCAAATCCCGGTACCGGCAACGGCAACTCGGCCCGCGCGTCGGATCGCCTGCGACAACATGATGATTCCGCTGGCGCCGATGTTGAAGGTGCCGGATTTGCCGGCCATCACGGCCCGCTCCAAGGCACCCAGCGCATCCTGCTCGTGCAGCAGCTGCAGCCGGGCGTCGCGGCCGAAAACCGTCGGGACCAACGGCCCGGCCAGGTACCGCGACAGCGTGGTCTCCATCGCCGGACCGATCATGTTGGCCAGCCGCAGGATGGTCACCGAGATGTCGGGCCGACGCCGACCCAGCCCGCGGGTGTAACCCTCGATGTCGAGGCTGTCCTTCGGAAAGCCTTCACCGGAACGGACGACGGCTGCTGCTGTCCTCGGTGAACAGCACCGGATCATGCGCGCTGGACCCGTAGACCTCCGAAGTCGACTTCAGCACGACGCGACGCACCGACGGCGCGTTCTGGCAGGCGGCGAACAGCTGCATCGCGCCGAGCACGTTGATTTCCTTCAACGCCGCCCCGCCGCCGGAACGCGGCGCGAATGACGCCGCTGCCGCGTGAACCACGGTGTCGACGTCGCCGTTTCGGATCACCTTGGCGACAAAGGGGTTGCGGATGTCTGCGCGGACGAATTCGGCGCGGCCCATCCGCCGCAGCATGTCCTTGCTGGGTGCGACCGCGTCGACCGCGATGACCCGGTTGATCATCGGGTTCTGCGCAAGCCGGGCCGTCAGATAGCCGCCCAGAAAGCGGCACGCGCCGGTGACCAGCACGACTTTCGGATAGTGCACGGTATCGGTGCCGGTACCTGACTGACCGTCCGACGAGTCCACTTGGTTAGCCTAGCGATCTTGCGCTGACGCGGCATCGGCTGCGAACGACAGCAGCAGCGGCAGCAGAAGTTACTTACCGAGTTTTCTGCGCTGCACCCGCGTGCGGCGAAGCAGCTTACGGTGCTTCTTCTTCGACATCCGCTTGCGCCGCTTCTTGATTACTGAACCCATAACTCCGCTATCTGTGCTTGATTGCCCGACTTCTCCTCGGGACGCTGCGCGTCCCGCATCGTCGTCGGTGGCGGCCCGAGTCCGCCATGGCCGGGCATATGCAATAACCCGGTCACTCTACCCGGGTGGGCACGTCGAACACCAAAGCCGCTGCCGGCAGCCCAAATCCGGCGCAGCAGTCAGCGGCGCATGAGCCACATGACAAAGCGCACCCGGGTGTTCCGGATGCGTCGGGACACGCAGCGTCCCGCATGCCGCACTGGGACGCTATCCAGCGTCGAAGTAGGAGGTCTCCAGCATGTCGTGCACGGCCTTCGCGTGCACGCGGAAGGATCGCCCGACGCGGACCGCGGGCAGTTCACCGTTGTGAACCAGCCGGTAGACCGTCATCTTGCTGACCCGCATCAGTGCCGCCACTTCAGCAACCGTCAGGAATTGCGTCCGGGGCTGCTGGCCGTCTGCGGAACCCGTGTCTCGTCCCGATTTACCGCCAGCCGATGGCCCGTTCATAGACGTCATCGCAACCCAATCAATCAGGCTCCTGCAGTCCCAGCGGCTTCCCCTCCGCTGGCACCCACAGGTGCATACCAACAAGGAGAATAGCGGGACTAGTGTGGTTATTGCGACGGGTGGTGGCAAATAAATAAAATTCTATAAATTACTCTGATGTAATTCTTAGCTGCTCAGAGCGTGTTTTTGCGGCCCGCACCGCCTCATCGACAGCCGCCCGCAAACCACGCTTTTCCAATTCCCGCAGCGCAGCGGCGGTAGTGCCGCCGGGCGAGGTAACAATGGCACGCAGCCGCGCCGCGGTGGTGTCCAGCGACAGGTCGCGCCGCGAGTCGCGGCCCGTTCCACGGTCCTGCTCGATGCGGTCCAGCAAAAGCGCCGCCGAACCGGCCATCGTCTGCGCCACCAACTCGGTCGACACCGCCCGGCTCAGCCCCGCCCCGACGCCGGCATCCACCAACGCCTCGATCATCAGGAAGAAGTACGCCGGGCCCGAGCCGGAAACGGCCGTGACGGCGTCCATGTGCTCCTCGGGGACCGTCAGCACCGCTCCTACCGAGTCGAACAGCGCCGCGACCTCCTTGAGCTGCTCAGGGGTCGCAAAGCGGCCCGCAGCCATGGCGCTGATACCGGCGCCGACCAACGCCGGCGCATTGGGCATCACCCGCACGACGGGCGTCCCGGCCAGCAGCTTGGATTCCAGGTAGGCCGTCGTCACGCCGGCCGCGACGGTGATGAACACCTGATCCGGGCTGTCGTGGGCGGCTTCGGCGGCGACCTTGCCGATCTCGCCGATCACCGAGGCCACGTCGGAGGGCTTGACGGCGATGATGACGAACGTCGCGTTCTCCACCGCGTCAGGCAGCGAGGTCACCAGCACGCCGTAGGTGTCGGCCAGATAGCGGGCGCGGTCGGGCATCCGCTCGGCTACCACCAGGTCCTTGACCTGCCGTCCGGCCCGCAGCAAGCCCGACAGCAGGGCTTCGCCCATGCTTCCCCCACCGACGAGCGCGATTCTGGCCATGCCGCTCAGCATGGCAGACGCCCGCGGGTTTTGTCGCTTAGGGCGCGGGCACCATCGCCAGCTGACGGCTCTGCACGATGATGCGGCCCTGCGAGTCGACGACGGTGTGGTCTTCGTCGAACCAGTCCTGGCCGATCTGCACGCAGGTGCACACCACCCGCAGCCAGCCGTCGGCCGGCAGGCCCCGCAGATAGGCGGTCAGCTGCACGGTCGGCGCCCAGCCGGTGCGGTTCACGGCGAAGCTCACCGGCGCCGAGATGTCGCCGCACATCAGCGCGAACAGCACGTCGGGCGCCACGTCGCGCGGCCGGACCCAGTTCTGGATCACCGGCGGCCGGCCGTCGGTGGAGATGCCCAGCGTCGAGGTCAGCGGCCGTACCTCGCAGCCCTCGGCCAGGTTCACCAGCCCGGCCAGCCGGTGGCCGGGGCCGATCGGCTCCACATCGTCGGCGGCTCGGGATCCATCAGGCCCACCGCCGGGTTGGCCGACAGCAGCGGCGGCACCAGGTGCTCCGGCTCCCCCAGCGTCACCACGGCGTGCACGGCGGCGCGGTCACCCTGGATCAGCTCGACGTCGACGACGCTGATCCGGCGGCCGCGCTTGCGCATCGAGGTGACCAGCCGCATCGGGCCGGGGTCGGGCGCCGACAGGAAGCTGGCCGAAACCGCAACCGGCTCAACGGGTCCGCCGTGGGCGGTGCGGGCGGCGTTGGCGCACAACGCCACCATCGCCCCGCCGTGCACCTTGGGTCCGATGGTCCAGTATCTTGTTCAGCTCGCCCTCGTAGACGCTGTGCACGCCGTCGGTCGTCGATCTCGCGAAGCTCCATCGCCTCGGTGAATGATGCGGTCAACGTGTCGAGTTCCTCTGTCTCTCAGCTGTCAGCGCAACAGGTGCGTGCGAGCGAATTGCAGCGACTCGGCCAGCATCGCTTCGCGCTCGTGGACCGATCGCGCCGACGACGTGGACACCTCCAGCACCACGTGGCCGCCGAAGTCGCTGGTGGCCAGCATCTGGCACACCTCGACGACCGGCTGGCTGCCGCGGCCGGGCACCAGGTGCTCGTCGGCGGGCAGGCCGGTGCCGTCGCACAGGTGCAGGTGCACCAGGCCCTCGCCCATCCGCTCGGCCATGTCGATCGCGTCGGTGCCCGCGGTCGCCGAATGCGACAGGTCCAGCGTGTAGTGCGCGTGATTGCCGTCCAGCGGGTCATAGGACGGGGCGAACGCCGAGATGCCCGGCCCGGGTCCCCCACCGCGTCGGCGCATCCGCTCCATGGTCTGGCCGGAGAAGAACCGGTCGGTGCGGAACGGGAACATGTTCTCCACGGCGACCAGCACGTCGCTGGACGCCTCCAGTTCGGCCACCTGCTCGGTGAAGCCCTCGACGTAGCGGCGCTGCCAGCGGAACGGCGGATGCACGACGACGGTCTGGGCGCCGAGCTTCTCGGCGGCCCGCACGCTGCGGTCCAGCTTCGGCAATCGGGTTGGCGCCCCAGACCCGTTGCGAGATCAGCAGGCACGGCGCATGCACCGACAGCACCGGCATCCGGTACTTCCGCGAGAGCTTCTCCACCGCGTCGATGTCCTGGCTGACCGACTCGCCCCACACCATCAGCTCGACGCCGTCGTAGCCCAGATTGGCCGCGAACTCGAAAGCGGCCTCGGTCTTCATCGGATAGACCGAGGCCGTCGACAGACCGACCTTGATTGCGGGGCGCACGTGGATTCTGTTGCGGCTCAGCCGGATTGCAGCAACGCCAGGGGGCCCAACGTGACCAGTGCCCCCACCGCCACGGCGATCAGCGTGCTGCCGATGTCCTCGGTCTTGCGCACCACCCGCACACCGACCACCAGGCCGAGGATGACGAGCACCGACAGGACCAGCGCGACGATGTTGTTCCAGCGCCACAACTGATCGAACGCGATGAACAGGCCCGCGCCGAATGCGACGGCCAGAAGCGACTGCAGCACAACCATCCCGCCGAACCGCATGCTGTCCGACCGCGACCAGTTGTGCGGCTCGTCGGAATCGTCGTCGGGGTAGTCCTCTTCGGCGACATCGTCGATGTCGTGATAGCCCGCGCCGGAACGTGATTCGAGGTCGTCCTTGCCGGCGGCCGACTGCAGATAGGAGCGCACGTAGGCGGAGTCTTCGATGGCCGGTTCGGCGTCGCGCACGTCGGTGTCCATCACGTCCACGGACATGCCCGCGTAATCCTCGAGCGGATCGGGGATCATGCCTTCGGCGCCGGCCCGATCCGGCGACTTGTCGTCGCGCGACTCGGAGCGGTCGGGCACGCGGGCGGACCTCGTTGCGCACCGGGCGCGGGTAGGCGCTGCGCTGGGGACGCTGTTCGCGCGCTGCAGCCGCCGCCTCACGCGGGCGGGGCGGCGCGGACGCCGGCCAGCGCGGCTCGGGCTCGGACCAGAACGTCTTCGGCCGGCGGATCTTCGGCGGGCGCCTCGACGACCTCGTTCGTCGAGGCGGGCCCTTCCGTTGGCGCGATGCGCGTGCGTTTCCGGAATCCGGTGTTCTTCGGCATTGGGATCGGTCTCGTCGGTGATGATGGGGATTTCGCCGGTCAGCTCGGCAACGGTCACCGCGTCGGAGTTTCCGCGACGGCGGCGGCGACGGGCCGGGGCCGGGGCTCCGTGGTGCCGTTCTTGGCAAGCAACTCGGCAACCGAGATGGGTCGGGTGGTGTCGTTGGGTCCGGTCATTTTTTGCCGCCATTCCGATTGGCTCGCTGGTTTCCAGCATCTCGCACGGACGTCTCCACGAAGGCGGTTCCGTCAGCTTCGCTATCGAGCTTTCGCAAAATCAGACCTTCTCGTAACGCCCACGGGCAAATGTCCACCGTTTCTATCGACAGCGCTCGCATACTCGCTTCTGCGACCAAAGCTCCCGCCACAATTTGCGGCGCTCGCTCGGCGCTCACCCCTTCCAGTTCTGCACGGTCAGCGGTCGTCATCCTAGAGATGAAAGATATGAGTTGTCTGAGGCCATTCGCCGTTAGCGTTCTCTTAACGCGCGGCCCCGCGGCCGACGGCGCCGCACCCGTGAGCCGGGCCAGCGACCGGAACGTTTTCGACGTTGCCACAGCAAGGTCGGGGCTACCGGCATCCAGCATTTTGGCGGCGGCGTCGGCCAGTTCGGCGTCCAACCAGTCCCGCAGCATGCCGACGCGGCGCCGGCCGGGCGGGTCGTCGCTGAGCCATTCGCGGGTCAGCCGGCCGGCGCCCAGCGGCAGCGACATCGCGACCTCGGGCTCCTCGTCGACGCCGTTGGACAGCTCCAGCGAGCCGCCACCGATGTCGAGGTTGATGATCCGCCCCGCGCTCCAGCCGTACCAACGGCGAACCGCGAGAAAGGTGAGCCGCGACTCGTCGACCCCGCGCAGCACCTGCAGCTGCACACCGGTCTCCTTGCGGACCCGGGCCAGCAGGTCGTCGGAGTTCTTGGCGTCGCGCACCGCCGAGGTGGCGAACGCCATCAACTCGGCGCAGCCCGAGCTGTCGGCGATCTTTTCGAACTCCTCGATCGTCTCGATCAGCTTGTCGGCGCCCTTGCGGGTGATCTTGCCGGAGTTGTCGATCGACTCGGCCAGCCGCAGCGTGGCCTTGGTCGAACTCATCGGCGTCGGGTGCCCGCCGCGGCGGGCGTCCACCACGAGCAGGTTGACCGTGTTGCTGCCGACGTCGAGAACACCTAATCGCACGAGACCCAACCTTAGTCCGATGACGATGCGTGACCGCGCAGCGGCACGAGAGAGTCGGACAAAACGCACCGGAGCGTGTGGGCAGCCTGGCCACGGATTGGTCTACCGTGAAAACTGTGGCGAGGCGCAGCCGAGCATCCCGGCGAAGTCGAATTGGACTTCGCCCGTGAGTGGGTCGAGTTCTACGACCCCGACAATCCCGAGCACCTGATCGCCGCCGACCTGACCTGGCTGCTGTCCCGGTGGACGTGCGTGTTCGGCACACCGGCATGCCAGGGCACGGTCGAGGGTCGGCCCGACGACGGCTGCTGCTCGCACGGCGCGTTCTTGTCCGACGACGACGACCGGGCCCGCCTCGACGACGCTGTGTCCAAGCTCACCGACGACGACTGGCAGTTCCGCGAAAAGGGCTTGGGCCGCAAGGGCTACCTCGAACTCGACGAGCACGAGGGCGAAGAGCAGTTCCGCACCCGCAAATACAAGGGCGCCTGCATCTTCTTGAACCGCCCGGATTTCCCGGCGGCATGGGCTGCGCGCTGCACAGCAAGGCGCTCAAGCTCGGCGTGCAGCCACTGACGATGAAGCCGGACGTCTGCTGGCAGTTGCCGATCCGCCGCAGCCAGGAATGGGTGACCCGGCCGGACGGCACCGAGATCCTGAAGACCACCGTCACCGAATACGACCGCCGCGGCTGGGGCGCCGGCGGCGCCGACCTGCACTGGTACTGCACCGGCGATCCGGCCGCCCACGTCGGCGCCGAGCAGGTGTGGGTGAGCATGGGCCCCGAACTCACCGAGCTGCTCGGCGAGAAGGCCTACGCCGAGCTGGCCGCAATGTGCAAGCGGCGCAGCGGGTTAGGGCTCATCGCCGTGCACCCGGCGACGCGGGCCGCCGAATAGCGGCCCGCCCCGCCGTCTCAGCCTTCGAGCTTGTAGCCCAGCCCGCGCACCGTCACCAGGTGGATCGGGTTGGCCGGGTCGGACTCGATCTTGGAGCGCAACCGCTTGACGTGAACGTCGAGCGTCTTGGTGTCACCGACGTAGTCGGCGCCCCACACCCGGTCGATCAGCTGTCCACGCGTCAGCACCCGACCGCTGTTGCGCATCAGGTACTCGAGCAGGTCGAACTCCTTGAGCGGCAACGTGATTGCCTCACCGTTGACCGAGACGACGTGGCGCTCGACGTCCATCCGCACCGGACCGGATTCCAGCACGCCGTCGGTGACCTCTGAGTCGTCGTCGCCACCGCGGCGCAACACCGCCCGGATCCGCGCGATCAGTTCGCGTGCCGAATACGGCTTGGTGACGTAGTCATCGGCGCCCAGCTCGAGCCCGACGACCTTGTCGATCTCGCTGTCGCGAGCCGTCACCATGATCACCGGCACGCTGGAGCGTGACCGCAGTTGCTTGCACACGTCGGTGCCCGACATGCCCGGCAACATCAGGTCGAGCAGCACGATGTCGGCGCCGGCCCGGTCGAATTCGGCCAATGCGGTCTGGCCGTCGGTCACCACGGTGGCTTCGAAGCCCTCCTTGCGGAGCAGAAACGCCAGCGGATCGGCCAGCGACTCTTCGTCCTCCACGATCAGCACACTCGTCATCAGCGCGACTTCTCCCATCGTCATGCACGACTAGCGTCATCGGTGTAGTTCTTCCTCTCGTTGGGGCTCCCGTTGGGGCTTCCTGGGGCGCGATTCGCGCTCGGGTGACAGGTCGGTGGGCTCGAGTTCGCCGGCGTAGGCCGGGATGGACAGGGTGAACGTCGACCCGGTGCCCAGCTGGCTCCACAGGCCGATGCTGCCGCCGTGGTTGGCGGCGACGTGCTTGACGATGGCCAGCCCGAGCCCGGTGCCGCCGGTGGCTCGCGAGCGGGCCTTGTCGGCGCGGAAGAATCGCTCGAAGACGCGCTCCTGGTCCTTGCGATCGATCCCGATGCCGCGGTCGGTGACGGCGATCTCGATGTTGTCGCCGCGGCGGCGCCGGCTGATCGACACCAGCGAGCCGCGGGGTGAGTACGCGATCGCGTTGGACACCAGGTTGGCCAGCGCAGTGACCAGCAGGGCCTGCTCCCCGTGCATCCGCAGGCCGCTGGCATCGTCGGTGCGTACCACGATGTCGGCGTTGTCGGCGGGCACCTTGTGACGCGAAATCGCCTCGGAGACAACGTCATCGACGTCAACGGCGCCCATGTCCGGCATGCGCTCGGCGCCCTGCAGGCGGGACAGCTCGATCAGCTCGCTGACCATGTTCCCCAGCCGGGTGGCTTCGACGAGCACCTTCTCGCCGAACCGCCGCACGGTTTCGGGGTCGTCGGCAGAGGACAGCAGCGCCTCGGCGAGCACCGACATCGCGCCGACCGGCGTCTTGAGTTCGTGGCTGACATTGGCCACGAAGTCGCGGCGGGTCGCTTCCATGCGGGCGTATTCGGAATGGTCGTAGACGAATACGACGGCGAACCGGCGATCTTCCTCGCTGAGCAGCCGCGCCTGTCCGTGCACCGACAGACCCGCCCGGCCCGGCACTTGCCGCTTGCCCGGCAGCAGGTCGAATTCGACGTCGGCGCCGTCGGCCAGGGTCCTGCGGGCCGCGTTCCAGGCCTCGTCGTCGAGCTGCCGCTCGCGGACCAGGCCCAGCTCTTTGGCCCGGCCGTTGTGATAGACCACGTCGCGGTGCCGGTCGACGACCGCGGCTCCCAGGGGCATCAGCGCAACGATGCGTTCCAGCATCTGCGCGATGGTGATTCCGGCCGCTTCGACCGCCACGCGTTGCCGTCGCTCCATCGCCCGCGGCGCCCATCGGGCGCCGACGGTGATTCCCACGGCCAGGGCCGTAAGAAACAACACCCCGGCCAGTGACAGGGCCGAGAACACGGTCACATGACGAGCTTACGATTCCGGTGAACGCCAACCCAGCAGCACAAGGCCAAAACCGGTCATGTCACATGCCGCGAGACAGGTGTTCGGGGCCCGTTCACCCGGCGTTCGCTCAGTTGCTGGAAAAGCACGCTTATTTAGCGCCCTGGCTGGCCACCGCCGCCGCGCCGGCGGCCGCGGCATCCGGGTCGAGGTAGCTGCCGCCGGGCACCAGCGGGCGCATGTCGGCGTCCAGGTCATAGCGCAGCGGAATTCCGGTCGGGATGTTCAGCCCGGTCACGTCGTCGTCGGACATGCCGTCGAGGTATTTCACCAGCGCGCGCAGCGAATTGCCGTGCGCCGCGATCAGCACCGTCTTGCCAACCCGCAGGTCCGGCACGATGACGTCGGTGAAGTAGGGCAGGAAACGGGCCACCACGTCGGCCAGGCATTCGGTCAGCGGGCCGCCGCCGATGTCGACGTAACGGGGGTCGGCGTCCTGGCTGTACTCGCTGCCCTTCTCGATGGGCGGTGGCGGGGTGTCGTAGCTGCGCCGCCAGGTCATGAACTGCTCGTCGCCGTAGCGGTCTCTGATCTCGGCCTTGTCCAGGCCCTGCAGGGCGCCGTAGTGCCGCTCGTTGAGCCGCCAGGTGCGGTGCACCGGGATCCACAGCCGGTCGGCGGCGTCCAGCGCCAGGTGCGCGGTGGTGATCGCGCGGCGCAGCAGCGACGTGTAGAGCACGTCGGGCAGCAGGTCGTGTTCGGCCAGCAGTTCGCCGCCGCGCACCGCCTCGCCGCGGCCCTTGTCGGTCAGGTTGACGTCCACCCAGCCGGTGAACTGGTTACTGGCGTTCCATTCGCTCTCGCCGTGGCGGAGCAGAACCAGCGTCGCAGCAGCGTCTCCCATGACCGGCAAGTCTCTCACTCCGCGCGACGTGGCCACCGAGGGTGCCGGCGCACGGTGAGACGCGTCACAGCGGTTGTCTTATAGCTGACACAGCATATACAGTTAGTCCGTAATCGAGTATCACAATGACGTGAGGAGGATGCGATGAGCGAGAAGACGACATGCGTCGATCGTCGGTGGTGGTCCCGCCGGGATGGTGGCGGCGCTGCTGCTGGCACGCGGCGGCGTGGAGGTCACCGTGCTGGAAAAGCACGCGGACTTCCTGCGAGACTTCCGCGGCGACACCGTGCATCCCTCGACGCTGCGACTGCTCGACGAACTCGGCCTGTTCGAGCAGTTCGACGCGCTGCCGCACACCAAGCTCACCGGCTGGGCGTTGGACCTGCCCGACGGCCGCAAGGCGCCGGTGATCGACTTCACCCGGTTGCGGCTGCCGCATCGCTACATCGCGATGGTGCCGCAATGGGACCTGCTCGACCTGCTCGCCGAGGCCGGCAAGAAGGAGCCGACCTTCACCCTGCGGATGAGCCACGACGTCACCGGGCTGCTGTACGAGCGGGGCCGCGTGGTCGGCGTGCGCTACGAAAGCCCCGACGGGCCGGGCGAACTGCGCGCCGACCTGACGATCGCCTGCGACGGGCGCTGGTCGCTGTGCCGCCGCGAGGGCGGGCTCGTTCCGCGCGAATATCCGGTCGACGCCGACGTCTGGTGGTTCCGGCTGCCGAAGGCAGACGGCGTCGGCGACACATTGCTGCCCCGGTTCAAGGACGGCCAGTTCATCGGGGTCATCCCGCGCGAGGATTATCTGCAGACCGGCTACTTCCTCCGCAAGGGAGCCGACGCCAACTGCGGGCCCGCGGGATCGAGGCGCTGCGCCACGAAATCGTCGCCGCCATTCCCGAACTGTCCGAGGCCGTTCACGGCCTCGATCGATGGACGACGTCAAGCTGCTCGAATCCGACTCAACCGGCTGCGCCGCTGGTACACCACGGGCTGCTGTGCATCGGCGATGCCGCGCACGCCATGTCCCCGGCCGGCGGCGTCGGCATCAACATGGCCGTCCAGGACGCCGTGGCCGCGGCGAGGCTGCTCGCGGCACCGCTTCGCGACCACCGCGTCACCGCCGAGGACCTGGCCGCCGTGCAGCGCCGCCGCGAATTCCCGACCGCGGTCACCCAGACGTTTCAGCGCTTCTTGCACGCGGTGATGCTGCGCGCGATGGATTCCGGCAAGACGCCGGCACCCGACAAGTCGCTGTACATCCTGGCCCGCTTTCCGCAGCTGTCCGCGATTCCCGCCTACCTGATGGGCGTCGGCGTCCGGCCTGAACACGCCCCGCAGTTCGCCCGCCGGGCAGCGCAACCGGCTCGGCGACAATGAACTGATGACGACACCGACGGTCAACGAGGTGCCCACCGAAGTGGTCGAGGCGGCGCTGCGGGCCGCCGAGACTCTCGGCAGGGACGTCGCCGACGTGCCGCTGGTCGCGATCGCCCGCGAGGCCGGCATGTCGCGCAGCACGCTGGTGCGCCGATTGAACGGTTCGCGCCAGTTACTGGACGACGCGGTGCGCGCCGCGGGGGTGGAACCCGGTGGCCGGCCGCCGGTGCGCGAACGCGCGGTGCAGGCGGCCGCGTCGCTGATCAGCGATCGCGGGCCTGGCCGCGGTGACGCTGGAAGCGGTTGCGGCGCAGGCAGATTGCTCGGTGCACAGCCTGTACGCGGTGTTCGGCGGGCGAGACGAATTGATGCGCGCGGTTTTTGACCGCTACAGCCCGATCCTGGATCTCGACGAAGCGATCTCCGAGCCGGATGCCGAACTCGGCGAAACCGTGCATCGGATATACCGATTGCTGGCCGAGGCGTTCAGCCGGGAACCGCGGGTGGCGCCGGCGATGCTCGCCGAGGGGTTGGCGCGTCCGACCGAACCCGCGGTGCAAGCCCTGTCTGCAGTACCACGTGCCACGCATGCTGGCCGGTGTAGGGCCGTGGCTGGCAGGCGAAATCGAACCGCCGGGCGTATTCGAGATCTGCCGCTGCCGTTGCTGATTCAGCAGATGCTGGCGCCGATCGCGATCCACACCATGGTCCGGCCGGCCGCCGCCAACATTCCCGAGATCGACATTGCCCGACGTTGGATCAGGCGTGCGTGTGTTCGCCGACAATTTCCTGCGCGCGGTCGCGACTTAGCGTCGTCGTCTTCGATCAGATGCGCGAACGCTTCGAGGTTCTTCAGCGACTCGCCGCGCGACACCCGCCACTCCCATTCTTTCTGGATCGACGAGCGAAAACCCAACTCCAGCAACGTATTGAAGTCGGTGTCGACGGCTTCGAGCACCTGGCCGAGCATGCGGTCGATTTCGGCGGCGTCCACCGATGCCAGCGCCATCCGGCCGACCAGGTAGATGTCGCCGACGTTGTCGAGCGTGTAGGCGACGCCGTACAGCCGGCGGTTGCGCTTGAGCAGGAACTTGTAGACGCCCTCGTGGTTTTCGTCGGGCTTGCGGCAGACGAACGCCTCGACGCGCACCGAATGCTCGCCGATGCTCAGGATGGTGTTGGTCTTGAGCCGACGCTCGCCGGGCAACTCGACGATCAGCCCGGGCAGCCCGCCGTGGGCGCCCTCGTGGCGGGAGTAGGTCAGCTCGCTGGTGTCCAGGGTGTCTTCGATCAACTGCTGGACGTGGGTGATCGGCGCTCCGCCGTCGCCGTTCGTGCCGGTCATGCCCACGCCTTGCGTCGCGACGGCCGCCGTCCGGCCTGCGCCGTCCGCCGTGTCGACGGCAGGCCACGCACCGCGCGGCGGGCGGTGAAGTCGCCGATCGCGCGTCGGTAACTGGCCAGCAGCGAGTCGACGGTGTGGTCCCAGGAGAATGCCGCCGCATGCTCGACCGCGGCCGGTCCCAGGGCTTCCGGGCCGAGCCGCAACGTCTCGTCGATGGCGTGCGCCCACCGGTCGGCGTCGTGGCCCGCGACCAGCGTGCCGGTCACGCCGTCGCGCACCGCCACCGGCAACCCGCCGACCGCGGCGGCGGCCACCGGGGTGCCGCAGGCCTGCGCCTCCAAGGCAACCAGGCCGAACGACTCCGAGTAGCTCGGCACCGCCACCAGGTCGACGGCCCGGAAGACGGTGGCGAGGTTTTCCCGCGACTGCGGTGGCAAGAACGTCACCCGGTCGGAGATACCCAATTCGGCCGCAAGCCGAACCAGGCCGTCGGGAACGGCGAGCCCGCTGCCCGACGGTCCGCCGGCGACCAGGACGTGCACCCGCGGCAGCTTGGCCGCCGCGCGCAGCAACACGTCGGGGCCCTTCAGCGGCTGGATACGCCCGACGAACGCCACCACATCCTGGTCGGCAGGCAGCCCGAGCTCGGCCCGGGCGGCGCGGCGATCACCGGGACGGAAGACGCCCAAGTCGACGCCGGGATGCGCGATATCGATGCGGGTGGGATCGGCGTGGTGCAGCGAAACCAGTTGCGCGGCTTCGTCATCGGTGTTGACGATCAAGCGGTCGGCTTCGTCGACCACCTGCTGCTCGCCGACCGTGCGCAGTGGCGGCTCGGGGGTGTCGCCCTCGGCCAGCGCGGCGTTCTTGACCGCGGCCAGGGTGTGCGCGGTGTGCACCAGCGGCACCGACCACCGGTCGCGGGCCAGCCAGCCGACCTGACCGGACAGCCAGTAATGCGAGTGCACGATGTCGTAGTAACCGGGCTCGTGGGCGGCCTCGGCCCGCAGCACGCCGGCCGCGAACGCGCACAGCTGCGTCGGCAGGTCGTACTTGTCCAGACCCTCGAACGGCCCGGCGACGACGTTGCGGACCAGCACGCCCGGCGCCACCCTCGCGACGGGCGGATCGGTGGACGCGGTTGCCCGGGTGAAGATCTCCACCTCGACACCGCGGCGGGCCAGGTGCAGCGCGCTTTGCAGCACGTAGACGTTCATCCCGCCGGCATCCCCGACGCCGGGTTGCGCCAGCGGCGAGGTGTGCACCGCCAGCACGGCGACGCGGCGCGGATTGGTCAGATCAGAAGAGCCCACCCAGCCATCTTTGCAGCACCCGCAGGAGTCGCAGGTCAGGCGGGTGTCTCGACGTCAACCTCGTAGACGGGAACCGGCGGCGCGGCGCGGCGCATGGCACCCAGCGGGTCGGAGTACAACCCGGCCAGTGACACGATGCCGGCCCCGGATTCCTGCACCCGGTTGCCGAAGGCGGTCACCCGAATGTCGCGCGCGGGCAACACCAGGCGGGCCTTGTAGGCCTCCTCCACCCGCGCCATGCCCTCGGGGTACTCAGTGAACGCCTGCCCGCCGACCACCAGGTCGTCGGGGTTGAGCAGATCACGCAGCAGCGCAACGGATTCGCCGAGCACCCGCGCCCGTTCGTCCAACAGACCTTGAGCCTGCTGGTTCCCACCGCGGGCGAGCTTGAGGACCTCGGTCACCGTGCCGCCCGACGCGCCGCCGTGGCCCGGCAGGATGCGCAGCCGGCGCGCGGCGGCCACCACGGCCTCGTCGCTGACGGTGGATTCCAGCAGCCCCGAACCGCCGAGCAGCTCGGACTGCGCGGGCAGGTTGGTGATGGTGCCCGGTCCGCTGGCCGGGCTGTGCACCCGACCGTCGATCATCAGCGCGTAGCCGACCGTCTCGCGGGCGTAGACGTAGAGGCTGGTCGACGAGTTCGGCCCGAACCGGCGCATGCCGAGCAGCAGTTCGGCGGCCGCCATCGCGTCGACGTGTGAGGCCACCGAGACCGGCAGCTCCAGCGCCTCGGCGAGCACCGGGCCGACCGGCGCGTCCCGCCAGCCCAGCCGGGCGTGGTCGACATGACCGCTGGCGGCGTCGACCGTGCCACCGATCGCGACGCCGACCCACAGCGCCCGCCGGCGATGCCAGCGCCGCAGGTAGCGACGGGCGCCGTCGGCCAAAGCGGCCAACGCGGGACCCTGCGCCGTGCGCGGCGTCGGGGTCTCGACGGCGTCCAGGGTGCGGCCGAACAGGTCGGTGGCCACGATGCTGGTGGTCCGGGCACCGACGTGGACGCCCAGTGTCAGGAACGGCTCGTGGTTGACCTCGACGGGAACCCGGGGCCGCCCGATCGCACCGGAAACGGCCAGGTCGGCGCGTTCCCGGAGGATTCCGGCATCCAGCAGGGCGATGACCTGGCGATTCACCGTCGCGATCGACAGCGAGGTGACCTGGGCGATGACGTCGCGGCCGATCGGGCCGCGCAACCGCACGGCCCGGAAGACCGATGACGCGGCGGCGTCGGAGAGTTGTAGCGAGGGCGCCACCACGCGGTGGCGTCCGGGACCTCGACGGCGAGCTGCCGCCAACGGGTTGTGCTGATGAGAAGTGAAAGTTGTTGAACGCATTTGCGATTCCTTGCTCGAGTTCTGATGGCGGTCTGTGCCGCTATCGTCGCGAGCGCTAGGCGCTTAGCTCAGGAGCGGCTGGCTGCGCGGCAACAACACGCGCAGCCCGCGCAACAACACGCGGGCAGACAGCCGAACAAGGTGCTCGAGTACACAGAGGGAATTTAGCACGGTTACTAGAGTTGGTCAGATGGGCTCCTCTGATCCGCATTTGACGTCCACCGCCCGCAAATCCGGCGATTTGCCAGTCGCGGTCGTCACCGGCGCCAGCGCAGGCATCGGCGAGGCAACCGCGAGAACCCTTGCCGCCCAGGGATTCCATGTCGTCGCGGTGGCGCGACGGGCCGACCGGATCAACGCGCTGGCTGCCGAAATCGGCGGAACGGCGATTGTGGCCGACGTCACTGACGACGCGGCGGTGGACGCGTTGGCCGCCGGCCTGAATCGGGTCGACGTGCTGGTCAACAACGCCGGCGGCGCCAAGGGCCTGGCGCCGGTGGCCGATGCTGATCTGGAGCATTGGCGCTGGATGTGGGAGACCAATGTGCTGGGCACGCTGCGAGTCACCCGGTCGCTGCTACCCAAGCTGATCGACTCCGGCGACGGCCTGATCGTCACCGTCACCTCGATCGCGGCGATGGAGATCTACGACGGTGGTTCCGGCTACACCGCGGCCAAGCACGCGCAGGGGGCCTTGCACCGCACCATGCGGGGTGAGCTACTCGGGAAACCGGTGCGGCTCACCGAAATTGCGCCCGGCGCGGTCGAGACGGAGTTCTCGTTGGTGCGCTTCGACGGCGACCAGCAGCGCGCCGACTCGGTCTATGCCGGGATCACGCCGTTGACCGCGGGCGACGTCGCCGAGGTGATCGGCTTCGTGGCGTCGCGGCCGTCGCACGTCAACCTCGACCAGATCATCATCCGGCCGCGCGATCAGGCGTCAGCCGGCCGGTTCAACCGCCGGGCCCCGCAGGGCTAGTCGTCGTTGTCGGGGTGCCCGACAGCGTCGGCGCATCGCGTGGGGTGGCCGGCGCGCTGCGCGGAATCGAGACCGGTGCCGGCCTGGCGCCACTCGGCGGCGGCAGGGCCGACATGCCGACCCAGGTATCCCAACTGACGGCCCAGTCCCAGATGTCGCCGTCGGAGTAGGACAACTCGATCCGGCTCCCGGTCACCTCGACCGGGTCGCCATAGATCGCGCTGCCGAAGTACTGCTCGGCGTCGGCCGTCGACAGGTTGACGCAGCCGTTGGTGACGTTGCTGTTGCCCTGCGCGCCGGCGCTCGAGGGGTTGGCGTGGATGAACTCGCCGTTGTTCGAGATGCGCACCGCCCAGCGTTCGTGGACGTGGCTGTAGCCGGCGGCCGGGTTAGACATGTAGAAGTCGGAATACTTTTCGCTGACCACGTGGATGCCGTTGCGGGTGACGTTTCGGGCTTTGTCGCCCTCGCCGTAGCTGCAGGGAAAGTCCATGATCACGCCCTCGTCGCGGACCACCTGGATGCGGTGCGACGAGATCTCGGCCTTCACCACCTGGCGGCGGCCGATGTCGATCTTCAGGCTCATGTCCTGCTTGCCGTAGGCGCCGTCGCCGAAGGCCAGCCCGTAGAGCTTGGCGTCGACGTTGACCTTGGTGCCGGCCGGGTAATACTCGCGGGTGCGCCAGTGCACGCGAGCGCCGCCGACCTCGTCGGGCAGCCACGCCCAGCCGCCCTCGACGGGCGGTTCGGTGGTGACCTTGAGAGCCCGCTCGACAGCGGCCTTGTCCGCGATCGGCGCGTCGAACTGGATGATGATCGGTGTCGCGACGCCGACGGTCTGGCCGTCGGCCAGCTGGAATCCGCCGTCGATCACCTTGGTGGGCGCGATGGTGCTGATCTCGCCCTTCACCGGGACCGTCTTGCCGTCGTGCCCGACCGCCGAGCCAGTCCAGGTGTAGGTCACGTCGTAGCCGAGCGGCTCGGAGAGGGTGAACAGCGTGCGGTCCCGGTTGAGGGCACCCGCAATCACCTTGCCGTCCGGGTTGGTCAGGGCGACGTGCTGAAACCAGCCGTCGCGGACCTCGACACTGATCGGCGTGGTCGGCAGGACCTTGGTGGCCTTGTCGGCCGGCCGGAACGTCAGCGCGGCCTCGGCCGGGGGCTTGGCCTTTTCGGCCTGCTTGGCCGAACCGCCGAAGCAGGCGGCCAACACGTTGGGCGCAACGACGCCCACCGCCAGGGTCGTCAGAGCCCGGCGCCGGGTGACCGGCGAGACGCCGCGCTCTGTGTCCACGACATCAAGATACCGGCGGAAACGACCCTCTTCCTCCGCATGTGGTCTACAGGGAGCAGCCGACCAGCACCGGTTCGGGTACCAATGTGACGCCAAACACATCGCGGACTCCGTTGCGCACGGTGCGGGCCAGTGCGAGCACGTCGTCGGCGCCGGCCCCGCCCCGATTCGTCAGAGCCAGCGCGTGCTTGGTGGACAGCCGGCAGGGCGCACCCTCGATGTCCGGGTAGCCCTTGGTGAAGCCGGCCTGCTCGACGAGCCAGCCCGCGGCCAGCTTGACGCCGTCGGGCGCCGGGTAGTTCGGCACCCGACGATCGGTACGGTCGGCAAGCTCCTGGTAAAACTGCTGTGTGACAACGGGATTGGTGAAAAACGAACCGACGCTCCAGGTGTCGTGGTCAGCCGCGTCGAGCACCATGCCCTTGCCGGCCCGCAGGGCGAGCACCGCCTCGCGCACCGCGACCGGGTCGGCTCGCTCGCCGGCCGTGGTGTCCAGCGCGGTGACCAGCTCGCCGTAACGCAGGGGCGCGCTGCGACCCGTGGCATCCAGCTCGAATTCCACCTCCAGCACGGTGGCCGCGTCCGAGTGCTTGAGCACGCTGGTCCGGTAGCCGAACCCGAGCTCGTCGGCGGAGGTCCAGCGCACGGCGCCGCTGCGCCGATCCAGCAGCCGCACCCGGGTGATGGTGTCGGCCACCTCGACGCCGTAGGCACCGACGTTCTGCACCGGGGTGGCCCCCGCCGACCCGGGGATTCCCGACAGGCACTCCAGCCCGCCCAATCCGGCGTCGATCGCCGCGACCACGACGTCGTCCCAGACCGCACCCGCCTCGGTGCGCAATGTGTTGCCCTCGACGCGAATACCGTTGTTGGCCAATCGAATTACGGTCAGATCAGGCAGCGCGTCGGCGATCACCACGTTCGAGCCGCCGGCCAGCACCAGCGGCGGCCGGGGGCCAGAGGCGTCGAGCTGCCGCAGCGACGCGACCACCTGGTCGGTGCTGGTGCACGTAATGACCCGCCTTGCGACCGGGCCGACCCGCAGCGTGGTCAGCGGCGCCAGCGGCACGTTCTCGTCGACGCGCGCACCGGCGAAAGCCGTTCCCACGGTGCCCCCTTCAAACCCGGTTACCTGGTTCTTGACGGTAGCCTGACCTGCTATGCCGCGTTCGTTCGACATGTCAACCGACTACGCGGAATCCGTCGACGCGGTTCTCCGGGCGTTCAGCGACGAGCAGTACTGGCTGGCCCGGCTGGCCGATTCGGGTGCCGACGACACGACGCTGGACTTGATGCAAGTCGGCGGTCCGTCCGGCGACGACGGCACCATCGATGTGATCACCACCCAGGTGCTGCGGGCGGATCGGATGCCGGCCGTGGTCACCCAGTTCCACCGCGGCGATCTGCGCATCCGCCGCGAGGAGCGTTGGGAGCCGATCGTCGACGGGTCGGCGACGGCGACGATCAGCGGCTCGATCTTGGATTCGCCGGCGTCGCTGACCGGCACCGCGGTGCTGGAGCCGCTCGACGAAGGTGGCGCGCGGTTGAAATGCCGGGCCACCGTCGAGGTGCGTATCCCGCTGGTCGGCGGCAAGCTGGAGAACTTCATCGGCAGCCAACTGGTCGAGCTGCTGATCCGCGAGCAACGCTTCACCACGATGTGGATCGGCGAAAGCGCCTAGCGCTCAGCTGTTTCGCTCGGCGGCGGTGATGGCGCCCTTGAACAGGTCGCCGATGACCTTCTTGAGCACCGGCGTCAACAGCCAATCCAGTCCGGGGATCTTGGGCGTCGACACCAGATGCCAGGTGGCCTCGGTACCCGTTCCCGCCTCGCGCAGCGAGACGGTCCCGACGTGATCGCGGACCGGCGCGCCGGCGATCAGCTTGTAGGCGTACCTGGTGGGGCGCTGGTACTCGATGATCTCCTCGACGATCGCGGGCCCGACCGCTTCGAGTCGTCGGATCGCGCCGACACCGTTCGGCGCGGGAGTGCCCTCGCGATCGAGCGTGCTACGACGGAGCAACGGCACATAGTCGGCGATCCCGCGGTGATCGGTGAGCGCGTCGAACACTTTCTCGATCGGCGCCGTCGTGGTCTGCGTGAGAGTGAACTCAACCATGGCCATGATTCTGGCACCCGTGGCGACTCGCCTTGTGCACCGGGCGGTTCAGAGCGAAGGCACGTCGAAACCGGGCGGGATGATGTCGAGCGGGTTGAAGGGCACGGCGGCGTCGAGTGACGGGATCGTGAAATTGAGCAACGGCCCGAACGCCGTCCACAGCGTGTCGGTGACGGTACCGTCCGGCGTGCCCTCGTAGATGTTTTCGATGCCGCCGCCCAGGTTGAACACGTCGAAGACCGTTCCGTTTGCCGGCGCATCCGTACAGAGCACGTCCGCACAACCGGTGACGGTGAACGACGCGTTGCTAAAGGACAAGATGTCCAAGGCCGTCATGCTGGTTGACAGCTCCCCTTCGAGGTGGGCGCTGGCACCCGTGCCGGTGTAGTAGAAGAAATCTTGCGGCGCGAGGCTGATGCCCTCAGCCGAGCCGCCGAACGCGGCGATCAGCGGCGCTGCGCCCAATGTTTGAGCCATGTTGTTGTAGCCCTCCGAGAGTAAAGAGGTCTCGGGGTAGAACGTGATTTGGTTGATAGTGAAAGCGTCCGTGGCGGGGGCCTGGAGGAGCGGGGGCGGGATGCCGGCGTTTTGGGCCGCCTGCTCCGTTGCCAGAGAGGCGAAGATGCTGGCCGGGTTGATCTCCCCGTTGCCGGCCGAGTCGAGGTTGAACGGGGCAGCAACGGTGGAGTTGCCGAACGACGTCACCGTGGTGTCGGTCGCGGATGTTGTCGGGGTGGCGAGGTAAATCTCGTCGTTCGTCCCGATGTTCCACGGCGAGGTGTTGGTGACGCTGAACACCGTTCCCACTGCCGGCAGCTCCGAACTGCTCTGTAGCAAGTTAGGAATTGCGCTGGTGACCACCTCCTCCGTGCTGGTCAGGCCCAAGAAATTGACCACAAACTCGTCGGCGTTGATGCTGCCGACTTCGGTGCCGCCGGTGTTGTAGACATCGAATCCCTGGGTATCAACAGATATGCCGACGAAGTCGGCGCCGCCGGCGGCGAACAGCGGCGGAAAGCCGGCGAGCGGGGTCACCGCGTTGTAGGTGTTCGAGGCGAGCAGAGTACTAACGGGGTCGAGGGTGTAGTCGAAGCCAGGCACGTTGATGGTGAACGCGTTTGACCCGATGCTGGCGTCAGCCGATGTCGCCAGATTGCTGAAGGCGTTGCCCGGCTGCAGGTCCTGAGCGAAGTTCTGAGTCAACAGCCCCGATAAGTTGAGTGTGGCGAAGTCTTGCGGCACCGGAATGTCGTTGGCCAGGCTGTACTGGCCGGACGGCAGCACCACGTAATCCGAGACGGTACCGCCCGGGGTGCCTTCGTAGACATTTTGGAACTGGAATAAGCCGTCGGGGACCCCGGCGAAGTAGCCGTTGAAGATGTCATACACCGTTCCCACTGCCGGCAGATTTGCGGCGCTTCCTAACAACACGGGAGTTGAGCTGGTGACGGTGAACTCGTAACTGTCCATGCCCAAGATTGCAATATGGTCCCGGCGGTGCCGATGGTCCCGACTTCCTGGCCTCCGGAGTTGAACACCTCGAAACTCTGAGGGGCGAGGCCAATTCCGTCCAGATTCCCGCCGGAGATGTTGAATACCGGCGGACCGGGGAACACCGGGGCGGGAAATGTGGTCCAGCCCTCTGAGGGGAGCAAGCCGAGGCCGAGCGGGGAGGTGTACGGATCGAAGGTGTAAGGGCCGAGGGTGAATGCGTCGGCGCCGGTGTCGCTCGGACCGGACAGCAGCTGGGCGAAGGCGCTCACCGGACGTGCGGGGGTGGGCTCATCGGCTTGGCTGACGCCGATCCCGATCGCCGCGGCAGTGGCCAAGGTCGCACCCGCGCACCCGACAACGTCACCGCGCCGGGGATGTCGACGGGTCGCGCGGTGTTTTGCCATCGCAGCGCTCCCTAGGTTCCCTCGAAGACCGACCAATGCCCCAGGTAGCAGGTCTATTGCATGCGTGTCGAAGAGGGTACCCGCTGCCGAGCCGCTTGACTTGATCTTCGGCACAGTCATCCCGGCGGAAATCGGCCACAACCCCCTAGGCTGGCGATCATGCGCATTGCGGTGGCACAGATCCTCAGTGGCACTGAGCCGGCCGACAACCTGCAGATCGTGCAGGACTACACCGGGACGGGCCGCCGACGCCGGCGCGTCGCTGGTGGTGTTCCCGGAAGCGACGATGTGCCGGTTCGGGGTTCCGCTGGCCCCGATCGCGGAGCCGGTCGACGGTCCGTGGGCCGACGGGGTGCGCCGCATCGCGGCGGACGCCGGCATCACGGTGGTAACAGGCATGTTCACCCCCGCCGACGACGGGCGGGTCCACAACACGCTGTTGGCGGCCGGCCCAGACACCGACGCCCACTACGACAAGATCCACCTATACGACGCGTTCGGGTTCACCGAGTCGACCACGGTCGCACCGGGGCGCCAGCCGGTTGCGGTCACCGTGGACGGTGTCGGCGTGGGGTTGACGACCTGCTACGACCTTCGCTTTCCCGAGCTGTTCACCACACTGGCCGGCCGTGGAGCCCAGGTGATCGTGGTCAGCGCGTCGTGGGCCGCCGGACCCGGGAAACTCGAGCAGTGGACTTTGCTGGCGCGCGCCCGCGCGCTCGACTCCACCAGCTATATCGTCGCGGCCGGGCAGGCCGATCCCGGCGAGCCACTGGCCTCCAGCGCGCCGACCGGAGTCGGCGGCAGCGTGGTGGTGTCGCCGTTCGGCAAGGTGGTGGCCTCGGCGGGCTCCGAGCCGGAACTGCTCGTCGTCGACCTGGACCTCGAGCAAGTCGCCAAGGCCCGCGAGACCATCGCGGTGCTGCGCAACTACACAGCGTTTGCTCATGCTGATAAGGCAGAATCGCGCAGGTGACGAATCCTCAGGGCCCTCCGCACCAGGACCCGTCCTCGGTATGGGGGCGCCCAGCGGAGCAGAATTCGCCCACCCAGCCCTCGCCGCAGGCCGAGTATCCGTATCAGCCGCCGACCCCGCCGTCATATCCGCCGCCCGCCCAGGACTACCCGGGCACCGCGGCTTTTGAGCAGCCGCCGGCACCGGACCCCGCCGCGCCCGTAAAACCCAAGCGCCGCTTCGGCTTCCGCGCCGATCCGGTGTCGATCATCCTGGTCCTGGTCATCGTTGCCGCCCTGGGCATCGCCGGTCTGGTCGGCGGTGAGCTGTATGCCCGCAACCGCGCCAACAGCGTCGTAGCCTCGGCGACTCAGTGCGTGATCCAGGACGGCGCCACCGCATCGTTCGGGTCGAGCCCATTCCTGTTGCAGCACTTGGCTGGTCATTACAAAGACATCACCATCCACACGGCCGGACACAACATCCGCAATGCCAAGGGCATGAAGGCCGACATCGAGATCGACGACGTCGACCTGCACGGCAACGCCGACTCCAAGGGCACCATCGGCAAGCTGGACGCCAACATCACCTGGACGTCGGACGGTATCCAGGAGACCATTCAGAACTCCCTGCCGTTCATCGGCGGCCTGGTCAACAGCGTCACGACCGACCCCAGCGCAGGCACTATCGAGCTCACCGGGGCGATGGGCCTGGGCGGCGTCACCGTCAAGCCCCAGGTCACCGACGGCCAGCTCACGCTGCAGGTCTACAAGGTCAACGCGCTCGGCGTCCTGATCCCGCACGAGACCGCGCAGACCGCGCTGAACACCTTCACCGCGGCGCTGCTCAAGCAGTACCCGCTGGGCATCAAGGCCGACAGCGTGCAGGTCACCAGTGACGGTGTGGCAGCACACTTCTCGACGCATAACGCATCGATCCCGCCGGGCGGGCAAGACCCCTGCTTCGCGCATGTCTAACCCACCGGGCCCGCCGGGCAACGATCCGCAACGCGGCCGCCCGGCCGGACCGCCCAATCGCGGCTTCCCGCCGCGCCGCGTGCCGCCGCCGTCGGAATCACCGACGCGGCACATCCCACAGCCGGGCCGGCCACAACAGCCGTCCGCGCGAGACGTGCCGCGGCCGCAGCAACCCGGGCGCCCGCCCGGTCGGCCGCCGCAGCAGCCGGCGCCCCCGCCGAATCTGCCGCCCAACCCGCGGCCGCAGCAACCCGGCCCCCCGCCTCCGGCACACGAGAATCTGACCACCCGGATATCGATACCGACTCCTCCGCCCTCGACCGCACTGGCGGCGGAAGAGTCGGGTGGACGCCGTTTCTTCGGCAACCGGACGTCGCTGCTGTTGATCTTGCTGATCGCGGCGCTGGTGCTGATCGCGATCCCGGTCGGCGGTGAGTTGTACGCCCGTCACGCCGCAAGCACCAAGGTGGCGAACGCGGTGCAGTGCGAGGTGCAGGACAGTGCCAAGGTGTCGTTCTCGCCGGCCCCACCGGTGCTGTGGCAGTACCTCACCAAGGACTACAGCGATATCTCCGTGCAGACCGGCGGCAACCAGGTGCGCAAAGCCAAAGGCATGAAGGTCAACTTCGACGTCCGTGACATCAAGCTGAACAACACCAGCAACTCTCAGGGCACCATCGGATCGGTGAACGGCACCGTCACCTGGTCAACCGACGGCATCAAACAGTCGATCCAGGACGCGGTCCCAGTGCTCGGCGCCTTCGTGAGCAGCGGGGTCACCACCAACGCCGGTGATGGGACGATCGAACTCAAAGGCTTGCTGAACAGCGCCACGGTCAAGCCGCAGATCGTCAACAACGGACTTTCGCTGCAGGTGGTCAGCGTGTCGGCGCTCGGCAAGACGATTTCGACAGACACCGCGCAGAAGTACCTCGACGACCTGATGGCCCAGGCCACCAGAAACTATCCGCTGGGTCTGCATGCCGACAGCATCCAGGTCACCAACAGCGGCGTGGAGGCCACCTTCTCCAGCAGCAACGCGACAATTCCGGCGGGCGGTAGCCAGGACCCCTGCCTGGCCAACCTCTAGCCCAGCGCGTCGAGCACCGCGCGGGTGCCGGACAGCCCCAGCCGGGTGGCGCCCGCGTCGAGCATCGCCAGCGCGGCCTCGGCCGTCCGAATGCCGCCGCTGGCTTTGACCCCCAGTCGGCCGCCTACGGTATCGGCCATCAGGGTGACAGCGGCCAGCGATGCGCCACCGGCCGGATGGAATCCCGTTGAGGTCTTGACGAAGTCCGCGCCGGCGTCCTCCGCGGCACGGCAAACCGCGACCAGCGTCTGTTCGTCAGCGAGCGTCAACAGAGCAGCCGACTCGACGATGACCTTGAGTACCGCGGTTGGTACCGCCGCGCGCACTGCGGCGATCTCAGAACGCACGGCGTCGATGTCACCGGCGACCGCGGCGCCGATGTCGATCACCATGTCGATTTCGCTGGCGCCGAACGCCACCGCCAGCGTCGCCTCCCCCGCTTTGATCTCGGGCATGTGCTTGCCGGACGGAAATCCGGCGACCGCGGCAACCGGAATGCCGGCCTGGATTGCGTGCGGCACCATCGACGGCGAGACGCAGACGGCGTACGCGCCCAGCGCCGCAGCCTCCTGCGCGACCGCGACAGCCTCAGCGGCGGTGGCCTCCGGCTTGAGCAGGGTGTGGTCGACCAGTGCGGCGACTTGTTCGCGGGTCCGCTGCATCAGAAGGGTTCTCGCGCGCCGCCGGGATTGCAGCCGGTGGTGACCATGGTCGCGTCATCGACGACCGGGCGCCACGGCTCCAGATTCCAACTGGTCTTTCCGGGCTGTACATTTTCGGCGAAATCCCAGTGGCAGCGGAACTGATCGCGCATCCCGGGGGTGTCGGCCTGCGGCGCCAACCTGAGCACCTCGGCCCAGGCCTCGTCGGCCTCCGGGCTGAGCGATCCGAGTTGCTTGGCTGCCGCGCGGCCCGATGTCGTCGGATAGACCCGGAGGCTCGACAGCGGGCTCGCGCTGCGCCATTGAACCCAGGAAATGTGGTCGACGAACGGCGGCGAGTCGGAGCGGGCGCTCACCGGGCCCGGGTCGGCGGACGCCGGCGCAGCCGCGAAGAGCAGGCCGGTCAATGTGACCGCGAGAATGAGGACCCGCATACCGCTATCGCGACTTGCCCTGAATCTCAAGAAGTTTGGGCCGCACATCGACCCAGTAGACACCGGCCGCGCAGGCCGCGGCGACCGCGCCCATCACATTGAGGATGTAGGCGAGCGGGAAAGCTATACCCAAGATCACCAGCCACACCGGCTTGGTCAGCTTGTCGGCGGCCGTGTAGGCATCGGGTCGCTGCATCGCCGCGTGCACAAACGCGTAAAGCGTCATCAGCATGACGCCAATTTGCAAGTAGAAGACGACGATATTCACCAAGTCCACCCACTAAGCGTAAGCGGGTGCCGCCAGAAACGTCGACTCCGAGCCACCCAAGGCGGGCGACTCGGAGTCGATCGGTCGAGATTACTTCTGGGTGACCTTCTTGGCCGGAGCCTTCTTGGCCGGAGCCTTCTTGGCGGGCGCCTTCTTGGCCGGGGCCTTCTTGGCCGCGCTTCCTACGGCCTTTTGCCCTTTCTTCGCGGCTGCGTCGGCCTTCTTGGGCAGCTCGATGCCGACCAGCTTGGCGGCACGCTCGCCGACCGCGCGGGTCTGCGACGCAACGGTGCCCAGCGCCTCCTGGGTCAGCTCGACCGCCTGGTCGACGTAGCCCTCGGCACGCTCCGAGACGTCGTCCAGACCGGACTGGCTGCGCAAACGCTCCAGAGCGGCCTCGCCGCGCTCGACCAGCTCGTTGTAGCGCGAGGTCGCGGCCTCGACGTAGCCCTCGGCGGCGCTACGCAGCTCGTCAGCGGTGAACTTGTCGCGCAGGTCGCGCAGCTGCTCGGGCAGTTCGTCCTGCAGCTTGGTCAGGCGGGCGCGGCTCTCCTCGACCCGGCTACGGGTGTCGGTGCGGGTCTCCTCGGCGCGGTCACGCAGCTCGGTGAGCAGGTCGTTGACCGTGGCCAGGGCCAGATCGGCGGCACCCAGCGCGGCGAGCAGCGGGGCCTTCAGGTCGTCGATCGACGGGTTGGTGTCTGCCATGGTGGTTCCTTTCGTCATTCTCGTTGTGCGTCAGGGGGTTAGCTTTGGGTTACCCGGTTTATCCAGAGGTGTTCTCCTCCCGGGCAGCCTCATTTTGTTGAACGAAGGACGTGTAGATGTCCAGCAGGACCTGCTTCTGCCCTTCGGTGATCGTCGCGTCGGCAACGATGGCGTCGCGTACTTCGCTCGTCGGGCCGGGCTCGAGCATTCCGGCTTGGACGTAGAGCACCTCGGCGGAGACTCGCAATGCCTTGGCGAGTTGGTTGAGCACGCCGGCCGAAGGTTTGCGCAATCCACGCTCGATCTGGCTGAGGTATGGATTGCTGACGCCGGCCTTTTCCGCCAGCTGCCGCACCGACACCTGCGCCGCTTCTCGCTGCGCTTTGATGAAGCTGCCGATGTCCGACGCCGCGGTCGTCACCACAGCAGCAAGGTTTTCTTCCTGCGGCATTGCGACTCCTAGCAGTCGGCCAATCGGTGCGAACGCGGCTCACGGTAGCTAACGAGTGCTAACTTTTGCAAGCACTGTTAGCGGGCCGAAGAACTTTTGCAAGCACTCTCAGAACAGAAGCTGCGCGATCGCATAGATGATCAGCCCGGCCAGCGAACCCACAACGGTCCCGTTTATCCGGATGAACTGCAGGTCACGGCCCACATGCAACTCGATGCGCCGGCTGGCCTCTTCAGCATCCCAGCGTTCGATGGTGTCGGTAATAATCGCTGTGATCTCGACCCCATATTGGGCGACCAAATGCTCGGCACCCCGCACGATCCAGTTATCGACTTTGTCGCGCAATTCCGCGTCGTCGCGTAGCGATTCGCCGATCCGAACCACCGCGTCAGCAATGCGAGTGCGCAAGGCACTGGACGGGTCGTCGACGCCTTCGAGGACCAATCGCTTGAGCGTTTGCCAGGCCGTCCCGGCCGCGTTGGTGACCTCTTCGCGCGACATCAACTGTTCTTTGACGGCCTCGGCACGGGCGATCGTGGCGTCGTCGTTCTGCAGGTCGTCGGCGAACTCGAACAGGAACCTGGTCGCCGAGCGGCGCAGCTCATGCTCAGGGTTGCGGCGGACCTTGTCGGTGAAGTCCATCAGCTCGCGATGAATGCGGTCGCCGACAAGGTGGTCGATGAATCGCGGCGACCAGGTCGGTGAATCGCGCTCGATCACCCGTTGGATCACCTCGCCGGCGTTCAGCGACCACTGAAACGCCCGATCGGCCAGCAGCTGGATCAACGCTTCCTGCCGGTGCTCGGCCAACAGCGTGGACAACACCCGTCCGACCGGCGGCCCCCACTGCGGTTCGGCGATACGTCGCACGATCATCCGGTCGATCACCTGCTGGACGTCCTCGTCGCGGAGCAGTTCCACCAGAACCCGCAGGACGGTGGCCGATTCGGCCGCCACCCGCTCGGCGTGCTGGGTCTCCGACAGCCACTTGCCCAATCGGCTCGGGACCTGTGCGTCGCGGATCTTGGTGCCGACGACCTCCGGCGACAGGAAGTTCTCCCGCACGAAGGTGCCCAGGCCCTCGCCGAGCTGGTCCTTCTTGCGTTTGATGATCGCGGTGTGCGGGATCGGGATGCCCAGCGGATGCTTGAACAGCGCGGTCACCGCGAACCAGTCCGCGAGCGCACCGACCATCCCGGCTTCACCGGCAGCCCCTAGATAGCCGACCCAGGTCGGGGCACCGCCGCCGACCTGTGCCCACCGGCAACCGAGGAACACCACGGTGGCGCCGACGAGAAAGCTCAGCGCCACGACCTTCATCCGTTGCAGACCGCGACGGCGCTCCGCGTCGGCCTGCGGGTCCGCTCCGGCGAACGACTCGGCGAGAGACGCCGGTTTGCCCGGGTCGCCCAGCGACAGCGGCGCCGGGTCCGCGGGGCCCGCCGAAGCGCGCTGCGGATCGGCTCGGTGCTTGGGCCCCGACGCGGGTGTCCCGTTCAGTCCGACTGCCACTCCACCATCATCCGCTATCGACGTCGCTGTTCGGTGACGACGACGCCTCCCGCAGACGTTGATTTTGCGTGGTAACTGTTACCGACCTCGAGACACTGTTCCGTTGCCTGAGGTCCAGGCAAGAAATCATCGGAAATAAGCCTTACTATGGAAAATAACGAACGGATAGGAACCGGCAATAGTGGCACAGCATGGTTCGGCCGGAGCGGTTAAATCCGATGGCCGGAAGCGACGGTGGCACCAGCACAAGGTGGAACGCCGCAATGAACTGATCGACGGGACGATTGAGGCGATCCGTCGGCAGGGCCAGTACGTGAGCATGGACGAGATCGCCGGCGAGATCGGCGTCTCCAAGACGGTGCTCTATCGCTATTTCGTCGACAAGAACGACCTGACCACCGCGGTGATGATGCGCTTCGCGCAGACCACGCTGATTCCCAACATGGCCAAGGCGCTGTCGTCGAACCTCGACGGTTTCGACCTGACCCGAGAGATCATTCACGTCTACGTCGACACGGTGGCCTCCGAGCCCGAGCCGTATCGCTTCGTGATGGCCAACAACTCGGCCGGTAAGAACAAGGTGGTCGCCGACTCAGAGCGGATCATCGCGCGGATGCTCGCGGTGATGCTGCGCCGTCGCATGCGTCCGGAGGGAATGGATCTCCGCGGTGTGGAGGCTTGGGCGTACATGATCGTCGGCGGCGTTCAGCTGGCCACACACTCGTGGCTGCTCGACCCGCGGACCAGCGCCGATGAGCTCATCGACTACCTGACCATGCTGAGTTGGAGCGCCTTGTGCGGGATCGTCGAAGTCGGCGGGTCTCTGGAGAAGTTCCGCGGCCAACCGCACCCCTCGCCGATAGTGCCGCCGCTGACCGACTAGCGGACTACGTTGGCGCTCATGAAACGCAGCGATGCGGGGAGAGTGGCGCCATGACTAACACAACGACACGCTCTCGCTTCAGCTCGTGGGCCTACGCCATCCGCACCACCAATCCACCGCCGGACGGTCCGGTCGACGCGGTCACCCGGTGGCTGGTCGTCACCCGCGCGGCGGTGTTGCCGATGACGTTGTTCGCCGGACTCGTCGCCGCGCTGTTGGCGGTGGGCCAACCCGGATTGGATTGGCGCTGGCTGACTCTCGCGATCGTCGGAATCTTGTTGGCGCACACCGCCAATAACCTGATGAACGATCTGTACGACACCCAGACCGGGCTCGACAGCGAAACGTATCCACGGGCGCTCTACGCCCCGCACCCAGTGCTGTCCGGCCTGGTCAGCCGTCGCACCTTGCTGGTTGCGATCGGACTGGTGAACCTGGCCGATCTGGCGATCCTGATCGTGTTGACCTGGGCGCGTGGCTGGCCGGTGGTGGCGTTCGCCGTGTCCGGGTTCCTGCTCAGCTTCGCCTACACCGCGCCGCCGCTGCGGCTGAAGAAGCGCGGCCTCGGCGAGCCTGACGTGTTCGTGGTCTGGGGGCCGATGATGATCTGCGGCACCTACTACTCCGCGGTCGGGCACGTCGGCTGGCCGGTGCTGCTGGCGTCGCTGCCCTACGGCCTGCTCTGCACCACCGTGTTGATGGGCAAGCACACCGACAAGATCCCCTACGACGAACCGTTGGGCATCCACACGTTGCCGGTGCTCGTCGGCGAGAGACGGGCCCGCGCGGCGACACTCGCGATGATGGTCGGGTTCTACCTGCTGGTGATCGCCGCGGTGCTGGCGAAGGCAATGCCGTGGCCGGCGCTGCTGGTGGTGTTGGCGCTGCCACGGCTGATCAAGGTATGGCCGTATTTCCGACGCCCGCCGCCCGACGAGCCGCCGGCCAACTTCCCGGTGTGGCCACTCTGGTACGCGGCCCTGGCCTGGCTGCACGTCCGCCAAGCGGGCGCATTCCTGGTGGCAGGTTTGGCGATCGGTGCGTTCGTTCCCGGACTTCCGGGTCGTTAGCTCTTCACCAGAGTGAATTGACCGACTTCAGAAACGTTGCGCTTGAAGAAGTCGGAGCATCCGATCAGGTACCGCATGTAGCGGTCGTAGACCTCGAGGGATGTTACGGCGATGGCTTGCTCGCGCGCAGCTTCCAGCTTGGTGGTCCAGGTGTCAAGTGTCCGGACGTAGTGCGGCGTCATCTTCTGCACGCGCTCGGTGGAGAAGCCCGCGTTGGCGGAGTAGTCGATCACATCCTGGTCGGAGGGAACCGCGCCGCCGGGAAAGATCTCGGCCGCGATGAACCTCATGAATCGAAGGTCGCTCATGGTGATCGGGATGCCCATCTCCGGCCAGCGCTTGAGCGGGTGACCCATGATCGTCTGCAGCACCATCCGGCCGTCGTCGGGCATGACGCGGTAGCAGAGATCGAAGAATGCCTTGTAGCGCGATTTGGGGAACGCCTCGAATGCCTCGATGCTGACGATCCGGTCGACCGGCTCGTCGAACTCTTCCCACCCGCGCAGCAGCACGCGTCGCGAGCGGCTGCTGTCGACCTGATCGAGAATCTGCTGCCCCAGCGAGTGCTGGTTCTTGCTCAAGGTGAGCCCGACGACGTTCACGTCGTATTTCTCCACGGCACGCTTCATCATCGCGGCCCAGCCGCAGCCGACGTCGAGCAGCGTCATGCCGGGCTGTAGGCCCAGCTTGCCCAGCGCGAGATCGATCTTCGCGATCTGCGCCTCTTCCAGCGTCATGTCGTCGCGTTCGTAGTAGGCGCAGCTATATGTCCGCGTCGGGTCCTGGAACAGGCCAAAGAATTCGTTAGAGGTGTCGTAGTGGGCCTGGACGTCCTCATAAGCCGGCCGCAAATTCGACGAGTCCTCCGACCCGTTGTCCGTCATCTGAGATACGCCTTTCACGGTCGAATCTTGTTCAGCTCGTGGCATTCTGATGTTTCGAACGATCTGTATAACGCATATTTCCCGATTCGGCTACGCGGGCGTTTTTTCGCAGGTGTATTGGCAGACATCTGTGTACCCCTCGCGGAACAGGTCGGCGCAACCTTCCAAATACTTGAGGAAACGCTCGTAGATCTCCTCGGACGTGATTGCGATGGCTTCGTCCTTCTTTGACTCCAGGTTGCTGGCCCAGGTGTCCAGCGTGCGCGCATAGTGCGGGCGCAGCGGCTGTTTCAGCGTCACCGAATATCCCGCCTTCTCCGCGGCATCTTCGACTTGTGCGCTCAGCGGCAGACGACCGCCGGGGTAGATCTCGTCCATGATGAATTTGATGAACCGCACCCGCGACATCGTCAAAGGCAGCTTGCGCGCTTTGATCTCTTCGTCACTCGGAATGATGATCGTGTGCAGCATCATCACGCCGTCGTCGGGCATCAGGTTGAACGTCTTCTTGAAGTAGTCGTCGTACTTGTTGAAGCCGAAGTGCTCGAACGCGCCGATGGACACCACGCGGTCGATCGGCTCGTTGAAGTCTTCCCACGGCTGCAGACGCACTTCCATGCTGCGGTTGGTGTCGATGTTCGGGAACCGGTTCTGCTCGATGTGCTGCTTCTGGTTCTCCGAGAGCGTCAGGCCGATGACGTTGACGTCGTACTTCTCGACCGCGCGCTGGATGGTGGAGCCCCAACCGCAACCGATGTCCAGCAGCGTCATGCCGGGCTTCAATCCCAGCTTGCCCAGCGACAGGTCGACCTTGGCCAGCTGCGCCTGCTCGAGCGTGTAGTCGTCCTTCTCGAAGTACGCACAGCTGTACGTCTGAGACGGGTCCTGCCACAACGCGAAGAAGTCATTGGAGATGTCGTAGTGGAACTGGACTTCTTTCTTGTCCGAGCCGCGAGTCTGCGAGGCAGACTTCGACAACCACTGGGACTGAGCACTGGGCGTTGCGCTTGAGGTATCTGACACCGTTTGTCCTGAAATCGGAATGAATGAGCATGTGGAAAGCGTGCCGGTCGCTTGACACTGGGGTAGAGGTTACGCCTCACCCAGGCGAAGCAACGTTAGCCGCTGGCGCAAGTCTAATGTGCACGGGCGTACCGGCCGAATCGGCCGGTCCCTTAGTAGGAGTAGAAGCCCTTGCCGGACTTCTTGCCGAGCTGGCCGGCTTCGACCATGCGCTGCAGTAGCGGCGGCGGCGCGTAGTGGGCGTCCTTGAGTTCGTCGTACATCGCGTCGGCGATCAGCTTCATGGTGTCGAGCCCGATCAGGTCGGAGAGCCGCAGCGGCCCCATCGGGTGCGACAGCCCGGCGACGACGGCGGTGTCGACATCTTCGATCGATGCGACACCCGACTCGACCATCCGGATCGCCGACAGCAGGTACGGCACCAGGAGAGCGTTGACCACGAAGCCGGAGCGGTCGCCGCAGCGAACCACCTTCTTGCCGAGCACCTCGCTCGCAAAATGCTCGACGCGCGTCACCGCCTCGTCGGTGGTGACCAGCGTGCTGATCAGCTCGACGAGGGGTAGCACGGGTACCGGGTTGAAGAAGTGCAGACCGAGGACGCGGCCCGGATTCTTAGTCGCCGCAGCGATTTTCATGATCGGGATGCTCGAGGTGTTGGACGCGAGCACGGCCGCGGGATCGGTGACGATCTCGTCGAGTTCGGCGAAGACCTTTGCCTTGACGGCCTCGTTCTCGACGATCGCCTCGATGGTCAGCTGGCGGTCGGCGAGGTCGGAGAGCGTGCTGGTGTAGCGCAACCGCTTGCACGTCTTGTCGCGCTCGTCGGCGGACAGCTTGCCCTTGCTGACGGCCCGCTCCAGCGACGACTCGATCCGGGACTTGCCCGCGGCGGCCAGCTCGTCGGTGGGCTCGTAGACGACGACGTCGGCTCCGGCCTTCGCCGACACCTCGGCGATGCCCGCGCCCATCTGCCCGGCGCCGATAACGCCAACGCGCTCAATCGCATTGCTCACTGAAGAATTCCTCTCGATATGCGTCAGGCCCCGCCCAGGGTTTCCGGGCGGGGCCTGCGCTGTCAAGCCGATCGCTTGTGGCTACGGCCTGGTCTTGGTGGGGCGACCTAGTGGAACTGACCCTCTTCGGTGGAGCCGGCAAGCGCGGTCGTCGACGACGTCGGGTCGACGGTGGTCGCGATCCGGTCGAAGTAGCCGGCGCCGACCTCGCGCTGGTGCTTGGTCGCGGTGTAGCCGCGCTCCTCGGCGGCGAACTCGCGCTCCTGCAGCTCGACGTAGGCGCTCATCTGGTTGCGGGCGTAGCCGTAGGCCAGATCGAACATCGAGTAGTTCAGGGCGTGGAAGCCGGCCAGCGTGATGAACTGGAACTTGAAGCCCATCGCGCCGAGCTCCTTCTGGAACCGAGCGATGGTCGAGTCGTCCAGGTGCTTGCGCCAGTTGAACGACGGCGAGCAGTTGTAGGCCAGCAGCTGGTCCGGGAACTCGCTCTTGACGCCCTCGGCGAAGCGGCGGGCCAGGTCGAGGTCCGGAGTACCGGTCTCCATCCAGATCAGATCGGAGTACGGCGCGTAGGCCTTGGCGCGGGCGATGCAGGGCTCGAGGCCGTTGCGCACCCGGTAGAAGCCCTCGGAGGTGCGCTCGCCGGTGACGAACGGACGGTCGCGCTCGTCGACATCGCTGGTGATCAGCGTGGCGGCCTCGGCGTCGGTACGGGCGATGACGACGGTCGGCACGTCGGCGACGTCAGCCGCCAGGCGGGCCGAGGTCAGGGTGCGGATGTGCTGCTGAGTCGGGATCAGCACCTTGCCACCGAGGTGGCCACACTTCTTCTCCGAAGCGAGCTGGTCTTCCCAGTGCGAGCCGGCGACCCCGGCCGCGATCATGGCCTTCTGCAGCTCGTAGACGTTGAGCGCGCCACCGAATCCGGCCTCACCGTCGGCGACGATCGGGGCCAGCCAGTTCTCGATGGAGGTGTCGCCCTCGACCTTGGCGATCTGGTCGGCGCGCAGCAGCGCGTTGTTGATTCGGCGGACCACCTGCGGCACCGAGTTGGCCGGGTAGAGGCTCTGGTCGGGGTAAGTGTGGCCGGACAGGTTGGCGTCACCGGCGACCTGCCAACCGGACAGGTAGATGGCCTTCAGGCCGGCGCGAACCTGCTGGACGGCCATGTTGCCGGTCAGCGCGCCTAGCGCGTTGACGAACTCCAGGTCGTGCAGCTGGCTCCACAGCACCTCGGCGCCGCGACGGGCCAGAGTGGACTCTTCGACGACCGAGCCCTGCAGCGCCACCACGTCGGCGGGGCTGTAGGTGCGGGTGATGCCCTTCCAGCGGGGGTTGGTGTCCCAGTCCTTCTGGATCTCTTCGGGGCTCTTCGGCTGGCCAACGCTCGACATAGCGCTCTCCTCAAAAGTTAATGACCTGAGGACCCTGGATTTCCACGCTTGCTAAGGACCTCAGCATCGTTGCTGACTTGCTAAGTCGAAGATGGCACAGGTCAGCGCCGCAGGTCCACCTATTTTCATGCCAATTTTGGCTAGGGGTCAGCCCCTTTTTGCGAATCTTGCGAAGATACAGCGCAACTGAAACGGTTCAGTTTCTACCAGCCGGTAACTTAAATCCGCAGGTCAACACGGCGGTTTGCATAACGCTCGTACGGTTAAAGCGGGAAGATCGTCGCGACCGCTTTGACCTCGTCGCCGACGGCGTATGTGAGCGTTCTAACAGTGCGATCCGCGAGATTCTCGCCGAACAGATCCGTGGAACCGGCAGGGTGCACGTGCGCGATGATCTCCAGCTTGTCGCCCAGGGCGACCGCGGCGTCGTGTTCGATGCTCACCCGCAGGGGCGCTTTCAGCAATTCCGGAAACGACGAGAGGTAGTCCTCGACGACGCTCCAGTAGACGGCGTTGTTCACGTGATCGAAGAAGTCGATGTCGGTGAATCGAACCGGGAACTCATGGATCTCCGTGGCGTCCTCACGACCGCCCGGTTTCACAAACGATTTCCACCGCAACCGGTCGACATCGGTGGTCTTGCGCAAGCCGTCGAGAAAGTCGTCGGAGATGCGCGCCGGCGTCTGAGTGTCCCGGTTGAAGTTGATCCAGAACGCCTCCGACTCCAACAGGCCGCCCTTGCGCCCGTCGATGCGGACTCGCATCTGACACCACCGATTCGACGTTCCCGAACACCACCGGCGCATCCGCAGCATGTCGCCGAACTCGACGGGTCGAATCAGATCGATCATGGTGCGGCGCACGATCCACAGCGGATGGGTTTCCTCGAACCCCATCTCACGCAACTGATCCTGGCCGACGTCCACGATATGGCGGGCTGCGGCGTCGAAGCGCAGCCGGCCCTCGCGGTCGATGTCGGCAACTCGTAGCGGCCATTCCCGATCGAAAACGTCGGGATGCCCGTCGAGCACCGGCATCATCGCTTTGTCCAAGCTCACGGCTTCACTCCCCGCTAATCCTCAGGCTGGGCCTGGTTCTCCGCAACGCGACATAACTCGTGGTTGCTAGGCGGCCTAGCTTAGGTTCCCCCAAGCAGGCATGATGCCAAACCACCTTGCCGGGGCGCCAATTCTCCGGGTCATGCAAATTTTGCTAACTCCACCTTCGCAAGGTGGGTACGCTGGTCGGATGGCCAAGACATTCGTTGGCTCGCGGGTCCGGCAGCTGCGCAGCGAGCGTGGATTCAGTCAGGCCGCGCTGGCACAGATGCTGGACATCTCCCCCAGCTACCTCAACCAGATCGAGCACGACGTCCGGCCGCTGACGGTCGCGGTGCTGCTGCGCATCACCGAGGTGTTCGGCGTCGACGCCACGTTCTTCGCGTCGCAGGACGACACCCGGCTGCTCGCCGAGTTGCGCGAGGTCACGCTGGATCACGACCTCGGCGTCGAGGTGGACCAGTCCGAGCTGGCCGACGTCGTCAACGCGCACCCCGCGCTGGCGCGCGCGCTGGTCAACCTGCACCGGCGCTACCGCCTGACCACGACCCAGCTGGCGGCCGCCACCGAAGACCGGTTCTCCGACGGTAGCGGTAGCGGGTCGATCACCATGCCGCACGAAGAGGTGCGCGATTACTTCTACGAGCGGCAGAACTATCTGCACGAGCTGGACACCGCCGCCGAGGAGCTCACGGTGCGGATGCGCATGCATCGCGCAGACCTGGTCCGCGACCTGTCCGACCGGCTGACCTCGGTGCACGACGTGCGGATCAAGCGAATCGACTTGGGCGACAACGTCCTTCACCGCTTCGACCCGGTGTCCCGGACGTTGGAGATCGGTGGGCATCTGCCGTCGGGCCAATACGCGTTCAAGCTGGCCGCCGAGTTGGCCTACCTGGAGCACGGCGCCCTCATCGACCGCCTCGTCGACGAAGGCAGCTTCACCAGCGACGAGTCCCGCAAGCTGGCCCGGCTCGGGCTGGCCAACTACTTCGCCGCCGCGACGGTGCTGCCGTACCGGCAGTTCCACGAGATCGCCGAGAACTTCCGCTACGACGTCGAGCGGCTGTCGGCGTTCTACGCGGTGAGTTACGAGACCATCGCCCACCGGCTGTCCACCCTGCAACGGCCCTCGATGCGCGGCGTCCCGCTGTCGTTCGTCCGCGTAGACCGGGCCGGAAACATGTCGAAACGCCAGTCCGCCACCGGCTTTCACTTCTCGTCGGCGGGCGGCACCTGCCCGCTGTGGAACGTCTACGAGACGTTCGCCAACCCGGGCAAGATCGGAGTGCAGATCGCCCAGATGCCGGACGGACGCAGCTACATGTGGGTGGCCCGCACCATCGAGCGCCGCGCATCGCGCTATGGTCAGCCCGGTAAAACCTTCGCGATCGGGCTGGGTTGCGAACTCCGGCACGCCCACCGGCTCGTCTACTCGGAAGGACTCGACTTGTCCGGCGACATCGCCACACCGATCGGCGCGGGCTGCCGGGTCTGCGAACGCGACACCTGTCCGCAGCGGGCCTTCCCTGCGCTGGGTCGCGCCCTCGACCTCGACGAGCATCGCAGCACCGTCTCGCCTTATCTGGTGAAGCACGCATGACCGGCCAGGACCTCGGCCGGGTGCCGGCCGGCGGCTTTCGCGAACTAGGCCCGATCAATTGGATTCTGGCGAAGTCGGCGGCCCGCACCGTGCACGCACCCCGGATGCACCTGTTCGCCACCCTCGGCCAGCACAAGCGGCTGTTCCTGTCGATGATGCCGTATTCGGCTCTGCTGCTGCGGGGCCGATTGCCGCGGATCGACACCGAACTGGTGATCCTGCGGGTCGCCCACCTGCGCGACTCCGAGTACGAGTTGCAGCATCATCGCTGGATGGGGCGCCGTCGCGGGCTCGACGACCAAACGCAGAAGCTGATCTTCGCCTGGCCGAACGTGACCGGTGACGGGCTCACCGACCGCCAGCAGACGCTGCTTCGTGCCACCGACGAGTTCATCGGGAGCCGCTCGATCAGCGCCGAAGTCTGGCAACAGCTGTCCCAGCACCTCGATCGGCGTCAGCTCATCGAATTCTGCTTGCTGGCAGGGCAATACGATTGCCTGGCGGCAACGATGTCAGCGCTGGAGATTCCCCTGGACAACCCGGGTAGTCACAAGTAGCTGTCAGCCACCACCAGCAACGACAGCAGCACCGGAAGAACCGGCACGGCGAGCGCGAACGCCGCCAGGGTGGCCTTTCCGCCGGCCCGCTTTCGTCGTCCCCACAGCGTCGCCCCCAGCGCCAAGGTCACCGAGACCGCCAGGACGATCGGACCCCACTTGCCCGCCGTTGTGAAAGAGTCACCGATCGAGATCGCGATCAGCCACAGCACATAGCCGGCGAGAACACCGCCGAGCGCGGCCCACACCGATTCGGCTCGCACCGCTTTCATCCTCACCACTTCGCCTCCATGCCGTCGGCGTCAGAAGTTGATCATGTGCCCGGTCAGGCCGTGGAAGCACTCCTGCAACGCCTCGGACATGGTCGGGTGCGTATGGACGTTGCGCGCCAACTCATTTGCAGTCAGATCCCACTTCTGGGCCAGCGTCAACTCGGGCAGCAACTCCGCGACGTCGTGGCCGACCAGGTGTCCGCCCAGCAGCTCGAGGTGTTTGGCGTCGGCGACCAGCTTCACGAAACCACTCGGGTCGCCGACGCCGTGCGCTTTGCCGTTGGCGGTGAAGGGGAACTTGGCCACCACCACGTCGTAACCCTCGTCGCGGGCCTGCTGCTCGGTGAGCCCGAAGCTCGCCACGTTCGGCTGACAGAAGGTCGCGCGCGGCAACATGCGGATATCACCGAGGGCCAAAGTCTCTGCCCCGGCGATGGTTTCGGCTGCCACCACACCCTGTGCCTCGGCCACGTGGGCCAGCTGGAGCAGGCCGGTGACGTCGCCGATCGCGTACACGTGGTCGACGTTGGTGCGCAGGTAGTCGGTGACCCCGATGGCCTTGCGGTCGGTCAGCGCGACACCGACCTTGTCGAGACCGAATCCGTCGACATTGGGCGCAAAACCGATGGCCTGCAGCACTTTTGCGGCCTTGAGTTCCTCGGTCTTGCCGTCCTTGCTGACGGTCACCGTGACAGAAGAGCCGTCGTCGTCGATCGACTCGACCTTTGTGCCGGTGAGGATCTTGACCCCGAGTTTCTTGTACTGCTTCTCAATTTCTTTGGAGACGTCGACGTCTTCGTTGGGCAGTGCGCGCGGCAGGAACTCGACGATGGTCACATCAACGCCGTAGTTCTTGAGCACGTAGGCGAACTCGATGCCGATGGCCCCGGCGCCGGCGATGATGATCGACTCGGGCAGCTCGCGGGACAGGATCAGTTCCTCGTAAGTGACCACGTTCTTGGACAACGACGTCCCGGGGACGAGCCGGGTGCTGCTGCCGGTGGCGATGACGACGTTGTCGAAGGTGAGTGACACTGGATTTTCAGCGCCCCCCTCCGACGTTTCGACGGCCAGCGTGTGGGGATCGGTGAACCGGCCGTAGCCGTGGATCTCGGTGATCTTGTTCTTCTTCATCAAGAAGTGCACCCCGGCCACCCGGCCGTCGGCGACCTTGCGGCTGCGGTCGAAGGCGGCGCCGTAGTCGAACGTCACCTCGCCGTTGATGCCAAAGGTCTTGGCTTCCTTGGTGAAAATGTGCGCGAGCTCGGCATTGCGCAGCAACGCCTTCGACGGGATGCAGCCGACGTTGAGGCAGACTCCACCCCAGTACTTCGGCTCGACGATCGCGGTATTCAGCCCCAGCTGCGCGGCGCGGATGGCCGCTACGTATCCGCCGGGTCCGGCTCCGAGGACGACAACGTCATAGTGGGTCACGGCACCTACCCTAATGGCCTCGCGCCGGGCATCAGGTGGCCAGCCATTCCTCGATGGTGTCGTCGAAGTGGTCGGCGACGCCCAGCCCGCGACCCGGAGCGGGAGTAAGCCAGCCGCGCTCGAGGAACTCGCTGGTGGTGGCGGCTGGAGGTGCCCCCGCCAGATGCACCCGGCGGTCGGTCAGGTGGGCGTAACAGGTACGGGCCTCGGACAGCCCGGCCGCGGCACGCTCTTGATCCAGTGAGCGCACCGGCGCCGGCGGAGCGATCTGCGCAATGGCTTCCAAGATCGTGGCCACCTCGGGGTTGACGATTTCGTGGTAGCGGTGCCGGCCCTGGACCCGAACGCGAATCAAGCCGGCGTCGGTCAGTTGTCGCAGGTGCGCCGAGGCCGCCCCGGGCTGGAGGCCGGCTCGTCGCGCGAGCTCACCGGCCGGCGTCGTCGATACCGGGGCGTCGCGCACCCCGCCAGCCTTGCACAGCGACAGTGCGGTTGCTCAGTACGGCAGGACGCCGGCCGCGCAGTGGCGCTGGGTGTGCTCGCAGTAGAACTTGCCGTAGACCGGGGCCGCACCGACAACGGCGGCGAACACCGCCGAGAGCAGCGCGATCGACAGCGCCGACACCAGCGGCCGGTCGGACACCATGGCCAGGATCAGCCCGGCGACCGTCGTCACCACCACGTAGGCCAGTACGACGAAGACCACCGTGGTCTTGTGTTTGGAGGCGTCGTGGCTCCACCAATAAAACAGCCCCGCCCCGGCCGCCGCCGCTGGAACCCAGACCGCGAGCAGCATCAGGATGAACTTCCACCACTTCAGATACAGGTTCGGGCCCGAGTCGGTGACCGCCGGAAGGGCCTCGGACGGCGGCGCTTCGGTGTCGGCGTAGGCCGTCGGGATGACGCCGCTTGCCGGCTCATCGGCGCGCTCGGTCGACTTTCGACGCAACCACCGGCGACGCGGCGGTGCGGCCTCGGGTTCGATGAACGCGGGTTCGGCCCTGGGCTGCATACCGGTGTCGAACGTGGGCTTGTACGGCTCGGTCAGCGGCATTGACTCGGTCTCCACCCGTTCGGGGTCAGCCACGGGTCACGACCTCGACCAGGGCGAGGACGCCGAACCATCCCGGTGCGAACGCCAGGATGAACGCGCCCAGCGCGGTCAGCCATCCGCGGCGGGCCATCAGGACCACCAGCAGCCCGACGGCGCTGGGAAATCCGACCACCAACGCAATAGCGATGTCGGGACGCATACGGGCGTGCTCCACGGTCAGCGCGGCGGTGGCGCCCAACAGCCCGGCCGCGACGCCGAGCAGCATCGCGCTGGTCAAAAGCCAGGGCCGCGGCAGCGGTATCACGATTCAAAGATACTGCCGGGGCTGCCTACTACGGCTTTACCAACGCGGCGCGCCCTGCCGGGACTGGGCACGCGTCGGCGGCGGCCGCGACCACCGGCGCGCGTTGCGGCAGCCGCTCACCGCGTTCGTAGTCGGCTCCGGTGATCACCGAAGTCGCAGCCAGGTCGGTGTTTTCGCGCTCGGTGAAGGCGCGTCCGCGGGACAAAAATCGCTTACCCTCGGGCGCTTCCAGACTGAATCCGCCGCCCCGGCCGGGCACCACGTCGATGACGAGCTGGGTGTGTTTCCACGCCTCGAACTGCGGCCCCGAGATCCATACCGGCACCCCGTCGGCTCCGACGTCGAGCACACCGAGCAACACGTCCCGGTCGCCGACAATGAAGTCGCCGTCGGGGTAGCACATCGGTGACGACCCGTCGCAGCAGCCGCCAGACTGATGAAACATCAACGGGCCGTGCTGTTCTCGCAACTGATCGAGCAGCGCAGCCGCGTCGGCGGTGACCACCACGCGCGGCGTCATCAGAAGAACCCTTGCGCCTTCTGCGAATACGACACCAGCAGGTTCTTGGTCTGCTGGTAGTGGTCGAGCATCATCTGATGGTTTTCCCGGCCGAACCCGGACTGCTTGTAGCCGCCGAACGCGGCGTGCGCCGGATAGACGTGGTAGCAGTTGACCCACACCCGGCCGGCCTGGATGTCGCGACCGGCCCGGTAGGCGGTGTTCCCATCACGGCTCCACACCCCGGCGCCGAGCCCGTAGAGAGTGTCATTGGCGATCGAGATGGCGTCGTCGTAGTCGGAGAACGACGCGACCGAGACCACCGGCCCGAAGATCTCTTCTTGGAAGATCCGCATTTTGTTGCCGCCCGCGAAGATGGTGGGCTGCACGTAATACCCACCGGAGAGATCGCCGCCCAACTCGGCGCGTTCCCCACCGCAGAGGACCTTCGCGCCTTCGTCTTTGCCGATCTCGATGTAGGACAACACCTTCTCGAGTTGGTCATTGGAGGCCTGCGAGCCGACCATCGTCTCGGTGTCCAGCGGATCGCCCTGACGGACCGCCTTGGTGCGGATGGCCGCCAGTTCCAGGAATTCGTCGTAGATGTCGGCCTGCACCAGGCTGCGCGACGGGCAGGTGCACACTTCACCCTGGTTCAGGGCGAACATGGTGAATCCTTCCAGCGCCTTGTCCTGGAAGTCGTCGTTGGCGGCCATCACATCGCTGAAGAAGATGTTGGGGCTCTTGCCGCCCAGTTCGAGGGTGACCGGGATCAGGTTCTGGCTGGCGTACTGCATGATCAGTCGCCCGGTAGTGGTCTCGCCGGTGAAGGAGACCTTGGCGATCCGGTTGCTCGACGCCAGCGGCTTGCCGGCCTCGGCGCCAAACCCGTTGACGACATTGACCACGCCGGGCGGCAGCAGATCGCCGATCAGCGACATCAGGTACAGCACCGACGCCGGTGTCTGCTCGGCCGGTTTGAGCACCGCGGCGTTGCCGGCCGCCAGCGCGGGCGCCAGCTTCCAGGTAGCCATCAGGATCGGGAAATTCCACGGGATGATCTGCCCGACCACGCCCAGCGGCTCGTGGAAGTGATAGGCCACGGTGTCGTCGTCGATCTGCGACAGCGAGCCTTCCTGGGCCCGGATGGCGCTTGCGAAATACCGGAAATGGTCAACGGCCAACGGGATGTCGGCGGCCAGCGTCTCGCGGATCGGTTTGCCGTTGTCCCAGACTTCGGCAAGCGCCAGCGAGTCCCGATTCGCTTCGATCCGGTCGGCGATCTTGTTCAGGATCGCGGCCCGCTCGGCGGGGGCGGTCTGGCCCCAGGCCTTGGCCGCGCCGTGGGCGGCGTCGAGCGCCTTGTCGACATCGGCCGCGTCCGAGCGCGCCACCTCGCAGAACGGCTGGCCGGTGACCGGCGTCAGGTTTTCGAAGTAGCGGCCGGCGGCCGGCGCCACCCACTCGCCGCCGATGAAGTTGTCATACCGCGATTCAAAGGACATCAGTGCCCCTGCGGAGCCCGGTCGTGCGAAGACGGTCATAGTCGCTGGTCCTCCTCGTTCGACGGTGTTACACAGCTCACACTACCGCCGCGGTAACAATGGCTTCATGGCCCGAGCCGCAGATATCACGAACGAGTCGGACGACCCCTACCTGTGGCTGGAGGACGTCCTCGGAGACGAGCAGCTCAACTGGGTGCGCAACCGCAACGATCCGACGGTCGCCCAGTTCGCCGGCGATGAGTTCGAGCGAATGCGCACCGAGACACTCGAGGTGCTCGACACCGACGCCCGCATCCCCTATGTGCGCCGCCGCGGCGACTACCTCTACAACTTCTGGCGCGACGCCGCCAACCCGCGCGGGTTGTGGCGTCGGACCACCCTGGACAGCTACCGCAGCGATGCAGGCGACTGGGACGTGCTGATCGACGTCGACCAGCTGGCCCGCGACGACGACGAGAACTGGGTCTGGTCGGGCGCCATCGTCATCGAACCCGAATTCGACCGCGCCCTGGTCAACCTGTCCCGCGGCGGTGCCGACGCGGTAATTGTGCGCGAATTCGACATGCAGACACGCGAATTCGTCGATGGCGGGTTTGAGCTTCCCGAAGCCAAGACGCAGATCGGCTGGGACGACCGCGACACCGTTCTGGTGGGCACCGACTTCGGCCCCGACTCGCTCACCGAATCCGGTTACCCGCGCATCGTCAAGCGTTGGCGTCGCGGCACGCCGATCGGCGAGGCGGAACTGGTCTTCGAGGGCTCGAGCACCGACGTCAGCGTCGGCGGATCCACTGATCGGACACCGGGTTTCGAGCGCACTTTCGTCGCCCGGTCCACCGACTTCTGGAACAGCGAGCGCTACCAGCTGCGCGGCCCGGAACTGATCCGCATCGACGTTCCCTCCGACGCGAGCAGCGTCTCGATCCACCGCGAATGGCTGTTGATCGAACCGCGCACCGACTGGGAGTTCGGCACAACCACCTATCGCGCCGGCTCACTCTTGGCGGCCAACTACGACGAATTCCTCAACGGTGGGCGCGAATTGACCGTGGTCTTCGAACCCGACGCGCACACCTGCCTGCACCAGTACGCCTGGACCCGCGACCGATTGCTACTGGTCACACTGGCCGACGTCGCCAGCCGGGTCGAGATCGTCACCCCGGGCAGTTGGGAACGTGCTCCGCTGGCGGGCATCCCCCCGGCGACCGAGAGCGTGATCGTGGCCGCCGACGACACCGGCGACGAATTCTTCCTGGACTCCAGTGGCTTCGACAGTCCGTCGCATCTGCTGCGCGGTACGGGCAGCGGTCCGCTCGAGCAAGTCAAAGCCGCTCCCGGCTTCTTCGACGCCGAAAATCTGTCCATCGCACAATATTTCGCCACCTCAAAAGACGGCACCGCGATTCCGTATTTCGTCGTCCGGCCCGGTGACGCCGAAGGGCCGGGGCCGGCTCTGCTGTACGGCTACGGTGGATTCGAAAACTCCTACACCCCCGGCTACAGCCCGGTGATGGGCCGGCTCTGGCTCGCGCGGGGCGGCACCTACGTGCTGGCCAACATCCGGGGCGGCGGCGAGTACGGACCGAGCTGGCACACCCAGGCGATGCGCGAGGGCCGTCACCTGGTCGCCGAGGACTTCGCAGCAGTGGCAACGGATTTGGTCGATCGCGGTATCACCACCGTGGCGCAACTCGGCGCGCAGGGCGGCAGCAACGGTGGCCTGTTGATGGGCATCATGCTGACCAAGTACCCGGAGCTTTTCGGTGCGCTGGTGTGCCAGGTGCCGCTGCTGGATATGCGCCGCTACCACCTGCTGCTGGCGGGCGCGTCCTGGGTCGCCGAGTACGGCAACCCCGACGACCCGGCCGACTGGGAATTCATCTCCGAATACTCGCCGTATCAGAATGTTTCGGCCGACGCCGACTACCCGCCCGTGCTGATCACCACGTCCACCCGCGACGACCGGGTGCACCCCGGGCATGCCCGCAAGATGACCGCGGCGCTGGAGGCCACCGGCCACCGGGTTTGGTACTACGAGAACATCGAGGGCGGCCACGCCGGTGCGGCCGACAATGCCCAGAGTGCGTTCAAGACAGCGCTGGCCTTTGCCTTCCTGTGGCAAATGTTGGGTACTTGACAGCAAAACTAATGAGGGTGTGGTGTGGTGCAATGCGCGTGCCGTACAAGCTGTGTGCGACGGTCGCCGCCGTGGCGGTGCTGGCGGTGCCCGGTTGCTCGAGGGTCGTCACCGGTAACGCGGCCCGGGATCCGAACGTGCCACCGCGCAAAGCCACTGACTGCGAACAGGTTTCAGCTCCCTTGACGCCCATCGACCCGCGCTCCGCGGGCGAGCCCCAGCTGAAGATCCCGCAGCCGCCCGGCTGGGAACGCGCCTCGATGCTCGATTCGGAGGTCATCCGCTTCACGATGCGCGATCAGGACCTGGTGAACAAAGACTTCACGCCCACCGCCGTGGTGACGCTCGAATCCGTACCCGGCGGCGACGCCGACAGCAAGACGATCTTCGACCAGGAACGGAGCGCGTTGGTTGACCGCCTCGGCGCCACCAATCTGCAGATCTCCGAGACAACCCGCTGTGGGGACGACGCAGAGCTGGTCGACTACGACGCACCCAGCATGGGCCGAATTCCCTCCCGCAAGATCAAGACGCTCATGGTGGCCGGCGCGTTCAACGGCAATACCTACGTAGCGACGGTCACGGTTCAATCCACCGATCCCGACAACGCCGTGTACGCCCGTGATACCGGGACTGTGCTGACCGGGTTTCAAATGCTTCCTCCGGTGCCGAGTTGACAATGCCGACAGCCGATTTCGAGACGCTGCTGTACACCACGGCCGGGTCCGTCGCGACCATCACACTGAACCGCCCTGACCAGCTCAACACCATCGTGCCGCCGATGCCCGACGAGATCGAGGCGGCCGTCGGCCTGGCCGAGCGTGATCCGGCGGTGAAGGTGATCGTCCTGCGGGGAGCCGGACGGGCCTTTTGCGCCGGTTACGACTTCGGTGACGGTTTCGAGCAGTGGGGCGAGGCGATGAACACCGGGGGGCGCTGGGATGCGGGCAAGGATTTCGCGATGGTCACCAGCCGCGAAACCGGACCGCATCAGAAGTTCATGGCAATCTGGCGGGCCTCCAAACCCGTGATCGCGCAGGTGCACGGCTGGTGCGTGGGCGGTGGCAGCGACTACGCGCTGTGCGCCGACCTTGTCATCGCCAGCGAGGACGCCGTGATCGGCACGCCGTACAGCCGGATGTGGGGCGCGTACCTGACCGGGATGTGGCTGTATCGGCTGAGCCTGGCCAAGGTCAAGTGGCACTCGCTGACCGGCCGGCCACTGAGCGGCGTGCAGGCCGCCGAGGTCGAGTTGATCAACGAAGCAGTCCCATTCGAGCAGCTGGAGGCCAGGGTGGCCGAAATCGCCGCCGAGCTGTCGCGAATCCCGTTGTCGCAGCTACAAGCTCAGAAGCTGATCGTCAATCAGGCCTACGAGAACATGGGGTTGTCCTCGACCCAGACGCTCGGTGGCATCCTCGACGGCCTGATGCGCAACACCCCCGAGGCGCTCGGCTTCATCGAGACCGCCAACAACGAGGGTGTGCGCGCCGCCGTCGTACGCCGCGACGGGCCGTTCGGTGACTACAGCCAGGCCCCGCCGGAGTTGCGGCCCGACCCGTCGCACATCATCACGCCGTGACCGGGCTACAGCCGAGCGCCGCGAGTCCGTAACGGCACCAACGGCAATGCCAGCAGCGGGAAGATCGCGCATATCGTAAAGGCGAGCGGATATCCGGACGCCACGATCAGCACGGCAACCAGTGGCGGCGCGGCCGCGACCACCAGTCGCTCGAAGATGTTCTGGGTGGCCAGCGCCCAGCCGCTCCAGAACGGTCCGGCAAGCTCGGGAATCGTGGTGAACGGCAGCCCGTTGTCGCCGGCCATCGCCGAGGCGACGACCATCATCAGCACGGCGGCGAATCCCCAACCCACCTGGTCGGTGAACGCGAGAACCATCATGACGACGGCGGTCACCACACAGATGATCCGCAACGGGCGCATCCGTGAGCCGATGCGGTCGGACCACCGCCCCACCGCGATACGGCCCAGCGCGCCGAGTATCTGCGAAAGACCCACCAGCACACCGGCCCACACCATCGATAAGCCGTGCCTGCCGACGAACCAGACCAGCATGAACGTCAGCACCACGGGTTGGGGCACCATCAGCAGCGCCGACGCCACGTGGATGCGCCACAGCACCGGCCTGCGGTACAGATCGCGCAGTTCCTGAAAATCGACTTCGGTTCGGTCAGGGCGCGGTGGATCGTGGACGCCGAGCGCACACGCCACCGCCGCCGCCGCGCACAGCACCGCCGGAAAGAGCAGTGCCAGCGACAGGTTCCGTTTGGCGAGTTCCGGAATGACCAGGGCCGCAACCGCAATGCCCAGCGGCTGCGCGGTCTGCCGGATGCCCATCACCTGTGCTCGTTGCCCCTCGTCGAACCAGCCCGTCACCAGACGGCCGCTGGCGGCCAGGCAACTGGCGGCCGCCATGCCACCGAGGATGAGAAATATCCCGACCGCCCGCATCGAGTCCGCGGACGCCGCGGCGAAGCCCGCCGCGGCGGTCATCGCCAAGCCCAGGGTGAGCACTATCCGCTCCCCCACCCGGTCCAGCAGGTACCCCCAGGGAATCAGCGTCAACATCATGCCGACGTTCGGCATCGACGCCAGCAGCGCCGCCTCGACCAAACTGGTGTGGTGCTTTCCGACCAGCGCGGGAATCAGGAACGCGGCGCCGTTGATAAAGACGTTGGCGCACAGCGTCGCTGCCTGCGAGACGCCTAACATTGACCAGCGCCGAGCGGGGCTGGCCGAGGCGACTTCGGTCGCTACTTCATCTTCGGTGGTCAGTTCGTCGGCCCTCCAACCTCAGCGGGCGAGCAGGATCTGATCGACACCCATCCGACCCTGATCGAAAGCGAGCCGTCCACCCGCCAGGTAAAGGCGCCATACTCGGGCGGCTTCCTCGCCAACCAGCTCCACCGCAGCGTCCCAGCGCTTTTCGAGATTCGCGATCCATGCATCGGCTGTGCGCACATAGTGTTCCCGCATTGCCTCGACCGAGATCATCGTCAGTCCGGAACCCTCCAGCAGAGCGACGGTGTCACCGATCGGGCGCATGTGCATGTCGGGCGCGATGAACGATTCGATGAACGGTCCACCGCCAGGGTGATGGCCGCATCGTGACATCTGCTGAACCAGCACGCGCCCGCCGGGCCGCACGCTCTTGTGCAAGACGCTCGCGTACGTCGGGTAATTGCTCTCGCCCACATGCTCACCCATTTCGATCGACGCGACTGCGTCGAACGGCCCATCGGCCAGCGCCCGATAGTCTTCGACACGGATCTCGACCCGATCGTTGAGTCCCCGCTCGTTGCGCGCCGCGTCGATGTAGGACTTCTGCTCTCGCGAGAGGGTGAGGCCCACGACCTGAGCGCCGTAGTGCACGGCGGCATGCAAACTCAAAGAGCCCCAACCACATCCGACGTCGAGTAGCCGCATGCCGGGCCGCTGGTGCAGGCCGATCTTCTGGCAGATCCGGTCCAGCTTGTCGGATTGGGCTTGCGCCAGTGTGGAACTGCGTAGCGACGGATCCCAATACGCGCACGAGTAGGCCATCGAATGGTCGAGAATCAGCCGGTAGAAATCATTCGACGTGTCGTAGTGATGGCTGATCGCCGCCCTGTCGCGGGACAGACTGTGCAATCGGCCGCGCATCCGGGCCTGGGTCGCGGGCGGCCGCGGCGGGAGGCCGAAGGCGCCCAGTCGCGTCGCGGCAACGAACAGACGTCCCAGCGCTACCGGCGACGGCTTCACTGGCCCCAGTCGGCGTTCACCGATCTGCGACCACACGTGGCTCAGCGCGGCCCCCAGGTCGCCATCGACGTCGATGTCGCCGCATACGTAGGCCTGCGCGGCACCGAGTTCGCTTGGACGCCAAACCATCCGGCGAAGCGCCTTGGGGTTTCGCAGCCGCACCACCGGCGCGGACTCATCGCCTGCGACGCTGCCGTCCCAGGCGATGAGTCGGATGGGTAGCTTCCCGCCGATCAGCGGCTCGATGGCCGCCGCCAGCGCGGGACCAACCGCGTTGGCCCTACCGGTCAGTGTGTTGCCGACTCTCACTGTCCGGGTGGCATCAGCACTGTGTCGATCATGTACACCTGCGCGTTGGCGGTGGGCACGCCGCCACAGACCAAGCCGGCGTTGTTGACCTTGAGGCCGTTGCCCATACCAGTCACGTTCACCGGCCCGCCCTGCACCGAATTGTGCGATCCGCCAACCTGGTTGGGGCTCAACTGGCCGGGAACGACATGGTAGGTCAGGATGCTCTTCAGCAGATCCGAGTTGGTCTTGAGCTGGTTGATGGTGTCGGCCGGCAACTTGTTGAAGGCCGCATCGGTCGGCGCGAACACGGTGAACTGGCCACCGTTAAGGGTGTCGACCAGGTTGACGTTCGGGTTGAGCTGGCCCGACAGCGCCGAGGTCAGGGTGGTGAGCTCGGGGTTGTTCGATGCGGCCACCGCGACGGGGACCGTCGACATGCCGGCCACCGATGCGGGTCCATCGGAGTGCATCGCCGCGTAGTCCGCGCAACCCGCGCCGATCAGGTTGGGTGCCGCCGCTGCGGGCGCAGAGTTGGCTACGACGAGACCGACGACTGGTCGCCGCCATACCGGTCGCTGGGATGAGCTTGCTGTACATGTTCATGATCTGTGATTCGGAGCCCGGCAGGTCACGGATTGGTGTCAGCCGTAGGTGAAGGAAAACACCTGCAGCCCTTTGCTGGCGCGCACATCGACGGATCCACGGACGACGTCCTTGACCCCGACGATCTGATGCGAGGTCGGCGGCCCGCTGACCGGTACCGTTGTCGTCGTTCCGTTCTGCGCAACGGTGAGAGTGCCGGTTCCGCCGACGACGATGTAGACGTTCCTGGCGTGATAATTCAGCTTGATGCTCGAGGAATCGCCGTCAGCCGTCGCGCCTTGGTAGTCCAGCGCCCACGGCCCTTGCAAAGCGAAGGAATCGTTGGGTAGCGCCGGCGGATACGCGAACGTCGCCTGACCTTGGTCGTACACGCCGGTTCCGGCGTAGTTGGTCATCTTGCCCACCCCGAAGTAGGTCTCGGGCGTCAGCCCGAGGTTGCGGGGTGGTGTCGGGCGCGTCTACCGCCGGCGGCAGCGCAACTCCGTTGTGCGCGTTGCTGATCAGCTCGCGAATCAACTTTTCGGTGCCGTTGTAGTCGCCTTCACCGAATTTGATATGCCGCACAACGCCATTGGCGTCGATCAGATATTCGGCCGGCCAGTATCTGTTTCGGTAGTTCGTCCATGTCGAGAAGTCGTTGTCCTGCGCCACTGGGTAAGTGATGCCGAGGTCGGCGGCGCCCTTTCGCACGTTGTCGGTGACTTTTTCGAACGCGTACTCCGGGGTGTGTACGCCGATGACCTCGAAACCGCTGTCGTGATAGGCCTTGTACCAGCCTTCGACGTGTGGGATCGCCCGCTGGCAGTTGATGCAGGAGTACGCCCAGAAGTCGATCAGCACCACCTTGCCGTGCAAGGCGTGCAGATCGATCGGTTTGTCACCGGGGGTGTTCAGCCATCCGCTGATGCCCTTGAGATCTGGTGCGGGGCCACAATTCTCCAATTGCTGCGCGCCGTTATGGCAATTCGACAGCCCTTTGTTCTGATCGTTGACGATGCCGCCGAGATTGAGCGCCTCCTGGACTTTCTGGTCACCGCCGAACTTGCTTCTGCAATGAACTGGTGTAGTCGGGAATGGCCCGCTGCAACACCGCGGGCAGATTGAACACCAGCGCCACCGCCAGTAGCAGGGTGACGATCCCTGCCACAAGCCGAATCTGGCGCTGACGCTGACGAAAAGCATTGACTCGCTGAGCCACTCGCTGGCCGGCGAGGGCGAAGAACAACAATGGTACCGCGGCGCCTACGGCAAAGGCCACCGTCAGAACGACGACGGGCAGGCCGATGTTCGAGGTGGCCCCGGCCACCACGATCGCGGCCAGGACGGGACCCGCGCAGGGCACGTACAGCACCCCCAGCGCGAGCCCAAGACCAAATCCGCTTGCCCGGGTGGCGAATTGCTTCTGCGGGATGCGGGCGAACGGCCGCTCCAGCAGTTGCTCGAAGCGCGGGAAAATCAGGCCGAGACCGATTGCGACCAGGGCCGCCAACGCCACCCAGCGGATCACGTCCTGGGGCAGGTGCAGTAGCGACAGCAACGCCGAGCCGACCAGCGTGACCAGGCTGAAGCTCAGCACCAGCCCGGCGATCACCCGATACGGCCGCCAGACTTCACGTTTCGTCGCGACTGCTACGGCACCATCGTCGTCGCTCTTCGTGCCCCGGGCGTGCCGGAGAAGAAGATCACCGGCAACACCGGCAGGATGCACGGCGAAATACCCGTGATGAGGCCGCCGACCAAACCAATCAACGCAAGAGACAACATAATCAATATTCGCTACCACAAGCCTCTTGGATCGCTTGTTTTGCGCCCCACAAAGGCGATAAGGCAGCCCGGCGAACCGGACTGCCTTATCTCGCGACGATCTGCGACGACTACTGGCTGGGGGGCACCAGCACAGTGTCGATCATGTACACCGTCGCGTTGGCGGTGTGCACCCCTCCGCACACCAAACCCGCATCGTTGACTTTGAGGTCGTTGCCCATGGCCGACCACGTTCACCTCGGCGCCCTGCAGTGTCTTGTGCATGCCGTCGACCTTGCTCGGGCTCGCCTGATCCTGGACAACGTGGTAGGTCAGGATGCTCTTCAACTTGTCCGCGTTGGTCTTCAGCTCGTCGAGCGTGGCCGCCGGCAGCTTGTCGAATGCGGCGTTGGTCGGCGCGAACACCGTGTACTGGCCGTTGTTCAGCGTGTCGACCAGGTTGACTTGCGGGTTCAACTTGCCCGGAGAGCGCCGCCGTCAGGGTCGACAGCATCGGGTTGTTCGACGCCGCCGTCGCAACCGGGTCCTGTGCCATTCCGGCCACTGACGCCGGGCCGCTCGGGTGCAGCGCTGCGTAATCCGCACACCCCGAGCCGATCAGGTCGCTGGCCGGGGCCGCGGGCGCGCCGGTCATTGCCGGGGCCGCCGAACTGGTGCTCGGTATTGCGCGCTGGTCGCCTGACCGGAGTCCGATTTGTTGCTCGAACACGCCGAAAAGCCCACCATTGCGACTGCGGCAAGCCCCACCGCAAGCGTCTTGCTCTGAAGGTCCTTCATTCCGCTTTGGCTCCTTTGTCAAAGTTGTCAGCGGCATCGGGACTGCCGCGTCAAGGGTCGAACAGCTGGCATTCGGAGCCACCTGTGTCCCGGATGGCTGTGCGACGCCGATCACTGTCGTCCGCTGGGCCATTTGCTCCGAATAATAGACGTGCTCGAGACATTCGGGACGATCGATTGCGGTGATCGGCAGCGGCGTTGCCGGCCTGACCGCCGCCTACGCGTTGTCCGGCAGCGACCGCGTCACGCTGTACGAGGCCGACACCCGGCTGGGCGGGCACGCGCACACTCACCAGGTTGACCGCGGCGACGGCATCGCCATCGGTATCGATTCAGCGTTTCTGGTGCACAACGACCGCACCTATCCGACCCTGTGCCGATTGTTCGACGAGTTGGGCGTGCGCACCCAAGACTCAGACATGTCGATGTCGGTGCGCGCTGAGGACAGCGGCCTGGAATACGCCGGAGCCCTTGGTATCCGCGGACTCTTCGCGTCCTGGCAGTCCGTCCGCCCCCGATACCTGTTGATGCTCGGCGAGATTCTGCGCTTCCATCGTGCGGCGCAGACGGCTCCTGCGCGAAGGCGACGACGAGAACCTGGAGACACTGCGGCTTTTCCTACGCCGACACCGGTTTTCGCGATTTTTCGTCGAGCACTTCATCACGCCCTTGGTGGCCGCGGTGTGGTCGTGCGCCAGTGACGACGCGCTGCGCTACCCGGCGCGCTACCTGTTCGTCTTTCTCGACCACCACGGCATGTTGTCGGTCTTCGGCTCACCTACCTGGCGCACTGTCGTCGGCGGCTCAGCGCAGTACGTGCGCGCCATCGCGTCACGGCTGCACGAAGTCCGCGCCGGCAGTCCCGTGGTGTCGCTATGCCGGCGTCCGCAGGGAGTGCGGGTGCAGACCGGGGACGGCACGGTACGTGATTTCGACGCCGCCGTGGTCGCCGTGCACCCCGACCAGGCGCTGCGGCTTCTCGACCATCCGTCGCGAAATGAGCAGGCGATACTCGGCGCAATTACCTACTCGCACAACCACGCTCAGCTGCACACCGATGAGTCGCTGCTGCCCCGGCATCATCGCGCCCGCGCGTCGTGGAACTACCTCATCACCCCCAGGTCGAGCACGGCGGACGCCGAGCACGTACTCGTCACCTACGACGTCAGCAGGCTGATGCGAATCAGCGGCGACCGCCGATTCCTGGTAACGCTCGGCGGGCGTGGTCGCGTCGACCCTGGATCAGTGATCGCCGAGATGACCTACAGCCACCCGCTCTACACCGCGCAATCCGTTGTCGCACAACGGTTGTTGCCTACGCTTGAACCACGGACCGGTGGCATTCGCAGGCGCGTACCACGGGTGGGGATTTCACGAGGACGGCGCGGCATCGGGGCTGCGGGCAGCGCAATACCTGGGCGCGCACTGGCCGTCGCGCCCGACACCGACGGAGGCGATGGCACGTTGACGACCGCGATCTACCGCACCACGGTCACCCACGACCGGCATACCCCGGTGCGCCACTCTTTCGAATACCGCAGTTACAGCTGGTACGTCGACCTCGACGACCTGCCGAAACTACCGTGGTGGCTGCGCCCGTTTGCCCGGTTCGACGCCCGCGACCACTTGGCCGGCCAGCCCGGCAGATTCACTTCGGGACCGAGTGGACGCCTACCTCAGCGAGCATGGCGTGGCGATGCCCGACGGTCGGATCACCGCCCTACTGCAGGCGCGGGTGCTGGGTTACGTCTTCAACCCGATCAGCATCTTCTGGTGCCACGACAGCGACGGGGACCTGCGCCAGGTGATCGTCGAGGTGCACAACACCTACGGGCAGCGGCACGCCTACCTATTGCCGCCGGCCAGCGCACCGGTCCTGGTCGACAAGAAGTTGTACGTGTCTCCGTTCAACCCGGTGTCCGGCCACTACCAGGTCCGGGCGCCGCGGCCCGACCACCAGGTGGACGTCGTGGTGTCGCTGCACGGCGCAGGATCAGCCGGCCTTCGTCGCGACGCTGCGCGGCACCCGCCGGCCGGCGACCATCGGCCACGTGGCGCGGATGCAGATCCTGGCGCCGTTGGCCCCGCTGATGGTGGCGTTGCGGATCCGCATCCAGGGCATCGCGCTGTGGCTGCGCGGGATGCCGGTGGTGCCCCGCAAACCGGTGCGTTGGCCGAAACTCCTTACCCGACAATCGATCCGGAGCGCTGGCCGGCGATTGCCAAGGTGCCCACCGGGCCGGCTTCCGCGGCGTCGGCGGTGGTCGCCAACCAACTGTTGCGCCGCATCGCGGGCCGCCTCCCGTTGCGGCTGGCCTACCCGGACGGCACGGTGATCGGCGCGGGCGACGCCGCGTCACCGACACTGAAGATCCACCAGCCGGACCGGTTGGCTCGTCGCATCGGGCGTCACGGGCTGATCGGATTCGGCGAGTCCTACATGGCCGGCGAGTGGGAATCCGACACGCTTGACCGAGGCGCTGACCACGCTGGCGACCGAGATGGACAACCTGGTTCCCCGAGGACTGCAGTGGCTGCGACCCGTCGTGACCCGCTCGCAGCCACATTCATCGCAGCGCAGCCGGCGACAGGCCCGGCAAACATCGCCGAGCACTACGACCTGTCCAACGATCTGTTCGGGGAGTTCCTCGACGAGACCATGACGTACTCGAGCGCGCTGTTCGCACCAGCCTGCCGGCCTCGTGGCCGGACCTTGCCGACGCCCAGCGCCGCAAGATCGACCGCCTGTTGGATGCGGCGCGAGGTCGGCCCAGGCAGCCGAGCTGCTGGAAATCGGCACCGGGTGGGGCGAGCTGTGCATCCGGGCGGCGGCACGCGGCGCCAACGTCCGCTCGATCACGCTGTCCGAGCGGCAGCAACGGCTGGCCCGGCAGCGGGTTGCGGCCGCCGGGCTCATCCGATCGAGTCCAGATCGAGCTGCGTGACTACCGCGATGTCGGCGGAAATTACGACGCGGTGATATCGGTCGAGATGATCGAGGCCATCGGATATCACTTCTGGCCGGAGTACTTCCGCACCCTCGAGCGACTGGTGACTGCCGGGCGGACGGTTGGCGATTCAGGCCATCACCATGCCGCACGATCGGATGCTGGCCACCCGCAAGACCCACACGTGGATCCAGAAGTACATCTTCCCCGGCGGCCTGATTCCGTCGGCCAAGGCCATCGTGGGCATCACCGAACGCGAAACCGGTTTGCGCGCCGTCGACATGCTCTCGCTGCGCGCCGCACTACGCCGAAACACTGCGGTTGTGGCGGGAGCGGTTCATGCAGCGACGAAAGACACTGTCGCACATTGGGCTTCGACGAGGTGTTCCCGCGGATGTGGCAACTGTATCTGGCATACTCCGAGGCGGGCTTCCGGTCGGGATACCTCGATGTCTATCAGTGGACCTTCGCGAACGGAGGCCACGCCGTGATCGTCGATCTCGCCGTCGTCTCGGGCGCTCGATCGCGGCGCTGCTGGTGGTGCACGCATCACATTCCCCATCGGCCGCCGCATCGGCCGCTACAACGTCGTCGACGTCACGTGGGGCTTGGGGTTCGTCGCCGTCGCCGCCGTCGCGGCATTGCTCGGCCACGGCGACCCGTTCCGCCGGGTCCTGCTGCTGGCCCTGGTCGCGGTCTGGGCTCGGCTGGGCTGGCACATGATCGGCAAGTCGGCGGGCAAGGGCGAGGACCCGCGCTACGCCGACCTGTTGCGCGGCGCCGGCGTCGGCCAGGTGGTGCGCAAGGTTTTCGCTGCTGCAGGCGTTGGCGACCTGGTTCATCTCGCTGCCGCTGCAGCTGTCCGCGGTCAGCGGTCCCACCCCGCCGCCGCTGCTGCCCGTGCTCTGGCCGGCGTCGCTGGTGTGGCTGACGGGCGTGCTCTTCGAAGCCGATCGGCGACCATCAACTGCACGTTTTCAAGTCCGACCCCGCGCACAAGGGCGTCATCATGGACCGCGGCCTGTGGGCGTGGACGCGTCACCCCAACTATTTCGGCGACGCCTGCGTCTGGTGGGGATTGTGGCTGATCACGATCACCGGATGGTTGTCACTGGCCACGGTGCTTCTCGCCCGCGCTGATGACCTACTTCCTGGTCTACGCCACCGGCGCCCGGCTCACCGAGAAATACATGCGAGGCCGCCCCGGGTTCAGCGAATACCAGCAGCGGACATCGTTTTTCATCCCGCGCGCACCCAGATCGGCACGATCATGACGACCGCCGTTGCTGAGCCGTTAGGCTACCGGGCGATGACCGAACCGAGGGACAGCGCCGACCTGGACGCATTGCTGCGCCAGGTGGCGCAGCAGGATGCCGACGCGTTCGCCGCGTTCTACGACAGCACCCGGGCCAGGGTGTACGGGCTGGTCACCCGCGTGCTGCGCGACGCCGGCTACAGCGAGGAAACCACCCAGGAGGTCTACCTGGAGGTATGGCGGAGCGCCGGGGCCTTCGACTCCGCCAAGGGCTCCGCGCTGTCCTGGCTGATGACGATGGCGCACCGCCGCGCCGTCGACCGGGTGCGCTCGGAGCAGGCCGCCGGCCAGCGGGAGTCGCGGTACGGCGCGGCCACTGTCGAGCGTCCCGGCGATCTGGTCGCCGATGCGGCGATCGCCGCCGACGAGCGGCGCCGGGTGACGGCGTGCCTGGACTCGCTGACCGATGTGCAGCGGCAATGCATCGAAATGGCGTATTACGACGGGCTGACGTACGCCGAAGTATCACAACGCTTGTCGGCCAACTTGTCGACGATCAAATCGCGCATGCGTGACGCGCTGCGCGGACTGCGCGGCTGCCTGGGGGTGCACATGACCGAACCAACCGGATTCGACCTGCTCGAGCTGGCCACGCCATACGCGCTGAACGCCGTCTCCGAGGGCGAACGCGTCGTCCATCGACCGGCAACTCACCGCGGCCCCTCGAGCCGTCGCGGGCGCTTTCGACGACGAGGTGCGCGCGGTGCGCGAGGCAATGGCCATCGTGTCGGCGGCGACCGCCGCCGAACCCCCTGATCGCCTGCGCGCCGCAGTGCTGGCCGCCGCGCAGGTGCACAAGCCGGGCCAACTTCGTTTACGCACACTGTTTATGGCCGCAGCGGCCGCAATCGTCGTGGCCCTGGCTGCGTTCGGCGCCGGGATCGCGCTGCGGCCATCCCCCACGCCGACCGTGGCCGAGCAGATCATGGCGGCACCCGACAAGCGAACGGTCTCCGGCCACCTGGCCGGCGGGACCGCGACGGTGGTCTTCTCCCGGAACATGAACGCGGGTGTGCTGACGCTGAACAATGTCCCGCCGCCGTCGCAGGGCACGGTGTATCAGATGTGGCTGATCGACGACAAGGGTCCGGCGTCCGCGGGCACGATGGGCCCCGCGTCCATCACACCGACGACCACGCACATGCTTGGTGATCTCGGGAAGGCCGGCATGCTGGCCTTCACCGTCGAACCAGGAAACGGTTCCCCGAAGCCGACCGGGTCGATCATCGCCAAACTGCCGTTGGGCTAGCCTGGCCGCAACAGGGGGGAACTGGCGTGACGACGTTTGACACGGACTACTTAGTCGTCGGCGCCGGCGCGATGGGCATGGCGTTCACCGACACGCTGGTGGCCGAGACCGACGCGCAGGTGATGATCGTCGATCGCGGGCATTCGCCGGGCGGCCACTGGAACAGCGCGTATCCGTTCGTCCGCCTGCATCAGCCGTCGGCGTACTACGGCGTCAACTCCCGCGGATTGGGCAGCGACAGCATCGACCAACTCGGCTGGAACGAGGGGCTCTACGAGCTGGCCACGGTCGGCGAGATCTGCGCCTACTTCGAAAAGGTGATGCACCAGGACCTGCTGCCCAGTGGGCAGGTGTCCTACTTCCCGATGGCCGAGTACCTGGGCGACGGCCGCTTTCGCTCGCTGGCGGGCGGCGACCACAGCGTCAACGCCCGCACCCGGATCGTCGACGCGACCTACCTGCAGACCACCGTGCCGTCGATGCGCCCACCGGCCTACTCCGTGGCCGACGGCGTCGACTGCGTGCCACCCAACGGCATGCCCGCCAACGCGGTCGGCCGCGAGCGCTTTGTCATCGTCGGCGCCGGCAAGACCGGTATCGATGCGTGTTTGTGGTTGCTGCGCAACGGTATTCCGCCCGAGCGGCTGACCTGGATCATGCCGCGCGATTCGTGGCTGATGGATCGCGCCAACATTCAGCCCGGCCCACAGTTCCTGGAACGGTTTCAGGCCGGTTTCGGCCAGCGGCTGGTCGCGATCGATGCTGCCACGGACGTGGCCGACCTGTTCGACCGTCTGGAGGAGTGCGGCAATCTGTTGCGGCTGGATCCGGCGGTGCAGCCGACGATGTATCGCTGCGCGAACGTGACCAAGACCGAGCTCGAGCAGTTGAAGCGGATCGGCGATGTCGTCCGGATGGGACGCGTGCAGAGCATCGAACCCGGCAAGGTCGTGCTGGACGACGGCGAGATCACCGTCGACGGCTCGGCGCTTTACGTCGACTGCAGCGCCGATGGCCTGGAAAAGCGACCAGCGGCAACAGTTTTCGACGGAGACCGGATCACGCTGCAGAGCATCCGCGGCTGCCAGCAGGTGTTCAGCTCCGGGATGATCGCCCACGTCGAGGCCGCTTACGACGACGACGAGACGCGGAACCGGCTGTGCCGACCGGTGCCACACCCCAACACCGACGTCGACTGGCTGACCACCACGATCGCCGAGCAGCGCAACCAGATCACCTGGTTCGAGGATCTCGAGCTGATGAACTGGCTGTGCGGTGCGCGACTGGACCTGATGCGGCACATGTACGCCCCGTTGATCGATCAGCCGGAAAAGGTACGCAAGAAAGTCTTCGGCATGATCATCGGAGGCTTGCACTCGGCCAACGAGAAGCTGGACGCCCTACTGGGCGAACACCTTTCATCAGCCCTTCCGCAGGCCGCCGAGGCCAGCCACTAGGACACCGAGCAGCACCAGCCCGCCGCCTGCCGCCAGGGTGAAGTCGAGCCAGTCGTGCAGGCTGCTCTCGGCCTGCCCGACCATCACATCGGCGATCCCGCGGATGCCGCCGGTGGTGTTGTTCAGCGTGTCGTTGAGTGGGTAACGAGCCAGTTCAATCGCGGCCCAGCCCGCGGCGCCGACAGCCAGCGCGGCGATTCCGAGGCCGGCCAGCCCGCGGCCACGGCTCCGCACCGCCACGAGTGTCAGCAGAGCGAAGAACCCGGTCAGCGCCGCCACGCCGATGCTCGCCCACAGACCCCAGGTCGCCAGCGGCCGTAACTCGCCTGGCTGCAACACCTTTGGCGTCGACACCGTCACCGGGACGCGGACCGTGTCGGGCACCTTCACGTCGTAGCTCGCCAACAGCTTCTCGAACGCCGAGTCCTTGAGCATGCCGCCCAGGTCGACGACCCACTCGTTGCCCTCGGACTGGGTGTGGGCGCCGGTGAACATCCAGTCGTGCGCCAGCCGGTTGGCATCGGCGAACTGGGCCGGAAAATCGGGGCCGGCGGTGTAGCCCGCCGCGACGCCATGGATCTGAGCCGAGTCGGCGTGGCCGTTGTGCTGGTTGATCAGAATCGTTGCCCTGGTGGCGAGTTCAGCCGCGACGGCGGCCTGCAGCGCCTTGTCGCCGGCCGCTTTGCGCGCCATCGCCGTGTAACCGTTGGCGTCGACGACGTGGGTCTGGGTCCAGACCGTCGGCACTGCGACCGCCAACGCAACCGTGGTGCACAACCACAGCAGTGCCGCCAGCGCGAATCGCACTACTTGGCGACGCGCCGCGGACGCGACAACGCCATCTTGGTCATCATCTTGTTGACCCGCTTCAGCGCTTTCAGCGAATTGTGGTAATAGTTCTGGCCCGCACCGACATTCGTGCGCGGCCCGACGACGGTCTCGACGCGACAGAACTTACGCATCCCGTCGGCGCCGCCGAAACGCGCCCCGATACCCGAGGTCTTCCAGCCGCCCATCGGGGCGGTCGTGCACATCAGGTTGGTGATCACGTCATTGATGTTGACCGCGCCGCAATCAAGCTGCAGTGCAATCTCTTTGGCGCGATCGACGTCACGGGAGAACACCGAGCCGCTCAGGCCGTATTCGCTGTCGTTGGCCAGTCGGATCGCTTCGTCGACCGAACCCACCTTCATGATCGGCAGGGTGGGTCCGAACGTCTCCTCGGTCATGCACGCCATCGAGTGGTCGACGTCGACGAGCACCGTGGGCGGGTAGAAGCTGCCCGACGTCTCGGTGCGCCGGCCGCCGGTCAACGCTTTCGCACCGGCCGCCACCGCCTCACGGACGTGGCGTTCGGTGACCGACACCTGCTGCTCGTCGATCAGTGCACCGAAGTCGTGTCCCTCGCCGGCCCCGACCTGGAGTTTCCCGACGTCGCGGACGACGGCCTGGACGAATTGGTCGTACACCTGCTCGAGCACGTAGACCCGCTCCACCGAGACGCAGGTCTGCCCGGCGTTGAACATCGCTCCCCACACCGCGGCGTGGGCGGCCAGATCGACGTCGGCGTCCTCGAGGACGATCATCGGGTCCTTGCCGCCGAGTTCCAGGCTGACCGGCGTCAGCCGGCGCGCGGCGCGCTCCATGACTTTGCTGCCAGTGGCAGACGAGCCGGTGAACTGGATGTAATCCGAGTTGTCGATGACGGCCTCGGATACCGCGCGGGCGCCCTGCGCCAGCTCGAACACCGCGGGTCCGCCGGATTCCTGCCAGCCGCGACGCAGCACTTCGGCGGTCAGCGGGGTGCGCTCGGACGGCTTCAACAGCACCGCGCAGCCCGCGGCCAGCGCGCCGAGGCCGTCCATCAGCGCATTGGCCACCGGGTAGTTCCACGGCGCGATGATGCCGACGACGGCCCGCGGGCGGTAGTGCACGGTGATCTTCTTGATCGCCATGAACGGTAGTGCGGCCGGCCGCTTTTCGGGCGCCAGCGCCTTCTCCGCCGTCCTGATGTAGTACGAGATGATCATGATCAGCATCGGCACTTCCTGTGCGGCGTCAGCCGCGGATTTGCCGGTCTCCTTGATCAGCAACTCTTCGATCTCGCCGCGGTGCTCGCCCAGCCACACCGCGAAGCGGGCCATCACCTTGGCGCGTCCCGACGCTCCGCGCTGCTCCCATTCCCGCTGCGCGGCGCGCAGCCCGGCGGCGATGGCGGGAACATCGGCGGCGTCGGTCCACTGCAGCTGTCCCGCGACGGCGCCGGTCGCGGGGTTGTGGATGGTGCCGGTGCCAGAGAAATCGGTGGCGCTGGGCGCGGTCTCGGGAGGCTTGATGGCGGTCATAGTGGCCATCGTAGACGCGTCAGTGTGACGTGGGTCGCACGGGTTCGACAGGTGTCAAGTTTGCCGTGTCAAGGCGCGATGCCACGCAGATAGGCCGCCTGGCCGAGGTGTTGTGCGCAGTCGTCGATGATGCTGACGATGCGGGCGCTGGCGGTCACCGGCGGATCCCACCTGCGGTCGACGATGCGCTCCAGATCCGCGGCGGTGACCCCGGCGACGAACTCCAGCGTCAGCGTGTGCACGGCGTGGTAGTAGCCGGCCAGCAGATCGGCGGGCGCTTTCACCTTGGCCACCTCGGCCGGTCCGTGACCGTAGCCGGAATCGTCACGCGGCAGGTCGAGCCCGAACCGGTCCACCCATCCGCCCGCGGTCCACACCTGCTCGACACCGATGATCGGGGCGAGCTGGATGTCCTGCACTCGCGCGCTGTGCCAGATCAGCCAGGCGATGCTGTTGGCTTCCGGCGTCGGCTGATACGTGGCCTCTGCGTCGGTCAGCCCGTCGGCGAGTTCGTCGACATGCTCGATCAGGCGGGTGAACGAATCGCGGAGCAACTCCCGGGCTGCCGCGTCGGGGTCAGACATAACCGCCGAGCCTACGCATGGCAGACGGCCTCGCCGAAATCGAGCTGCCGCGAGTAGCCCAGCGTCGCCAGCACCCGGTCGTAGAACTGCCGCGAGCGGCCATAGTCCGTGCAGTTGATCCCGAAATGATCGATCACCGGCGCCACTCCTCCTCATCGCTTCGCTCTGCATCGTCGTCGGCGCGCACGATCTGATCCTGGCAGCTACGACCGACACGGTCGTAGATTAGCGGCCAGTCGGGCATTATCCGGTCGTATAACCTCCGCTACCGGATCAGATCCGGTAAATTCGGGGACGCTGGAATTACAGCTGGTTTGGGATGAGTTCCGCCGCACTGCTATCCGCCGCAGAACTCCAGGCGAACAGCGCCGCCACCCGACATTCACGGTGATCGTCTGCAATACCTGGATCACGATGACCGCATCACCTGATTTTGCTGAGTCCGCCGCGCCCGCCAATATCCAATCCGACGGCAACTTCGTGGACACGAACGAGCCCAGCACCGAGCGACGCCGCCGACCTTCGCCGAGCAACCCGGCCGAATGCCTCCGCGCGCTGCCCGCTCTGGTTCTGTTGGACAGATTGCCCGTACCCATGCTCGCGACCGGACTCGACGGCGTCATCGTCTACACCAACCCTGCTTTCGCCACCACGCTCGGCTACCACCCCGACACGATCACGCTGATCGGACGACGGCTTCCCGCGTTGCTGGCCGGACATTCAGCGACCGCGCCGCATGACTGCGTCACCGCATTACGCGCCGCCGGGACCTTGGTCGTCGACTGGCTTCACGCCGAGGGCTTCCCGGTCCGCAGTGTGGTATCCGACATGTTGTTCCTTCGCGGCACCGACCAAATACTGCTGATCGGCGTCACCGACATCACCGAACTGATGTGGGCCAACCCACCCAAACGGCTCAGAGGCGCGGCACAGCAGTAACGGCCAGTTGTCCCGCTGTTATGAACTGCCATCACGCCCGCCAGAGCTAGATTATTCAGATGACCTACGACCTGATCATCCGCAACGGCACCATCGTCGACGGACTGGGCGGTGAGCCGTACGTCGGCGACGTCGCCGTGCAGAACGGGGTGATCGCCGCCGTCGGCCACGTCAACGGTGCCGGGGCGACGCGAGAGATCGACGCGACCGGCCGGCTGGTCACGCCGGGCTTCGTCGACCTGCACACCCATTACGACGGCCAGTCCATCTGGTCGGAGCGGCTGACGCCGTCGTCGGCGCACGGAGTGACCACTGTGGTGATGGGCAACTGCGGGGTCGGTTTCGCGCCATGTCGGCAGGAAGACCACGACGTGCTGGTCGACGTGATGGCCGGGGTCGAAGACATCCCGGGTGTGGTGATGACCGACGGCCTGCCGTGGAACTGGGAGACCTTCCCCGAATACATGGATGCCCTCGATGCGGGCAGACGCGACATCGACGTGGCCGCCTATCTGCCGCACTCGCCGCTGCGGGTCTACGTGATGGGCCGGCGCGGCGCCGACCGCGAGCCGGCCACTACCGAGGACCTGGCCAAGATGCGGGAGCTGGCCAAAGAGGCCATCGAGATCGGGGCACTGGGCTTCGCGTCGTCCCGGCTGACCATCCACAAGACCGAGAGCGGTTCGCCGATCCCGAGCTATGACGCTGCCCGTGAGGAGATCGAGGAGATCGCGCGCGGCGTCGTCGACGGCGGCGGCGGGCTGTTGCAGTTCGTGCCCGACATCCCCGCTGGCGGATACCAGCCCGTGCTGCAGACGGTGTTCGACGTGGCCGAGGACGTTGGGCTGCCGGTCACCTTCACCCTCGTGGTAGGCAACGCCGGCGACCCGACCTGGCCGGACGCCATCACGATGATCGAGAAGGCCAACGCTGCCGGCGGCGACGTCACCGCCCAGTTGCTGCCGCGCCCGATCGGGCTGATCATCGGGCTGCAGCTGACCGCCAACCCGTTCGTGCTGTACCCCAGCTACCAGGAGATCGCTCATCTGCCGCTGGCCGAACGGGTCGCCGAGATGCGCAAGCCCGAGGTTCGTGCCCGGATCCTGGCCGACAAACCCGGCGCCGGCCACCCGATCCTGTTCGTCACGCAGATGTGGGACTGGATCTTCCCACTGGACGAGACCCCCGACTACGAGCCGGACCCGTCGACGAGCATCGGAGCCCGGGCCCGGGCGCGGGGGGTCAAGCCGATGGAAGAGGCCTACGACCGGTTGCTCGATGACGACGGGCGCGCCATGCTGCTGGTCGCGACCAGCAACCTGGAGAACAACTCGCTGGACACCGTCGGCGAGCTATTGCACCGCGACGACGTCGTGCTCGGACTGGGCGACGGTGGCGCGCACTACGGAATGATCTGCGACGCAAGCTATTCCACCTACTTCCTGGCGCACTGGGCACGCGACCGCAAGTCCGGCCGCTTCGAGGTGTCCGAAGCCGTGCGCCGGCTCACCTCGGTGCCGGCCCGCGTTGCCGGGCTGGGCGACCGCGGCCGGATCGCGGTGGGATACAAGGCCGACCTCAACGTGATCGACCACTCGGCGCTGCGGATCCACAAGCCGGTGATCACCTACGACCTGCCTGCCGGCGGGCGCCGACTCGACCAGACCGCCGACGGCTACGTCGCGACGATCGTCAGCGGCGAGGTGATCGCCGAGAACGGTGTCCCGACCGACGCGCGGCCCGGCAAGTTGGTCCGCGGCCGCCAGTCGGTACCCGCCTGATCCTTACGGCGACTGTGCAGCTTTTACCCGCGAAAACGTGGCAATGACGCGGGCAACCTGCACACTCGGCGCTACAAAGTGCAGCCCGCCGCTCTGAGCTTGCCGCGAACCCGTTCGATGATGACTTCCGGCCGCGCGAACATTTCGGCGCTGACTCGGACGATCGCCCATCCCATCGCTTCGAGCATCGCGATCCGATCGATGTCCCACGACCGCTGGTATCGATCCGACCAATGCTGAACGCCGTCGTACTCGACGGCGACGCGCCAGTTCCGCCAGCCCATGTCGACCCTGATCCGCGCGATACCGAACTCGTCGCTGAATTCGATCTGCGTTTCGGGCGGCGGCAAGCCTGCACCGACCAACAACAGTCGCACCCGGCTCTCTTGCGGAGATTCGGCACCACCGTCGACGAGTTGCAACACTGCACGCAGCCGTCGGACACCTCGGCTGCCCGGCCTGGTATCGGCGAGGGCGACGACGTCGGAAATCTTGAAATTGGTCGCGTTCGCCAACGCATCCAAGACGGGAATAGACCGCTGCGGCGACAATGAGCGTCCGATGTCGAAGGCAGTACGTTCTGGCGTGGTGATCCGAATTCCATTGACATTGGCGGCTTCTCGCCGACTCAAGTCGTAGGAACGGACGACGATGCCTGCCGGAGCATGTCGATTCCGACGGCAGAGTTCTGCGGGTTCTTTAGCACTCAGCCATTTGGTATCAAGGACCGCCGCTGCCGATAGCCCAGTCAGCGTGGCTTGACCGCCAGACCACAGCCACGCCGCACGGGCCCGGGTGAGCGCGGTCAGCGTCGCCTGCCTGGACAGATAAACGTTGCGGTAGATGCGCCGGTAATCCCGTTGCAGGCGCCAAGCCGAAATCTCGCCTCGCGTCACAGCCTGCTGTCCGAGAACCGGCCAGTCGTCCTCGCTCATGGCCCAAATGCTCGATTAGCGGCAGCCTAAGGCGTGCTCAACTATCCACAGGGCATCGACTGTGCAGCTTTTGCTCGTGGAAACGTGGCAACGACGCGGAGTACCTGCACACTCGGCGCAGCAAGGTGGCCGAAGCCAGTTCAGTTGGCGGACAATGCGTCGAACAGCGCCGCCAACTGGTCCGGCGACACCGAGGCGTTGCACTTGCCCTTCAGGTCGAGCAGCGGCTGAGCGATGCCCTTCAACTCCAGCGCTTCGCCGACGTGGCCGACGAAGTAACCGCGAACCGATGACTTGGCCTCGGCGGGCGGTTGGTTGACCGCGGCGGTCAGCACGTTGTTGACGTCGGGGTGGCCGTCGAGGTATCCGCTCGCGGAGTTCAGCACCCCGCTGGCAGTAGCGGCGACGCCGCTGGCCGAGCACGGATCGGGCACGGCGCCGGCGGTCGGCGCGACCATGACACAAAGAACGCTAGCGGGGATCACTCCAAAGATTGTGCGCCGTAACGATTTTCCCATTATGTGGTTCCCTTCATCCCCAACTGTTCGAACGTTCAGTACATCAGTTACCCAGATTCTCGGAAAACCCGGCCTATCCTCGGTCGCATGAACGCCACGGGTGCCGTGTGAGCCGCGTCGAACCACTGGCCCCGCCGTGGAGCGAGGAAGACACCGCGGGCATCAACAGCTGGGGTCACCCGGACCGCACCTACGAGCCGCTGCTGCTCGTTCGTTGCCTCCAACGCCACCCGGCGCTGGCCGGACGGCTGCGCAAGATGGGTGAGTCCCTGTACACGGCGGCTCTCTTGCCACCCCGCATCCGAACCATCGCGATCCTTCGGACCTGTGCGCTGGTGAGTTGCGAGTACGAGTGGGGCGGGCAGGCCGCGTTCTGGGGCCCCATCGCGGGCGTCAGCGACGAGGAATGCGACGCACTGGTGACCGGCGGTCCGGACGACCCGCGATGGAACCCGGCCGACCGGACGGTGATCGAGGCTGTGGACGAGCTGGAACGCACGGGCTCGTGGTCGGACGCCAGCTGGACGGCGCTAGGCCGCGATCTCGACGACGAGCAACGGATTGAGCTGCTCACGGCCGTCGGCTGGTACCGCACGATCTGCACGTTGTGCAACGCCCTCGCGCTGCCGGTGGAAGGGTGGATGCGCGAATGGCCCGTGTCAGTTCGCTAACGCGTCCCTGCGCAGGCCCGGATGCTGACTCTTCAACAGCGGCATCAGTAGTCGTCGAGGCATGAACTGAAACAGTCGGGCGCTGAGCCGGCTGGGTAACCCGGGGATCACCGTTCCGCGGTCGCCGTCGAGCGCATCGACGCCGATTCGGGCTACGTCCCGCGACGCCATCCACAGGAACTTCGGAAACGCGGCGGCGAATGCCCGCTCATCCATGCCTGCGCTTTTGAGGAACTCAGTACGCACCGGCCCCGGGCACAACAATGCGACGGTGATACCGGTGCCGGCGAGTTCACCACGCAGCCCCTCGGTGTAGGACTTCACGAACGCCTTCGTCGCGCCGTAGCCGACTTGCCCCGGGAACGGATGGAAGCCCGCGGTGGAACCGACGTTGAGAATCGCGCCGCGCCCACGCGGCACCATCTGCTGAACAGCGCGAGTCGTCAGATCGATGACGGCCTCGACGTTCACCCGCGCCTGGCCTATCTCATCGTCGACGGAAGTCTTCGTCACTGACCCGATGGTGCCGATCCCGGCGTTGTTGACCAAGATGTCGACGGTCAGGCCCCTGCTCTCCACCTCGTCGAACAGCCGGGCGCGCGCGGTCGAATCAGCGACGTCGCAGACGATCCACTCGACGCGAACGTCGCCGGCGAGTTCGTTGGCCAGTTCGCGCAACTTGTCCTCGCGGCGTGCGACGAGCGTGACGCCATGATTGCGGTCGACCAGTTCGCGGGCGATGTCGGCGCCGATGCCCGACGATGCACCCGTCACGACGGCGGTGCTGGTGGGCGATGGCATCGGAAGTGGCATTTCTCAACCCTACGGACCCAGAAATACGAAAAACCCGGCCCCATACGGGACCGGGCTTCTCGTTTGCTTGGTGGACTCTAGAAGTCCATGCCACCCATGCCACCGGTCGGGTCGCCCGCAGGAGCGGCGGCCTTCTCCGGCTTGTCGGCCACGACGGCCTCGGTGGTCAGGAACAGCGCCGCGATGGACGCCGCGTTCTGCAGCGCCGAACGCGTCACCTTGACCGGGTCGGCGACGCCCGCCTTGAGCAGGTCCTCGTACTCACCGGTTGCGGCGTTGAGACCGACACCCGGCTTGGAGTTGGCGACCTTCTCTGCGACGACGCCGGGCTCGAGCCCGCCGTTGAAGGCGATCTGCTTCAGCGGAGCCGACAGCGCCACGCGCACGATGTTCGCGCCCGTCGCCTCGTCACCGGTGAGGTTCAGCTCGTCCAGCGCAGGAGCCGACTGCAGCAAGGCCACGCCACCACCGGCGACGATGCCCTCTTCGACGGCCGCCTTGGCGTTACGCACGGCGTCCTCGATGCGGTGCTTGCGCTCCTTGAGCTCCACCTCGGTGGCAGCACCGGCCTTGATCACCGCAACACCGCCGGCCAGCTTGGCCAGGCGCTCCTGCAGCTTCTCGCGGTCATAGTCGGAGTCGCTGTTCTCGATCTCGGCGCGGATCTGGGCGACCCGGCCGGCGATGGCGTCGGAGTCACCGGAACCCTCGACGATGGTGGTCTCGTCCTTGTTGATGACCACCTTGCGGGCTTGACCCAGCAGCGAGATGTCAGCGGTCTCCAACGAGAGACCGACCTCTTCGCTGACAACCTGGCCACCGGTCAGGATCGCGATGTCCTGCAGCATGGCCTTGCGGCGGTCACCGAAGCCCGGCGCCTTGACGGCGACAGACTTGAACGTGCCACGGATCTTGTTCACGACCAGGGTCGACAGGGCTTCGCCCTCGACGTCCTCGGCGATGATCAGCAACGGCTTGCCCGACTGAATGACCTTCTCCAGCAGCGGCAGCAGGTCCTTGACCGTCGAAACCTTCGACGAGACCAGCAGGATGTAGGGGTCCTCGAGGATCGCTTCCTGACGCTCGGCGTCGGTGACGAAATAACCCGAGATGTAGCCCTTGTCGAAGCGCATGCCCTCGGTGAGCTCGAGCTGCAGGCCGAAGGTGTTGGACTCCTCGACGGTGATGACGCCCTCATTGCCGACCTTGTCCATCGCCTCGGCGATCAGCTCGCCGATCTGGACATCGCCGGCCGAGATCGCGGCCGTCGCGGCGATCTGCTCTTTGGTCTCGACCTCTTTGGCCGACTTCAGCAGCGTCTCGGTGATCTTCTCGACGGCCTTCTCGATGCCGCGCTTGAGGCCCAGCGGGTTGGCGCCGGCCGCAACGTTGCGCAGGCCCTCTTTGACGAGCGCCTGAGCCAGCACGGTCGCCGTGGTGGTGCCGTCACCGGCAACATCGTCGGTCTTCTTGGCGACCTCTTTGACCAGCTCGGCGCCGATCTTCTCGTAGGGGTCCTCCAGGTCGATCTCCTTGGCGATGGACACACCATCGTTGGTGATCGTGGGAGCGCCCCACTTCTTCTCCAGGACGACGTTGCGGCCCTTGGGACCCAACGTCACCTTTACCGCGTCGGCGAGGGCGTTGAGGCCCCGCTCGAGGCCGCGACGGGCCTCTTCGTCGTACGCAATTATCTTGGACATTGCGAAGTGATTCCTCCGATTAGGGGATGACACGTCTTTGGTCGGGTGCAGTGCCCGCGACGGACGGCTTGGGTGTCTCCGCTGGCGCGGCCCTTGCCTCACCGTCCCGACCTAGCACTCACCGGTCGGGAGTGCCAGTGTCATTTTTAGCACTCGCCCATACCGAGTGCAAGGAGAGGTCACCCTTATCTCGACGGGCGCAAACCGTCGATGACGACGTCGGTTACCCGGGCAGCACGCGCCTTGTCGTAACCCTGCATGGCCTGACACCCCACCATGAGCGCCTTGATCTCGGGCACGTCGACATCGGAACGAACAGTCCCGGCGCCCTGCGCGGCCGCCAGCAACTCGCCGAGCAGGCCGCGAAACGCCGCGTCAGCATCGGGTGCGGCGGAGTCGACGTCGATACCGAGACCGCCGAGCGCCTCGACCAGACCCTGATCGGTGGCACCGAAGTCCAGGACCATCGACCGCAAGAAAGCGAACAGCGCCTCGCCGGGCCCCGGATCGTCCAGCAGCGCCCGACCCGCGGCGATGATGTGCTGCAGGCGGCTTGCGACGACCGCCGCGAACAGATCCGCTTTCGTCGGGAAGTGCCGGTAGACGGTGCCGGCGCCGACGCCCGCGCGACGGGCGATCTCGTCGATGGGCACCGACAGCCCTTCGGCCGCGAACGTCTCGTAGGCGGTTTCCAGCACCCGGGCGCGATTGAGGGCCGCGTCGGCGCGCAGCGGTCGAGCGGGTACAGACATTGGGCACCACCATGCAGTTGACAAAACGGGGCGCACGTTCCGTATAGTCGAACCCAACCGGAGCGTACGCCCCGTTTACCTTACAGCTTAGGGAGCTTTCCATGTCCAAATGGACCACCGCCGACATTCCTGACCAGTCCGGCCGCGTCGCCGTGATCACCGGCGCCAACACCGGGCTCGGCTTCGAGACCGCGGCCGCGCTGGCCGAAAAGGGCGCGCACGTCGTGCTTGCGGTGCGCAACCTCGACAAAGGCAAGGACGCGGCGGTGCTGATTCAGCGGCGCTCCCCCCACGCCGACATCGCCCTGCAAGAACTCGACCTGACGTCGCTGGAGTCCACCCGCGCCGCCGCCGAGCAGCTGCGCGCCGACCACGATCGCATCGACCTGCTGATCAACAACGCCGGCGTGATGTACACGCCGAAAGGCAAGCACCAAGGACGGCTTCGAGCTGCAGTTCGGCACCAACCACCTGGGCCACTTCGCCCTCACCGGCCTACTGCTGGACCGAAGCTGCTGCCCGGTCGCCGGTTCCCGGGTCGTGACGGTCAGCAGCGTCGGCCACCGCATCCTGGCCGATATCCACTTCGACGACTTGCAATGGGAGCGCAGCTACAACCGGGTCCGGGCCTACGGGCAGGCCAAGCTGGCCAATCTGCTGTTCACCTATGAACTGCAGCGGCGGCTCGCCGCCCGCGGCACCACGATCGCCGCGGCCGCCCACCCCGGCTTCTCGGACACCGAGCTGATGCGCCACATTCCCTCGGCGCTGATGTCCGTGTTCCAGGTCGCTGCTCCGGTCATCACCCAGGACGCGGCCGACGGGCGCACTTCCGCAACTGCGCGCCGCCACCGACCCGGCCGTGCTTGGCGGCCAGTACTACGGGCCGGACGGCTTCGCGCAGTCGCAGGGCTATCCCAAGGTCGTCGGCTCCAGCAAGAAGTCGCACGACGCCGAACTGCAGCGCAAGCTGTGGGCCGTCTCCGAAGAACTCACCGGGGTGACGTTCCCGGTCTAGGCCAGATCGAGCAGCTGCTCGTAGAACCCGCCGATCCGACGGGCCGGGTCGTTGAGATGGATCTCCAGAATCCAATGACAGACCCGGCCCTGCGGGTCGAGGCGACGCATCGGCTTGGTCGACCCCGGCGTCACGTACCACTCGGCGTCGTTTCCGACGACCTTCTTGTGTGGGAACTCCCCAAGCAGGTGTCCGGCGATCGGGCTGCCGAATTCGAAGCCCTCGGCGTGCGCCAATTCGACGACGTGGTCGTACAACTCGGCGCCGGTGACGTCGGGATGGCTGTCGAAGTAGTCCCGCCCGGCCTGCCACACCCGCGGTAGGGCATCGCGCACGGCGAGCTTGTGCGGGTCGTCGCCGAGCACGTAGGTGCGGCCGAAGTCGGCCTCCCACTCCTCGAAGATCGGGCCCAGATCCAGGAATGCGATGTCGCCCTCAGCGATCACCCGGTCCGGCGGATGCTCCTTGAACGGCTGCAGGGTGTTCTCGCCCGCCCGCACGATGCGTCGATGCCAGTGCGCGGTGACCCCGAGCAGTTCGGCGGCCAGGTCGCGGATCTCGTCGGACAGCTCCTTCTCACCCACACCCGGTCGGATCAGCCCGCGGCGCTCGATCTCCTCGAACAGCTGCGCGGCCTTGGCCTGTGCGTCAAGAAGCCTTTCAGCGCGGGCGTTTTCGTCGGTCACCGCATCGATGCTACGGCCGGCCGGCGTCAGCCGTACTGCGCGAAGTAGGGCCGCCCCGGCTTGCTCTTCTCGACGAGGATGAACACCACACCCCACGGATCGACGAACCACGTCGTGCGGACTCGCGCCACATCGGCGATGCCGTCGACCAGAAACCGGACCCCTTTGGCTTCGAGTTCAGCCCGGGTGGCGTCGAGGTCTTCACAGATCAGCCCGACGTGCGACAAGCCATGGTCGGTGAGGGCCGCGGCGTTGCGCTGATCGCCGCCGGCGACGCCGAGGTACTCGATCACCTCGAGGACCCGATCGCCGTCGTCGTCGAAACCGACGATGGCCGCCTTCATGGTCGGGTCGGCGACCAACTGGCCCATGTCGTCGCGAATCGCATCGCCGGCCATCACGTAGGGCGGCGACAGCACCCGCATGCCCAACACGTCTCGATAAAACGCCACCGCCGCTTCGCAGTCGGGCACGCAAACCCCTGCATGGGCCAGTCCGGTAATCACGATCTGAACATAACCGCTCGATTCAGCCGGTCAGGTCACCGTTAACATAATGCTGCAGGTTCGGAGCGATCGCGGCGATCGCCTCGTCGTCGGACATCGAGGCGACGGGTTCGATCTTCCAGACGTAGCGCATCAGCGCGAAGCCCATCATCTGTGACGAGATGAGCCCGCTGCGGATCAGTCGGTCGCGCTCGTCGTTGCCGAGCTCCGAGACGCCCATCAGGCTGCCCTCGACGACACGGCGCAGCTTCTCGCGTGTCGACGGTTCGTGCGCGGCGGTCTGCAGGATGGCGCGCAACGTCGGCCCGATTTCGTCGTCGGCCCAGCTGGCCAGCAGCAACACGATCAGGGCTTCGCCGAGCCGCTCGATCGGCGTGGTCCAAACCTTGGCGATGCTTTCCAGCCACTTCTGCGGCGGGTTGGTGGCCGCGTCCAGCAGGCCTTCTTTCGATCCGAAGTAGTGGTAGACCAGCGCCGGATCGACGTCGGCTGCGCGCGCCACCGCCCGCAGAGTCGTTCCTGCCCAGCCATGTTCGGCGAACTCGACACGGGCGGCCGCCGCAATTCGCGCGGCGAGCACACCGCGTTCGTCGCGCGGACCCGGTGTCATCGACTTCTTCGCCATGAGTTTCATCATAGCGTGAATTTCCTCTTGCGTTGAAACTAGTTTCAACGTAGCGTGAGACTTGCTTCAACCAATCGAGAAAAGGACCTCGCGATGACCGTCAAGCAGAACCCCGATGTGATCGTCGTCGGCGCCGGGCCCGTCGGGCTTGTCGCAGGCTGCGAACTCGCCCGCCGCGGCGTCAAGGTGCGGGTGATCGACAAGTTGGCCCAGCCCACCGACCAGTCCCGCGCGATCGCCGTGCATGCCCGCAGCCTCGACATGCTCGACCGGATGGGCATCGTCGACGAGATGCTGGCCACCGGCATCAAGGCGATCGCGATGCAGATGTACGCAGGGGGCCGCCAGCTGTTTCGCGTTCCGCTCGGTGAGGTGGACAGCGCATTCCCGTTCACGCTGACGACGGCGCAGACCGAGACCGAGCGCGTACTCGACGAGCACCTGCAGTCACTCGGGGTCACCGTCGAGCGCGGTGTCGAGGTGATCGCGCTGAGCCAGGATGGCGACGGCGTGCATCTCACCCTGGAGAAGGGCGGATCAACCGAGCAAGCCAGCGCGTCCTGGGTGATCGGCGCCGACGGCGCGCACAGCGCGGTGCGAAAGCTGGTCGGCACCAAGCTGGCCGGTTCCTTTGTCGGCGAACGCTTCCTGCTCGGTGACGTCGACGCGGAGCACAGCTTGGACCTGGACGTCCATGCATACTTTCTTCTCCCCCGACGGGCCGGTGATCGTGCTGCCGATGCGCGACGGGCGGATGCGGTTTCTCGCCGAAGTACACGACGCGCCCGGCACCCCGATGAATATGAACCCGACTCAAGACGAATTGCAGGCCATTCTCGATCGGCGGATCGGCGGCATTCGGGTGCTGCGCTCGCACTGGCTGACCGGTTTCGAGATTCGCCACGCGCGGGTTCCGGCCTACCGCTGGGGTCGGGTCTTCCTCTCCGGCGATGCCGCACACATCCACAGCCCGGCCGGCGGCCAGGGCATGAACACCGGCATGCAGGACGCCTTCAACCTCGGATGGAAGCTCGCCGCGGTGATCGACGGCGACGCCGGCGAGACGCTCCTCGACAGCTACGAAGCCGAGCGCGTCCCTATCGCTGACGGGGTCATCACCTTCACCAACCGGCTCACCAAGATCGGCACGTTGTCCGGCGTGCCGCGCCGAGTTCGCGACGTGCTGGTGCGGATGGTTTCCCGCGTCCCCGCGGTGCGGCGTGTGATGGCCGAGACAGCCGAAGAAGTCAACGTCGCCTACAAGAACAGCCCAATCACGGTGGGACGACCTCCAAGGCACGCCAAAGTCGCTGCCGGCCAGCATCTTCCGCATGTGACCGATGAGGTGGTACAGAAGCAACTCCGAGCCGCGTGCGGGTCGCAGACACTGGGCCACGTCGTGCTCACCGTTGCCGGCGAGCAGGTGCCGCCGGCCGCCGCGGACGGGCAGGTGCAGGTGCAGGTGCTGGTAAGCACCGACGACGCACCGGTCGCTGGATACAACACACTCGTCGCTGACCCGAAAGGCGTTGTGGCACAGCGCCTCGGACTCAAAAACGGTGGCCGCTTGGTGATCCGGCCGGACGGCTACATCGGAGCCATCGCCGCCCTCGACGACACCACTACGATCGCCGAGTATTTCGCCAAGGCAAGGAGCTGAACACCATGTACACCTACGACATCGACACCGCGGCCATGTTCGACGACCGCACCCATCAATTCGAGAAGTTCGGCATCCCGCTCGACGAGATCCAAGCCGTCCGAGCCGCCACCACGGACATGTGGGCCGACGCGCCCGGCGGATGGGTGTACGAGTGGTCTCGGTTGGCCGAGAAATACGCGGAGCGCGGCGAGCACCGGATGGCGTCCTTGGTGTACGGCTGCGCCAAGTTTCCCTGCCTGACCGATCCGGCGCGGGAAACGGCCTTGGAGCGCCAACTCGAGCAATTCGAGTTGGCGGCCAAGGACTTTCCGGTTGCCTTCGAGCGCCGCATCATCACGGTTCCCTACCGCAGTGGCGACGTCGAAATACCCGTCCACCTCTACTCCGCCGACGGCGAATACGCGGGGCGGCCGGTGCTCATCGCCAGCGGCGGGGTGGACACCTGGAAGATGGACATCCACCCGTGGTGGGTCGGCCTCACCCAGGGCGCCGCGCTGACTACCATGGCCTTCGACCACCCGGGCACCGGCGAAACCGCAATCCCGCTTGACGAGCACGCCGACGAGGTGATCCGTGGAATCGCCGATTACGCCCGCACTCTCGGTAACGGCAAGGTCGGCCACTTCGGCGTGTCATTCGGCGGCAACTTCGCCGCGATGTCGGGGTTGTCCGGCATCGTCGACGCCGCAGTCGATCTCGGCGGCCCCGTCGTCGGGGCGTTCGAAGCCGAGAACGTGCAGAAGTTGCCGTTTGGCATGCACGACATCCTGGGAAACGCCATGCACTGGGATCATTCCCCCACGCTCGACGAACTCAGCGTCGGCCTCGAGCAGCTGAATCGGCAGGAGTTGATTGGCGAGCAACGCAATTCGGCGATGCTAGTGGTGAACGGGGCCGACGACTACTTCGTCCCGCAGTCAGACACCCTGGTCTTCGAGGGCCGCCGCAACACCGAAGTTCACCTGCTCGAGGGCACCGGCCACTGTGCGATGAGCAAAGCACCCGAGGTGGTGCCGAGAATCATTGCGTGGCTGGCCGCGGAGTTCTCCAAAGGCACCGCCGGCTAAATCAGCGCCCACCCAGCAGCCGCTGCTTCTGTTCGTTGAACTCCTGGTCGGTCAACGCTCCGTTGTCCCGCAGGTCGGCGAGTTTGCCTAGCACGTCGGTGATTTCACGCATCTGCGACGCGGCGCCGACGGGTCGCTCGTCGGGCTTGGTTTCCGCTTTGGCGACGACGCCGGGCACCGCGACTCGTTGCCGGTCGGCGGCTTGCGACCCGCGAGCCGTGTCGCGCCCGGGCATGGCCATCAGCGGCGCCTGCCCGAGCAGCGGCATGTCGCTGAACATCCCGGAAGCAGCGGGAGCGGCGCTGGGCATGGGCGACTCCAAAGCGGTGAGCCGAAGCTGCGGGGCAGCCGAGGTCCAGCCTTGCGGGACCGACAACCGGCCGAGCGAACCCGATTCCCCCATTTCCGCGGACACTGCGGTCGCCCCTTTGGGTGCGCTGGGTCCGCGCGTCGTCGGCGACGTTGGCGGTGCCGGTTTCGGCGCCGCCGACCCCGGGTCGTCCGGCCCGAACAACGGGGCGGTGATTTTGTCCTCGGTCTTGGTGATGAAGCCCGCGGCGCCCGACAGCCCAATCAGCCCGGTGCCGTTCCCGAGCAGACTGGAACCCAGCGACGCCAGGTCGTAGGCGTTCGAAAAGTCGTCGAAGCCGGTCAGCCCAGTGGACGACTCGAGCGACTGCAGCGCGCTGGGCACCGCCGACATCGTCGACTGCGCGTTTCCGGCCGTCGTACCGGCTGCCTGGGTGACCGCGGTGCTCTGGCTGGCCAGTCCTGCCTGGTTGGTGGCCTGCTGCGGCGAGGTGAACGGAGTCACCTGGGATGCCGACTTCGCCGCACCCGCGTAGCCGTACATTGCCGCGACATCCTGGGCCCACATCTCGCCGTACTCGACTTCGTTGGCCGCGATCGCCGAAGTGTTCTGCCCCAGCAGGTTGGTCGCCTGCAGCGTCATCAGCTGGGCTCGGTTGGCCGCGACCGCCGACGGCGGCACGCTCATCGAAAACGCCGACTCATACGCCGACGCCGCCGCTTTCGCCTGGGCGCCGGCTTGCGTCGCTTGCGCTGCGGTGCTGCGCAGCCACTCTGTTTGCGGCGCCGCCGACGCCGCCATCGACTCCGCAGCCGGCCCCTGCCAGGGATCGCTGGTGAGCCCGGAAACCACGGACTCGAAGTCCTCGGCCGCGGAGTTGAGTTCGTTTGCCAATTCGTCCCAGGCGGACGCGGCGGTCAATATGGGCCCCACCCCGGGCCCGGCATACATGCGGCCGGAGTTCACCTCCGGCGGCAGAACCGAAAAATGCATACGACTTCCCCCGACAGTCCGCGGTGTCCAGGTCAGACATCCTTGCTACCACTCGATCCAGCAGGTCACGAATGAAGCGCCGCCGGTCAGCGCCGTATCGCCTTCGCGACGCCGTGTCGAATACCCCGTTGTCGTGGACTTTTTCCGATCAAGATCGAATTGTGTTGCGTTGCGCACACCTTTCCCCGATGCCGCGACTCGCCGCCGTCCAGCGGAGATGCGTGCCCCGATGTGCTTGCCCTAGACTGCATCTCGATCAGATAGGAGTTCCGGGTGCGGGCAGTAGAAGCGCCCAGCACCCGGGCTTTGCGGGGCTGGCAGCGGCGAGCCTTGGTGCGCTATCTGAGCGCCAAACCGCGCGACTATTTGCTGGTCGCTACTCCCGGCGCCGGCAAGACCGCGTTTGCTCTGCGCATCGCCGCCGAGTTGCTGGCCGACCGCACCATCGACGCGATCACCGTGGTGGTGCCCACCGAACACCTCAAGGTGCAATGGGCCCTGGCGGCCGCCGTCGACGGCATCTCGCTGGACCCGAAGTTCAGCAACAGCGCGGCACACACCTCGGCGGAGTACCACGGTGTGGTCGTCACCTACGCACAGGTGGCGAGCCACCCGACCCGTCACCGGGTGCGGACCGAGGGCAGACGAACGCTGGTCATCTTCGACGAGATCCACCACGGCGGTGAGGCCAAGAGCTGGGGCGATGCGTTGCGGGAGGCGTTCGACGACGCCACCCGCCGGTTGGCGCTGACGGGCACGCCATTCCGCAGCGACGACTCCGCGATCCCGTTCGTGCGCTACGAACCGGACGCCGGCGGGCTGATGCGGTCGCAGGCCGATCACACCTACGGCTACACCGACGCACTCGCCGACGGCGTGGTGCGCCCGGTGGTGTTCATGGCCTACTCCGGCGAAACCCGGTGGCGTGACAGCGCCGGTGCGGAGTACGCCGCGCGACTCGGTGAGCCGGCCAGCGCCGAGCACACCGCCCGCGCGTGGCGCACCGCGTTGGACCCGACCGGCGAGTGGATGCCCGCGGTCGTCACTGCGGCCGACACCCGGCTGCGGCAGCTACGGGCCGGCGGGGTTCCGGACGCCGGTGGCATGGTGATCGCCTCGGATCAGCAGGCCGCCCGCGCGTATGCCGTTCTGCTGAAACGGATTACCGGTGAAGAGCCGACCGTGGTGCTGTCAGACGACCCCGGCGCGTCCAAGCGCATCGCTCAGTTCTCTGCGGGCAACACCCGCTGGCTGGTCGCGGTGCGGATGGTCTCCGAAGGTGTCGACGTGCCGCGCCTTGCGGTCGGCGTCTACGCCACCAGCGCCTCCACGCCGCTGTTCTTCGCTCAGGCCATCGGCCGGTTCGTCCGGTCCCGGCGGCCCGGGGAGACCGCGAGTGTCTTTCTGCCGTCGGTGCCTTCGCTGCTGCTGCTGGCCAGCGAGTTGGAGGCGCAGCGCAATCACGTTCTCGGCCAACCACATCGAGAGAAGGACGAGCTCGAAGAAGCGCAGCGACGTCAGGACGAGCCGTCGGAGATGGACAACAAATTCGAGTCGCTGGGCGCCGATGCCGAACTGGACCAGGTGATTTTCGACGGCTCGTCGTTCGGTACCGCGACCCCGGCCGGCAGCGACGAAGAGGCCGACTACTTGGGAATACCCGGCTTGCTGGACCCTGTGCAGATGCGAGAGTTGTTGCGCCGTCAGCAAGAAGAGCAGTACGACCGGCGTAGCCGCGACGGCGTGACCAAGGCCGAACCAGTCACCCGGCACGGGCAACTGCGTGACCTCCGTCGCGAACTCAACGCGCTGGTGTCAGCGGCGCACTACCGACTTGGCAAGCCGCACGGGTGGATTCACAACGAACTGCGTCGGTTGTGCGGCGGCCCACCGGTGGCCGCTGCCACCAGCGAGCAACTCGCGGAGCGCATCATCGCGGTGCGCGGGCTGACGGCCTAGCGGGCTGACGGGCCTAGCGGATCGCCCAGATGCTGTCGGCCACCCACGGCGACGCCTCCGCCGCGATCGACCACACCAGGTCCTCCGGCACGTCGATCAACGGATAGCGCTTGACGCCTGCGGCCGTGGCCGCGACCAGCGTGGCGACCTTGGCCCGGCGCTGGAACGGCGTCTGGCGCACCGTCCAGCTGATGATGCCTGCCGTGGCGAGGCAGTCGCGGCGTCGCTCCACGCTGCCGGATCGCATCACCAGCCAGCCGTCATGGACCCGGTGACCGAGCGCGCCGATCCGGTCGACCGCCAGCAGCGCACACCACGCCGTCACCGCGATCCAGGCGGGCCATACCCACAGGGGCACAACAGATTTCCCGAAAAGCACAGTGACCACGGCCAGCCCCGCACCGGCCAACACGGGCAGCCCGAGCGCCCGCGTCCAGCGCCGGGTCGCCGCCCGGCGGCCGTGACCGCGTAACGGCCCGGAGACGACCTCGGGATCGCCGACCAGTTCGGTCAGCACCGCCTCGGCGGTGGCACGCCGGACACGGCGGCAGCAGCACCGAAGCCTCACCGGCGCCGCGCACACCGGTCATCACCGCGTCCAACCGGGCGCCGCCGAACATCCGCACCAACAGCGGTTGGCGCAGAGTTCCGCCGCGCAGCCTGCTCATGTCGTAGGCGCGCTCGCGAATCCGCAGCAGGCCGTGCCGCAGGTGCAGGACGTCGGCCTGGCGCAGCAGCACCAGGTTTCCCCAGGTGAGCAGAGACCGCAGCACCGCGAGCAGCACCGACACGACCAGGATCGCGCCGGCGATGACCGCGACGGTGTTGGTCGTACCTAACTCGCTCGGCCTCGTCGAGCACCGACGTCGACGATCCGCGAATGCTGCAGCGGCCCAACGAATCCGCTCTCGTAGATCACGCCGGCGGCAGCGGCCAGCGACAGCAGACCGGACACGCTCAGCGGCGAATACCGCAGCCACGCCGGCTGCCAACGAGCCAGCACCTGTCCGTCGGAGCGGGCTCCGCGGTCGTCGGGTCGGCGGGTTCAGCCGACGTCGGCCAGCAGGATCGCCTTCAGTCGTGGCACCTGGCCGACTCCGACGGCGTTGAGCTCGAAGGCCCCGGACCCGTTCTCGCCCTTGGCTTCCTGGCCGGTGCTCACCCGCACGACAGCCAATCCCATCAGCCGGTGCAGCAGCCGCGCATCGCTGCTCACCGAACGAATCCTGTTGAGCGGCAACGACAAAACCTTACGCTGCAACAGACCGGTCCGCAGCTGCAGTTGACCGGCATCGATGCGGTAGCCGGTGGTGATCCAGCGCGCCACACCGATCACGACGGTGTAGGCGACCACCGCCACCGTCCAGGACTGGTTGCCGGTGGTCGTACCCAACACGATGGCGCCGATCAGGAACGGTAGTTCGCGCAGCAGCTCGTGCACCGGGTGAACCAGGAGCATCCTGGGACTCAGCCGCTGCCAGGCGATTTCACCCCGGCCGGTTTGAGTCACGTCGCGTCCTCAGCGCCGATCGCTGCGATGTCGGTCAATTGGGCGACGAGATGGTCGGCGACATCGACGTCGAGCGCGACGATATGTACCGCCCCGGCCGAAGAAGCCGTCGTGACGGTGACGTTGGCCAGGCCGAATAGTCGGTCGACCGGGCCGCGATAGGTGTCGACGGTCTGAACCCGAGAGATCGGAGCGATGCGGCGTTCCTGGACCAGCCACCCGGTCCGGGTGAACACCGCCTGCGGACCCAGCTCCCAGCGGTGCACCCGGTAGCGCCACATCGGCACCACGGCCGTCGAGACCGCCACGCCGACCACGGTCGCGATGCCGATCAAGATGTGCAGCCATGGCATTCGATTGTCGAACTCGAACCAGACGACTTGTGCGACGGCCAGCAGCAGCCACGGAATGACGCCACCGACCGCCCACCGCAGCGGCGCGCGCCGACTCGGCGGATGCGCGGGATCGACCATGTCCACGCCACGAGGATGCCACCGAGCACGGTACCCAGACAGCGACACGACGAGACCGATCATGAATGGGTATCGTTTTCTCCGATGAGTTCCGACGGCAAATGGACCACCAGCGACATACCCGACCAGAGCGACCGGGTGGCCATCGTGACCGGCGCAAACACCGGTCTGGGCTACCACGCCGCCGCCGCGCTGGCCCAGACCGGCGCCCGCGTCGTGCTGGCGGTGCGCAACCTGGAGAAGGGCAACCTCGCACTGGCGCGCATCGTCGCCGCCCATCCGCACGCCGATGTCACGTTGCAGGAACTCGACCTCAGCTCACTGGCCTCGGTGCGCACCGCCGCGGCCGCGCTGCGCAAGAACTACCCGCGCATCGACCTGCTGATCAACAACGCCGGGGTGATGTGGACGCCCAAGCAGGTCACCGACGACGGCTTCGAAATGCAGTTCGGCACCAACCATCTGGGCCACTTCGCGCTGACCGGGCTGCTGCTGGACAACCTGCTGCCGGTGCGGGGCTCCCGGGTGGTGACCGTCAGCAGCACGGGCCACCGGCTGCGCGCCGCGATCCATTTCGACGACCTGCAGTGGGAACGCAGGTACGACCGGTTCGCCGCCTACGGCCAGTCCAAGCTGGCCAATCTGCTGTTCACCTATGAGCTCCAGCGCCGCCTGGCCGAGCACCACGACAACACCATCGCCGTCGCGGCGCACCCCGGCGCGTCCAGCACGGAGCTGGCTCGCAACGTGCCGACGCTGATCAAACCGCTGTTCGCCCTGGCCGGCCCGCTGCTGTTCCAGGGTGCGGCGATGGGCGCCCTGCCGACGCTGCGGGCCGCCACCGACCCGGACGTCGAGGGTGCGCAGTACTACGGTCCGGACGGCCTGGGCGAGCAACGCGGCCACCCCAAGCTGGTCTCGTCCAGCGCACAGTCGCACGACGAGGACCTGCAGCACCGGCTGTGGGCGGTCTCCGAAGAACTGACCGGCGTCACGTATCCGGTCTGACAGCCGTCGAGGCTCTTCTAAGATAACCGCGTGGCACGACGTCCCCGCTCGACCGCCGATACCCCGACGATCAGCCCGCAGCATGTGCTGTCGCTGCTGCGGTCGACCGTTCCACCCGTGCATCCCGCGGGTCTCCCGTTCATTTCCGCCGGTCTGGGGCTGGCCCTGGTCGGCCGCCGCTCCCGCTGGTTACGCCGCACCGGCCTGCTGGCCGCCGGTGCCTGTGCCGGCTTTTTCCGGCACCCGCCGCGAGTGCCGCCGACCCGGCCCGGTGTCGTCGTCGCTCCGGCCGATGGCCAGGTATGCCTGATCGAGTCGGCCGCGCCGCCGCCCGAGTTGGAGATGGGCGACGCGGAGCTCACCCGGATCAGCGTCTTCCTGTCGGTGTTCGACGCCCACGTCCAACGGGCCCCGGTCAGCGGCGAGGTGATCGCCGTGCAGCACCGGCCTGGCCTGTTCGCATCGGCCGACCTGCCCGTCGCCAGCGACAGCAACGAGCGCAACAGCGTCCGGATCCGTACCCCGGACGGCGTCGAGATCGTGGCGGTGCAGATCGCCGGGCTGGTGGCGCGGCGCATCGTCTGCAATGTCCACGTCGGCGACAAGGTCTCGATCGGCGACACCTACGGGCTGATCCGCTTCGGTTCGCGGCTGGACACCTACCTGCCGGCCGGCGCCCAGGTGTCGGTCAGCCTCGGCCAACGCGCGGTCGCCGGCGAGACGGTGCTGGCCGAATTGCCGTGATCACCAACAAGCCCCGCAGCAGACGAGTTGCACCCCTGCGCATCCTGCCCAGTTCGATGAGTGTGCTGGCGATCTGCGCCGGCCTGACCTCGATCCGGTTCGCGCTGGAAGGTCAGCCTTACGTGGCGATCGCGCTGATCGCCGCCGCCGCGATCCTCGACGGGCTCGACGGCCGGGTGGCCCGCGCCCTGGACGCCGAGTCCAGGATGGGCGAGGAGATCGATTCACTGGCCGACGCGGTGAACTTCGGAGTGGCGCCGGCGATTGTGGTCTACGTGTCGATGCTGCCAGGTCTGCCGGCCGGCTGGGTGGTGGTCATGCTCTACGCGGTGTCAATCGTGTTGCGGCTGGCCAGGTTCAACGCATTGCTCGACGACACCAGCCAGCCGTCGTTCACGCGGGAGTTCTTCGTCGGCGTGCCGGCGCCGGCCGGCGCCATAATCGCGCTCGGACCGCTGGCGGCGAAGCTGCAGTTCGGTTCGGGCTGGTGGACGTCGCCGTGGTTCGTCTGCGCTTGGATCACCGCGTGCTCGATGCTGCTGGTGAGCCGGCTCCCGATGCGCAAGATGCACGCCGTCTCCGTGCCGCCGAACCTGGCCGCGCTGCTGCTGGCCGGGCTCACCATCGTCGCCGCCGCCGCGCTGCTGTTCCCCTACATCCTGATCATGGTGATCATCGCGGCCTACCTCTGCTACATCCCGTTCTCGGTCCGCAGCCACCACTGGCTGGCCGAGCATCCCGAGGCATGGGGTGAGAAACCCAAGCAGCGGCGCGCAACCCGGCGCGCGATCCGCCGGGCACAGCCCAGCCGCCGGCGGTCGGTGGCGCGGCTCGGACTACGCAGGCCCACCGGCCGGCCATGACCTCTCCGGCTCAGCTGACCCTGACCGCTCGGCTGAACACCTCGGCGGTCGACTCTCGGCGAGGCGTTATCCGACTACACCCCAATGCAATTGCCGCGCTTGGCATTCGGGAGTGGGACGCGGTGTCGCTCACCGGCTCGCGGACTACGACGGCGGTGGCCGGCCTGGCCCGCCCCACCACGCCGGTCGGCACCGCCCTGCTCGATGACGTGACGCTGTCCAACGCGGGGCTGAGCGAGGATGCGGCCGTCATCGTCGCCGCCGCCACGGTGTATGGCGCGCGGTCGGTGACGCTGAGCGGCTCCACGCTGACCTCTCAATCGGTCCCGTCGATCACCTTGCGACAAGCCCTGCTGGGCAAGGTGTTGACCGTCGGTGACGCCGTGTCGTTGCTGCCGCGGGATCTGGGGCCGGGTACCTCGACGTCGGCCGCGACCCGCGCGCTGGCCGCCGCCGTAGGCATCAGTTGGACCTCGGAGCTGTTGACGGTCACCGGGGTGGACCCGGTCGGACCGGTGAGCGTGCAGCCGAATTCGTTGGTGACGTGGGGCAACGGTGTCGCGGCCGGCGCCGTCGAGGCACCGGTCACCGTGAAGGCGCCGCAGCTCAGCGTCAGCGATCTCAAAGGTGTCAGCGCCCAGGCGGCTAAGTTGACCGAGTGGCTGAAGCTTGCGCTCGACGAGCCGCATCTTTTGGAAACCCTGGGCGCCACAACCAATTTGGGCGTCCTGATATCGGGCCCTGCCGGTGTCGGTAAGACGACGCTGGTGCGGGCGGTCTGCGCCGGCCGGCGGCTGGTCGAACTCGACAGCCCCGAGGTCGGCGCTCTGGCCGCCGACGATCGCCTGCAGCGGGTCACCGCGTCGGTGACGAAAGTGTGCGACGGCGGTGGAGTCCTCTTGGTCGCCGACATCGACGCGCTGCTGCCCGCCACCGCCGAACCGGTTGCGACGCTGATTCTCTCGGAGCTTCGCAACGCGGTCGCCGCCGCGGGGGTCGCGGTCATCGTCACGTCGTCGGTCCCGGAGAACCTCGACCCGCGACTGCGCGCCCCGGACCTGTGCGACCGGGAACTGGTGCTCAGCCTGCCGGACGGGCCGACCCGCACTGCGTTGCTGCAAGGGCTGCTGGACCGGGTTCCCACCGAGGACCTCAACCTCAGCGAGATCGCCGATCGCACACCCGGTTTCGTGGTTGCCGACCTGGCCGCACTGGTTCGCGAGGCCGCGTTGCGCGCGGCGGCGCGGGCCAGCGCCGACGGCAAACCGCCGAAGCTCACCCAGGACGACCTGCTCGGCGCACTGAGCGTGATCCGGCCGCTGTCCCGCTCGGCCACGATGGAGGTATCGGTCGGCTCGATCACGCTGGACGACGTGGGCGACATGGTCGAAACCAAACAGGCGCTCACCGAAGCGGTGCTGTGGCCGCTGGAACATCCCGATACCTTTGCCCGGCTCGGCGTCCAGCCGCCGCGAGGCGTGCTGCTGTACGGCCCCCCGGGCTGCGGCAAGACCTTCGTGGTCCGCGCGCTGGCCAGCACCGGTCGGCTGTCCGTGCACGCCGTCAAGGGCTCTGAGCTGATGGACAAGTGGGTGGGCTCGTCGGAGAAGGCCGTGCGCGAACTGTTCGGCCGTGCCCGCGATTCCGCGCCGTCGCTGGTCTTCCTCGACGAGGTCGACGCGCTGGCGCCGCGGCGCGGGCAGAGCTTCGACTCCGGCGTCACCGATCGCGTGGTGGCGGCGCTGCTCACCGAACTCGACGGCATCGAGCCGATGCGTGACGTCGTCGTGGTCGGCGCCACCAACCGGCCGGATCTGATCGACCCGGGTCTGCTGCGGCCCGGCCGGCTGGAGAAGCTGGTGTTCGTCGAACCACCCGATGCGCAAGCGCGAGCGGACATTCTGCGCGCCGCCGGCAAGTCGATTCCGCTGCACGACGTGGATCTGGACGCCTTGGCCGCCGACCTGGACGGCTACAGCGCTGCCGACTGCGTGGCGCTGCTGCGCGAGGCCGCGCTGACCGCGATGCGTCGCTCGGTCGATGCGGCCGAGATCACCGCCGCCGACGTCGCGGCGGCCCGCGAAAACGTCCATCCCTCATTGGATTCCGCACAACTGGCCAACCTGCGGGCGTTCGCCGCAGACCGCTGAGGACTTCGGCGTGTACCGCGAATTCCGGCCCCAGAAGCGGCTGGCGCCGTTCGTCGAATGCGGTTGGGTGCGGTCAGGTTCGGCGGCCCCGCAAATGCGTGTACTGCCCGATGGCTGTGGATATCTTCGTGACGGCGCAGGGCGAACTCATGATCGCCGGCCCGGCGAAGGCTTTCGTCGACGTTCCTGCCGGCGAACACGACGTGCTGGCCGGTCTACGATTGCGGCCCGGTGCCGCTGCCGCTGTGATTGGCGCTCCGGCAAGTGAATTCACCGATATGTGGTCGTCCCCTGACTCCGTCTTCGGCACCAGAGGCTCCACACTGACCGAGCGTCTGGTCTCCGCCGCCTCCCGGGAGCGGGTGGCGCTGATGGCGGAGGCCGTCGCCGATCAGTTCGCCGATACCGAACCGTTGGTCGATCGGGCTGTCTTGTGGGCAGTCGACGTACTGCGGTCCCAACCGGATTGCCGGATTTCGGCGTTGGCGGCCGGGGTTGGTCTGAGCGAACGCCAATTGCGGCGCCGCTTCGAGGCCGCGGTCGGTTACGGACCCAAGCGGCTTGGCCGGGTGTTCCGTTTACAGCGTCTGCTGGATTTGCTTCACACCGGCCACGGCCGAACCGAACGGGCGCAGTTGGCGGCTGTGGCGGGTTACTCCGACCAGTCGCACATGATCAACGAATGCCGCGCACTGGCCGGCGGGCCACCGACCGCGCTAGCCAGTCGCGCGATGTCGTAGCGAAAACACATGCGGGACAATCGTGGACTCCTCGATGAGCTGTCCGATGAGATTGGATTGACGCTCGGCGACCTGCCACGCGCGCTCGTTGCCGTACCTCGCACGCAGCTCGGACTCGAAAGTCTCCACTCGCTCCTGCCATTGAGTAGGGGGATCCCAGATGTCGGCCGCGCTCCGCCACGCGTCGACGTGCAAACCTGCCCGACGGATCAGCTCGCTCAATGATTCGACGGTCGGGAAGAAGCTGTTGTCCGGCTCGCCCGGAGGTGACAGCTCGTCGGCGATCAAGACCAGCAGCCCGATGCGTCCCGGCGGCCGTACCACTCGGCGCAATTCGCTGAGTAGCTCCGCCTGCGACTCGGTAGTGCAGAGCACTCCCAGCACCCATGCCGCATCGAATGCCCCATCGGCGAACGGCAACACCGAAGCGTCGGCGCGTACCGCCGGGAGGCCGAATAATGTTCGAGAGGCCTGAACTCCGCCGGCCTGCGGCTCCAGCAGTATCGGGCGAACCCCGCGCTGTGCCGTGACATATGCCGCCGGACCGCCGACGCCGGCACCGCAGTCCAGCAACGTCTCACCGGAACCGAGGTCCAGCTGTTCGATGAGCCAGTCGAGGACGGCCGGACTACCGCTACCACGGCAGCCCGCGGGAATGTGGAAATCCTGACCCAGATCCTTGGCAACGAAGGCGGTCCATTCGGCCATCGTGTCGAATTCGGCGTCTGCGGACTCGCTCACGAGGAATGCTCCGAACGAATCCTCGCACCAACCTCGGCCTTGATCTCGGCACCGCGACGGGTCCCCGATGCCGATGCCAGCCCCGACAGATTCACCCCATGAATCCCATCGATTTGCAACAGCTCTCGCGCCTCGGCCACCGCCGCTTCGATCCCCGCCTCGATCGGATCGGGCGCATTGACGACCCGTTCGACCAGCGCGGGTTCCAGCTCCAGCCCGGGCAGGCCCTGCAGTACCGCAGCCGACAGCATGTCGGTGAACACGGCGACGGCAGCCAGCACCGGGATGTGCAGTCCGGCCGAACGGGCGTCACTCATGAACGCCGACAATGCCGATGCTGAAGAAACGTGGTTGAGGACAGCCAAACTCGCGCCGGCTCGTTGTTTCTCCACCAGCCGCGCCGCGCGGGCGTGGATTGGCGGGGCGGTCGGCGTTTCGGGAACAGCCGCGATCATGCCGAGCGATGCGGCCAGCGCAACCAGCCGCGGACCGTCCAGATCGAAGGTTTGGGTGACGTCGGGACGGACGTCGTAGCCGCGGCCGTCACCGGTCACGCAGAACACCGTCGTCGCCCCGTTGAAGTGCAGGCCGCGCAACTCCTGCTCCAGCACAATGCGATTGCGATCCCGACATGACAACGTGATCCACGGGTCCAACCCTTGCTCGAGAAGTAGACGACTCATCACCGTCGGCGGAAAGTCGGGGCGGTTCTGGTGCTCGCCGACCAGCACAGCATCACAGCTGGGCGCTAACGTGGCAGCGGTCGCCGCGACGTCCTCGGCGTCGAACGGCGCGCAGCTGAAATCAGTGAGGATCAGGGGCGCCGGCACCGGCGCAAGCCGCGCCTCAGCGCCAGTCCAGGCCACATAGTCAGTGAAACAGCATGGCCCCGAACGCATTTCGCACTGCCCATCAGGTTTGACGCCACCGCAAGGCCCGAATTGCATGCGCTTGGGGCATCCGAGCTCAACCATCACCCACCGCCTGTCCCAGATGCGACTTACCCGCAAAAGCGTGACCGAAAACAATGTGACCGTTTTCTCCAATACCGCGCCGGTTCCGTCGCCCTAGCCTGTCCGCATGATCGACACGAAAGCCATCGCCCATCAGTCATTCCGGCTGATCGAAAACGGCGATGTGGAGCTGGCCGAGCAGATCGTCGCCGCGGGTTTCGTGAACGACGAGGCCGAGGACGATCCCGACGTCGCCGAACGTCAAAAGCAAGGTCCGGCAGGTTTTCTCGCAACCAGCCGATGGTTACGCGACGCGTTTTCTGATCTGCGGTTCGAACTGCAGGAGACCCTCGCCGAGGGAGACACCGTGATGGTCGCGGCCGTGATGACCGGCCGACACACTGGAATGTTCAACGGCATCGCGCCCAGCGGCCGGCCGAGCGCGCACAAGCAGGTCCATATTTTCACGATCGCCGACGGCCAAATCAGTCGCCATCGCGCCGTCCGCGATGATCTCGGGTTACTCCTTCAACTCGGTTGGCGGCCGGGTGATACCGGCTAAACCTGTTCCGACGAGTGGGGGACGAAGCTCGTCAGCAAGGCGCGCGCGGCCGCGGCGAGATCGTCTTCCAGCCAATCCGGCATGGGATCGTCGTTGGTATGACGTCGTACGACGGCGTTGGGCAGGTCGACCACCGCCCGCGCGACCGCGTCGATGCAGCGCGGATCGCTGCTGCCGTACAACTCCCGCGCGAAAGTCCGGACCCGCTCGATCAAGGGCGCATTCTGAGCGGCCAAGGTCTGGTTGAATTCGTCGTCGGGTTCGCCGTCGAGCAAGTCGCTCGGGCGCAGCGCCACCAGTAGTCGAGCGTCGTCTGGAAGCGCGCGCATGAAATGGATTGCCGCAACGGCCGTCGCGACCGCGGACTCGAGAGCGCTGTCGGCAGTTGCGGCGAGCGCCCGGCCCTGAAATCGCTCGAGTGCCCGCAGCCAGGCGGCAGCCAGGATTCCGTTGCGGTTTGAAAATCGGTGGTACAAGGTCCCTGCCGGCGCTCCGCTGGCCTTGGCGATCGCCCCGACACTGGCGGCGCGCGGTCCTTCAGTCAGTACCAGAGCGCGCGTTGCGTCCAGGATCACATCAGTTTGGTGCTTCCGCGGAGGGGCCATGATCTAGTACGGTCCTTCTATATGGAACGATTACCCTATATCGATGAGCATGCCATATCCGTCGCAGCAGGCCGGGCCGAGACATGGTCTGCGGTTCTGCAAACCATGTGCCGCGACCCGCACGATCCCTCGACCGTCCCGCCCGGTTTCGTCCTGGACGAAGCCCGACCACCCGAACGGCTAGCGCTCAAAGGTCGGCACCTTTTTGCGACGTATCGGTGGGTATTCGAATTGGATGCCGAAGACCCCCAACGCACGTGCGTGCGCTCGGCGACATGGGCGCAGTTCCCCGGCCTGCGCGGCAAGATCTACCGCGGACTGGTCATCGGCACCGGCGCACACCGCGTCGTCGTGCGGGGGACGCTGAAACGCATTGCGTCCCGGGCTCTCGCCGGCCGCACACAGATCGACGAGGACGCCGCCGACTACGCGGACGTGTTCGAAGCCCGGATCGTTTCGGCCGACCGGCGAACCGCCGAGCAGGCGCTGCGCGACGGGTTCGGGCAGACGCCGGGCTTCGGGGGCGCTGTTGTGCGATGGGTTCACCACCACGTGCTCGGCTTTCGCCTCGGCCCGATCTCGTCGCCGGAGCATGTGTTCGGCTGGTCAATCCTGCGTTCCGACGCCGACGAGATCGTGCTGGCGGCCGACGGGCGTCTCATGCACGGCGAGCTGGACCTGCAACGGTATGACGGCCGGCGCGCGGTGTTGACCACTCGCTTGCACTATCGGCAGAAATTTGCCGCCCGAGCGGTGTGGCTCATGGTTGGACCGGTACATCGAGCCATCGCACCGCGGCTACTCCAGGGCGCCACAACTTGCAGTTGACTGCACTCTTGCGTATTACTGCATTTGCGGTCTAACCTTCGCGAATGACAGTCACGCAGAAGGCAGCGCGGTCGCTGACTGAGTTCATGGATGACCCGATCAACTTCTTCGGTCAGTCCTATACGCAGATGCACAGCATCGACCGTCAAGAATTGGAATCGCTGCAACGGCAGGCCATGGCCGTCCGATTCCAGCAGCACCATCAGAGCATCGAGATGCTTCGTAAGCTCGCTGACCGGCTCGGCATCACCGCGGTCGACGAGTTCAACGACGTTGTCCCGCTGTTCTTCTCGCACACCGCCTTCAAGTCATATCCGGCAGCGCTCATCGACCAGAAGCGCTTCGACCTGATGACCAAATGGCTGGACAAGCTGACCAGCTACGACTTGGCAGGCGTCGACGTCACCGACTGCACGGGGATCGACGACTGGATCGAGCGCCTCGATGCGCAGACGCCACTGGAGGTCATCACGTCCAGCGGCACCACCGGAACCATCTCGATACTCCCGAAAGACAAGCGCGGGGCCCAGGACGGCATGGTGCTGTGGAAGATCTGCCTGTTCCAGACGTTCGGGCACGAGCCGACCGATGAACAGCTCAACCCGTCGGTAGACGTGGTGTGGCCGAACTTCGCCGACGGCAAGCTGGGTCACCTGCGGATCGCCAACATGATCAAGCGCGGCTTCACCGGCGGCGACGAATCCAGATTCCACGCTCTCTACCCCTTCGCAGTCGACACCGACCTGATGTTCCTTGCGTCCAAGATGCGGGCGGCGGCCTCCCGTGGCGAACTCGACCGTCTGCAGATCGACCCGGCCCTGGCCGCCCGCAAAGACGAGTTCATCGCCATGCAGGCACGGCAGGCTCAGGACATGGACGTGTTCTTCACCCGGATCACCGAACAGCTGCGTGGCAAGCGGGTATTCATGCTCGGTACTTACCACCTGATGTATGACATTGCCCGGGCCGGCCTCGAACGTGGGGTACGCAACGTGTTTTCACCCGACTCGGCGATCCTGACCGGCGGCGGCATGAAAGGCGTTGCGCTGCCGGATGATTTCATGAACGTCATCACCGACTTTCTCGGTGTCGACCGCATCCAGGTCGGCTACGGCTTCTCCGAATCCAGCACGTTCCATTGGGGTTGCAGCGAAGGCCGCTATCACGTGGCGCCGTGGGTCATCCCGTTCGTGCTCGACCCCGAGACCAGCGAGCCACTCCCCCGCACCGGCATACAGACCGGCCGGGCCGCCGTCTACGACATTCTGCTTCGCGCCCATTGGGGCGGAGTGATCTCCGGTGACGAAGTCACCATCGACTGGGACCTGCGCTGCCCCTGCGGCCAGTCCAGCGTCGCGTTCGAACCCGGCATCATGCGCTACAGCGAGAAGCAGGGTGTCGAGGACGACCGGATCACCTGCGCCGCAACACAAGAGGTGCACAACGAAGCGGTGAACTTCATGAAGGGCGTCGAGCTGTGATCGCCTACACGGTTCCGCTGTTTCTGCGCGGACGCGTCATCACCGATCACCTCGTGCCGTTCGACACCCGCATCGGAGCGGCACAGTTCCAGGCGCCCGACATGAGCAGATACGTCGAGCAACTGCCGCTCAAGAACCCGGCCGACATGAGCGACCTCTACGAGTTGAGCTTTGACGAGATCCTCGACGTGCTCGAGGCCCTGGGCAACGCGCTGGATTTCGACTCGAATTCTCATCTGCAGGAGGCTTACGAAGCCTCGCTGGTGGCCAACGTCTTGCCGCCACAGATGATGCAGAACAGCTATCGCATTCTGCGGCCGCTGTTCTCCCGCGACAACGTCACTGAAATCGCCGACAGCCAAGTCGGGCTGAACTACCTCAATGGGTGGGTGCCCCAGACCTTGCGGGACGGCCGCGAATTACGGGTGCGGGCGTTCGGATCCCGAGTGCTTCACATCCCGGCCGGCAACGGCGGGCTGGTCTCGGCTGTCACCATCCTGCGGTCGGTGATCACCCGATCGGACGTGATCATCAAGGCGCCCTCGAACGATCCACTGACCGCGATCGCCATCGCCCGAACCCTCGCCGATGTCGCGCCGAACCACCCGATCACCAAGCACCTGACGGTCGGATATTGGAAGGGCGGCGACTTAGCGGTCGAGGAGACCCTGTACCAGCCGCACCACATCGAAAAGATTGTGGCGTGGGGTGGGCTCGCGTCGGTCAAGCACGTAACCCGGTACATTCAGCCAGGTTTGGAGCTGATCGCGCTGGATCCCAAGCGCAGCGCGACGATCATCGGCCGCGAGGCCTTCGACGACGACGCCACCTTGCGTGAGGTCGCCGCCCGCGCCGCGACCGACATCGGCGTCGCGAACCAGGAAGGGTGCGCCAACGCACGGGTCATCTATGTGCTCAGCGGCACGGACGCCGACGGCCTGGCGAACGCCAACCGGCTGGGCGAATTGATCTACCAGGAGTTGACCTCGCTGCCCGCCATCATCAGCACCCCGCCGCGCTACCCCAACCGCGAGCTGCTCGACCACCTGGAATCCTCCCGGATGAACGAGGACTTCTATCGCGTGATCGGCGGTGAGCAACGCGAAGGCGCAATCGTCGTCTCCCAGCTCGACGAGCCCGTCGACTACTCGCCGATGCTGTCGGGGCGCGTTGCCAACATCGTGCCGGTGGATAGCATCGACAAGGTGACCGCCGCGGTGAACGGGTATACCCAGACAATCGGCATCTATCCCGAATCGCTCAAGCGCCGGCTGCGAGACACGTTGCCGCTGTTCGGTGCCCAACGACTGACCAGTTTGGGCTATGCCTGCAATGTCGCGATTGCCGCACCCCAGGACGGCATCGAGCCGATTCGGCGAATGTGCAAGTGGATCGTCGACGAGGAATGTGAAGCCGACGTCGTCGTCCCGCTGTGGAAGCTCGCGCCCGCATGACCGAGTCGCGTAGCGCCCTGCACGTCGTCGAGGGTATCGACCTGTCGGGCAAGACATGCGTGATCACCGGGGCATCGTCGGGTCTGGGTCGCGAGTCGGCCCGGGCGCTGGCCGCCGTGGGCGCAAAGGTGATTCTGGCCGCCCGCAACACCGATGCGCTGGCGGAGACCGAGCGGTGGATACGTTCCGACGTGCCCGATGCGAAGACCGCGACCGTGGAACTCGACCTGACCTCGCTGACCAGCGTCCGCGCCGCGGCCGGGAAGATCGGCGAGACCAGCCCCGTCATCGACATCCTGATGAACAACGCGGGCGTCATGTTCACGCCGTTCAGCCGCACTCAGGATGGCTTCGAAATACAGTTCGGCACAAATCATCTCGGGCATTTCGAACTGACCCGGATCCTTACGCCGCAACTGGCCGCCGCAGCCGGCGCCCGGATCGTCATCCTCTCCTCCGGCGGACACGTGTTGGGCGACGTCGACATCGACGATCCCAACTGGGAACATCGCGACTACGACAAGTTCGTCGCCTACGGTTCGTCCAAGACGGCGAACATCCTGCATGCCAAGGAAGCCGATCGCCGCTTGTCTGAGTTGGGAATCCGCGCCTACGCCGTCCACCCCGGAACCGTGGCCACGTCGCTGGCCCGATACATGACCAAGTCGGACTTCTCGCAGCTACGCAAATTCGCCGTCGCAAGCGGCACGGCGCGTGGCGAGAAAAGCGAGGGCTACCTCGACTTCACCACGCCGGAATACGGCGCAGCCACTCAGGTGTGGGCCGCGGTGAGCCCTGAGCTCGCCGATCGCGGCGGTCTGTACCTGGAAAACTGCGGTGTCAGCGACGCGGTCGCGCCCTACGCGAGCGATGCCGACCACGCCGCCGAGTTGTGGTCGCTCTCCGAGAAGTTATGTGCGACAACATGAACAGAATGGAACGGCGCAAACAAGAAGTCCGCGAGAAGATTCTCGCGGCCGCGTTCGACCTCTTCCTCGCCCAGGGTGTTGCGGCGACCAAGATCGAGGAGATCTGCCAGCGCGCCGACGTGGCCAACCGGACGTTCTTCAACCACTTCGCCACCCGTCAGGACATGATCCGCGCGCTGGCGCAGCGACGACTGGTCAACCTGCACGACGTGTTCTTCGACCGCGGCGACGAGCCCGTACCGGCCCGGCTGATCGGCGTGTTCGACGACATTGCCGTCGCGCTGGTCAAATCCGGGGATGCCTACCGGGAGATGATCGGGGAAATGCTGACCGCCAGTGGCTACGGCATCCAGCGTGGGTTCAACCTGCACGACACGTTCGTCGAACTCGTCAAGGAGGGTGTTGCGCGCGGCGAGGTCAGCGTGCGGCACGACGCGGAAACGTTGGCGGACATCATCGTTGGTGCGCTATCCGGCGGCATCGTCAACTGGACCGTCGACGCGACCTACTCCCTGGAAACCAATTTGCACAACCTGGGCGTCGCCCTGGCCGAGCTACTCACGGCCTGAGCCGGGCCGCTTCCGGGTCGCCGCCGTCGAACCGAACGCGCAACAGGGCCTCGCTTCGGGCGGTCGTGACGAACAGCTCGTCGGAGCCTTCGCCGCCGATGCAGACGTTGGAAGGCAGTGATCCTGACGGCAACCCAACCTGCCAGATACACCGACCCTCCGCATCGACGACGTCGACGCGGTCGGCCCCGGTAAGTGCCACCCAGTAATCGCCGCGAGCGCTGACCACCATCCCGTCGGGCCAGCCGTTGACGAAGGTGTGCACCAGGTGCGGTGCGCCATACGCGCCAACATCGTAGGACAGCAGCTGCGATGACAGCGTCGCTGTCACAAGCAATTTGGACCCGTCGCTGGTAAATCCCAGCCCATTGATGAACACCGGCCCGTCGTCGATGATCTGTTGCGTGTCCCCCGACTCGACGTCGGTCGCATACACGTGCCCGGGCGGTCCGGCCCCGGGCACGCTCATGTCGAACTCCCCGCGGGTGTCGGTGATCCACAGCCGCCCGTCTGGCCCGAACATCAGGTCGTTCGGAGCGCCCAGTCCCTCGACGAGGTAGTCCACATCGGTGCCGGTGATCACTTGAACACCGGGCTCGGCGGGACCGCTTGCACCCCAGGCTCCGCCGTTCTGCGCGACGTACAACGTGCCGTCGGCGCTGCGTGCCAGACCGTTGGGCCCGCCGCCGGTATCGATGCGTTCGACCGGCCCGCCGCAAAGGTCGACAATGTAGACGCAGCCATGACTGATCGATGTCAGCGCCACCCGGTCATCGGGCAGCCAGACCGGCCCCTCGGTGAATCCGAGACCATCCGCTATCAGCTCGATGTTCATACTCACGGCTCCGGTATCGGGGTCCAGTCGGTCGAAAGCTGCGCGCTGAACCGCGGCGTCCGCCGCTCCAGGAAAGCGTTGACGCCCTCGCGGGCATCGTCGGTCCCCATTACCCGGTGGTGCAACTGGGTCTCCAGCCAGGCGACCTGCCGCGGTGTGTAGCCGTGGATCGCCGTGTCCCACAGCAACCGCTTGGACAGCGCTGCCGACATCGGCGCGACGTTGGTCGCGATGTCGCGAGCGATGTCCATCGCCTGGTCGAGAACCTCCGCTGCGGGTAGCGCGCGGTTGGCGATGCCCCATGCGACGGCCTCGGCGCCGTTGAAGGTGCGCCCGGTCAGCAGCACCTCGGCAGCCACCCCCAGATTGGTCAGATGAGCCAGCGTCCAGTGCGCCATGCAGTCGGGTATGACGCCCCGACGCACCTGCACCACACCGTATTTCGCGTCGTCGGCGAAGAGGCGGATATCGGCCTGCAGTGCAATGGTGAGGCCGATCCCGATGGCGTGACCGTTGACCGCGGCGATCACCGGCTTGCGCAACTCGAAGGCCGGCGGGTCGATCGGCGACGCGGAAAACCCGGAGTCGTCGGCCGGCGCGTCGAACGGTGAGGCGCTGCCGGAAAAATCGGCTCCGGCGCAAAACGCCCGGCCCGCACCGGTGACCACGATGGCCCGGACAGCGTCGTCGGAGTCGCACTCGCGGTACGCCCGGCTCAGCGATGCGCCCATGTCGGCGGTGTAGGCGTTGAGGTGCTCAGACCTGTTGAGCGTCAGCACGGCCACACCCGCGTCGACGTCCACTGCCACATCGCTGCCCATCGCGTCGAAGTACACCACGCGACCCGCTACTCAGCAGCTCGTTTCGAATTTCATTAGCCTTGTTCTGTCCGACAAAGTCGTCGCCGTATTGAGCACTGCCGTAGAAGCGAGATAAGTGATGGTCATGGCGCGGCCCGACGACGACAGCTGGAGCATCACCGAGAGCGTCGGCGCAACCGCGCTCGGCGTTGCCATGGCGCGGGCCGCTGAATCCGATTGTGACCGCCCACTGTTCATCGACCGGTACGCGCAGATCTTCGTCGAGGCCGCCGTCGAGCGCGGCTGGGATTCGACGGACATCGGCAGGCATCTGCCGCTCGTCCAGGGCTACGCGGCGGCGCGCACCAAATGGTTCGACGAGTACTTCATCGCGGCCGGCGCCAACGGCATCGACCAGGCCGTGATTCTTGCGGCGGGCCTGGACGCCCGGGCCTGGCGGTTGCCCTGGGTCACCGGCAGCGTCGTCTACGAGATCGACCAGCCGCAGGTGCTGGCGTTCAAAGCGGAGACGCTGGACGCGCGCAACGCCCGACCTGCCAGCACGTATCGGCCGGTGCCGATTGATCTGCGAGCCGATTGGCCGACGGCGTTGCAGGAAGCCGGTTTTGACCCGTCGACACCCACCGCCTGGTCGGCCGAAGGCCTGATGCCCTACTTACCGCCGGCGGGTCAGGACCTTTTATTCGAACGGATTCTTGAGCTCAGCGCCGCCGGCAGCCGGATCGCGGTGGAAACGTTGAGCCCGAGCGCTTTCGATGCGGACTACCTCGAGCGGGGGCGCGAATTCCTGGGCGACGGCGGGCAAGACATTCCTGACCTCTTGTTCAAAGAAGAACGCGCCGACCTCCGTCAATGGCTGGCCGACCGTGACTGGGCGGTCACCACGATCGAAGGGGTGGACCTGATGCGGCGCTTCAACCGGATGCCGGCCGACCACCTGATGGATCTGGCGCCGCGCAGCGTCTTCGTTGAAGGACGCCTGCACGCGGTTCCCCCACTCCGCTACTGCGAGAGCTGAAATTCAATGATCGCGGCGACGGAGTCCACCGCCTCGCCCAGTGCGGTCAGCCGCGCGTGCGCAGTCGGTGCGGACAGCACGGAGTAACGGTCAGCCGGGCCGATGGGAATACGGGACGCCAACGCGTACAACCGTTCTCCCGCGTCGGTGTAGTCAAGACCAGAGCCGAGTACCTCTTCCCGATCGGGCACCGGGAAATCGCGGGCGTTGGCGATCCGCTCGAACAGCGCCATCATCCGGTCTTCGAGGTCTTCCAGTTGGCCTGCGCTCACCGATTCCCCCGGCTCGTCGGGCCACTCCTCCACCACGGCTCGCGGGTACGGGTCGTCGGGCAACCACTCGCAGACCTTGATTCGCTCGGCGGTCTCGCAGCGCAGCATGAACCGGCCCGAGCCGGCGACCTCAACGCATTCGGCGATTCTGGCGACGGTGCCGACATCGCAGCGCATATCTCCGCCGCCGACTTCGCGGCCCTGAGAGATCAGCACCGTACCGAACCGAGGACTCTTGTCCCGCATGCAATCTCGTACCATCTCCGCGTAGCGGGGTTCAAAGATCTGCAGCGGGAGATCCTCACCGGGCAGGAATACCGATTGCAGCGGAAACATTGCCAGGCGACCGAATTCCGCTGCGGACTCCATCAGATCTCCAGTTCCCCGACCAAGGCATCGACGACGGCGCGTAAGTCTCCATCGTGCTCCTCGGCGACCCGCCGCTGCCGTTGATAGGACGCCCCCTGCTTGGGAATGTCGGCCACCGCGGCCAGCTCATCCGCGCAATCCAGTGACGCGGCAATGGGTTCCAGTCGGGTTAGCAGATCGTCGAGGTCGTCGGTGACCAGCCGTTCATTGCTGTCAGCGTCCAGGATGATGATCGCGTCCAGCCCGTAACGGGCTGCGCGCCATTTGTTTTCCTGGTTGTGCCACGGCGGTATGGTCGGCAGCTCATCACCGGCATCGAGTCGACGCTCGAGATCGACCACCAGGCAGTGCGTCAACGCGACCAGCGCACCGAGTTCGCGAACATTGGACACCCCGTCGCAGATCCGCACCTCGAGGGTTCCGTTGTGCGGTGACGGCCGCACGTCCCACCGCACCTCGTTGACGTCCTCGATGATCCCGGTCTTTTTCTGATCGTGGACGAAACCCTCGAATTCACTCCATTTTTGGAACTGGAACGGCAGCCCGGCGGTAGGCAGTTGCTGGAACATCATCGCCCTGTTGCTGGCGTATCCGGTGTCATCGCCCACCCACCACGGCGACGACCCGGACAACGCCAGCAGATGCGGATACCAGTTAAGCAACGACGACATGACCGGCATCACCTTGTCCGGCGATGAAACCCCCACGTGTACATGCACTCCCCAGATCAGCATCTGCCGGCCCCACCACTGGGTCCGCTTGATCAGCTCGGCGTACCTCGGCCCAGCGGTCAATTTCTGGCCGGACCAGCTCGCAAACGGGTGGGTGCCCGCGCCGAACAACTCCATGCCCCGCTGGCGGACGATCGGCAGGACGGAGTTCAGTGTGGACTGAAGGTCCTCCATTGCCTGCCCGGTGTTGTCGCAGATACCGGTGACGACCTCGACGGTGTTGCGCAGCAACTCCTTGTGCACCCGCGGGTTTTCACCGATCTCGGCGAAAACGGCGGTGGCTTCGTTGCTCAGGTCGCGGGTCTGGGCGTCGACAAGAGCGAACTCCCATTCGACTCCCAGCGTCGGGCGGGGCGAGGATGCGAAGTTCACCCTGATAGCGGTACCCCTGTCAGACGAGGAACTAACCGGAGCCGATCACGCCGCAGGCCACGCGCTTGCCCGCGTCGCCAGTCGACATCGTCGTTTGGTCCGCTCCGGGTGATCCGTTGACCTGGTTGTAGCGGTCCGCCGGGATGTTTCCGAAGTTGTCGGAGCCGGCGTGGATGACGATCGAAGTTCCCGCACCACCCAGCAGGTCGGCTTTGGTGAACCCATCGGTGGTGGTCTCGAGCAAGGCTCCGCCGTCTTTGCGCACCTGCAGCGAGGTCAGGTCGCCACCCTGGTGCTCACCGCGCGGCATGAAGTGCCCGCCCGCGGAAAGGAAGTCACCGGGCTCGCCGCCCGTCGGGGCGACCGAGTGGGCCTCACACTTGCCCACCGAATGAATGTGCACGCCGTGGAAGCCCGGGCTCAGCTGACCGGTCCCGGTGGTCTCGATCGTGATCGTCACGTAGCCCTGGTTGAAATCGAACTTCGCCGTGGCGACCTTGGTGCCGTTGGGGTCGTTCAATTGCGTGGTCAGACTGTCCGTTCCGCCCTGCTGGCCGGTCGGCTCCGCGCTCGACGGCGCCGGCGAGCCAGTCCAGATCGGCGGCTGCGTGCCGGGTGAGGTGGCAGGCTCTTGAGGCGCCCTGCACGCGCTCATCAGCGCGGCCGAGGCGACGAGTGGGACGAGGGCAGTGGCGGCGGCGAATTTGCGGCGGCCGGCTGGCTTGAGCATGGGGAGAGCCTATCTTGGCGACGATGCGGGTCGGAACGACCCGCGGAGGAGCGGCGACGATGCGGGTCAGCCGACGACTCGGCCTTGTCGGCCGGTTCTGGCATAATCGAAAGTATGTTCGATGAAGCGCCGTTCGAGGGATCACCTGCCGAGGTGATCGCCCGCTTTGACGAGCTGTTCGAACGTCGTTATCCCAGTCGGACGACGGAGTCGGCCGCGTTGCTGGACCGGATCGGCGCGTCGTGGCGCGAGCAGAATCGCGGGGCGGCCGCGGCTCTGGCGGCCATCGGCGAATTGTTCGCCTACCGATTGACCCGTTGCTCTGACACCGAGGACTGGGCGGTCGACACCGAAGCAGCGGTCAGTGCCGAGGTCGCAGCCGCTCTGCGGATGAGTCAGGCCCTGGCGGCGAGCCAGTTGCGTTATGCGCGCGCGATGCGCGAGCGGCTGCCGAAGCTGGCTGCAGTCTTCCGGGCCGGTGACATCGACCAGCGGACATTCGCCACGATCGTCTATCGCACCGATCTGATCACCGACCGCGATGTGCTGGCGGCCGTCGACGGGCAGCTCGCGATCACGGTGGTGCGCTGGCCGTCGATGACCCGGGGCCGGTTGGCCGGACAGATCGACAAGATCGTCGCGAAGGCCGACGCCGATGCAGTGCGCCGGCGCGCCGAACGGCGTACCGAGCGTGCGGTCTGGTTCGGCGATCTCGGCGACGGATTGTCCGAAATTCACGGCAGCTTGCTGACGCCCGAGGCGCGTGCTTTGGACACGGCGCTGACTGAGCTGGCCCGCACGGTGTGCGAGCACGATCCACGCAGTCCCGAGCAACGCCGTGCCGACGCTCTGGGTGCACTCGCCGCCAGGGTTGATCGACTGGGGTGCCGCTGCGGACGTGACGACTGCACCGCTGGAAAGCGTCCTGCCGCAACGACTGTGGTGATTCACGTCATTGCCGAACAGGTCGAGACCAGCGTGCCCGCGTCGGAAGTGTGCGCCGACGGGCTCGTCAGCCCCGAACTCATCGCCGAGCTTGCCGCCGGCGCGAAGCTGGTGCCGCTGGTACATCCGTTCGATGCCGCACCCGAGCCCGGCTACACGCCTTCGAGGAAGCTCGCCGACTTCGTGCGGTGCCGCGATCTCACGTGCCGCTGGCCCGGTTGCGATCACCCGGCGTTCGACTGCGACATCGATCACACCATCCCCTTCGCCGAAGGTGGGCCCACGCACGCCTCGAACCTCAAGTGCTACTGCCGAACCCACCACCTCGTCAAAACCTTCTGGGGTTGGCACGATCAGCAATTGCCCGATGGCACAGTCATTCTCAGCTCGCCGGCGGGCATGACCTACGTCACCACTCCCGGTAGCGCGCTGCTCTTTCCCAGCCTGTGCCGACCCACCGGCGATCTGCCAGCACCCGACGTTAGTCGGACAGTTGACCACTGCGGTCAGCGAACCGCCATGATGCCGACAAGACGCCGCACCCGCGCCCAAGACCGCACCCAACGCGTCAGCGCCGAGCGTCGCCGAAACCACCTCGCGCGCACAGCCCGCCGCACCTACCCCACGAGCTACTTCAGCACGGCCCCACCGAGCGCCGCCAACGACCCGCCGCCGTTCTGACCCGGGTCGAAGCTGTTCTTCAGCCAGCGAGACGTCCGCGAGTGATTCGTCCGAATCGCGCGTTCAACTGTGCTCCCGTAGTACGTTTCGGCAGCATGAATGGGTCTTTGTCATGCCGCGTCGAACGACTGTCGATCGCGAAACCTGAAGCGATATATGACCTACTGATGGATGTCGAGCGCTGGCCGGAATTCATGCCGACGGTGTCGGCCGCGTCATGGGACCGACGCGGAGAGCCTGACACCGGAAAGGGTGGCGTCAGGCGGATGCGCATAGGGCTCAGTGATGTACGCGACCTGATCACCGATGGCACCCGACCACATCACCACGCCTACGCCGCGTCGCTCCCGTGGTACATGCTTCTCAAGAATTACCGAGGCGATATCCGGATTGAAGAGGATCCGAATGGGTCCCGCATCATCTGGACGGTGACGTGTGTGTCGCGCATCCTCCCGAAGAAATCAGTGAAATCGAGGCTCGAAGCGTCCTATGCGCGCCTAGCGACGGCGCTGGCGGACGAAGCAGAGGGGCGTCACGCAGACAACTGAGGTGCCCGCTCGTTGTTGCTCGGCAATTCGGTGACACCACCTCGTCAAGACTTCCGGGGTTGGCGCGATCAGCAGTTGCCCGACGGCACAGTCATTCTCAGCTCCCCCGCGGGCATGACCTATCGCGGCGGGCGGACCGCCACCCTTCTGACGCCTGCTGTGGAATTACCGCGAGAACGCGTCCAGCGACGGCGGGTCTGGTTGCCGGGCTCTTGCCGTAGTCGGCGCGGTCTTCGCGGGTGCGATGCCAGGCGTTGGCGTGGCAACCGGTGACGGCCCGGTCGTGTCGAAAAGCCGACTCGGGGATCTTTGTCTGGACGCCCCAAGCGACAACTGGCCCACGCAGGTCGGGGTTAATTCTTGCAATGGAACCGACTTCCAGCGCTGGAATGTCACCGCCGACCAGAGACTCGAGAGCGCGGCATTCCCGGGTAAGTGCCTGACGATGCCGAGTGACACTGCTTCGGTGTCGCGCCTACAGTCCTGTTGGAACAGCCAGCATTGGACCGTCCAGCCTGACGGCCGGATCACGGCCACGTCTGGCCCCTGCCTCACTGTTCTCGGCGGGGGCCCGGCCCCGGCTCTCCGGTCACCGCCCGCATCTGCACCGGCGGACCCGAGCAGGGTTGGGACAGCAGCCCGTAGACGGGCCTTCGGGGACGGCGTCAGCCAGCGACGAGAACGATCACGCCGGGCGGCTGATCGACGATGTCTTTGGTCCTCGGCGCGACCGGCGCTTTGAGTAGCTGGCCGACCGCATCGGCGGTTTCGTGCTCACCGGGCGCGTCGGTGAAATACACCGTGGTCTTCGAGACATCGGGCAACGTCAGGTTGTCGATCTTGGTGACATTGAAGCCACCCTGCTTGATCTGATCGGCTGCCTTGCCCGCGACGCCTTTGGAGCTGGAGATGTTGAAGACCAGCACGTCGGCCTTGGGCGCCGCCGGCTTCGCCGAGGTCTTTGACGCTGCTGCGCTGGTCGTCACGCTCGACACCGCCGAGTCGTCGTCGGTGTTACTACCCGATCCCATGGCCTGAAATCCGACCAGCAAAAAGATGACACCCAGAAACAGCAGCACCATCACCATGGCCCGCAAAGGGAGGCCGGTCGAGTCGGGAACGCGCTCATTCATCGAAGTCACTGTATCCAGGAGTGCGGGAAAACCCACACCGACGCCCAGTGAGCAGGCAAAATTCTCAGGTGAGCTCGAAGCCCAGCCGTCGAGCGGCCCGCGCCTTCTGCCGGCTGGCACGCAGCCGACGGAGACGTTTCACCAGCATCGGATCGGCGGCCAACGCCTCGGGTCGGTCGACCAACGCGTTCAGCACTCGGTAATAGGCCGTGGCTGACATTGCGAACAAATCTTTGATCGCTTCTTCTTTTGCCCCGGCGTATTTCCACCATTGGCGCTCGAAAGCCAAAATGTCGTGTTCGCGGCGAGTCAACCCATCGGCGAGTCCTGAGTCGTCTCCCGATCGATTAGCCCGCGCCATGGCGCTGTCCATATCGCTTCCTCGACCCTTTCGGCAAATCTCGAATGCCCGCTGCTCCGGCGATTATTCAACCACGTCGACACCTGTTGACCTGGAAGCCAGACCCGCGAGTCGGCTGACTAGCTGAGGTTGCCTGTCGCACACGTACTCTGCAACTCAGAGCGGATGCGCCCGGGCTTAAGCTTTCCGGTCATGGCCGTCGTACCCATCCGCATCGTGGGAGACCCCGTCCTGCACGCTCCCACCACTCCGGTTCCCGTCGCAGCGGACGGATCACTGCCGGGCGATCTGGCCGATCTGATCACCAACCTCTACGACACCATGGACGCCGCCTATGGGGTCGGCCTGGCCGCCAACCAGATCGGCGTCAACCTGCGGGTCTTCGTCTACGACTGCGCCGACGAGCGCGGGCAGACAGCGCGGCGGCGCGGCGTCGTGGTCAACCCGGTGCTGGAAAGTTCCGAGGTGCCCGAAACGATGCCCGACCCCGAAGATGACGACGAAGGTTGCCTCTCTGTGCCGGGCGAATCATTCCCGACCGGACGGGCCAAGTGGGCCAAAGTCACCGGGCTCGACGCCGACGGTAACCCGGTAACCCTTGAGGGCACAGGGCTATTCGCACGCATGCTCCAACACGAGACCGGCCATCTGGACGGATTCCTGTACCTGGATCGCCTGGTCGGGCGCCACGCCCGCGCAGCCAAGCGTGCAGTCAAGTCTCACGACTGGGGCGTTCCGGGGTTGTCGTGGACGCCGGGTGAGGTCCCGGACCCGTTCGGCCACTAATGGTTTCGTGGCCGGAGCTCGGCACCCGGGTCACGGTGCGATACCGCCGGCCTGCCGGGTCGGTGCCACCGCTGACCGATGTGATCGGCCACCTGCTCGAGACCACACCACTGGTGCGTGTCCAGACGAAGACGGGCGCAGTGGTGCAGTTCGCGTCCGAAGATGTGGTCGCGCTACGCACGCTCAGCGCCACACCGGTGCGCGCGTCGGAGATCCGCGCGCTCGAGCATGCGGCCGCGCTGGCGTGGCCGGGAGTCGAGCGGCAGTGGCTGGATGGCTGGCTGCTGCGCGCCGGGCGCGGCTGGGGTCACCACCCGCTCGCGGGGGACACCGATGACGCGAATTCTGCTGTGCCCCTGCAGACTTCAGCCAGCCAGGCGACGATACCGGCGATTGTCGACTGGTATCGAAGCCGCGACCTGGCCCCCCGGCTGGCTGTCGCCGATCGCCTGCTCCGGCTCCCCAACCACGGCGACCACGCCAGCATGCTGGTGCGCGACGTGCACGCCGCGGAGCCCGATCCGGCTGTCGAGCTGTCGACGCAGCCGACCAGCGGGCAGATTCCCGCCGACGTGTTGACCGCGGTCGTCGACGGCGAATTGATCTTCGGCACCCACCAGGACGGGGCGGCACGGGCCGCGGTCACCGATGCCCCCGACGGCACCCGCTGGGTGGGCCTGTCGGCGCTGCACAAGGCAACCCCGGAACTCTGCGAGACGCTGTTGGCCTGGGGAGCCTCGCGAGGCGCGACCCGCGGCTACCTCCGGGTGCTCGACGACGATCGCTCGATGACAGACCTGGCCCGGTCGCTGGGGTTCGCCCTGCACCATCGCGTGCGCTACATCACGGTCGCGGCCCTCACGTAGGGTCTCAGCCATGCCCGACGGCCAGCTGCGCCTAGCCACCTGGAACGTCAACTCAATTCGCACCCGACTGCCCCGAGTACTCGACTGGCTGGAACGTGGCGAGGTCGATGTGCTCGCCATGCAGGAAACCAAGTGCTCCGACGAACAGTTCCCGACCATGCCGTTCCTCGAGCTCGGCTACGAGGTGGTGCACTGCGGTTTCAACCAGTGGAACGGTGTGGCGATCGCGTCCCGGGTCGGCCTGGACAACGTCGAAGTCGGCTTCGACGGCCAACCGACCTGGAGCAGCAAACCCGACGTGGCCGCGGCGGCCGAAGCTCGCGCGCTGGCCGCCACCTGTGCAGGGGTGCGGGTGTGGAGCCTCTACGTGCCCAACGGTCGTTCGCTGGACGATCCGCACTACACCTACAAATTGAATTGGCTTGCCGCTCTTCGCAATACCGCCGAAGGGTGGCTACGCGACGACCCGACGGCCCCAATCGCCCTCGTCGGCGACTGGAACATCGCCCCCACCGACGACGACGTCTGGGATCTGGACTTCTTCAAGGGCGCCACCCATGTCTCCGAACCGGAGCGCAAAGCCTTCGACGCAATCGTCGAGGCCCAATTCTTAGACGTGGTAAGGCCTTTCACACCCGGCCCCGGCGTCTACACCTACTGGGACTACACCCAGTTGCGGTTCCCGAAGAAACAAGGGATGCGCATCGACTTCATCCTCGCCTCACCCGCACTCGCCAACCGGGTTGCCGATGCGCAGATCGTCCGCGAAGAGCGGAAAGGTAAGGCACCCAGTGACCATGCGCCGGTCGTCGCGGATATTCGCACCGTTTGACGCTTAGAAATTGTTCGCGCGGGTATTCATCCGCTGTTCATTTACCAATCAAGGTCATAGGATTGCGGGCATCAGAATTTCGGCCCACATACTGGAATACCAGGGAGTCATCATGGGTGTCGTTGACGGCGCCGTACGCAATGTAAGCCGAACGGTCAGCCGCGCCGCCTCAGCAACCACCGCCGCGGCGGGCGCCGTCGGAGGCGCCGCAGTCAATGGTGTCGTCGGCGCCGTGACTGGCGCGGCCGCCGGTGTGCAGAAGGGCATCGACCGCGGCAGCCATTCCACCCCCGCTGCGGCGTTGACGCTGGGTGCGATCGGTGTCGCGGGCCTCGTCGAGTGGCCGATCCTGCTCGCCGTCGGCGGTGGTGCCTTGTTGCTGCGCCGGCTGAGCAATTCGCGCAACGACGGCGCTCCCATCGCGTCGGTGACCTCGGTCAAGGCGGCCCCCGCCAAGTCGACCAGCTCCGCACGGCCGCGCAAGACGCCGGCCAAGCGGACAGCGGCGCGGCAGTCCGGTGGCGCACAATCGCGCACCCGCCGCTGATACTGCGACTGGGTAGCGTCGAACTTGGTACGAGCATTTTTGCCGCTGCGTGCGGTCACGCTGGGCTTTCAGGCGACGTCCGCACTGGTTGATTCACTGGGCGCGGTGGCATCGACCGGCCTGACGATGGCGGTCATCCCGGTCCGCGAAGGCGCCAGGGCGCTGTCGGTGGGGCTGCCCGCGCCCACCTTGACCCGGCATAGCTGGCGCGGGCGAGGACGCGCGTGGGTCGAGGTCCGCGGCCTCGACGGTCCGGACGGCGCCGAGCTCGGACGCGTCGTGGTCGACACCGTTCGCGCGCGGTCGGGCGTGAAATCCGTCAGCGTCAATCGCCCGCTGTCGCGCATCGTGGTCACCCTCAGCAACGATCAGATCTCGCTGCGTGACCTCTGTCGCGATGTCGACGAAGCCGAAAAACGTTGGCGGGCAAGCGGCATCGTCGATGAAGAGCGTCACGACACCCGACCGAAACCGCTGCCGGGCGACGGCTTGCTGCTGGCCACGAATGCATTGGGAGTCGGCGCCACCGCGATCGGCGTCAGCGCCGCCGTCGCGGGCCGGATCTTGAGGTGGCCGCACCTGTTCGACGGGGTCGAGGCGATGGTAGTCGCCGTCGACTACCAGCCACGGCTGCGAAAGTTGCTCGAAGACAACATCGGCCACTCGGCCACCGACGCGGTGCTGTCGGTGGCGATGGTGGTGGCGCACGTCCTCGAGCTGTCCCCGACGTCGCTGGCCGTCGACCTCGCGATGGAAATCCTGAAAGCCGCCGAATTCCAGGCCGAAGCGCAGGCCTGGAATCGCCACGAACCCGCGCTGGCCCGTCACGCCGAACACCCCCAGGTGTACCCGCCGTCGCGGCCGGTGCCACCGGCCGAGGGCCCGGTCGAGACGCACGCCCGGCGCAGCGCCCTGGTCCAGATGGCCGGGACCGCAGCCGTCGGAGCGTTCACCCGCAACCTGGCGATGGCCTCGACCGCGACGCTGGTCACCGCGCCGAAGGCCACCCGCACCACCCGCGAGTCGTTCGCCGCAGCCCTGGGACAGGGTCTGGCCGAGCAATACGGGGTGCTGCCGTTGCGCCCGGAGAAACTTCGTTGGCTGGACCGCGTCGACGCGCTGCTGATCGACCCACGGGTGTTGTGCACCAACACTCTGCGCGTGGTGCGGGTCCGCGGTGCCGACGAGGACGAGCTGACGCCCGCGTGGAACCGCGCCCACCTGCTGCTCGAGAACAAAGGGCTCACGGTCGGCTGGCATCCGGTCGACGCCAAGATCGAAGCGCTGATCGGCCCGACGCACGACCCGCTGGCCTCAGCCGTGCTGGCCGAGGCGCGACGCTCGGGCCTGGAGCTGATCTCCGTCGAGATCGAGGATCTCGGTGAGTTACATCCGGCGTTCGACGACCTGCGACCGTTGCAACGGGAGTCCCTGGACGCTGCGCTCGCCACGACGCTGGCCGACCTGCAGGAGTCGGGCCACACCGTCGCGGTGATCTCATCGGCTGCGGCGCAAGCCCTTTCGTCGGCCGACGTCGCGCTGGGCCTGATGCCCAACTCCGACTCAGAGCCGCCACCATGGACCGCCGACCTGATTCTGAGCGACCTCGACGGCGTATGGCGGCTGCTGCACGCGATCCCGGCCGCCAAATCGGCAAGCCGGCGCGGCATCGAAATAGCCACCGGGGCAACAGCACTGGGGGCTTTGCTGATGGTGCCGGGCGTGCGCGGGCGTGGACCCGGCCCGGTGACGACGGGCGCGGCAGCCGGTCTGCTGTCGGGCTACCTGATGGCCCGTCGGGTTTTGCGCGCGCCGACGCCGCCGCCTGCCCCGATCAACGAGTGGCATGCGATGTCGATCGAGCAGGTCCGAAAGATGTTGCCGCCACCGGATGCCCAGCAGCCAGTGGAGCCACGCCACGGCATCGCCACCCGGGCGATGGAAACGGCCTACCGCGGCGCCGAATTCACCGACCGCCCACGCCAGGCGGTCTGGCAGTTCCTCAAAGCGGTGCGCGCCGAGTTGTCCGACCCGCTGACCCCGGTGCTGGCGCTCGGTTCGGCGGCCAGCGCGGTGCTGGGGTCGCCGGTCGACGCGGTGCTGGTCGGTTCGGTGCTCACCGGAAACTCGATGCTGGCGGCCAGCCAGCGGCTGCGCGCCGAGAGCCGACTCAACGAGCTACTGGCCCAACAGATTCCGCCGGCCCGCAAGGTCACGTTCACGCCCGACGGCTCGCCGGTCTACACCGACATACTGGCCGCCCAACTGCGGCCCGGCGATGTGATCGAGGTCCGCACCCACGAGGTGGTGCCCGCAGACGCCCGGCTCATCGCAGAGGACGACCTCGAGGTCGACGAGTCCTCGCTGACCGGCGAGTCGCTGCCGGTCGAGAAGCAGATCGACTCCACGCCGGGCGCCGAACTGGCCGAGCGCCGTTGCATGCTCTACGGCGGCACCACCATCATCGCGGGCACCGCGGTGGCGCTGGTGACCGCCGTCGGCGCCGACACGCAGGCGCGGCGCGCCGCCGAACTGGTCTCCAGCGAGCTCCCGCAGATCGGTCTGGAACACCAGCTCAGCCAACTCACCAACCGGGCCTTCCCGGTCAGCGTCACCGGCGGAGTTCTGGTCAGCGGGCTGGGTTTGTTGCGCGGCAGGGGTTTACGCCAGGCCGTGGCCAGCGGGATTGCGATCACGGTGGCCGCGGTGCCCGAAGGCATGCCGCTGGTGGCGACCCTCGCGCAGGCGGCATCGGCCCGGCGACTGACGAACTTCGGTGCGCTGGTGCGGGTTCCGCGGTCGGTAGAGGCGCTGGGCCGCATCGACGTCGTCTGCTTCGACAAGACCGGCACGCTGTCCGAAAACCGGTTACGGGTGTCGCAGGTGCATCCTGCCGCGGGCCATTCCCGCGACGACGTCCTGCGCTACGCGGCGAGCGCCGCACCGGACGCCAACGGTGGGCTGCAGATCCATGCGACCGATCGCGCGATCATCGAAGCGGCAAAGTCGCTCGACGCCCCGGCCGCCGAGGCCGACGCGCATCTACCGTTCCGCTCGGGCCGATCGTTCTCGGCGTCGGTGTTCGGCGACGTGCTGACCGTCAAGGGCGCACCCGAGGTCGTCCTGGCCGCCTGCAACGACATCGAGCCCGAGATCGACGCCACCGTCCGCGGGCTGGCGGCCGAGGGCCTGCGCGTCATCGCCGTCGCACGCCGCCTGCTGACGCCGCAACAGGCCCAGCTGGTCGCCGAGGACGAGGACACCATCGCGGACCTGGCCGGCGGCGAGCTGTCGTTGACCGGCTTCCTGGGCCTGTCGGACACGCCCCGCGCTGAAGCGCCCGCCCTGTTGGCCGCACTCACCGAGCGGGAAGTCGGCATCCGGTTGATCACCGGCGACCACCCGATCACCGCCGCGGCGATCGCGCGCGAAATGGGCATGTCGGTGGCCGTCGACCAAGTGATCAGCGGTGCCGAGTGGGACGCCATGTCGCGTAAGGATCAGGAACGGGCCGTCACCGAGCGGGTGATCTTCGCCCGGATGTCACCGGAGAACAAGGTTCAGGTCGTTCAGACGCTGGAGCGCGCCGGGAAGGTCTGCGCGATGGTCGGTGACGGGGCCAATGACGCTGCGGCGATCCGGGCGGCCACCGTCGGCATCGGCGTCGTCGCCCGCGGCAGCGATTCCTCCAGCGTCGCAGCCGACGTGGTGCTGCTCGACGCGCGCATCGAAGCGCTGCTGAACGCGATCGACGAAGGCCGCGAGCTGTGGCGGCGGGTTCAGGCCGCGGTGTCGGTGTTGCTCGGCGGCAACGCCGGCGAGGTCGCATTCGCGATCATCGGCAGCGCGATCACCGGAGATTCGCCGCTCAACACCCGCCAGCTGCTGCTGGTCAACATCTTCACCGATGCGCTCCCCGCGGCGGCGCTGGCGGTCAGCAAGCCCACCGGGCCGGTGCAGACCGAAGGACGGGGCCCCGACCAGCAGGCGCTCTGGCAGGCCGTCGCGATCCGCGGCGCGACCACCGCGGCGGCCGCGACGGCGGCGTGGACGATGGCCGGATTCACCGGACGGCCGCAGCGGGCGTCGACGGTGGCGCTGGTCGCGCTGGTATCCGCGCAGCTGGGTCAGACGCTGCTGGACTCACGCACCCCGCTGGTCGTGCTGACCGCGGGCGGCTCGCTGGCTGTGATGGGGACGCTGATCAGCATCCCCGGCGTCAGCCAGTTGCTCGGGTGTACTCCGCTCGGCCCGCTCGCCTGGGCGCAGGCGCTGGGCTCAGCCGGGGTTGCGACCGGCGCGGTGGCCGTCGCGACCCGTGCTTTCGCAGATAAGCGTGTCGTGGAGCCGGGGGCCGCTGATCCTGATCCGACTCCGGCCGAGTCGCCACGACCTCCACAGCGCCGAGGCGCCACAGAACGGCGTACAACTGGGTCAAAGGGACGGTCAGGAGGCCAGCCACAGCTCCGCCTAGTGGGTCGGCGCGAGAATCGATCGTCGACATGACCCCACGGTGACCGCCCCACTAGTCCCAATGGCAACGCCGACATGACCGAAAGGCAAATGATGGCCGAAATGAATACGCGGCGCGACACCTCCCAAGCGGATGCCGTCGCACATATCCGGGAAGGCGAGACTTTCGCGATCAACCTGCCGGTTATCGGGCAAGTCGAGATCCCGCGGCCCGAGGCCCTCGCCTATTACGGCGGTTTGGTGGCTCTAGCTGCATTCGAGCTCATCGACTGGCCGGTCGCGGTGGTCATCGCCGCAGGTCACCTGCTGGCCGCCAACCACCACAACAAGCTGCTGGAGGAGCTCGGCGAGGCCATCGAGGACGCCGAGTAGCGAAATCAGCCGACGCCGTTGCGCAGCGCCCGGCGCGCCGCCTTCGCGTCGTGGTGGATCGGCATGCACATCAACTCCGCCACCCGGTACATGAAGCTCTTCGGTGCCAACACAATGACGATTTCATGGTCCGCGAGCAGTCGATCCAGCGCCGAGAATCCGGCGCTGTCCAGGTACTTGACGCTGCTCAGGTGAAGGATCATCGGCCGCTCGCCCGGCAGGTCGCGCACCGACCGATCGAAGGCGACAACGTTGGACGCATCGACCTCGCCCATCACCGTCACCTCAGTCGGTGTTGACTCCGACGCTATTTGCAGCTGAAACTCCGCGCGGCTCATGACGTCACGCCCTCCAGACGACCAGACTCCGGCAGCACTGCCCGCTCAAACGTCAGCGTGATTCGAGTGCCGGCCGCGGTGCGGACCGTTCTCACGTCGTCGGAAAGACCGTTGATCATGGTCAGTCCTCGTCCGCGCTGCTGGCTACGCTGGCTGGCCGACGAATCGCCCGACCATTGACCGGCGTCGCTGACCGTGGCGGTGACGGTGTGGCCGCGCACGAACGCCTCGACGGAGACGGTCATGCTGGCATCGCCACCGCTACCGTGCTCGATCGCATTCGTAACCGCCTCGCCAGTGGCCAATAGGATGTCGGATTCCCGTCGCGGATCCAGGTCTAGCCCGGAAAGCCAGTCGCGCAACCGATGTCGTGCGTCGGCGATGTGCTCCAGCGACGCGGGCACCACGGTGGCAAAACTGCGCGGCGCGCTGTGGCACGGGCGCAGCGCCAACAGCACGACGTCGTCGGTATAACCGCCGGGCGGAGCCATCCGCTCGAGCAACTCGTCACACAGGTCCCCGACCGGAAGGTCGGCGCGGTACGCGGCCGCACCCTGTAACCGGGAGAAGCCGTGGTCGAGCGCCTCGCCCGGCCGCTCGATCAGTCCGTCGGTGTAGAGCAGAATCACACTGCCAATTGGTAATTCGTGCATCGCGGTGTTCCGCTTCAGGCTGTCCCACGCAGCCACCGGTGGCCGTCGCCCCTCCGACAGAAACACCGGCGCCCGGTCCGGAGCCACCAATAGCGGATAGGGATGTCCCGCGCACGAATAGCTGAGTCGGGCGATGCCATCGCCGGTGTCGGGGTCCGAGCCGTCGTCGAGCACCGCGTAACTGACCGTCGCACAACGCGCGCCCGGCACCTTGGCCGCATACCGGTCCAAATTCTCCAGCACCGCACCCGGGTCTGCGTCGGTCAGCGCACTGGCCGCCACCCCGGCCCGCAGCCTGCTCATCGCGATCGCGGCGGGCAGACCGTGCCCGACCACGTCACCGACCGAAATCGCAATCTGGCCTTGGCGTTCCAGCGGCATGGCGAGGTACCAGTCACCGCCGACGCGCATCGCCTCACCACCGGGCTGGTACACCGCAGCAACTACCGCCGCCGTCGAGCCGTGGTCGAGGTCGAGCAGGTGGTCTTGGAAGTCGACGGCGATCCGATGTTCGCGTTGCGCGTTGCGGATGCGGTCGACGGTCGCCTGGGTGACCATGGCGATCTGGGCGGCCCAGTCGAGTTCGGCGGGATCGAACTCTCGCGGTGTGGGCCAGAGCATCCCCAGCGAACCGATCATCTTCCCGTCCAGTCCCCGCAGCGGCTGGCTGATACACGACCGCACCGCGTCCACCGTCTCGCTCACCACGTGCCGGTAACGCGGAGGCAGGTTGACCGTGTCGGTGATGATCATCGGCTGACCGGTTCTGATGACGTCGACGGGCACGATCGGGGTGTCCATCGACGCGATGTGATAGCGGTCCCGCATTTCCGGCGGTACCGGAGCGCCGTATTCGAATCGGAGGTTTTTGGCTTCGGCGTCGAGCAACCCCAGGCAGATGATCGGCGGCTCACCAGTCACGAACGCCGCCCCCTGCAACGCCTCGACGATCGCCACACTGGAATCGGCGGCCTGCAGAGTCGCGTCGAGCTGCGCGAAATCCAGGGCCTGCCGCGCCCGCGCGTCACTCGATCGCCGACTGACCCGTTCTCGCGCGGCGGCCGACAGCCGTGCCGCCACTCGATCGATCAAATCCTGTGATCTGAACGGTTTTGGTAAATAGTCGTCGGCGCCGCCGGCGTATCCCTCACGGACGGCATCCGAACCGGCCCTCGCCGAAAGCATCAGCACCGGGATGGCCGCCAGCGCCGGGTCGGCCCGGATGGCCGCCACCAATTCGAGGCCGTCCATCCGCGGCATCATCACGTCGGTGACGACCACGTCGGGGCGGAGCCTGCGGGTGGACTCGATGGCTTCCTGCCCATCGTTGACGATCACCGTCCGCCAGCGCGTCGACAACACGCGCTCCAAATGTGCTCGCATGTCGGCGTTGTCGTCTGCGATCAGCACCAGTTCGCGCCCGTCGGCCCTGGGCTGGGCGTCGCTCGCTGACGCCGGTCGCGGCGTGACCCAGTGGTCGGCTTCGACGACGTAGGGGTTCTCCAATAGTCCAGCCGGAGAATGGTCGACGGGCTTTCCACCCGCCGATCTCGGCAACCGAATGACGACTGCGGTTCCGCGACCGAGTTCGCTGTCGAACTCCACGATTCCGTGCTGCAGGTCAACGAGGCCCTGCACCAGCGACAGTCCGATTCCGGTGCCCTCGACGCTGCGCCCGTGCGCGCTGTCCGCGCGAAAGAACCTCTCCCCCAAACGCTTCAGGTCAGATTCGGAGATGCCGACACCGGTGTCGCGAACCATGATGCGGCAGAACGCTTTATCGGTGTGTGTGGTGACAGTGATGGAACCGGTCAGGGTGTATTTCACCGCGTTGGACATCAGGTTGAGCATGATGGTTTCCCACAGGCCCGGGTCGACGTCGGCCAGGGCCGGGCGGCAGTCGAGCACCAATTCGAGATCGGCACGCTGACACAGTTCGGAGAACGACGACGCGATGTGCGACGTCAACGCGCCGATGTCGGTGCACAACAACGTGGCGGTGGCACGTCCGGCTTCGATGCGGGAGAAGTCCAACAACGAATCGACCAGGCGCTGCAGGCGCCCGGCGTTGCGTCGCGCCGTATTCAGTCGATCCGCCATCGCACTGTCACCGCTGGTGTCCGACAGCGCATCCTCGAGTGGCCCCAACAACAGCGTCAGCGGGGTGCGGAACTCGTGACTCACGTTGGTCAGGAAAGCCGTCTTCGCATGGTCCAATTCGGCGAACGCATCGGCCCGCTGCCGCTGCTGCTCGTAGGACACCGCGGACGCCATCCCCGACGACAACTGATCGGCGAGCAGCTGACAGAACCCGACGTATTGATCATCCAGCGAACAGAGCGGATTGGTCCCCACCAGCAGAGCTCCGCCGGCCTGTGATTCGCCCAGCGGCAGGAGGAGCGCCTGGTCCGGACATTCGCTGCCCAGCGCCTCGTGGCTACCGTCGATCAGCGCGGCGACGTCGTCGATGACCTGCATCTTGGCGCGCGTTCCCGGCACCGCCGACTTCGACTTCATCAACTTCGCCAGCGTCTGCGGCAATAACGGCCGCACTGACGGGGTGGCTGCGCGCAGCGTGACCTCACCCGTTTCACCGTCACCCAGATACGCCGCGACGAACGGCACGTCGGGCTGATCGGCGCATGCCGCGACGGTCGCTCGTGCCGCGTCGCCGATGGTGTTGGTGTCCAGCACGGCGGAGGCCACCGCGTTGAGTAGCTGCAGTCGACGCTCGCTCAGCACGCGTTCGGTGGTTTCGAACGACGGGCAGAAGATTCCAAATGTCTTGCCGTCGTCGCCGATCAGCGGGCTGTAGGTGAAGGTGAAATACCGTTCCCGGCGCCGGCCCGACGTCATCATCGGCAGCATCATGTCGTAGGACCAGGTGGCTTCGCCGGTGGCAATGACACTTGAGATCAACGGCTCGACCGCTTGCCAAACATCCCACCAGGCGTACTTGCCACGCTGGCCCAGCGCCTCCGGATGGCGATCGTCGAGAATCTGGAGGTACGCGTCGTTGTACACGAGGAACAGATCCTCGGTATCCAGCCATAGCACGATCGGGAACCGTGACGTCAGCACCAGCGCGACCGCGGACCGTACCTCCGTCGGCCACGACTGCGGCGATCCCAGGGGGTGCGCGGTCCAGTCGAACTCGGCGAACCGCCGGCCCATCTCGCCGCCCAGCGCTACGGCGGCGGCCAAGTCAGGTGGCAGGAATTTGGGGTCGCGTGGCCAGCCGCGGCGTTCGACGCCGCTCACGACTCCTGCTCTGAGTCACGGCCTTCCAATGCTTCGGGCAGCGTGGCATAGAGGTCGAGCAGGCTATCCAGATTCGTCACCTCGATCGGCCTGACCACCAAGTCGTTCTCGGCGACCAGCCGTACCGAAGTCCCTTTGCGCAGACCTTGTTTGTGGCAGTCGAGCACGGCGTTGAGCCCGGCGCTGCCGAAGTACGTGACGCCGTTCAAATCGATGATGAGCAACCGAGAATCGTGGCCTGCGGCCTGGGTCAGCGCGGAGTCCAACTCGGATCTGAGCTCACCGGCGGTGCTGGAATCGATCTCCCCGGTGGCATGCACCAGTACAGCCTCGGGCCGGACCTCTGAGCCGACCACCAACAGTTCCATCGCGTTCACCCGCTTCGACGCACTCGAATCTTCAGGACGGAGCCACGGGTTTCGGTCCCGACCGCTGGATGCGGCGCCTACCTGCCATCCACCGTTCGGACGAGCCTATCTGGCACGACGCCTACGCGGTGGGTTCGCCCGGAATACGCTCATGCACGGTCAACAGGAGATGGTCGAATGCGGCTTGCGTTTCGGCCGACGGCGGTGGCTGCGTGGAGATTTCGTCGATGAGTTGCTTGGCCAGCGAACGCAGCTTGGTATTGGTCTCTTGTGACCGCCAGCGCAGCACGCCGAACGCCTGCTCGGGGCTGACCCGGTAGATGGCAACCATGATGCCTTTGGCCTGCTCGATAATGGCGCGCGCTTCGAACAGGTCGGGCAGGGCCTCATCGAGGGCACTCTGGCGGTTCTCCACGAACGTCGCGGTGAGGTCCAGGTAGTAGCCGGCGGTTCCGACCACCGCGCCGTTCTCATCGGACACCCGGTCGGCCACCACGATCGCATCGTGCACGGCGCCCGCCCTGTCGATGAAGCGATGGCGGCTGGAAAACGAGCTCTTGGACAGCAGCGCCCGGTCTTGCAGATCCTGGACGTGGCCGCGGTCCTCGGGATGCTTGTGTGCCATCAGCAGCTCGGTGGTGGGCTCGACCGTTCCTGGCTCGTAGCCGTGCATCCGGGCCAGCTCGTCGGACCATTCCCAGCGCTGCCCGACGAACCAGAACCGGAACGCGCCGACGCCTGGTTTCTCGGCATCGACGGCCGGCCAGCGGGCGGGCCAGGCATCGGGACCAAGGCTTGTTCCGGCGACCTCTCGCACGTCGATCATCCTTCCACCGATGCCAAGCCTTGCCCACCGATTACGGAGCAACCGATCGACTGGGCGTGCATCGCGCTGCGGCTGCGCTAGCGTGGGGACTGCATGTCAATATCCGGTGACGACGCGGACCGCGAAGAGGTCCGAGGAGCAGCCGGACGAATACAACACAGCGGGAGCGCACACCCGGTGCGCTGAGAGGACGGCTCGGGGCCGTCGACCGTAAGAACCTGACCGGGTAATGCCGACGTAGGGAGAGATGACGCAATGACCGATTTGGCAGTCGAACCGACCGTGACCACCGGCCCCATCGCCGGGAGCAGCAAGATCTATCGAGACCTCGAGATCTCCCCCGGCGGACCTGCGCTCAAGGTGCCGTTCCGGCGGGTGAACCTGTCCAACGGAGAACACCTCGACCTGTATGACACGTCCGGCCCCTACACCGACTCGGATGCGGTGATCGACGTGCATGCCGGCCTGTCGGCCCGCCCCGGTGTGGTGCGCGATCGTGGCACGCAGCTACAACGGGCCCGTGCCGGTGAGATCACCGCCGAAATGGCGTTCATCGCGGCCCGCGAGCAGATGCCCGCCGAGCTGGTCCGCGACGAGGTGGCGCTGGGCCGCGCGGTGATCCCGGCCAACTACAACCATCCCGAGAGCGAGCCGATGATCATCGGCAAGGCGTTCGCGGTGAAGGTCAACGCCAACATCGGCAACTCGGCGGTCACGTCGTCGATCGCCGAAGAGGTCGACAAGATGGTGTGGGCCACCCGGTGGGGTGCCGACACCATCATGGACCTGTCCACCGGCAAGGATATCCACGCCACCCGCGAGTGGATCATGCGCAACTCGCCGGTGCCGGTCGGCACGGTGCCGATCTATCAGGCGCTGGAGAAAGTCGATGGCGACCCGACGGAGCTGACCTGGGAGCTGTACCGCGACACCGTGATCGAGCAGTGCGAGCAGGGTGTCGACTACATGACCGTGCATGCCGGGGTCCTGCTGCGGTATGTGCCGCTGACCGCCAAGCGGGTTACCGGCATCGTGTCCCGCGGTGGCTCCATCATGGCCGCCTGGTGCCTGGCGCATCATCAGGAATCGTTCCTGTACACCAACTTTGAGGAACTCTGCGACATCCTGGCGCAGTACGACGTCACCTTCTCGCTCGGTGACGGGCTGCGCCCAGGCTCGATCGCCGACGCCAACGACGCCGCGCAGTTCGCCGAGTTGCGGACGCTGGGTGAGCTGACCAAGATCGCGAAATCCCATGGCGTACAGGTGATGATCGAGGGCCCGGGCCACGTTCCGATGCACAAGATCGTCGAGAATGTGCGACTGGAAGAAGAGTTGTGTGAAGAGGCCCCGTTCTACACGCTGGGACCGCTGACCACCGACATCGCACCTGCCTATGACCACATCACCTCGGCGATCGGTGCGGCGATCATCGCCCAGGCCGGCACCGCGATGCTGTGCTACGTGACACCAAAAGAGCACCTCGGCCTGCCGGACCGCAAGGACGTCAAGGACGGGGTGATCGCCTACAAGATCGCCGCGCACGCCGGCGATCTGGCGAAGGGACACCCGCACGCCCAGGAGCGTGACAACGCACTGTCGACGGCACGCTTCGAATTCCGGTGGAACGACCAGTTCGCGCTGTCGCTGGATCCGGACACGGCGCGGGAGTACCACGACGAAACGTTGCCGGCGGCGCCTGCCAAGGCCGCGCACTTCTGCTCGATGTGCGGGCCGAAGTTCTGCTCGATGCGTATCACGCAGGATGTCCGGGACTACGCCGCCAAGCACGGGCTCGACAGCGAGGAAGCCATCGAGGCGGCCATGGCCGAGAAGTCCGCGGAATTCGCCGAGCACGGTAACCGGGTGTATCTGCCGCTCGCCCAGCAGTGATGCCGCGGACGCGGCAGAAATGTCCCAGCCGGGCGAAGCGGGTCGCTGCTCATCCAGTCCAGTGAATTACCTTCCGCTGGCGCCGCTCGGGGCGACGCCGCCGCGGGTGCTGACGATCGCCGGGTCCGACTCCGGCGGCGGTGCCGGTATGCAGGCCGACATTCGCACCTGCACCCTGCTGGGCGTGCACACACTGTGCGCGGTGACGGCGGTGACGGTGCAGAACACGGTGGGCGTCAAGGACATTCACCCGATTCCGCCGGACTTTGTCGCGGCCCAGATCGCGGCGGTGTGCGACGACATCGGGCTGCAGGCCGCCAAGACCGGGATGCTCGCATCGGCCGAGATCATCGAGGCCATCGCGCGAAGTTGGCGTGAGCACGGCGCGGGCGTTCCCTTCGTGGTCGACCCGGTGTGCGCGTCGATGCACGGCGATCAGCTGCTCGACCACGCCGCACTGGATTCGCTTCGTAACGAACTGTTTCCGCTTGCCACGCTCGTGACGCCCAACCTGCACGAGGTGCGACTGCTGGTGGGTATTGACGTCGTCGACTCGACGACACAGGCTGACGCGGCCCGCGCCCTGCATGCGTTGGGCCCGCAGTGGGCATTGGTCAAGGGCGGACACCTGCAGGGATCGGCCAGCAGCACGGACCTGTTGTTCGACGGCAACGACTTTCACGAGTTCGAGTCACCGCGGGTGAAAACCACCCATGACCATGGGGCCGGTGACACCCTGGCCGCGGCAACGGCGTGCGCGCTGGCGAACGGTTACCCCCTGCTCGACGCCGTCGCGTTCGCCAAAGGCTGGGTGACCGAAGGGCTGCGAGCGTCATATCCGCTCGGGCACGGCCACGGTCCGGTGTCGCCGCTGTTTAGGCTGCAGTCATGAGCGCACCGCCGGCGACGATGCAGAGCGAAGCGATGAGGAGGAGCGGCGCCATTAATCTCGAGCAGATCGGGGGCATCGCCCACGAACCCGACGGCACACCGGCCGGCGTGGTGGTGCTGACCCACGGAGCCGGTGGCAACCGGGAATCACCGATGCTGCAACGACTTTGCGATGAGTGGGCTCGGCGCGGCTGGCTGGCGGTCCGCTACGACCTGCCGTTCCGGCGGCGACGGCCCAAAGGCCCGCCGTCGAATTCGGGAACCAGCGATCGCGCCGGCATTGTCGAGGCGATCAGCGTGTGCCGCGAACTGGTGGACGGCCCGCTGATCGCGGGCGGGCATTCTTATGGTGGCCGGATGACCTCGATGGTCGTCGCCGAGAAAGAAGCCCACGTGGACGTGTTGACGCTGTTCTCCTACCCGGTGCATCCGCCGGGGAAGCCCGAACGTGCCCGCACCGAACACCTACCCGACATCGCAGTGCCGACGGTGTTCACCCTCGGCACGTCGGACCCGTTCGGGACGCCGGCCGAGGTGCGCGACGCCGCGGCGTTGATTCCCGCGCCGACCCAAATCGTCGAAATCGCCGGGGCGCGCCACGATCTGAGCTCCAAGACGCTCGACGTGCCCGGGCTGGCGGTGGCAGCCGCGCTGCGCCTGCTCGGCCGCGGCTAGCTCACGCGCTTTTGTCAGCCTCGAGCTGACCATGTCCGCGAATGATCGCGGTCGCAACGTCGATGAGCTTGACGTTGGAGTTCTGCGAAGTTCTGCGCAGGATGTCGAACGCGGCGGCGTCGGATACGTTGTTGAGCGCCATCAACATTCCAATAGCCTGACCAATGGAACGGTTGCTGGTCAGGCCGCGGCGCAACGTGGTCACGTCCTCACTGCGAGCCGCCGCCGTGCTCGCCACCGTCGCAAACGCCCCCAACGTCACCGCTTGCTCGACCGACGCGGTATCGAAGGCGTTGGGCACATCTGAAAACAGGTTCAGTGCACCGATGCCCTCCGGGCCGACCGGCAATCGAATGCTCATCGCGCCCCGCACCGGGGTCTCGGAGACCACCCGCGCCGCGAGCGCCGGCCAGCGACTGCCTGATGTCAAGTCCGATTCGATTTGGGCGCTGCGACTTTTGATCGCGTCGATACAGGGGCCGATGCCGAGCGCGATTTCGAGCCGGTCGATCAGACGCGCGATGGGATCGCTGACGGCGGCGGTTCGGCGGGTGCCATTGCGACCGACCATCAGGCTGGCGTGATCGCAACCGGCGACCGTCAATGTCGCGGCCACACATATCGCGGCGTACATCTCCGATGGTGTCGAGCCCTCCCGCACGATGTCGGCCAACGACGCGAACACCTTCGGCGAATGGGGATGGGGTTGAAACGGCACCGCTACCTCCTCACGTCAGCGAGAACGCTTCACCTTCGGACCTGCGCACTAAATTCATCCATTACCTATGCCAGTTGCCAGAGATTTTGTTTACCATGCGTTGAAGTTATTCGCAAGTGTGGTACAAAGGTTTTTTATGTGTGACGCAGCCGAGGATGTATGAATGACTGACCAACCCCAGCGCACGGACGGGCCGACCGCCGATCAGGGCGTTTACGGGATTTCGGTGGCTGCGGAGCTCTCCGGGATTCCGGTGCAGTCGCTGCGGCTCTACGAGAGCCATGGCCTGCTCACTCCGATTCGGAGCGGTGGGGGCACGCGGCGCTACAGCGCCGATGATCTCGCCCGCCTGCGCCGCATCAGCGAACTGGTCGAGGTCGGCGTGAACCTCGCCGGTATCCGTCGCATCCTCGATCTCGAGGATGACAACGCGGCCCTGCTCGCCGACAACCGCGCGACCGACGAGACGGCTGCGCAAAAAGCCGAGCCCAGCTAGAGCCCTGGGGTTTACCGGTACCGGGGGTACTGCGTATATTGTCGTGCCATGAGTTCGGAGCACTTAGAGGCCGTCATCGTGGGGGCCGGCTTCGGCGGTATCGGCGCAGCAATCCAGCTCAAGCGCATGAATATCGACGACTTCGTCATCCTCGACCGGGAGGACGACCTCGGCGGAACCTGGCATGTCAACCACTATCCGGGCCTGGCCGTGGACGTCCCCACCACCACGTACTCGTACTTTTTCGAGCCGAACCCGAACTGGTCGCGGTTGTTCACGCCGGGACCGGAGATCAAGCAGTACGCCGCGGGGGTAGCCGACAAGTACGACGTCCGCCGGCACATGCGGTTCAACACCGTCGTGGAAAGCGCCCGGTGGGACGAGGAGGCCCGTCGCTGGCAGGTGGCGCTGTCCGGCGGCGACGTACTGTCGGCGCGCTACCTGATCACCGCCACCGGGTTTCTGTCTCAGCCGAAGACGCCCGACATTGCCGGGATCACGGCGTTCGAGGGCAAGGTCATCCACACCACCGAGTGGGAGGACGACTTCGACCCGACCGGGCACCGGATCGGGATCATCGGGACCGGCGCGACGGCAGTGCAGCTGATTCCAAAACTCGCGGACAAGGCCGCCGACCTCACCGTCTATCAGCGCACCCCGATCTGGGTCGCGCCGAAGATCGACCTGCGGTTCTCGGAGGGGGCCAAACGGCTGTTCGCCCGCTTCCCCTGGACACAACGGGCGATCCGCTCGATCACCGACACCATCTACGAGTTGATGATCACCGTCGGCCTGGTCCGCTACCGGGTCCCCCTGAACCGGCGGCTCAACATCTCTGCGATGGATCTGTGCAAGATCAACCAGTTCATCGCAATTCGCGACAAGGAACTGCGCCGCAAGCTCACCCCGGACTACGACCTCGGGTGTAAGCGACCGACGTTCTCCAACACCTACTTCCGCAGCTTCACCAAACCGCATGTGCACCTGCAGGCCGACGGAATCGAGCGCGTCGAGGCGGACGGCATCGTCAACGCCGACGGGTCGAAGACCCACATCGACACGCTGGTGCTGGCCACCGGATTCGACCTGTGGGAAGCCAACTTCCCGGCCATCGAGGTGATCGGGCGCGACGGGCGCAACCTCGGAAAGTGGTGGCGCGACACGCGTTTCCAGGCGTATCAGGGTGTGTCGATGCCGTACTTCCCGAACTATCTGAGCCTGGCCAGCCCGTTCGCCTTCCTGGGATTGAACTTCTTCAACACCATGGAATACCAAATGCGGTTGATGGACCGGCTTTTCACCGAACTCAGACACCGCGGCGCAGACACGTTCGAAGTGACCGAGGAGGCCAACGACGCGCTACCTCGACCGGATGACCGAACTGCTCGGTGACTCGCTGTGGACACTCGGCAACTGCGCCACGTCGCGTTCCTACTACTTCAATCCCAGCGGAGAACCCTCGCTGTTGCGTCCGATGGCCACCTCGACCGCGATCGAAGAGGCGTCGAATTTTCCGTTGAGCGACTACGCGATCAGCTAAGGAGAGGCATGTCTCGCAAGAAGCAACCGTTTTGCTCGCTTTTCGGGTCTGGCGCTGGCCGGCGCCGGCCTGGCGCACTTCACCAGCCCGGGGTTGTTCGAGCCGATCACGAAGTCTGCGTTTCCGCGCAATACCCGCCAGCACGTCTACACGAACGGCAGCATCGAAACCGCACTGGGACTGAGCTTCGCGAGTCGGCAGACCCGCAGCCTGGGTGTCGTCGGAATCATCGGATACCTCGCCTACCTGGGTGGCAACGCTATCCGTCACTCCCAAAAACCGTAGCGTCCATCAGTTTTCGGACACACGCTAAACCCCGACCCCGCAGGCTTCGTGAAGCGCTACGGGGACGAGTTGATGCCGAAGGTCTCTGAGATCGGTTGAGTCGCATCAGGTTCAGATGCTGGAGATGATCCGGGCCCGCTCGGCAGTGTACTCGCCTTCGGACATGGCTCCGGTGGCGTGCAGGTTGTCGATCTCCTGCAGTCGCTGCGACTTCGTCGGCGCGGGGCGGGCGGGCGTTATTGCGCCGAAACTGTGACTCACGCTGTTGAGCAGGCCGATCCGCAACAACACGACGAGCAGACCGATACCTCCGGCCGGCAGGCAGAACAGGAGCATCCACCCGCCGGGCACGCCGAGTTGGCTCAGCGCGACAAAGCGCACCAGGAACGAGACGGCGAACAGCGAGGCGATCGCTCCGGCCAGGATGACGATGGGTTTGTTGTTGTTGTTCATCAGGGTGTTCCTTTCAAGGGCCCGAATGCCGTTCGGCCAGCGACTTTCGCCGGCCGAACGGAGTCGGTATCAGGGGCAGGCGACGTCGAGTTCGAATGACTTGTTGACTTGCCCGCCCATCGGGTTGGACATGTCCACACCGGTGGCGGTGCCGCTGATCTTGTAGGAGCTGCCGTCCTTGGTGGCATCAGCCTTGCCGGTGGTGCCGCCGACGCCCAATGTGACGCCGTTGACATTGCCCAGTGCAACCGATTTCACGGCGGGCGGGTTGGCATCGGTCAGCACGGCGCCGATGCCGGTGGCAGCACCGCCCGAACCGGTTCCACCACCGATGGCGATGTTGACCGTGCCGGCGACCTTGGTGCAAGCCACCTGGCCGGTGACTTTTTGATCTTTGCCGTCGACGATCACCTTGGTGTTCGACGCGCCGGCGGGTGCAACGGCGGCATTGCCGACGCTGACGGCCTTGTCGTTGTGCGTGCAACCCACCATCACGGTGGCGAGGGTCGCCGCCGTGCCGGCCATGATCAGAACGTTGCGTTTCATTGAGAGACTCCTTGTTTGCGTTGTTGATGTGGTGCGTAATCACTGTGCGGGAGCGGGCTTTATGAATCCTTAATGCCGTCCGGTCAGCCGGCCGCTGCCTGAAGTACCGGTGTGTCGACTGGAAGGTGCGTCACGTCGCCCGCATGGTCGGCTACGTAGAGCCGGGCGGTCGCTCAGCTCACGGCGATGCAGGATGGCCTGGCGGCGAACGGGATTCGGTCGAGAACGCCGTCAACGACAACGAGATCGCCGTTCAGCCAGATCACCGCGGCCCCGTCCGGGTCATCCGCGTCGAGTATGGACACCGTGCCGTCGCGCGGATGCGTCGAGATCACCATGCCGCCGGCGGGATCGACGGCGATGTCGCCAATCGGGTTACCGGTCAACGCGTTCACGTCGAGGCATCGCCGGACATATCCAGGTACATCGACTGAAGTCCGACCCGGCCCGGCCCGGTGAAGCGATTGAAGACGAGATTGCCGGCGCCGCCGAATATCCCGGTGCGAAGCCCATAGACTTTCGGCCTCCATCTGGACACTTTCGTCGCGGTAGATCCAACTTCCCGGCTCGACGTCGATCTGCTCACCGGGCGCGAGGGTCTTTTCGAACACGTTGCCGTATCCGTGCAGCCACACCACGCCCTCTGACTGTGTTGCGGCGAACCTGTCCACGAAGAATCCGGTCTCCCCGAACAGCATGTTCCGGATTCCTTTTTGCCGGGTGTAGCCGTACTCCAAATTGCCGGTGGCAGCCAGGTATTGGTGCTCACGCACCTCGATGGCGGCGCCGGGTCGCAGGTGCAGCGGAAAGACATGTCCGGTGCCGTCGCGGGAGAACGCGACCTGGCCCGGTCCGCGTGCCTCGGTCATCAGCAGCTGCATGCCGGCGACCATCCGCTTGAGCGCACCTTTGCCCCTGAGCCCGATGTCGAGCCCAGGGTCCTTCCACAAGATGACGTGGTGCTCGAAGAACACCGGCACGCTGCCGTCGAGCCAGATGTGCAGCACCGGCACCAACTCTCCATCGATGCGGTAGTACACGCCGGGGGCGCGCCCGTCGGAGACGTTCGTGGGCAGCAACTGTGGAGGGTCGGGGCGATAGGAGGAGGTGGTCATCGTCCCGGCTTAGGGCGCTTGGCGTAGCGAGTGAGGAACCCGGTGGCGGCGATTCCCGCGGCGACGCCGATCACGCCCCATAAGACGATGGAGAACACCAGCGAGCCGAATAGGAAGTCGTAGGTCAGCGAGAGGTAGATCGACCACAGAACGCGGTAGACGCACCAAAAAGCGACCAGTCCTGCGCTGATCCCGATGACCAGGCTCCGGCTGCGATCGACGCGATCGATTTGTTCTTCGATGCCGGCGGGCAGAATCTTCATGTGCGTTGTCCTTTCGTGAGGTTGCGGTGCTGCGTTGCAACACCCTGCGCTCGCTCACTGTGCGGGACAGCGCTTACTGGATCCTTAATGCGGCGATGAGCCGGCTCCGGTGTCAAGGGTGAATTCCTCGTCGCCGATGCGGACACTGTCGCCGTCGTGCAGTTCGGCACTGGGATCGATTCGTTTCCGACGTACCCGAACTCCGTTAGCCGATCCCAGATCGGTGATCAGAATCGTCCGACCATCGTCGGCGATCACGGCGTGGTGGCGACTGACCTTGGCGTCGGACAGCACGATGTCGTTGTCGGGGCTGCGACCTATCCGGGTGGCCGAGCCGGCCAACGGGTACCGCCGCCCGTCCGCCCCGACCAATGCGGTAGCCGCGGGCCCGCGGACCCGGATTGCGTTGTCCGACTGGGCAACTATGGTGTCCTCGGCGTGCGACTGGGCGACCTTGCGTGCATCCAGCGGCTCTTGGCGCAGGATCCGCTCGTACAACTCGCGGATGGTCCACCCCGGGTCGATGCCCAGATCGTCGGCCAACAGGGCCTTCAGCCGCAGGTATGCGTCCAGCGCATCCGACTGGCGGTCCGCCAGGTAGTAGGCGGTAATCAGCTGCGCCCACAACGGTTCTCGATAGCCGTGCCTCGCGGTCAGCGCCTCGAGTTCGAAAATCACGCAATCCGGTCGACCGCAGGCGATTTCGGCTTCGGCATGCGCGATATAGACCAGCACCCTCTCCTCGTCGAGCGCCGCGGCGAGGGTCTCCACAAACTGGAAGTCGCTCAGGTCCTCCAGAACCGGGCCGCGCCATTGGCCGAGCGCGGCGAGCAGATGCCGACTGGCCTGCTCGAATTGCGCGGCGGCGGCGGCCTGCACTCCGGCGTTCTTCTCGGCAATGAAGCGGCCGAAGTCGTACTGATCGTCGCTGATGGACAGTTGATAACCCGGCGGTCTGCTGGCCAGCACGGAACGGTCAATGCCCGCATCGCCCATCACCCGCCGCAGATTGGAGATGTAGGCATGCAGCGTGGCGCGCGCTCCCTGCGGCGGCCGTTGATCCCATGCGGCACCGATGAGCGAGTCGATGCTCACCGGTCGATTCGCGTTGACAATCAACATCGCCAGCACCGCACGTTGCTTCGGCGTGCCCAACGCCACCGATTCATCGCCGATGCGGACCTGCAACGGACCCAATACCCCAAATTGAGCCGCCGCAAAGGACTGCCTCGTGCCTAGCCCATCGGCCATCATGATGTTTCCACGCTCACCAGGTTCGCCAGCTAAACAACCCCCAGCTTAGCGTCCAGTTAGGATCTGCCCATGCCGGTGTCGGTTGGCGAAACGTTCGCGGGTTTCACGATCCTGCGCGTGCTCGGTGCCGGCGGCATGGGCACCGTCTACCTGGCCGCGCATCCACGGTTGCCACGCCAGGACGCGCTGAAGGTCTTAGCCGCGCAATGGACTGCAGACCCGGAATATCGGGAGCGGTTCCTGCGCGAAGCGGATCTGACCGCCAGCTTGTCGCACCCCAACATCCTGGGCGTCCACGACCGCGGCGAACACGACGGGCAGTTGTGGATCTCGATGGACTACGTCGGCGGAACCGACGCGTCCAAGCTGGTCCGCGAGCACCACCCGCAGGGGTTGCCGCGCCAGTCAAGCGCTCGGAGATCGTCACCGCCGTCGCCTCGGCGTTGGATTACGCGCACCAACAGGGTCTGCTGCACCGAGATATCAAACCGGCCAACATCCTGCTGGATCCGAAGGCGCAGCGAATCTTTCTGGCCGACTTCGGCATTGCCCGGCTCATCGACGACCCGGCGGGCCTGACCGCGACGAACATGGCGGTCGGCACGATGGCCTATGCCGCGCCCGAGCAGTTGAGGGGCGAAACGCTCGACGGGCGGACCGACCAGTATGCGTTGGCCTGCACCGCTTTCGACCTGCTGACCGGCTCGCCGCCCTATGTAGACTCCAATCCCGCCGTGGTGATCACCAAACACGTTGCGGCGCAGATCCCGTCGCTCGGTGAACGCCGGCCGGAGTTGGCCGCCCTGGATCCGGTGATGGCCAGGGCGATGGCCAAGACGCCCGCAGACCGCTATGCCAGCTGCGGGGATTTCGCCCGGGAATTGAACTACGCCCTCAACCCGCCGTCCGGCCATGTGCCCAGGGCTTCCCCGCTGCCGCCGACCCGGCCCGAGCCGGCACCCACCCTCATGACGGTGACGCGACGAGCTAAGCGCACCAAAGTTGATTGCGGCGGTCGTATTCAGCGCGCTGATACTCGCGGCGGCCGTGTTCGCGGGTGTCACGCTCGTCGGCCACCACGATCGCCCAGCGCCGACGGCGCCGGCCGTAACCGCCCATACGTTCTCGGGCACCTACCGCGCCGACTACGGCCCCGGCACCGATCTGGAGGGCAAACCGGCCACCGGCGCACCCCCGATGACCGGGACCTGGGACGTGCGCTCCACCTGCGGCGCGGCCGGTTGCATCGCGACGGCTTCCTACACCGGCGGCAGCGGAATCGTGCTCGTCTCGAACCTGGTGTTCGATGAGGTGGGCGCCAATTGGGTTGCGGTGGGCCTCGGCTCGACGTCCTGCAATGACGCGCCCACCGAAGTCTGGGTGGTGTTCACCCTGCAACCGCAGCCCGACGGCACGCTGACCGGCGAAACCACCCGGTCCACCATCAACAGCTGCAGCGCCGCGAAGCGCACCGTAACCTTCACCCGCACGGGCGATCCCGATCTCGCCAGAGTCCCGACCCGGCGTCCTTGCCGCCGCGGGCGGCATCACCGTCGACCGCGCTGCACGGTCGCTACCACGAAACGATCACCTACGCGAACGGCGGCTCCGCGCCGGGGCAGGACGATCTCACGGTCCGCACCGTGTGCCTGCGCACCGGCGAACGGTGCATGAGCCTGTTCCATGCGATCGACGGGGTGGTGCCGCTGGTGTTCAGCGGCAACAAGTGGACCCGCGACGACGAGGGCACCGTGCCATGCAATCTCGGCGGGACCGCGCACATCAAGCTCAGCGCGGAGTATCCGCTGCCCGACCCGCTGCAGGATCCCATTTCACTGCTCACCGGCCACGGTCACAATGAGACAACCGGAAGCACCTGCGCTGGCGGTGCTTTCGAAGACAAGTTCGAGCGCACCGGGGACTGAGCACGGCGTTAAGAATGTATTCAGTGCCGCTTTCTACCGTGATCGCCATGAACATCACACACACGCCGAAGCGCCTTCTCGCCGCCGCAGTGTTGTCGGGCGCCGTGGCAGTCGCCGGCATGGGAGTTGCCCACCACCGCGCAGGCTGCGCCCGGGGACAACTTCTCGCAACCTCACCAATGGTGCCCTGGACAGCCTTTGCCCATGGATGACGTCCGTGGGACAACAACATCTGTCACACCTGGTTTTGGGTCCCGGTTGGCGGCATGGGCAACGTCGGTCAATTGGTCTGGGACGGAGCGACTCCGCCGCCACACGGTCCGCCACCTTGCTATGGCGCGCCGATCTGCCTGCCCGGACTGTAGTCCCGAATTACTTCTTGGTGAGCTGGTGTCGGGTCCGGTCCTCACGGACCGGGACGCCGTTTCGGCCGGTGATGTCTTGGGCGTAAAGGCCTATCGCGTAAGCAACTCCGCCGCCGTTGATTCCCAGCTCGGCACGGTCGATGTGTTCCAAGGTGTCCGTGCTCTTGTGGTAGTTGGGGTCGAAGGGCTCGTCCGCGGGACCGCCCCACAGCTTGGCCTCATCCGGAGACTTCTTGTTCTCGGCCCCGGAGAACAGCCCGCCCGCCGGTATGCCGGCCAGTGTGAAGCCGTCGTAGTCGGACCTGCCGTCGAATGACGTGTCCTGCGGGGTCTTTCCGGCGGAATTGAGGTAGGCCGCCAGCGACCGCTCGATGCCGGCCGATCCCTCGGGTACCACCGGGTTGCCTCGCTTGTCGGCAGACAGTGACTGGTCGCCGTCGTAGGTGAAGTAGCCCGGGTTCGGTGACGCGAGCATGTCGAAGTTCAGGTACAGCGCAATATCCTTGAGCGCGTTTACATCCAGCGACTCCACGTACTTGCGCGAGCCGATCAGCCCGAGTTCCTCGGCGCCCCAGAAGCCGAAGCGCACCGCGTTGTGAATCCCCGGCGAAGGGCCCAACTGCAGTGCGGTCTCGAGCACCGCGGCCACACCGGATCCGTTGTCGTTGATGCCGGGTCCTTCAGGGACGCTGTCGAGATGCGCCCCGGCCATCACCACGTCGCTGGTCGAGCCGGTCTTGGTCTGCGCGACCACATTGCGGGCCGAGATGTTCTTGGTATCGGCGGACAGATGCACAGTCGCGGGCCCGATGCTCCCGCGGAGCACCGCCCCGTCCGGTTTGGAGACTCCGACGACCGGGATCTTGACGCCGCCGGCCTCGCCAAGGGTGCCGGCGATGTGCTCCTCGACTACGTTGTCCGCCACGACCATCGCCAAGGCGCCTCGCTGCGCCGCGGCGCCCGCCTTCTGCGCGAACGGGCAGGTACCACGGTCCACCAGCACGACGGCACCGTTGACCGGGAGGTGGTCGTAGTCCGCGGCGGCGCAGCCCGGGCTTCCGTCGGCCGGGAAGGCGACCAACGGACCGGTCACACCTTCCGGCGGGGTGCCGATGCTGTACTCCATCGCGCGCGCGTCGAACTTCTTGTCGGCCACGGTCACATCCCCCGGCTCGGCGTGAAACACGTGCGCGTCGAACTGCATGGTCTGGACGTCGAAACCCTTGTCCCGCAACTTGCCCACGACGTAATCGACGCTGGCATCGTAGCCGGAAGTGCCGACCGCGCGAGTGTTGTTGTTGGCGTTGGCGATGTCCTGCAGCTTGGTCAGGTGAGCCATCATCGCGTCGGTGGTGACCCGTCCGCGCAGGGATGCGGCGAAGTCCGGACCCGATATCGACTTCATCGAGTTGGCCGTGTCGGACGATGCGCACCCACCGATTGCCAATGTCAGAGTCGCGACGGCGACGAGCAGCGGTGTTGATTTGTTAGCCATTGCGCCCAAGGTTAGACGCACGTGGCCTCTTCTGATGGATCGTCGCGCCGCAGATAGGCGTGGATGGTGGTGCCGGCGGATGTCGCGTGCGTGCGCAACAGATCTGCGATCGCGTTCACGACGAACAGGCCGTACGTGCCGGCACTGACACCACCCGGAGGCCGTCGGCCCGCCAACGGGTCACTCCAATTGCCCACGTCGCGCGCCTCGCAGACGACGAACCCGCTGTCGAACCAAAATGCGAGTCGGCACGGACCGCCGGCGTGGTCGAGGCTGTTGGTGGCCAGCTCGGTGGTGACCAACAAGAGGTCTGCGATGCGGTCCGGGGTCATGCCGACCAGGCGTCCGTAACGTTCCGCACATCTGCGGGCGCCGGCCAGATCCAGCGCATGGGCGACCGTGTGGGTCACCGCGGCCGGGTGGGTGTCCAGTGGTTGGTTGCATTGGTCGAGCGCGGCATCGACGGCGTATTCCGGGCAGTGCCGCCGCGATCCGCCCTGCCAAACCTGCGGGTGGGTGAGGCGGACATGGGCCAGCACGCTCTCGTCCAGGCAGGAGACGTCATACGGGCACAGACCCGTGACCGCCAATCCGGCGAAAGCGATGTTGGCCAGCGCCTCGTGCTGCATGCAGGCGAGATACTCCGGTTCGGTCCGGCCCACCCACGCCGGCTCGGCGACGACGCGGACGTGCTGGTCTGGATGGCGTTCGATGAAGGAGTATTGGCCGGCAAGGATGCGGCCGGGATTGCGGCCGAAGTCGATCATGTCGGCCACCGTCACGTCGTCCGCGTCGTCTCCCAACGCGGCGAGCAATGTGGCCAGCCGGTCTCCCGGCACTGCAACCAGGACGGGCTGTCGCTGCTCTAATCCTTCGGTGATGAAGTGCATCAGCGAGTCGACGTACTCACGCTCCGAGCGATATAGCAGCGCAGAGTGGTCGAAGCTTCGACTGTGCACGTGTTCTCTCAGTGTCATGTCGACGGAAAATCCCCTGGGCACGTTCGCCCGCTTGTTGGTTCCGTAGTTCTACCCAGGCACCGAGAAACTAATCAGTTGCTGCCGGCCTGCCGCACGATCAGGTCGGCCGCAGCCCGCATACCTGCGGCGTTGGGATGAAACGGTGCGGGACGCCACGGCAACGGCCAGCCCGCGCCCACCGTCCAGGGCTCAGTTGACCAAGCGTGATGCTCGCGACTGGCCTGCCCGGCGCGCACGACCTCGCATCCGGTGGCGTGGGCGGCCGTCGCGGTGGCTTGCTCCAGTCGCAACGCGACAAACCGGCCGAGCTCGACATGCTCGGCCGACAACGGAGGGGCGGGTTCGCCGGCCGTGGGCAACAGCGTGAGGTAGTCGACGAAGATCACCCGGGCGCGCGGCGCTCGCTGCCGCACCGCGGTGCCGACGGCGTGCAACGCGTCACCGATCCCGTCGAGCGCTTTCTCGCGGGCGTCTCGATCGAGGAGCTCGCGGATGGACGGCAGCTTCCGAACCAGCGCCGGTAGCGCAGCGCCCATCAACAACGGCACATATCCGACATCGTTTCCGCCGATCGTGATGGTCACGAATTCCTCGGAACCGTCCAACGCCTCGATCTGTGGCGGGGCGCTGCGTTGCCGCTCGGTCAGCACGTTGGCGGTGGTGGCACCGGAGAAGGTGACGTCGACCAGGTCGAGGTGCAGCTGCTCGGCCACCAGATGGGCGTAGTTACGCGCCGACCGGCCCGATCCGAACGGCGCGCCCGGCACCGACGGCTTGATGCCGGGCCCGGCGGCCATCGAGCTGCCGAGCGCCACATAGCGACTCATACGTCAGGACTCGACGCCTGCGCCCAGAACCGTTTCGGGATGCGCCCGGCGCGGCGCGCGAGATATCCCGCCGTGACGGCCGCGGCCATCGCGGCGGCCATCGTGGGCGGGTCGGCGGCGCGTGTCACCGCGGTGGCCAGTAGCACTGCGTCGCAACCCAATTCCATCGCGAGCGCGGCATCGCTGGCGGTGCCGATACCGGCGTCGAGCACGACAGGGACGCCGGATTGCGCGACGATCATCTCGATGTTGTGCGGGTTGGCGATTCCCAGTCCGGTGCCGATCGGCGAGCCGAGCGGCATCACCGCCACGCATCCGGTGTCTTCCAGTCGCTTGGCCAGCGCCGGGTCGTCGTTGGTGTACGGCAGCACGACGAAACCGTCGTCGACCAATTGTTCTGCGGCGCGGACCAATTCGATGGCATCGGGCAGCAGCGTGCGCTCGTCGGCGATCACTTCCAGCTTGACCCATTCGGTGCCGAGCGCCTCGCGGGCGAGTTGCGCGGTGAGCACCGCCTCGGCTGCGCTGCGGCAGCCCGCAGTGTTGGGCAGCGGCGTAATGCCCAGTCGGCTGAGCAGATCCAGCATGCCGGTGCCGCCCTCCGCGTCGACGCGGCGCATCGCGACGGTGGTCAATTCGGTTCCGGACGCGATCAGGGCTTCTTCGAGGACGGCCAGGTTGCCCGCTCCCCCGGTGCCCATGATCAGCCGGGAGGCGAAGCTACGACCGGCGATGGTCAGTTTCGAATCAGCCACCCTGCACCGCCGTCACGACCTCGATGGTCGCACCATCGGAAAGCGTGGTGGCCCAACTAGATCGCGGCACGACCGCTTGGTCGACCGCGACGGCGATGCCGCGGTCCGGGTAGCCCAGCGACTGCAGCAACGCCGCGACGGTCATGTGGTCGTCGACCTCGACCTGTTCGGCATTGATTCGGATCAACACGTCTGCGCTCCCACCGGAATGAGTTCGGACACAATCTGTTCGGCCGTCCACGGCGCCAGCAGGAAGCCCGATCGGCCGTGGCCGGCGGCGATCAAGGTCCGCGCGTCCAGGCGTCCCACCAACGGCAGGTTGTCCGGCGTCATCGGGCGCAGACCGGCGACGGATTCGGCGAACTCGTACTCACCGAGCGCCGGCAGCACCGCGCACGCGTCGTCGAGCAGATCCCGCACGCCGGACACCGTGGGTGCCGTGTCGCGGCCGTGCTCGTACTGGGTGGCGCCGACCACCACCCCGTCGGCGCGCGGCACCACGTACACCTGACGTCCGTGTACGCGAGCCCGGATTACCCGCTGCGGCAACGGCATACACCCCTTACGCCAGCGCAACCTCAGCACCTCGCCTTTCACCGGCCGAATCTGCAGACCGGGCCACAACGACGGGGCATCGATGCCATTGGCGATCACGACCGCGTCGGCCCGCACCGAATCCAGATCGGTCACCGGCCCGTCCCACTCGACGCCGAGCCGGTCGCAGGCCGCCGACAGTCCGTCGAGCAGGGCGCGGTTATCGACCGCGAGCTCGGTCGGCGCCCGGAAACCGTGCCGAATGCCTTGCGCCAGCATGGGTTCCACGTCGCGCACCGCCGACTCCCAGACCACCGGATGCCCCTGCGCGGACAGCCAGTCGGCGACCATGCGCAAGTCGGCCACGTCGGCGCGGTCGACGGCGACCACCAGCGACTCGTGCGCGGTGATGACCTGCGCGGGCAGTCCGTCGGTGAATCCGCCGTGACGCCAGAGCCGCAGCGATTCCAGCCCCAGCTGCAGCAGTCGCTCCTCGCCCGGCCAGCCTTCGCTGTGCGGCGCCAGCATTCCCGCGGCCACCCACGACGCACCGGGTTGCCCGGAGCGGTGCACCCGCACCGACCAACCGGCCTGGGCCGCGCGGCGTGCCACGGACAGCCCGATGACGCCGCCGCCGATGACGGCCAGCGATCCCGAGTCCGGTGGCATCTTCGCTCCCTTCGCCGGCATGATCCGGATCAGGTGTGACGGTAAGGGCTGGCGCGTGCCCACTCTCAGCCCCCGTGCCCTGGGACTCCCGTGTCGCCTCACCACGCGTAGTCGTTAGCGTCGCGGTGTGCATCAACGTCTTCGAGCGCGCTCGCCGAACGCGCGGCTCTACCTCTGCACGGACGCCCGTCGCGACCGTGGTGACCTGGCCGAATTCGCCGACGCGGCGCTGGCCGGCGGGGTCGACATCATCCAGTTGCGCGACAAGGGTTCGGCCGCCGAGAAGCGGCTGGGCCCGCTGGAGGCGCGTGCAGGAGCTGGAGGCGCTGGAGGTGCTCGCCGACGCCGCGCGCCGGCACGGCGCCCTGCTGGCCGTCAACGACCGCGCCGACATCGCCCGCGCAGCCGGAGCTGACGTCCTGCACCTGGGCCAAGACGACCTCCCGCTGACCGTGGCGCGCGACATCATCGGACGCGACCCGCTGATCGGCCGGTCGACTCACGATGCCGCGCAGGTCGCCGCCGCGGTCGCCGAGCCCGTCGACTACTTCTGCGTCGGGCCGTGCTGGCCGACGCCCACCAAACCCGGACGCCCGGCGCCCGGGCTGCCGCTGGTGCGCTCGACCGCCGAACTGGCCTGCGACAAGCCGTGGTTCGCCATCGGGGGCATCGACGCGGCACGGGTGGCGGAGGTGCTGGAGGCGGGCGCACGGCGGATCGTCGTCGTCCGCGCTATCACCGCCGCCGAGGACCCGCGGGCCGCGGCGGAACAGCTCAGTTCGGCACTTGCAGCAGCGAGCTGATCAGGGAACTCAACCGCGACGGCTCCTGACCGGGGTGGCCCGCGGTGCACCACACGAAGACGCCCTCCTCGATTTCGACCGTGCGCGGCAGACTGCCCCGCAACTGATCGTCGTGGCTCAGCGGCAGGACCTCGGGTGCCGTGCGCAGCCGCTGCCAGCTGGCCGCGAACCCGGGGTGCAGCGGCAACTCGTCGACGTCGTCCTCGCCGACCCAGCGCATCTCGGCGCTCTCGTAGTTGGCTACGGTGTCCAGCTGTTCGGGTGCATCGGCGACGACGGTGGTGTAGGTCCATTCGGTGCCGCTCGCTGTCGCGGTGATCACGCTCGCCCGCACCGACACGAACCGGCTGAGCAGACCGGCTTCTTCGTGGGCCTCCCGGACGGCGGCTTCCTCGGGGCTCTCGTGGCTGTCGCGGGCGCCGCCCGGCAGACCCCAGGTCCCGCCCTGATGACTCCACGGCGCTCGGTGCTGCAGCAACACCGCCGGTGATCCGTCAGGCCGCGGGGCTCGAAGCAACAGACCGGCCGCGCCAAATCGTCCCCAATGTGGGCTGCCGGTGTCAGACACCACCCATCCGTCACCGTCGCCGCGCACGCGTTCATGTTATGCAGCAGGCATGAATGGCGTTGCCTGTGTCGCGGACCGGTAACGAGTCGGGAAATCTGAGTAAGCATGTCCCCGCATCTCAGCAAAACACTCTTAGACTTCACTTAATACCGTTCGCGACACAGACGCCTGAGAGATGAGGTCCGAACCGAGTGACCGTTGAGCTGGCGCACCCGTCGACTGAGCCGCTGGGTTCGCGGTCGCCGATCGAACCGGCCCACCCGCGCTGGTGGTTCGTGGCGACGACGCCGGGCCGAATCCTGTCCATCGGTCTGGTGCTGGCCATCCTTGGTGGGCTCACCGCGTTCGCCACCTCCACCACCATCAACCAGCGACAGCACGCGCTGACCACCGTGCTCAGTCACACCGAGCCGCTGGCGTTCGCGGCCGGGCGGCTCTACACGACGCTGTCGGTTGCCGACGCCGCCGCCGCGACCGCATTCATCGCCCAGGCCGAGCCGCGGACCGTCCGCCAGCGCTATGAGCAGGCGATCACCGACGCGGCGGTGGCGGTAACCCGGGCCTCGAGCGGTCTGACCGACGAACCGCTGGTCCAATTGCTCGGTCGGGTCAACGCCGAGCTGGCGGTCTACACCGGATTGATCGAGATCGCGCGGACCAACAACCGGGGCGGCAACCCCGTCGGTTCGTCGTATCTGTCCGAGGCGTCCACGCTGATGCAGTCGACGATCCTGCCCGACGCGGCGCGACTCTACAGCCAGACATCGGAGCGGGTGGACACCGAAACCACGGCGTCCACCCAGATCCCCGCCCCGGTGATTCTGGTCGTGACCACGACGGCGATCTTCGGCGCGTTCTCGCATCGATGGCTGGCCCGACGCACCAAGCGGCGGATCAATCCCGGTCTTGTCGCCGGTGCGCTGGCGATTCTCGTTATGGTGGTGTGGGTGGGAACCGCGCTGGCGATATCCACCAGCGGCAGCCGGAGCGCCAAAAACACTGCGGCAGAGTCACTGAAGACGATTACCAATCTGTCCATCAGTGCGCAGCAGGCACGCGCCGACGAGACCTTGTCTCTGATCCGGCGCGGGGACGAAGAGGTCCGCAAGCAGTCCTTCTACCAACGCATCGATGCCATGCACAGACAACTCGACGAATACCTCGCTCGTCCCGACGCCGTCGGCAAGAACGATTTGCAGGGCGCCGACAACGTGCTGAATCAGTGGCGCCGGGCCGACGACCGGATCAACTCCTTTATCTCGGTCGGTAATTACCGGGCCGCCACTCAGGTGGCGCTGGGTAGTGGCGAGGACGACTCCACGCCCGCCTTCGACAAGCTCGACCGCGCGTTGGTCAAAGTGATGGAGCAGAGTCGCCATGAGCTGCGCGACGACGTTCTCGACGCGCGACGCGGGCTGACCGGCGCGACGGTCGGTGGCATCGTGCTCAGCTTGGGTGCGGCCGTCGCCGTCGCTCTCGGCCTGTGGCCCCGGTTGATGGAGTACCGATGACGTGGCGGCCGGTGCGGATGCTGTGCGTCGCCGTGACGGCGGCGACAGTGCTGGCGGGCTGCAGCGAGTCGGGTTCGATGGTGGTCGCACCCGCGCCGACGCTGCCGCCACCAACGCCGGCGGGGATGCAGGAGATGCCGCCGCAGCCGCCGCTGCCCCCGGACAAGGCCGCCGACGACTGCAACCCCACGGCGAGCCTGCGTCCGTTCGACAATCCGGCCGACGCCGATGCCGCGGTGGCCAACATCCGCGCCCGCGGCAGGCTGATCGTTGGCCTCGATATCGGCAGCAACCTGTTCAGCTTTCGCGATCCAATCAGCGGTGAGATCGTCGGGTTCGACGTCGACATCGCCGGCGAGGTGGCACGCGATATTTTCGGAAATCCGGCGCAGGTGGAGTACCGCATCCTGTCGTCGGCCGAGCGGATCACCGCGCTGCAGAAGGGCGAGGTGGATGCCGTCGTCAAGACGATGACCATCACCTGCGACCGGCGCAAGTTGGTCAACTTCTCCACCGTCTATCTTGATGCCTCGCAACGCATTCTGACCCCGCGCGACTCCCCGATTACCAAGGCGGCCGATCTTTCCGGTAAGCGGGTCTGTGTGGCCAGGGGTACCACGTCGCTGCAACGGATCCGCGAGATCGCGCCGCCGCCGCTTCTGGTCGAAGTGGTGAACTGGGCCGACTGTCTGGTCACGTTGCAGCAGCGGCAGGTCGATGCGGTCAGCACCGACGACTCGATTCTGGCCGGGCTGGTTTCGCAGGATCCCTATCTGCACATCGTGGGACCCAACATGGACACGCAGCCCTACGGCATCGGGGTCCAGTTGGACAACACCGGGCTGGTGCGGTTCGTGAACGGCACCCTGGAGCGGATCCGCCGCGACGGCACGTGGAACACGTTGTACCGCAAGTGGTTGACCGTTCTCGGGCCCGCGCCCGCACCGCCCAATCCGAGGTACGTGGACTGATGGCCGAGCATCCGGTGGACCCCGACAGCCAGGACGCGGACGGCATCGGTCCGGGTACCGAGCCCGCCGATTCGATGGTGGACTCGTCGGCGCAGAGTCGCCCGATTGCCACTCAGGCGATCTTCCGGCCCGACTTCGACGAAGACGACGATGAATTCCCGGTGCACATGGGTGACACCGCACCCGCGACGACGAAGCCGACGACGCGGGCCCCGGTTCGCCGGCTAGGCGGTGGACTGGTCGAAATCCCGCGCGTGCCGGACATCGATCCGCTCGAAGCGTTGATGCCCAATCCGGTTGTGCCGGAATCGAAGCGGTTCTGCTGGAACTGCGGACGGCCGGTGGGTCGATCCAGCAAAGAGGAAAAGGCACAGTCCGAAGGTGATTGCCCGTATTGCGGCAGCCCGTATTCGTTTCTGCCACAACTCAACCCGGGCGACGTCGTAGCCGGCCAGTACGAGATCAAGGGTTGCATCGCGCACGGCGGGCTGGGCTGGGTGTACCTGGCACTGGACCGCAACGTCAACGATCGTCCCGTGGTGCTCAAAGGCCTGGTGCATTCCGGCGATGCCGAGGCGCAAGCGATTGCGATGGCCGAGCGGCGATTCCTCGCCGAGGTGGTCCATCCCTCGATCGTGCAGATCTTCAACTTCGTCGAGCACACCGACCAGCACGGTGAACCCGTCGGTTACATCGTCATGGAGTACGTCGGTGGGCAGTCGCTCAAGAAGCGTAAGGGCGACAAGCTGGCCGTCGCCGAGGCCATCGCGTATGTGCTGGAAATTCTTCCGGCCTTGAGTTATCTGCACTCGATCGGTCTGGTCTACAACGATCTCAAGCCGGAAAACCTCATGCTGACCGAGGAGCAGTTGAAGTTGATCGACCTCGGCGCGGTGTCGCGGATCAACTCCTTCGGATACCTGTACGGCACACCGGGCTACCAGGCACCCGAGATCGTGCGAACCGGTCCGACGGTGGCCAGCGACATTTACACGGTCGGCCGCACGCTCGCTGCCCTGACATTGAAGTTGCGCGCCCGCGGTGGCCGCTACGTCGACGGCCTCCCGGAGGACGATCCGGTGCTCGCCGAGTACGACTCGTTCGGCCGATTGTTGCGCCGTGCAATCGATCCGGACCCGCGCCGGCGGTTCGCCAGCGCCGAGGAGATGTCGGGTCAGCTCTCGGGCGTGCTGCGCGAGGTGGTCGCGCAGGACACCGGTGTGCGACGGCCGAGCTTGTCGACCATCTTCTCGCGCAGCCGTGCGACGTTCGGCGAAGCCCTGCTGGTCGCACACACCGACGTGTATCTGGACGGCCATGTGCACTCGGAGAAGTTGACTGCCAAGGAGATTGTCACCGCCCTCCAAGTGCCGCTGGTCGACCCCACCGACGTCGCTGCGCCGCTGCTGCAGGCGACCGTGTTGTCGCAGCCGGTGCAGACGCTGGATTCGCTGCGCGCATTCCGGCACGGCGCCATGGATTCCGAGGACATCGACCTGTCGGATTCCGTCGAGCTGCCGCTGATGGAGGTGCGGGCGTTGCTCGACCTTGGCGATGTCGCCAAGGCCACCCGCAAGCTCGACGATCTGGCCGAGCGGGTCGGTTGGCGTTGGCGGCTGGTGTGGTATCGCGCCGTCTCCGAATTGCTCACCGGCGACTACGATTCCGCGAGCAAGCATTTCAGTGAGGTGCTGGACACTTTTCCTGGCGAGCTGGCGCCGAAGATGGCACTGGCGGCGACGGCCGAATTGGCCGGTAGCTCAGACGAACACAAGTACTACGACGAGGTGTGGAAGACCGACGACGGAGTTATCTCGGCGGCCTTCGGGTTGGCCAGGGCCCAGTCGGTCGAGGGTGATCGCGGCGGGGCGGTACGCACACTCGACGAAGTCCCGGCTACGTCAAGGTATTTCACCACTGCGCGATTGACCAGCGCGGTGACGCTGCTTTCCGGTAGGTCGGCCACGGATATCACCGAGGACCAAATCCGCGACGCCGCCCGGCGGGTCGAGGCTCTACCGCCAACCGAGCCACGGGTGCTGCAGATCCGTGCACTGGTGTTGGGTAGCGCGCTGGACTGGCTGGGCGATCACGACGCCAGCACCAACCACATCCTCGGTTTTCCCTTCACCGAGCACGGGTTGCGGCTCGGCGTCGAGGCGTCGCTGCGCGGGCTGGCCCGGGCCGCGCCCACTCAGGCGCACCGCTACAAGCTGATCGACATGGCCAACCGCGTTCGGCCCACCAGCACGTTCTAACGGGGCCGCAAGCAGATCACAAGCTAACTCCGGCACAGTTTGAGGCATGGCCGGCCAGTCGGATGGGTGGATCACCACTGCGCGCCTGCTGCGCCGGGCCGGCTTCGGTGTCACCGGCGCACAGGTCGACGCCGTCGCGCGGAAAAATTGGCCGGACTACGTCGACTCCGCCCTGCGCGTCGACCCCGAGGCCGACCCGGGCGCGGCCGCGACACCGATGCCGACGCTGCCCGACGGGCACCGGCCCGGGAAGGGCGCGTCGGCCCAAGCTCGCAAAGAGTACAACCGCGAATTGTCCGGCCTGATGTCCGGACTCTCGCAGTGGTGGTTGCGCCGAATGGTCGCCGTCCAGCAGCCCGTTCACGAGAAGCTGACACTGTTGTGGCACAACCACTTTGCCACCTCCGCCAAGAAGGTGCGGCTTCGCCGCGCGGATGGCAGCGCAGAATCAGAAACTGCGCACGCCTATCGCTCGGCGACTTCCGCACGCTGGCCTACGCGATGCTGACCGATGCCGCGATGCTGCATTGGCTGGACGGCAGACAAGAACACCGCCAAGGCCACCAACGAGAACCTCGCGCGCGAATTCATGGAGCTGTTCGCGCTCGGCCACGGCAACGGCTACACCGAGGACGACGTGCGCGACGGTGCCCGGGCGCTGACCGGCTGGGTCATCCGGCCCGGCGGCCAGACGACGCTGCGTGCCCAGCGCCACGACCGGACGCCCAAGACATTGTTCGGGGTCACAAGCAATTTCGACGCAGCGGGTTCTGCGACATCGTGCTGGCCCAGCCGAAGTCGCGCAGAGTACGTCGCCGGACGGCTGTGGCGGCAACTGGCTTCCGACACCCCGCCATCGCCGGAGGCGCTCGACCGCCTGGTCGCCGCGTACGGCCCGCGGCCGCGACCTGCGGGCGCTGACGCGGGCGATCCTCACCGACGACGAATTCGTCAGCAGCCGGGCGGCCATCGTCAACACGCCGGTCGAGTGGCTCGTCGGGGTGATCCGCAGCCTGCAGGTCCGATCGACGACCCAGGCGCGGCTGAAGATGGTCGACGACACGCTGAAGGCGCTGGGGCAGCGGCCGTTCTATCCGCCCGACGTCGGCGGCTGGCCGCACGGCCGGGCCTGGATGTCGACCGCCAGCGCCGACGTGCGGATGCGGGCCGCGACCCAGCTGGCCCGCGCCGGTGATCTGTCCGCTGTCGAGGACGCCGCTGCCGGCGACCGCATCGACGCCGTCGGCTATCTGATCGGCATCGGAGCGTGGTCCGACCGGAGCGTCGCGGCGCTGAAGCCGTTGGTGCGCAAGCCCAGTTCAGTTGGTCGCGGCCGCCGTCAACACACCCGAATACCTGACGTCGTACGGATCCATGACTGCCTGAGCCGCCGCAAGTTTCTGATCGCCAGCGCCGGCGTCGGCGCGGCTGGTCTGCTGTCCGGGCGCGGTGGGCTGCAGCTGGCCGGACCTGATGCGCGCGGCGCAGGAGCGACCGCTGGCCGAAGGCAGCGGCGTGCTGGTGATCGTCACGCTGTACGGCGGCAACGACGGCATCAACACCGTAATTCCCTACGCCGACAACGCCTATCACGATGCCCGGCCCGAATTGGCTTATGCCGCCGACGAAGTGCTGCATCTGGACGACCAGCTCGGTCTCAATCCGGCGCTGCACAGGGCTCGCGCAAGCTGTGGAAGCAGCGGCAGCTGGCGATCGTGCGCGGCGTCGGCTATCCGAAGCCCGACCACAGCCACTTCCGTTCGATGGACATCTGGCAGACCGGCCTCGCCGACCGAGCCGGTGTCGACCGGCTGGATCGGCCGATGGCTGGACGCCACCGGCAACGACCCGCTGCGTGCGGTCAACATCGGCGCGGTGCTGCCTCCGCTGGCCGTCGGTGAAAAGACCACGGCAGCTGCGCTTTCGACGTCGAAAGAGCTGAAGTCAGGCGGACGAGATTCACCGCGACGATGGATGCGCTCGGCGTCGACGACCCCCGCGACACACCGGCGATGGCGGCGGTGTGTGAGGCCTACCGGGCCGACCCGCACCGTCGACACGACCTTCAGCGTCCGTCAAGCCGGCGGGCGCGAAGCCGCAAGTCACTGGCCGGCCAACTGAGCATGGTGGCCGCGGCGGTGAAGGCCGCGGTGCCCACCCGGGTGTACTCGGTGCAGCTCGGCGGATTCGACACCCACGTGACGAGCGCGGAACCCAGCAGCGTCTGCTGCAGAGCCTCGACCAAGCCGTGACCCCGTTTCTCAAGGAGATGGCCGGCGACAAGTACGGCAAAAACGTTGTCCTGATGGCATATTCCGAGTTTGGACGGCGGGTAAAGGCCAACGGTCGCCGGGGCACCGACCACGGCACCGCCGGCCCGGTGTTCGTCGCGGGAGGCCCGTCAAGGGCGGCTTCTACGGCGACGAGCCCAGTCTTACCGACCTCGACAACGGTGACCTCAAGGGCACGACCGACTTTCGAGACGTCTACTACGAACTGCTTTCCAGGACGCTGCAGACCGATCCCGCTCCGTCAGTCGGCACCGGTCGGAGGAGTCTCGGGTTTCTCGTTTAGCGAAAGGTGCGAACGCGGCACGCAGCGTGCACCTCGGCCACGAAGTTTGGGCGACGGGCCGGCGCCCACCGGGCAGATGTAGCTTTTCGCCTTCGACATCTACTGGCCGACCACGACCTGACTACTGAGCAGGACCTGACCGTCATTCCCGACGCCAACGGCTAGCTGCCCGAATATCCGTCTGTAACAGCAGTTTTGAGACTGCCCGTCTACCGAGAATTCAGTTAATGCAGCCGGTCGGGCTCACCAGTGTCCTGATCAGTGATTTTGTGTCCTGTGGGACATTACGTGGCTAATAGTTGCCGATGCGCAGTCCAGAAAGATGGAAGTTTCTTCCGGGAAACTAAATGTCTCTCCAGTCTAATCTCAGTTACAGTTCGAGCCGCTAACTGCACCTGCGTCAATAAAGGGAGTCCCATGCAACAGGCACTGCGGCCGTACGTCACTGCTGGTATCGCAATCGTCGGGGCCAGCCTGATCGCCGTCACACCGATGGCGCCGCCGGTAAACCTGCAGCATCGCGCACTCAAGCTGGTCGACTACGCGAGTACGACGGATCTCAGCTGCTCAGCGCCACTGAGGCCAACTGGACGGGGTTGGAATCAATCCTCAGCAGCAGCCACTGGCTGTCCGACCCCGACATTTCGCAGGGTCTGAGCACGCTCTTCAGCGACTTGTCGACCGGCACCTCGAACGCGGTCACCAACCCGCTTTCGCTGCTCGCGGAGGGCTCACTCGGGCTGCTCAGCCTCGACTACGCCTCCAACGCCGCATCGTTGCGCTGACGGCTGTCACGGACAACGTCGAGTCCGCGCTAGGCGACGGCAACTACACCTTGGCGCTCACCGACCTCGAAAACGGACCGACCACGGTCCTCTATGCCTTCTTGAACGGCTATTCGGAATCTGTTGGCTCCAGCCTCATTTCGCCTGAGTTCGGGCTGCTAACCAACACCGCCGACGGGGCAGCCACCGGCCAGATCGACGCCCTGGCGCAGATCAGCAACACCATCGCCGACGAGATTGCGAACCTTGGCGGCGCGAACCTGACCACAGACTCACTGCCCCTGGTGACAGGCCAACTGGACTTGAGCGTGAGCATCAGCCAGCTGCTCGGCGACCTCGGCCTGACCGATGGCGGTCCACTGACTGTCAACGGACTGCTGTCGGATCTCGGCATCGACCCGAGCGGCAGCATTCTGCCGTCGGACATCAACCTCGGCGACGTACTCAGCGAGCTCGGCTTGTCCGACAGCTCGGCATCGGCCTCAGCACCATCCTCGGCGATTTCGGCTTGTCCGGCACCTCCAGCATCAGCCTCGGCACCATCCTGGGTGACCTGGGCCTATCCGACACCTCGGGCCTCAACCTCGGCACCGTGCTGAGCGACCTCGGCCTCTCCGACACCTCCGGCGTGACCCTGGGCACGATCCTGGGCGACCTCGGTCTGAACGATTCGTCGGGCCTGAGCCTGGAACCATACTCAGCGATCTCGGTTTGTCCGATACCGCCGGCCTCAGCCTCGGCACCGTCCTCGGCGACCTCGGCGCACCGACCGACACCAGCAGCATCACCATTCCGCAGATCAGCCTGGGCACCATCCTCGGCGACCTGGGCCTGAGCGACACCTCCGGGATCAACCTCGGCACCGTGCTCAGCGACCTGGGCCTGTCCGACACCACGAGCATCACCCCACCTGAGGTGACGATTCCGGTCGACTCGATTCTCAACCAGCTGGGGTTGGCGGATCCAAGCGGCGATATCACGCTCAGCGTGCCGTCCATCTCGCTCGCCACAATTCTCGGCGATCTAGGTATCAACACGAGCACCGGCTTCAACGCCGTCAGCCTGATCACCGCGCTTGTCGGCAACCCGTCGTACACGATCAACCTTGGCATTACCCACGTCACCTTGTCGCTGCAGACGTTTTTGGGCGACGTTGGCCTCGGCGGCACCAACATCACGCTCGGTAGCGTCCTCGGCGCACTCGGCATCGACGTCAACGACAGTTTCACGCCGCCGTCGTTGTCCATCCCCGTCAGCACCATCCTGAGTGATTTGGGGATCGCCAACACCGATGGAAACATCACCATCGACGTCCCCTCCATCTCCCTGGGCAGCGTTTTGGGCGACCTGGGGCTTGACGACGACGACATCGAATTGGCCGTTCTGGCCGGCCTGGGGCTGGATCACCCTCGAGCATCACGCCGCCGTCGATCAACATCGGTGACGTCCTGAGCACCCTTGGCCTGAACGACAATTCGAGCCTGGGCCTCAGCCAGATCCTCGGCGCACTGGGCCTGTCCGACGACTCATCGCTGAACGTCGGACAGATCCTCGATGCGCTGGGCCTGTCCGACAGCTCCAACTTCGGTATCAGCCAAATCCTCACCGACCTGGGTCTGTCCGATAACTCGTCGTTGGATGTCAGCCAGATCCTCGGCGCACTGGGTCTGTCGGACGGCTCCAGCTTCGGCATTAGCCAAATCCTCAGTGACCTTGGTCTGTCTGACGATTCGAGCCTCACCCTGGGCAACGTCCTCGGCGCTCTGGGCTTGGGTGACGGAACGGACATCAGCCTGCCGTCGATCTCGATCGACACCATCCTCGGCGACCTGGGCATCAACCCTGATGAGAACGTCCTGACCCTGTTGGGAATCAGCGACCCGCTGAGCCTGGACCCGACCATCGGCCTGGACGGCGGCGCGGTTGCCACCTACGTCGACGACCTGGCCAAGGACTTGTTGGCGGTCGTGGGCAGCGTCGAACCGGTGTCGGCGGATCTTCCCGCCCTCTTGGGAACCGACCCGGCTGTCGACCTGATCTCGACGCTGAGCGGCTTGTTCACCGATCTGGACCTGCCCGTTTCGGTCAGCGGCAGCCTCTCCGTCGATCTGACCAGTGTTGTGGCCGAACTTCTGCCCAGCCTGTTCTGACCGGGGGAGGCGGCAGCCCCGGCGGGTTATCCCGCCGGGGCTGTTCGCTGTTCAGGCCTTTACACCGCACTCAGGCAGTCACGGGCGATCGCCAACTCCTCGTTGGTCGGGACCACCAGCACGGCGATCGGCGAGCTGTCGGCCGAGATCCGCCGAGCACCCTTGGCGGACTGGTGTTTCGCTGCTCGTCGATCTCGATGCCCAGCTCCGTCCAGCCCGCTGAGCGCGTCCAGACGCACCGCTGCGGCGTTTTCCCCGACCCCGGCGGTAAAGGTCACCACGTCAGTGCGGCCGAGCACAGCCAGGTAGGCGCCAACATATTTACGCAGTCGATGGATGAACACGTCATAGGCCAATTGCGCTGATCTGTCGCCTGATTCGATCATCTCGCGCAGCCGACGGAAATCCCGCTCGCCGGCCAGGCCGAGCAGCCCGGAGTGCTGGTTGAGCATCGACTCGATGTCCTCGACGCTCATCCCGGCCTCGCGGTGCAGGTAGCTCACGATGCCGGCATCGATGTCACCGCTGCGGGTGCCCATCACCAGACCCTCCAACGGCGTCAGTCCCATCGATGTCTCGACCGCGCGCCCGCCGGCGATCGCCGATGCGGACGCGCCGTTACCCAGATGCAGCACAATCTGATTCAGCTCGTCCACAGGCCGCCCGAGGAAAGCCGCGGCTTGCTCGCTGACGTAGCGGTGCGAGGTCCCGTGAAATCCATACCGCCGGATATGCCACTTCTCCGCCAGCTCGCGATCGATCGCGTAGGTCGCCGCGGCGGCGGGAAGGTCGTGGAAGAACGCCGTGTCGAACACCGCGACATGCGGCACCTGCGGCAGCATCGTGCGGGCGACCTCGATGCCCTGCATGGCGGGCGGATTGTGCAGCGGCGCAAGCATCGACAGCTGCTCGAGCTCGGCGATGACCGTGTCGTCGATGACGGTCGGCCGGTAGAAGACCGGCCCGCCGTGCACCACCCGATGTCCGACCGCGGCCAGCCCGCAGGCCTTCAGGTCGATGCCCTGCTCGGACAGCGCCTCGAACGCCGCCCGCAGCGCCGCGCGATGATCGGCGACAGGCGACGACGGCTCACCGATCTGCTCGACGATTCCGTCGGCCAACGATTTGCCCGAATCAGGTTCGACCAGTTGATATTTCAGCGACGACGAGCCGGCGTTCAGTACCAGAACGGTACTGGTCATAGAGCACCCTGCGCCTGGATGGCGGTGATCGCGACCGTGTTGACGATGTCGTCGACCAGCGCGCCGCGCGACAGGTCATTCACCGGTTTGTTCAGGCCCTGCAGTACCGGGCCGATCGCAATGGCGCCCGCGCTGCGCTGCACGGCCTTGTAAGCGTTGTTGCCGGCGTTCAGGTCGGGGAAGATCAGCACGGTGGCCTTGCCGGCCACCGGTGAGTCGCGCATCTTGGTGGCCGCGACCGAGGGTTCGACGGCGGCGTCGTACTGGATCGGTCCTTCGACGAGGAGCTGCGGCGCCCGGCTGCGCACCAATCCGGTTGCCTCCCTGACCTTGTCGACATCGGCGCCCGAACCGGACTCCCCCGTCGAGTAGGACAGCATGGCCACCCGCGGTTCGATGCCGAACTGCGCCGCCGTCTGTGCGCCGCTGATCGCGATGTCGGCGAGCTGCTCGACGGTCGGGTCGGGAACGATCGCGCAGTCTCCGTAGGCCAGCACCTGATCCGGCAGGCACATCAGAAAGACGCTGGAGACCGTCGAGATGCCCGGGGCCGTGCGGATGATCTCGAAGGCGGGTCGAACGGTGTGCGCGGTGGTGTGCGACGCACCGGACACCATGCCGTCGACCATGCCGTTGTGCACCAGCATGGTGCCGAAGTAGGACACGTCGTGGATGATCTCGCGGGCCTGCTCGACGGTGACACCCTTTTTGGCACGCAGCTGGGCGTACTGCTCGGCGAACTGGTCACACAACTCGCTGGTGCGAGGATCGTAAACGGTCGCGCCGTCCAGGTTGACGCCGAGTTCGGCTGCACGACCGCGGATCTGGCTCTCGTCACCGAGGATCGTCAAATCCGCGATGCCACGCTGCAGCACCCGACCGGCGGACTTGAGGATCCGGTCGTCGTCGCCCTCCGGGAGCACAATGCGCTTGCGATCCGAGCGGGCCCGTTCGCGCAGCTGATAGGTGAACATTTGTGGTGTGGTCACCTTGGGGATCGGAATCGCCAACTGCGCCAGCAGGTCAGCGAGATCGACGTGGCTCTCGATCAACTGCAGCGCGGTGTCGACCTTTCGCTGCGACGTCGCGGTGACCCGGCCGCGGGCCGACCCGACCGCGGTGGCGGTGTCGAAGGTGCCGAGTGTGGTGGCGATGATCGGCAGGCGCAACCGCAGGCCGGCCACCAGCGCGCCCGTCGACTGATGTAATTCGAATCCGCCGTTGAGGATGATGCATGCCAGCGACGGAAACCCTTCGGCGGCATGGGCGCTCGCCACCGCGAGCACTACATCGGAGCGATCGCCGGGCGTCACCACCGCCGCGGCCTCCAGTAACCGCTCGAGCACATGGTCGGCGGTCATGCCGGCGACCACCACGCCCATCACTTCGCGGTTCATCAGCGCGGCGTCACCGCTGACCACGGTGCCGTTCACGGCGGCCTGCAGATCGGCGACCGTCGGCGCCACCAGCAACGGCTCGTCGGGCACGGCGTAGGTCTTCGGTGCAAGTGGCCGCAGCGCCTCGGTGATCGCACTCAATTGTGTTGGATCGCAACGGTTGGCCACCACGGCGGCGGTGTGGGCGTGGTGGGCGTTCAGTTCGGCCAGGCACACCTCCACGGCGTGTACGACCTGCTCGGCGCTGCGGTCCTTGGCGCGGATGGCGAGTACTACCGGCGCGCCGAGGTTGACCGCGATGCGCGCGTTGACGCTCAGTTCGGCGGGGCTGGCCCCCTGTCCTAGGTCGGTATGATCACTGCCGACGATGACGACCGCATCGCACTGGTCGGCCATCGCGTGATAGCGCTCCACAATGTCGTCGATGGCGGCGTCACGATCGGCGTGCAACTGCTGGTAGTCGACGCCGATGCAGCACTCGTAGGGCAGGTCCGCGGTGCTGTGCGCCAGCAGCAAATCCAGGATGTAGTCGCGATCGTCGCGACCGGCACGTGTAATCGGCCGGAACACACCTACTTTGGCGACGGTGGCGGCCAGCCGATGCAGAATCCCCAGCGCGATCGTCGACTTGCCGCTGTCGCCTTCCGGCGCTGCGATGTAGATGCCGGAGGCAGCCACGCTGCGGTTCAGCCGAGCCGTCGCAGCCGGGGCTCGAGATCCTTCTGGAACAGCTCCAGGAAGCGGCGCTGGTCATGACCGGGCGCGTGGAACACCAAGTGGTTGAGGCCCCAGTCGACGTAGTCTTTGACCTTGGCCACGGCCTCGTCGGGATCGCTGGCGACGATCCACCGCTTGGCGACCTGCTCGATGGGTAACTCGTCGGCAGCCTTCTCCATCTCGACCGGATCGTGGATGGATGTCTTCTGCTCCGCGGTCAGCGACAGCGGCGCCCAGAAACGGGTGTTCTCCAGAGCCAGTTCGGGATCGGTGTCATAGGAGATCTTGATCTCGATCATCCGGTCGATCGCATCGGGGCTCTTGCCCGCGGCCTCCTCACCTTCCTTCACCGCCGGGATCAGCTTGTCCTTGTACAGCTCCGCGCCCTTGCCGGACGTGCAGATGAAACCGTCGCCCGCGCGGCCCGCGTACTTCGCCACCTGCGGGCCGCCCGCGGCGATGTAGATCGGGATGCCACCCTCGGGGACGTCGTAAATCGAGGCGCCCTTGGTCTTGTAGTACTCGCCGTCGAAGTCGACCTTGTCCCCGAGCCACAACTCGCGCATCAGCTTGATCGACTCGCGAAGGCGCGCGTAGCGCTCCTTGAACTCCGGCCACTCACCCTCGTAGCCGGTGGCGATCTCGTTGAGCGCCTCCCCTGTGCCCACCCCGAGGAAGATCCGATCCGGGTACAGGCACCCCATCGTCGCGAACGCCTGCGCGATCACCGCCGGGTTGTAGCGGAACGTCGGCGTCAACACCGAGGTACCCAGCACCAGTCGCTTGGTGCGCTCACCGACCGCGGTCATCCAGGACAGCGAGAACGGTGCGTGACCGCCTTCTTGGCGCCAGGGCTGGAAATGATCACTGACCGTCGCGCTGTCCATGCCGTGCGCCTCGGCCTCCACCGCCAGCTCGACGAGTTCCCGCGGGGCGAACTGCTCCGCCGATGCCTTATATCCAAGTTTGAGTTCAGCCACGCTTTGTTTCTACTCCCTCTCCTCGGCAGACGGGCCGCTGCCTAGACTCTGGGACATGGCTCCGGTGTTGAAAGCCGTCACCGAACACGTGCACCTCGCCCAGGGCGGGGCGGTCAACTGGACGCTGGTCACCGATGAACGCGGGATCATGCTCATCGACGCCGGCTATCCGGGCGACCGTGCCGATGTGCTGGCCTCACTGAGTCAGCTGGGCTACCAGCCCGGCGACGTGCGCGCGATCCTGTTGACCCACGCCCACATCGACCACCTGGGATCGGCCATCTGGTTCGCCAAGACCCACGGCACGCCGGTCTACTGTCACGCCGACGAGGTCGGCCACGCCAAGCGGGAGTATCTCGAGCAGGCGTCGCCGATCGACGTCGCGATCAACATCTGGCGGCCCCGATGGGCGCTGTGGACGGCCCACCTCGTGCGCGATGGAGGGCTGAGCCGCGAGGGCATCCCGACCACACAGCCGCTGACCGCCGACGTCGCCGCGGCACTGCCCGGCAACCCGATGGCCATCCCGACTCCGGGGCACACCGGCGGCCATTGCTCGTATGTCGTCGACGGCGTGCTGATCAGCGGCGACGCTCTGGTGACGGGACATCCGCTGCTGGCGCGCAGCGGCCCGCAACTGCTGCCCGAGCTGTTCAGCCATGACCAGGACGGTTGCATCCGCAGCCTGGCCGCGCTCGCGCTGCTGGACACCGAGATTCTGGTGCCCGGCCATGGCGATCTGTGGCGCGGCCCGATCCGGGAGGCCACCCAGCAAGCAACCGCGCTGGCGCTATAGCGGACCGACGTCGAGATCGACGCTGCCGCGTGAAAGTTTGTAAAATAAAATTAAAAATAAAAGAGTAAGAAAAGATAGTAAGAATAGAAAAGAAACTAGAAAATATTAAACATGCCCGGCCATTGTAAAGAAGGCAGAAAGCGGGTTTAAGTACACAGTAAAGTGTGTAGAAGTTAGTTAGTGTATTATAGATTGTGTAAGAGATTTGATTTGAATATTAAAAGAAGGCTTGTTATAAAAAAAAAGGAGAATTTAGTTGTAAAAATATGAATAGAAGAGTGAAGATGATGAGAAGAAGATGGAGTAAATGATGAAAAAGGATGAGTTAGATGAATAGTAGGAAGAAGATGAAGAGTAAGATATAAAAATAGAAGATAAAGAAGAGTTGTTTTATAAAATGAAAAAGATAATATTAGAAAGAGTTATAGATGTAGAAGTAGAAGATAATTTGAGTTAAGAGAAAGAAGATAAGAAAGGAAAAGATTAGAGTAAATAGAGAAAAGATAAAGATAGAAAAACAGTGCTGACCACCGCGGGGCCGGTTGAGCTAGAGGTGCGAGAGATAGAAAAGGCACATACACGAAGGAGATAGTGAGAAAAAGAAAAAGAGGATTGGGAAAGGTAGAGGAAATGATATTGTAGCTGTAAGAGAGTGGAATGTATAAGAGAGATATCAAAGAGAATATGGCAGAGGTATAAGGCGCTAGGGTGTAGGAGGATAAGATATAGAGGGTAAAAGAAGTGGTGATAGAGGAGATAGAGGAATGGAAATAGAGCGAGGTAGATATGGTATATAAGATATTTTACATAGATGAGATAAGCATAAAGATAAGAGAAGGAGGAGTGGTAGATAAAAAGGAAGCGAAAGTAGTGATAGGAGTTGATGTAGAAGGGATAAAAAAGGTATTGGGGATATGGATATAGCAGAAAGAGGGAGAGAAGTTATGGCAAGGAGTACTCAAGGAGATGAGAAATAGGGGTTGTAGAGAAGATTTATTAGTATGATGAGATGGGCTGAGAGGGATGAAAGAATAGATAGCGGAGGTCTGGAAGGAGGAGATAGTGCAGAATGAGTGGTGCAATGATAAGGGATTAGATGAGATAAGATTATTACAAGGAAAGCGGCAAGATGGCTTAGGCGCTGCGCAAGATATACAAAGAGGATACAGAAGAAGAAGCAGCTTTGGCGCTCGAGCAGTTCAGGGCTGAATGGAAAAAGAAGTAGAGGGGAGAGGTAGAGGTATGGGAAAGGGAGTGGGAGGAGTTAGTGAAGTTTATGGAGTTAGAGGTAGAGATAAGAAGGATAATATACAAGAATAAAGAGATAGAGTAGCTGAACTATAAACTGAGCAAGGTCAATAAGGAAAGGGATATTTAAAAAAAGAAGAGGAGGCGCTCAAGCTGCTCTATATAGATATATGTAACATAAAATAGAAAAGAGGAAATACAGACGGATAAGGAACATACAAATGGACTCAGGAGTAAAATAACTTCGCCATCCAATTCAACGACTGACTTCCACGATGACACAAACGTAAACGGCCACAATCCCTTACACAGTTATCTTGAAAAACAAGGAAAGTAAGATTGTGAAAGATGGTAAGAGAGAGAAGATTAAGTAGTGATAGATAAGTGAGAAGACGTGTGGTCAACTCACGGCGCAGATCTCGGAGTATTTGCACGTAAAGCGATTTATAGATGGTTTAGTGGGACAATTGTATCTCTGGGAGATAAGGATAGGTAGTGGATAACACGACAGAGATTTGCTCGGGGTTGTACTTCTTGGTAAACAACGCTTGCACTGCTCACACAAGAGCGGACAGCGGGATAGCTTGAGGGTTTTGGGACGCGGAGCAAGTGATCGGTGCGCTGCTGAGAGAACGACGCGGAATAACGGATCGAGCGTCCCAGCGAGGGTTGACGAGGAACGGGTGCAACGCGGGATACGGGATAGGGGCGGTGCGGGTACGGCCGTTTTTCTGGATCTCGCGCATCACTGTAGAGGGAGCACGCGAGAACGGGCGCGCGATCGAACGCATCGACTCACGCCGAGAGGTGCGGATCATGATCCGCTCGCGCTCGAACAGCGACAGCGGAGGAAGTCGGACAACTAGTGACACTAGCATAAATGGATACACAACAGCGAATCAGTCAAGTAGAGCTCTCGTCAACGTCGATTTCGACGTCAGGTCGGTCAGTCCGAGATGCTCACGCAGCGTGGTGCCGCGGTATTCGCTGCGGAATCCTGATCGTTCCTGCAGCACCGGCACCACATGGTCGACGAAATCGTCGAGTCCGTGTGGCGTCAGATGCGGGACGAAAATGAAACCATCGCAGGCGTCGGCCTGGATATAACGGTCGATCTCTGCCGCGACGTGCTCGGCGGTCCCGACGAATTGCTCCCGGCTGGAGATCGCGATGATCAGCTCGCGGATCGAAAGGTTCTCAGCCTCTGCGCGTTCGCGGTAGCGCCGCGCCACCTCGATCGGATCGCCGTGGCGTACCCGACCCTGGGTGATGCTGGTGTCGCCGGTCGGATCGTCCCCGGGAAGCGGACCGTCGGGGTCGTGATCGGAAAGGTCGCGACCCCAGACTTGTTCGAGCATCGCGATCGCCGTTGGGCCACTGACCTGTTGGCGGCGGATGTGGCGCGCCTTGTCTTCGGCCTCGGCGGCGGTGTCGCCGAGTACGAATGTCGCCGCGGGAAAGACCTTGAGCTCTTCGGGGTTTCGCCCGAACGACGCTGCACGACCTTTCACGTCGGCGTAGTAGCGCTGGCCGTCTTCCAACGACCCGTGCAGGGTGAACAGCGCGTCGGCGTAGTGAGCGCCGAAGTTGCGGCCGTCGTGGGAGTCACCGGCCTGCAACAGGATCGGGTGCCCCTGCGGGCCGCTGGGCAGTGTCGCAACGCCCCGCACGTCGAACTGTGGGCCGTGATGTTCGACCACCGCGACCCGCCCGGGGTCGGCATAGATGCCGGCTTCGATGTCGGCGCGCACGGCGTCGGATGCCCAGCTGTCCCAGAATTCGCGGGTCACGGTGAGGAATTCCTCGGCCCGCTGATAGCGATCGGCATGGTCGAGGAAGCCGCCGCGCCGGAAGTTCTCACCGGTGAAGGCATCCGAAGAGGTGACGATGTTCCAGCCGGCCCGGCCGTCGGACAGCTGGTCGAGGGTCGCGAATTGCCGCGCCACCTCGAAGGGTTCGTTGAATGTGGTGTTGATCGTGCCGGTCAGACCGAGCCGGTCGGTGACGGCCGCCAACGCCGCCAGCACCGTGAACGTGTCCGGACGGCCCACCACGTCCAGGTCATAGATCTGACCGCGGTGCTCACGCAGTCGTAACCCCTCGGCGAGGAAGAAGAAGTCGAACAGTCCGCGCTCGGCGGTTCGGGCCATGTGTGCGAACGACTCGAACTCGATCTGGCTACCCGACTGCGGGTCGGTCCACACGGTGGTGCTGTTGACACCGGGAAAATGCGCGGCCAGGTGAATGGGCTTGCGGTGCTTACCTTCTCGAAGGCTCATTGGCCGGTGCCCCAGCGCTTGGCAAGCAGCTCGTGTGAGCGCAGCCGGGCTTGGTGATCGTGAGTCACCGACGTGACGACCAGTTCGTCGGCGCCGCTCAGCCGTTGCAATGCGGACAATCGCTCGGCGACCTCGTCGGGGTCGCCGACGAATTGCGTCTCGAGCCGGTCCTTGACCACCGGTAGCTGCTCCTCGGTCACCGGGTGCGAGTCAGCGGGAGCCGGGTAGGGAACCGCACCGACCCCGGTGCGGATGGAATAGACCCACTGCCCGTATCCGGATGCGAGTTCCCGCGCGGTGGAGCTGTCGTCGGCGACGACAACATCGGCGGACACCACGACATAGGGCTCCTGCAACGTTGCCGAGGGAACGAAGGTGTCCCGGTAGGCTTCGACGGCTTCCAGCGCGGTCGCCGGGGTGATGTGGTAGCTCGCGACGAACGGCAGCCCGTGCGCACCGGCCAGCCGCCCACTCTGCCCCCGCGTGCTGCCAAAAATCCACGGCGCCAGCCCCGCTCGGTCCCCTGGCACGGCGTGGACATCGAATTCCCCGGCCTTGAAGGTGCCGTCGAGCATCGCGAGGATGTCGGCCAATTGGTCGGCGAAGTCGGGGGCGACGGCCTCGGGCTGCTGAAGAATCTCCATCGTTGCCATCACCCGCTCGGTGTCGAGCAGACCCCGCAGGTCGAACGGTAACGGGATCACCACGCCGTCGACTTCGCGCCACTGCCGCGGTGGACGATTCGTGGTCGACGGCCGCTTCGGCTTGAACCCGGTGTCGCGGCGCTGCCCGCGGCCGAGGCCGAGGTCGATGCGTCCCGGATAGAACGCCTCGAGCATGCCGAAGCTCTCGACCACCGCGGCGGCGGTGGTGTGCCCCAGTTGGACCGCGGCGGATCCGACCCGAATTGTGTTGGTAGCGGCAGCGATTTGTCCGATGAGTACGGCGGGCGCTGAGCTGGCCACCCCGACGAAGTGATGCTCGGCGATCCAGAACCGGCGATACCCCCACCGCTCTGCGTGCTGCGCGAGGTCGATCGTGTTGTGCAGCGCCGTCGAGGCGTCGCTGCCGGCGCTGATCGGCGCCAGGTCCAGGATCGAGAGTGGGACCGTCATTGGGAAGTCACCTCTGCATATCGGTTGGGCGCGACGGGCAGGCCGAGTCGTTGCCGCAACGTCTCGCCGTTGACGTACGCGGTGCGGAACCGGTTGGCCCGCTGCAACAGTGGCACCACCTCGTCGACAATCACCGGAAGATCCGTGGCGTTCACCGCAGGCCTCAGCCGGACGCCGTCGACGCCACGCTGCTGCCAGCCCAATACCAGGTCGACCAAATCGGCTGGATTGCCATCGAATATCAGTGCGTCTGAACCGAACTCGGTATCACCGCCGAATGTGACGACGACGTCGGCAAAGACCTTCAAGTCCTGCCCACCGGCCGCCTTGACCTCGTCGAGAATCGCGTCGAGCGAAGCGTTGTCGGTCGGCGTGATGAAGACCAGATCGGCGCTGGTTGCCGCGAATTCGTAGATGCGCGGCCCGTGGGCCAGGGCGGCCACCACCGGTTGCCCTTGCGGCGGGCGCGGGGTGATGGACGGGCCTTTCACCGAAAAGTACTTGCCGCGGAAATCTATGTAGTGCAACTTTTCTCGGTCCACGTAGCGCGCGGTCTCGGCGTCGCGGATGATCGCGTCGTCCTCCCAGCTGTCCCACAATCGGCGCACCACCTCAACCGCGTCGGTGGCCTCGTCGAACAAGTCGTCGCCATCGGCGGGCGCTTCGCGCCGACCGAACAGCGCGGCCTCGTGCGCCGTTGAACTCACCCGCGGCTGCCAACCGGCCCGCCCGTGCGACACGTGATCCAGGGTGGCGATGGCCTTGGAGACGTGGAAAGGCTCGGTGTGGGTGACGGTGGATACCGGGATCAGACCGATGTGCTCGGTGACCGGGGCAATTCGCGCGGCGACGAGCACGGCGTCGGCCCGGCCGGCCAACCGCCGCGGGCTGATCGCTTCGCTGCGCCCGGCCTGCGGCGTCAGCGCGTCATCGATGGTGAGGAAGTCGAGTAGCCCGCGCTCCGCGGTGGCCGCCAACCCGGCCCAATATCGCCCACTGAACACCGATTGCGTGGCGGGATCGGCGGCGAGCGTGGTGCGCCACGCCTGGCGGTGCCAGCCGTAGCCGTCGAGGGCGACGCCGACGTGCAGTAGCTCGGTCACAACAATTCCTTCACGAATGCGATCGGGAACACCGGTCCCCGCGCGGGCAGCGGCTCTGCAAGCCGGGTGTAGCCCGTCGATTCATATAGCGCCTCGGCCTCGGGCTGACGGTGCCCTGTCGTCAGGTATACCCGCCGATAGCCTCGGTGGGCGATGACGCTCTCCAGTTCGGCCAGCAGGGCAGAGGCGTAGCCGCTGCGACGGTGCTCCCGGTCGGTCCAGATCCGTTTGAGTTCGGCTGTCTGCGCGTCGAATCGCTGGAACGCGCCGCCGGTGACCGTGATCCCGTCCACTTCGCCGATCAGAAAGCCGCCGTCAGGTGGTGCGAATTCGGACGCCGGCACCGACTTCATCCAAGCCCGGATGGTTGGCGTGGTGCTCTCGTAGCGTTGCGCGTACTCGACGGCCAGCTCGTCCAGCAGGGGTTGGGCCCTGGGATCGTCCGCGGTTACCGCCACGAAACGGACCTGCTGGGCTGCGGCGGGTTGGCTGGCTTGGGGCATCACTACATTTCTAACGTCTCGCCATCGGCCGCATTCCGGCGCTGCTACGCCAAAATTGCGCGAACATAGCGGCCCGCCACCGGCGCGCCATTTAGATCCTGACGACGCAAACCCGGCAGCCCGGTCGACGGTGAACAGCTTTTCGAGTTCGGTCACCACGGTTCGCCAGCCGAGTGCCGCTAACGACTCGGCCGGATCCCGATGCTCTTCTGGATAGGTGTACTCAGCCAGGTCACTGCTGATATCCGAACCGTCGCCAGTGGTTCGCCAGCGCGTGTTCCTGGTCCAGGAAGGGGGTCTGCCCCTCGGGGAAGTAGTCCGCCGCTGCGTGGCTGCCGGGTGCACTCAGCGCGGTGACGTTGTCAAGCAACCGGTCCTGCAGGGCCGGCGGAAGAAAACCGATGAACAGCCCCTCGGCGATCCAGACGGTCGGCTGATCCGTGTCGAAGCCGATCCGCCGCAAAGCCTCCGGCCAGTCCCGTCGGAGGTCGATCCCCACCGCTCGCCGGTTGGCGGAGGGGGCGGCATCCAGCGCGCGCATCGTCTGGGTCTTGAAGTCGATCACCTCGGGCTGGTCGACTTCGTAGACGGTGGTGCCGGCCGGCCACCACAGCCGATACGGCCGGGCGTCCAACCCCGACGCGAGGATGACCGCTTGCCGGATCCCGGCCCGGCATGCGTCGGTGAGAAAGTTGTCGAAGAACCGGGTGCGCACCGCCAAAAGGTCTGTCAGCAAGGCCAATCCGTTGTTGTCGCCGACATCGCTGAGCGCCAACTCCCCGCTGGCCACTTTGGCGAAAAAGTCCAACCCGACGGCGCTGACCAACGGCTCGGCGAACGGGTCGTTGATCAACCCGGCCCGGTGCGCCAATGCCCGTGCGGTCGCCACCAGGGTGGCGGTGGTTCCGACGCTGGTGGCCGGGCCCCAGCTGTCGTTGTCGGTCCGCTTCGTGGTCACGTCGACCCTGCGCTGCGGCGCCTGGGCTGGGCGATCGCTCGCCAGCCGAGCAGCAGCAGCGCGGTGACCGTCGACGCGACCACGATGAAGCTGCCGGCCACGCCGGCGGCGGTGACCTTGCGTAACAGCATCCCGATTGCGACCGTGCACAACCACACCACCACACCGGTGGGATACACCGCCGTCGGGCGCCGCCACGCCTGCGACGCCAGCCACCCCACGGCGGTACCGCTCAGAAAGGGCCACGCGGTGGTGGCGACGCCCGTGACAGTTGAGCCCTTCGTCGTGGCTGCGCCGCCCGAGGGCGCAAAACACCAGCACACAGGCCACATCGATGCCCAGCCACACCGGGCCCCGCCGCGGACGATCCATGCGGTGAGGCTACCGCTCGGGTCGATCCTTCGGCGGCACCATCGCCAGGGGTCGGCGCGGGGCGATCGGCGTCGACGGCCAGCGCCGCGGTCCCGTCCACGGCGCCGGTGGAGCGTCGAGCTGCTTGGCGAGCAGCAGGGCCGTCGCGTCGTAGTTGGCCCGCCAGCCCCGGAAATGCGGCCACGCCTCTTCGGCCGAGAGTTCGATCGGGTAGTCGACCTCGCGCAGCATGGCGACGGCCTGTTGAAAGTCGTCGAATGTCAACGAGATTGGCGCATCCGGGCCGGGTTCGTCGAACACCGGCTGGTGCATCGTCCGCGCGATCTCCCACAGCGCGACGAACCCCATCCGAAGGGCAAGCCGCGGCGCCAATTTGGGCTCGAGCGACGGGGCCAATGACAGATGCAGGGCGGCGGCGTCCATCACCGCGATCAACGAGGTGAGCCAGTGCGACAACGGCCGAGGCGAGCGGAACCGGGCCAGCGTCAGATACGTGGTGTGCGATTCGGCCACTTCGGCGGCCCACCGTTCCCAGGTGAAGCACAACGTCTCGAGAACCTGCGCCATGTCGCCGTCCTGAATGCCCCATCGGGTACGGGCCAGCAATTCCGGACCCCAGGACGGCACGCCGGCGCGGGTGGCGAGCAAGGTGACTTCGGTTTCGCGCTTGTTGAACGCGGCGTACAGCGTGGGCAGGTAGCCGACCTGCAATCCGATCACCACCAGCCCGGTGAATGCAGCCAGGTATTCCAGTGTCGTGCTGTCCCCACTGGACGGCACCGCATACCCGAGGGTGAACAACGATGAGCCGGATTCAGAGAAGGCCTGTCCCAGATGGCCTTTCAAACTCGGTAGCAATAGGAGCGCAAAGCCGACGATCAGCATGCCCAGCCAGGCGGCAAGCCGGACGAGCAACGACATGGGCGCTTGCCAGGACAAGATCGCGTCCCTGCGCGCAAAGGACCGCACCGGCTTGGTCAGGATCCGGAACACCACGTCGAGCAAAAAGTCGACCGCCCGGCTGGCCGGCGAAAACACCGCCCGCGGAACGACCAAGGTGCCGGCGACGCTCATCAGCGTCCCCAACACCATAAACAGACCGGCCCCAAAGCCGATCCATGAAGCGACCATGGGGTTTATTCAAACAGTGCGCCGTGCGCGAGCGTGGGGTTTGCGGCTCAGCGCTTGTTTCTCGGGCGAAGGCGCGCCTCGGCCTGTGAGAGCTGCACGTTGTGTCCTTCTGCGCACTGCACATGTGTGGCAAGCGGAGCGCCACAGCCTTCGCCGTGCACCAGATCCAGCCGTCTCGCGTCGCCCTGCAGGAGCATGCCGAACTCGACCAGGCTGACCAGTACCGGAAACAGCTGCCGGCCCCGCCCGGTGAGCACGTACTCGTAGCGAGTGCGCTGGCCCGGGGACTTGTACGGTTGCTTCGCCAGCACGCCGGCATCCACCAGCTGCTTGAGTCGCGTCGCTGCGATCTGCTCGGTGAAGCCGGCACGTTGCGCGAAGTCCTCGAAACGGGTTGTGCCCCAGAATGCCTCACGAAGAAGTATCAGAGCCGAACGAGTTCCGATGGTGTCCAGGGCCCGCTCGATCGGGCAGACTTCCCGATAGCCGGTTCTGTCGCCGTCGGCGAGACGACCCGTCAGTGTCATCGCGTCAGTTGCTGCGGTCATTGCGTTATCCTACTCGCTGACCATACTTTTATATAGCCAGATGGTTCACGGCCCGGGGATGATCAGGCAGCTGCTCGTGGCCGTGGCCAGTAGCTTGCCGGCCTCGGTGGTCAGCGATGCTTCGGCCAGCGCGGTGCGGCGGCCCAGATGACGGACCGTGCCTGTACACCGGACCAGTCCGGTGCTCACCCGGATGGCTCCGAGAAAACGCACGGACAGATCTTGGCTCGTGTAGCCCGTTCCGGCGGGCAGCAGGCTGTGCACCGCGCAACCCGCGGCGGAGTCCAGCAGCGTGCTGTACACCCCGCCGTGCACCGAACCGATTGGGTTGTAATGAAACTCGGCCGGCGTCATGGCGAAGACGACTTCACCGGACTCGACCGACTCGAGCGACATATTCAAGGTGTGCAGCAGCGGCGGCGCCGGCAGCGCGCCGGCCTGCATGGCACGGAGGTAATCGAGGCCGGTCATCTCCGTGGCCGCCTGCGCCCCGATTCGCGGATCCTGCCAGGTGAAGGTTCGCGTGCGCGTCGCGTCGTCCCGGTCGACTGCCGCCGTACCGGCAATGGTGTCGGTCATCGTGTTACCTCCAGAACCTCTCGATTGGCGCGGACGAACTCTCGAAGCGACATCGGCGGCCGGTCGATGAGCCGGGCCAACTCGGTGCTGTCGGCGGGTGGCGCGCCCCGGGCCGCCACTGCTGCTCCGACATTCGAGATGTGGCCGGCCATCGCGGTGTTGACGACGCCGCCGGGATATTTCTCGGCGAGGTGGACCAGGTCCTTTCGCCACGCGTCGGGTGAGATCGGCTCAAAGGCAATCGGCCGGCCGAGTTCCTCGGTGAGGATCTCGGCGACCTCGTGGTGGTTCAGTAACTCCGCCCCCGATGGGTAGCACACCGGGCCGTCGAAGGTGCCCGGACGCAGCAGGGCCGCAACCGCCAACTCCCCCGCATCGCTGCCGTTGATCCAGCCGACCGGGCCATCGCCGAAGCTGTTGCGCAGCAGGTTCTCTCGCCTGATCGAGTCGCCGTGCAGGGCAATGAGATTCTGGTGGAACGTTGCCCCGACCCGCAGAATCAGCACGTCGAGCCCGCCCCATGTCATCACCTCTTCGGCCAGCCACTGGGCGCGGCCGAGGTCGCTGGGGTGCAGCGGGTGAGCCGGGCCCATCGACATCACGACGGTGCGCACCGGGCGCCCCGTTTCGCGAACGGCCGCTGCGTAATTGGCCGCGGCGGCAATGACTCCGGCAGCCACCGGGTAGGTGAAATACGCCTGCTCGACGTCGGCCAGCGCGGCGACCAGGCTGCGGCGGTCGTGCAGGTCTCCGATGACCACCTCGGCACCGAGCGCAGCCAGCGCGTCGGTGCGTTCGCCGGGTGCGCGGGCCAAGATCCGAACCGGCTTGCCCTCTTCGCGGAGCCTGCGCGCGACGTGCGCTCCGGTGGATCCGTGACGTCCGGTGGCACCTGTCACCAGGATGGGTGCGGCTGGTCCGCTCATCAAGACCTCTCTTCGCGTGCGCGGCGACGTCGCCGCGGGGCCAACTCGGATAACCATCGCTGCTGGCTTTATTTATGTCAAGCCAATGTTTCTACCTCGGCACGTTTTACGTTGTCGCCAGTCGATTTTTAGCTGGTGGCACGCGCGGCACTCGATGCGCAGGCGCCTCCGGTAGTCACGGTTGAGTTCGCGCCGCCGGCGTAGAAGTGGCATAAAACCGGGCTGGAACTGCGTTTATTCCCATTTAGAACAGTTTCGTTCGGGAACAAATTGCCGCACCCCTTTGGCTTGACTTGAGTAGAGCTAGATGTGAAAGTGACCTGCACGCGAGGTTCTTACGGAGAGGAACGACCGATGACCACTGAGAAAGATGCACTGCTCGTCACCGGTGCGGCCGGCCGAACCGGCGGCTACACGGCGCAACTGCTGCTCGAGCGCGGTCACCACGTACGTACGCTGGTGCACCGTTTCGACGACCGCGCTGCGGCGTTGCGCGACAGCGGCGCCGAGGTGATCGTCGGCGACCTGCACGACATCGACATCGTCCGTGCCGCTGCCGATGGCGTTCGCGCAGCCTACTTCGTGTACCCGATCAGCCCGGGCCTACTCGAGGCGACAGCCACATTCGCCGAAGCAGCCGAGGATGCCGGCGTCCGCGCGATCGTCAACATGTCACAGATCTCGGCTCGTCGCGGCGCCGCCAGCGACGCTGCCCGCATCCACTGGCTGGGCGAGCGAATCCTGGACTGGTCACCGGTCGCCGCAACCCATTTGCGCCCAACATATTTCGCAGAGTGGTTCACGATCTTCTGCGCCAACGGAATCCGCGACGAGGGCGTCATGCGGCTGCCCTTCGGCGACGGGCGGCACGCTCCGATCACCGCGGAAGACCAGGGGCGGGTCATCGCCGCGATCCTGGAGAACCCCGAAGAGCATGCCGGACAGGTCTACCCGTTGTTCGGCGCCGTCGAGATGAACCACTACCAGATCGCCGACGCCATCTCCGAGGTGCTGGGACGTCCGGTGCGCTACGAACCGACGGAGATACCCGCCTGGATCGAAGGCATCAAGGCGCAGGGCTTCCCCGACTTCCTGGCCCAGCACCTGAGCAACGTCGCCGTCGACTACCAAAACGGAGTCTTCGCCGGCAACAACGATCTTGTTGAGCGGATCGGCGGGAAGAAGCCCACGACGGTGCAGGAATTCATCGCCGACCATCTCGCCGAGTTCACCAGCTGACTTCGGAGATTCGAACGACAGGCATAAACCAGTGAGCCAACGTTCGACCGGTCGCATTCTGTTGCAGCGATGGTGGCTGGCCCTGGTCACCGTCGTTGCGCTTGGACTGGGCGTGGCATGCATGTGGAAGGTGCACCAGTTCTCCGAACCGAAGCCGGTCATCTCGGTCAACGGCCCACAAGCACCCGAGGAGTTCAACCCCAAGCACCTCACTTACGAAGTGTCGGGTTCGGTCGGTAGCGGCGGAATGCTGGTCTACGTCGACATCGACGGGCATCCACACAAGGTCGACGTCAAGACGCTGCCCTGGTCGCACACCGAGACGACCGTGCTGACCGTGGTGTCGGGCAGCATCTCGGCGCAGGTGCACGGCGGCCAGGCGAGCTGCCGGATGCTGGTGGATGGCGTTGTGCGGGACGAACAATCGACCACACACAGCGACGCCGATGTCCAGTGCCGGGTGAAGTCCGCGTGAGCGCACATCGGACGGGACGACCATTCTTCGCCAGGACGGTTCGCGTGCTGTCGATCCCGATCATCATCTTCTGGGCGTTTCTTGCCGTATCCACCAATGCCTTTATGCCGCAGGTGGAACGGGTCGCCGAAGAACTGGCCGGCCCGATGGTTCCGACCTATGCACCGTCGCAGGTCGCGATGCTCACGATCGGCGACAAGTTCCACGAGTCCACCTCGACCAGCTTGACCATGGTCGTGCTGGAAGCCAACCGTCCACTGGACGAGCAAGACCACAAGTACTACGACGACTTGATCGTGCGCCTGCGGCACGACACCCGGCACGTGCAGTACGCGATGGATCTGTGGGGCAAGCCGTTCACCGCCGCGGGCGCGCAAAGCGTCGACGGCAAATCCACTTACGTGCTGTTGCGACTCGCCGGTGACATCGGACAGATGCAGGCCAACCAATCCGTCGACTCAGTAAGGGAACTCGTCGACAAAGACACCCCGCCTCCGGGGCTCAGGGTCTATGTCAGCGGCGCGGCCCCACTGGCCTCGGACACCCTGTCGATCGCGGATTCGAGCCTGAACAACATCACGATCGTGACGGTCATCCTCATCTTCATCATGTTGCTGCTGGTGTACCGCCGCCTCACCACGCTCGTCGTACCCATGTACAGCGTGCTGTTCGAAATACTCGTCGCCAAGGGAGTGGTGTCGACCTTCGGCCACATTGGCCTCATCCCGCTGTCGTCTTTCGCGGTGAATGTCGTCATTTCACTGACTCTGGGAGCGGGAACCGACTACGGCATCTTCTTGATGGGCCGCTATCAGGAAGCACGCCTGGACGGGGAAAGCCCGGAAGAGGCCTACTACACCGCGTTCAAGGGTGTGGCACCCATCATCATCGGCTCGGGGTTGACGATCGCCGGCGCTTGCTTCTGCCTGAGCTTCGCGCGACTGAACTACTTCCACACCATGGGGCCCGCCGTCGCGGTCAGCATGCTGTTCACCATCGCAGCGGCGCTCACGCTGGCACCGGCATTGCTGACACTGGGCAGTATCTTCGGGTTGTTCGAGCCCCGGTCACAGGTCAAGGCGACCTTGTACCGTCGGATCGGGGCCAGCGTGGTGCGCTGGCCGGTGCCGATCCTCGCGGCCAGTTCCGCAGTCGTCATGCTCGGCGCGGTCTTCGTACCGACCTATAAGCAGAACTACGACGATCGCCAGTACCAGCCGGTAAGCGCCTCGGCCAAAAAGGGATTCGCGGCCGCCGACCGGCACTTTCCGCCGAGCAAGCTGTTCTCGGAGATGCTGATGGTCGAAACCGACCACGACATGCGCAATTCCGCGGACTTCATCTCGCTGGATCGGGTCGCCAGGGCGCTGATCCGACTGCCCGGAGTGGCCATGGTGCAGAGCATCACCCGACCGCTGGGGCGGCCGCTGGAACACGCCACCATCCCTTATTTGTTCACCACTCAGGGAAGCGGCAACGGGCAGCAGCTCCCGTTCAACCGGGAGCAGAACATGAACACCGACCAGCAGGCAGACATCCAAAAGCACTCCGTGGAGGTGCTGCGCAGGGAGATCTCGTTCTTCCAGAAGGTTTCCGACGAAATTCACAACACCGTGCTCACCATCGAGGATCTGGAAAAGATCACCAACGAGATGAATGAGGAGATCTCCAACCTCGACGACTTCTTCCGGCCGATCAAGAGCTACTTCTATTGGGACAAGCACTGTTTCGACATCCCGATCTGCTGGGCGCTGCGGTCGGTGTGGGACACCCTCGACCAGATCGATCATCTGGCCGAAGACATCAACAAGACCCGGATCTCGCTGGTGGAGATCGACAAGACCTTCCCGAAGATCATCGCCGAGCTCAAAGCCACCGCTGACGACACCGAAGCCCTGCGGGCCAAGCTGGTCAACTCCTACGGCTCGGCGGATCTGGGCAATATCCAGACCGAGCAGACGTTCGACGACTCGATCAACGTCGGCAACGACTTCGACAAAGCGCGCAGCGACGACTTCTTCTACATCCCGCACGAGGGCTTCGACAACGAGGACGTCAAAACCGGTATGGAGCTGATGATGTCGCCCGACGGCAAGGCGGCCCGCTTCATCGTCACTCACGAGGGCAACGCGATGGGTCCCGAGGGCGTGCAGCACGTCGAGCAGTTCCCGACGGCGATCACCACGATCTTGAAGGAGACCTCGCTGGCTGGCTCCAGGGTCTACATCGGTGGCTCGGCATCCAACAACAAAGATATCAAGCAGTACGCCATGTCCGATCTGCTGATCGCGGCCATCGCCGCCTTCGTGCTGATCTTCCTGATCATGATGTTCCTGACCCGAAGCCTGATGGCCGCCTTCGTGATCCCGAGCACGGTGGCGTTCTCCTTCGCAGGCGCCTTCGGGCTCTCGGTGCTCTTCTGGCAGCACCTCATTGGGCTGCCGTTGCACTGGCTGATCCTGCCGCTGTCGTTCATCATCCTGGTGGCGGTCGGCTCGGACTACAACCTGCTGCTGATCGCCCGGGTAAAAGAGGAGTTGCACGCCGGATTGCACACCGGTCTGATCCGCGCGCTGGGTAGCACCGGGGGCGTGGTGACGTCGGCGGGCCTGGTGTTCGCATTCACCATGCTGGCCATGCTGATCAGCGATCTTCGGACCATCGGCCAACTCGGATCCACCGTGTGCATCGGCCTGCTTCTCGACACGCTGATCGTCCGGTCATTCGTGGTGCCATCGATCGTCACCATTCTCGGAAAGTGGTTCTGGTGGCCAACATTGGTGCGTTCGCGCCCGCTGCCGCCGCAATCATGGCTGACAGGAGTACGGCAATGAACTGGAACGTGTGGAACTACCTGACCGCGATCACCTTCGTGCTCGCAATGGTTTTCGCCACCTGCGCCTCGATCTACGTCGGGCGCATCCTGCGGCGAAAGCCGGTGCCGCTGACCAACGAAGTCAACAGCGTCCCCACGGTGCTGGGGAAGCTCCGCAAGCGAGTGGCGCTGGAGGACTACGAGAAGCCGCTTGCCACCCAGGTCGTCGACGCCCGCAGGCCGCTGCTGGCCTTCTCGATCCCGGCAGCGTTCTTCGCAGTGGGATGCTTCTACGTCTTCGGCAGCCTCGAGCACCTACACGGCGCCCAGCCGTCCGAGCGGACCTACCTCGGATTTATCCCGATGATCACGTCGACGAACCTGACCATGCGGATGTTTTTAAGCGGGCGGCTGAAAAGCCGTATCGACAAATAGCTTTACTGCGGTCGGGCAAACGCCAGCAGACGCGCCTCAGAGCTCGCCCGTCATCGTTGTCCCTTCATCACGCAACAGCTGACTGTTACATAGTAAAGTCAGCAGATTTGCGCCGTGAGGTGTTCGAGGTGTGAATCATGGTCAGCCACTCGCTGACAGGCTGCTTAAGTGTTGCCCCGAGGTGGCGTGAGCGGCCGAACTCATCGGCCAGTTCGTTTATCGTTGAGAAATGTGACCATTGCAGACCAACCGCCCGAATCGCTGCTCGCGGCGATGGCGAAGGCGCACATACCGACCGAAAATCATCAATTCATTCGCCGATTCACCGCCGCGATCGGAATCACCGAGTATCACGCGGTGATACGAGCCAACAAGCCCTACGTCATCGCCAAAAGACGCGACGGACTCCCCGATCTGCACATCTACCACGGTTATACGACCGGCTTCAGCACCGAACAGGAGATCGTCGGCGTCGCGGACGGCGGCGCTGAGCACGGACCCAGCTCGCCTAAGGGAACGTGGTACGTCGAGCATCCGGAGAATCGGGTGCGTCCCGCCGGCAAGCGTTCCGGCGATGTGCGACGCGAAGGGAGCTTCTGCAGCTGCGGCATGCAGCTGTCGCTGACCGGAGTCTGCGTCAACTGCGATTAAGGCTGCGATGCAACGGCTTACGGGACCCGCGTCCACGGTTGACAGTTCTGTGACTCGAAGGCCTTGACGCCGGTGTTGATGTTGGCATACATCGGACCGACGGACGTATTGGTCTGCAGAACATGGTCTTTGGCCCCGTCGGCCGTGCTGTAGGTGAACCATGAGCACATCGAATCCTGGGTCGGCACATTGTTGATCCACACGCCGAAGCTCGATCCCGACCCGGCCGTGTGATACAGGCCCGGGGCGACGTCGGGTCCGACGACAAAGACCCCGTTGCCAGGGATGGGGTCGACCGGATCGGCGATGGCCGGCGGGGCCAGCGCGACCGCTGCCAGGAAAACAGCTGACACGCGAAACCGTGAGCGCATGTCTCTTCCTTTCCCGCTACCCCCATCGGCAGCCTAGGCCCATACACACCTGAACGCGCCCGCTACTCCAACGCCGTCGATACGGCCTTCCCACGATGGCAGGATGAGGTGATGAGTACCGGCACACGTCCCGCCTTCAACCCGCAGGATCCGCTCGGTCTGGACGGCTCGCTGTCCGACGACGAGATCGCGGTCCGTGACACCGTTCGGCAGTTCTGCGCCGAACACGTCATCCCGCACATCGCGGAGTGGTTCGAAATCGGCGATCTGCCGGTCCGTGACCTGGCTAAACACTTCGGCCAACTCGGCCTGCTGGGTATGCACCTGGAGGGTTACGGCTGCGGCGGGGCGTCGGCCGTGCATTACGGGCTGGCGTGTACCGAGTTGGAAGCCGCCGACTCCGGCATCCGGTCGATGGTGTCGGTGCAGGGTTCGCTGGCCATGTTCGCGATCTGGCGCTTCGGCTCCGAAGAGCAGAAGCAGCAGTGGCTGCCGGGCATGGCCGCGGGTGAGCTCCTGGGCTGCTTCGGGCTGACCGAGCCCGACGCCGGATCCGACCCGGCTTCGATGACCACGCGGGCGCGCCGCGACGGCTCGGACTGGATCCTCAACGGACGCAAGATGTGGATCACCAACGGCTCGGTCGCCGACGTCGCGATCGTCTGGGCGGTCACCGACGACGGCGTGCGCGGCTTCGTCGTGCCGACGAAGACGCCCGGGTTTTCCGCCAACACCATTCACCACAAGCTCTCATTGCGGGCCTCGATCACCAGCGAACTGGTCCTCGACGATGTTCGGCTGCCCGACGATGCGGTGCTGCCCGACGTGACGGGGCTCAAAGGCCCGCTGTCCTGCCTGTCGGAGGCGCGGTACGGCATCATCTGGGGCTCGATGGGAGCCGCGCGGTCCGCGTGGCAGGCTGCGCTGGACTATGCCGGCGAACGCACTCAATTCGGCCGGCCGATCTCCGGATTTCAGTTGACCCAGGCCAAACTCGTCGACATGGCGGTCGAACTGCACAAGGGGCTGCTACTCGCGCTGCAGTTGGGACGACTCAAGGACAGCACCGGTCTACGTCCCGAGCAGGTCAGCTTCGGCAAGCTCAACAACACCCGCGAGGCTATCGAGATCTGCCGTACAGCGCGAACCATTCTGGGCGGCAACGGGATATCGCTGGAGTATCCGGTGATCCGGCATATGGTCAATCTGGAATCGGTGCTCACCTACGAGGGCACCCCGGAAATGCATCAGCTGATCCTGGGTCAGGCCTTCACCGGCATCGACGCTTTCCGCTGACAGGAGCAATCCACATGAACGCACGGCTGGAGTACACCTCTGAGCACCGGCAGTTCCGCGACATGGTGCACGACTTCGTGCAGCAGACCGTCGTGCCGGCCCACGAAGAGTGGGAGAAGGCCGGCTGCGTCGACCGGTCGTTGTTCACCGAGGCCGGCAAGCTTGGGCTGCTGGCCTTTTCGGTCCCGGAGGAATTCGGCGGAGCAGGTGTCGAGGACTTTCGCTACAACGCGATCGTCGTCGACGAACTCCAGCGAGCGGGGGCGGCGGCCGAGGCCATCGCCCTGTCGCTGCAGAACGACATCGTGTTGCCCTATCTCACGGAGCTGACGACGGCCGAGCAGAAGCAACGCTGGCTGCCGGGTGTCGTTACCGGAGAGACGGTGATCGGCATCGCGATGACCGAGCCGGGCGCGGGCAGCGACCTGGCCGGGATCCGCACCACCGCGGTGCGCGACGGCGACCACTACGTGATCAACGGCGCGAAAACCTTTATCTCCAATGGCCAGACCGGAGATCTGTTCGTCGTCGCGGCGCGCACCGGGCCGGACCGGCACAAGGGCTTGTCACTGTTCGTTGTCGATCCGGATACGCCGGGTTTCAGCCGCGGCCGGAATCTGGAGAAGATCGGCCTGCACGCCCAGGACACCAGCGAGCTCAGCTTCACCGATATGCGGGTTTCCGCCGACAGCCTGCTCGGCGAGGAAGGGCGGGGTTTCTATCAACTGATGAACAACCTGCCGCAGGAACGGCTTTCGCTGGCCGTCGGTGCGGTGGCCGCCGCCGAGGGTGTCTTGGCCGAAACGCTCGACTACGTCAAGCAGCGGAAGGCGTTTGGCTCCCCGATTTCAGCCCTGCAGAACACGCAGTTCGTGATCGCTGAGTTGTCTACTGAAATCGACATCGCGCGAACCTATCTCGACGATTGCATCGCCGAACATCTGGCTGGCGAGCTGACTGCGGCGCGGGCCGCCCGGCTTAAGTGGTGGACGACTGAGCTTCAGGTGCGCACTGCCGACCGCTGCCTGCAACTGCATGGTGGATACGGGTATATGCGGGAATATCCGGTCTCGCGAGCGTTTGTCGATGCCCGCATCCAGACGATTTACGGCGGGACCACCGAGATCATGAAGACGATCGTCGCCAAGGATCTCGGAATCTAAACGGGCTCAGGCGCTTTCGCGGGTGATCATCGACATCCCGTTGACACCTGGGACGGGCAGTGTTTCCACCGGCGAGGGCATCCGCACCGCTGCTCCGACCAAAATCATCGCCGCCGCGGTCGAGGCATCCACTTCCCACTGCGAGCCAGTACCGTATTTGAGGAGCTTGTCGCGAGTTTCGGTGTCGGTGATGAACATGATCCACACGGGTTCTGAGTTGTTTTCCATTGTTTTACCTCTGTGAGTTTTCGGGCGGGACACGGGGCTGGATGGGGAGACGACTATGAGGCCACCTCGCAGTCATTCGGCCGGATTGGCGGTGCCAGGCTGACGGGGAGCAAGCCGGAAAGCCCCGTGCCGATCTGGCCCCGGCGAAATTGCTCGTGCAGCAAATCCCTTGTCTCGCTGACGATCTTGGCCAGCTGATTCGGTTGTGCGTGGTCGAAGAAATCGCGCCGGTTCCACCACAGCAGCTTGGTTAGGTAGTGCTCGGTGGGATAGGGCGTCGCCGGAATGGCCGCTACCACTGGTCCGGAAGAACGCCAGCTGTTCAGGACCGCCGTCGCGGCGGTGCACATGAGGTACTGGAAATCGAGGATGACCATCATGTAAAAGCCGCTGCGCGCCAACGCGTCGGCAAGGAACGGATTCCGGCCGGCAGCGTCGGTGACCCAGCCGGCCTTCATTTCCAGGACGCCATACGGGACGCGGTCGGCGATCATCTGCCGGACTTCCCGCTGACCAGGCTGGCCCGCCCACTCAGCGACCGCATGCGAGTCGTCGGCGGAGCGGAGCGCCTTGCCCCGCAGACCGCCGACCACCTGCCCGGCATCATCGACTACAGCGCAGAACATGATGGTGTCATGACCGTCGCGCAGCGCGTCGAGGTCGAGAGCGCGTTCCACGCCACGCTTGGAGTAACTCCGAACGGCGCCCGCCGCATACTCAGCCCACAACTCCGGGTCAGCGGCCGGCTGCGACACGACGAGAGTGCCTTCGACGTCGGGATCGGGCCAGCTAAAGCTTTGGCCGAGAGAGAATGCTCCTGCGGCGGTAGCCACCGGTGCAGATCTCATAAGACTCCCTCTCGCGATGCCAGACCGGGGACCTATCAATCCGGCATGTTTCATTCGTTTAGTATCGTTTTCAGTAATAGGAATATCAGACGGTATCTATCAGCGCAATAGGCAGTCTCTAAGACTCTTCATACGAACAAACCCTGAGAGTCCGGTATGTGGTTTCCGGCGTGGCGGAGCGAGTCGAGCCGTTCCTGGAGCGCCGACCTGCAGCGGGCAGGTCATTCCTGCACTGGGGGAAGCCGTCCGCACGGCTGCTGAGGGTCTCCCGGCCCCGTCTTCTCAGGCTGTTCCGGGCCAGACTTGACACCTGTAAAGTCCGTCGAATGGACAACATCAGGGGCAAAACCATCGTCATCACCGGCGCTGCCCGCGGCATCGGTTACGCGACCGCGCAGGCGCTACTGGCCCGGGGTGCCCGGGTCGTGATCGGCGACCGGGACCTCGATGTGCTCGAGAACGCCGTCGCCGGCATCAGCAGCCTCGGGCAGGTGAGCGGTCATCCCCTCGATGTCACCGACAAGGAGTCGTTCGCGGCTTTCCTCGACAAGGCTCGCGCTGACGGCGGTGGGCGCATCGATGTGCTGATCAACAATGCCGGGGTCATGCCGGTGGGCCCGTTTCTGCAGCAGTCGGCGCAGGCGATCCGCTCCTCGATCGAAGTCAACCTCTACGGAGTGCTCACCGGCTGTCAGTTGGTGCTGCCGGAGATGGTGAAGCGCCGCGACGGGCATGTCGTCAACGTCGCATCGCTGGCGGGTATGGTGGCCGTGCCCGGCCAAGCCGTCTACGCCGCAACCAAATTCGGGGTGGTGGGGCTGTCCAGCGCGCTGGCCGACGAATTCGCCCCGCAGGGCGTGAAGATCACCGCGGTCCTGCCAACCTTTACCAACACCGAACTGATCTCGGGCACGTCGCCGTCTTCGGCGCAGAAGCCGGTCGAGCCGGCAGAGATCGCCGCGGCGATCGTCAAGGTGCTCGACAAGCCGAAATCCCGAGTGTCAGTGCCTGCTTGGGGTAAGTCGTTCGCCGCCGTGGCCACGCTGCTACCGGATGCTGGGCGCCGCTGGCTGAACAAGAAGATGGGCAACGACACGGTCTTCCTCAACTTCGACACCGGTGCGCGCCGCAGCTATGAAGACCGCGCACAGCACTCGACCGGGGTCGTCGAGCACAAGGAGTGATCAGCGCCCGCGCGGCGCATACATGATCACGCTGACGCCGGCCAAGCAGACTGCCGCGCCGATGACATCCCACCGGTCTGGCCGAAATCCGTCCAGCGCCATACCCCACACCAGCGAACCTGCGACGAATACGCCGCCGTAGGCGGCCAGCACCCGACCGAACTGCGAGTCAGGCTGGAAAGTCGCGACGAAACCGTACGCACCCAAGGCGATTACGCCTAGGCCGGCCCAAATCCAGCCGCGGTGCTCGCGGACGCCCTGCCACACCAGCCACGCGCCGCCGATCTCCAGGATCGCGGCCAGCGCAAACAGCCCGATCGACCTGACGACGGTCATGCCCTAGCCGGCCGTTGAGGCGCTCAGGGATCTGATGGTCTGAGATTCGCTGTTCTGGAACGCAGTGCCGTCCGGTCGTAGCAGATCGTGGAACCACACCTTCGGGACCGCCGAGTACGGATGCTTCCACGAATCCCACGGGAAGTAGGTCTGCGTCTTGCCGGCCACCAGACCCCAGTTGATCGCGCCGACGTTGTGCCGCTTGGCAATCGGCAAGATGGATTCGATGGTGCTGCCCTGCGGCCGGGCCATGTACTCAGTGCACAGAATCGGGCGGCCATGCGGGGTGAGCTCCCCGATCCGCGACTCGAACGCCGACGGTCCGGCGTAGGAGTGGAAGCTGATCACGTCGGAATTGGCCAGCTGGATGTTCTGAATTGTGGTGCGGCTGCTGGGATCTGCCCACTCACCGTCCCACACGCCACTGGTAAGTGGCTGACGTGCATCGACGGACCGCGCCCAGGTGAACACCTGCGGAAGCAGGTCGGCCACCCGGTCCAGCTTGTCGCCACGCTCGACGCGGACGTACTGCGGCGCGGGATTGTCGGGTTCGTTCCACACGTCCCAGCCCAAAACCCGGTCGTCATTGCGGAATTGGGTCATGACGCCGGTGACATAGTCCTGCAGGGTCCGGGTGTAGCTCTTGTCGTCGATGCGGTCAGCGCCGGGGCCCTGCACCCAACCGGAGTTGTGCACCCCGGGAGTCGGGGCATGCTGGCGGCCCACCTGGGGATGCGGGTCCCAGCAGGAGTCGAACAGCACGAACAGCGGTTTGATCCGGTGGCGAGCCGCGATGCCGACGAACTGAGCCAGGCGAGTTTGGAAGCCGCGCGCATCCTGAGCCCACAACTGGTCGTGCAGGAAGACCCGCACCGTATTGAGTCCATGTGCACGGCCCCAACCGAGTTCGGTATCGATGCGGCGCGGGTCGTAGGTGCCCGGCTGAAACATCTCGAGTTGGTTGATCGCCGTGGAGGTGATGAAGTTCGCGCCGACGGGCCAGCCCTGGGCTTGATACCAGCGGTTGGCCCGATCGGATGACCACCGACTCGACTCAGCGGACGCACGTGGCGGGTCAGCGGAGGCGCGCGGCGCCTGGGCCAGAGCCGTGCCCGCGGCCAACAACAACGGCAGCTTCAGCACAGTGCGGCGATACACAAAACGACGATAAGTTGCCTACCGCAACGTTCCCGGTATTGCACGAGCGCGTCGCGCCACTTGTTATCGCGCCGTCACCAAACGGGATCAGCGCGAGGCGGTAAGCATCCGTTCCATCGCCAACGCCTGAGCACCGGCCGTCAGCGACGTCGCCGCCGAAGTGGCGATCATCGCCCAACGGCCGGGCACGACCGCCACCTCCTCGCAGGGCTGGTCGGAGGTCGAGCATTCCGAGACCAACTCGCGAATCCGTTCGGCACTTTCCGTCGCGTCTGGACTCAGTACGCGGGTGGCCGCGCCGGCGCCGACCTCGGGATGGCGCGCCATGAACTCCCGCAGAAACAGCGCACCCGTGACTTTTGGATTGATGTCCTGAACGGCAGCCATCACCGTGTCGCCGAACACGCCGCCGACCGTGCCGACCGCAAAGTCGATGCCGCAGTGCAGCAAGCCCAGCCGGTGATGCAGATCGGTCATCGTCGCGCGCAGCGCGGTGTACACGCTTTCGTCCAGCCCTAGGCGCTCCCAGTCCTCGGGGCCGACGAAGATGTTGCCCTTCCACGAGGTGCCGCGCATGAACTGCAAGGTGAGCCCGTCGAGCAACTCTCCCGAGCGCACATGCGCCGACGGTGTGGTCAACACGCGTTCGCCGCCCACCTCCTTTTCGAAGTAGGTGACGTGCGCTTCGAGAACCTGGTCGCCGCCCAGCTTCCAGGCGCTGGCCGCAAACTGCTGGAGACGAGCAGTGTCGTCGAGTTCGATACCCGGCGTGATGCGTCCGCCGTTGCCACCGTCGGACGGCTTCAGGCAGGCGTGTGTGAGGCCGTATCGGCTCTGCAGAAGCGATGCGGCCCGTAGCATCTCGCGGCTGAAGTCCTCGCGATCCTTCTGCCAGGCGATCGCATAGCCGGGCAGCACCGGAATGGGCGCTTGCAACGCTTCGAACGCCTCGCTGGCCCGGTGCTCGCGCTCCAAGATGACGGGGCCCGGCTGACCTTCCACGTGGCTTTCCAGAGCCAGCGCGGCGTCGACCGTCGGATGCAGCATGCGCTTCCGGTTCCAGACCCCCAGCCGAAAATCGTTGGCGTCGACGCGAATTCGCCCAAGACCGGCGATCCGGGCCAGCCACGTCACGAATAGCTGGAATTCGGGTTCAAAGTCGTACGGGCACACAACCGTTGACGGGTTCGCGCGCAGAAACTCGATGATCTGGCACATTACCGAATCGCGATCGCCCCCGTCGACCGCGCGCCGCAGCAGCGCTTGAGACATGTAGTAGTAGTCGGCATCCGGAAGTACCAGGCGCTCAACGCCGCTCGCCGCTGCCCCGCGCCGCCATGGTTGTGTTCGTCCGACGACGAGATCGCCGCTGCGGGCCAGGTACAGACCACGAGTCTCCACATAGGTCGTGAGGTCGAGTACCGGCCGGCCCTCGACCATTGCGGTGAGATCGGTTTCGAAGCTACTGGCGTACGGCGTGGTCGAATGCACCATGAGACGCGGTTGACCTTGGCTGGGCGAGGCGAATTCGACGTGCTCTCCGACCAGTTCGGGGAGTTCGTCGGGTTCGATCGACAACAGCTTGCGGGTCGCGATGGCGAAGTCGGTTTCGTCGAATCTCAGCGGGCCGGCGTAGCTCTGCCAGGCAACTTCATCGCCGTCGACGATGACGGCCCACTCATAGAAATCGCCGGTCAGCGGATGAGGTGACGTCCGCGGCCGGCTGATGCTCGATATCACTCAAGTCTCTCCATTTCGGGCCCGACGCAGTCAGGCAGCTACGACGCTGCGAGTTACGCACCGTCGTAGTGCTATCGGGCATATTCGCTATGGCGTTACTATCGCGCCGAAGATACTTACGGGTGGAAAGATCAAACGACGGTTAGATGAATAGCCGGGTAACGCGTGGCCAAAGCGGCAATATCCGTTGCCGGACATGTCGATTGCCGACGGCCAGCGAACTCTCAGCAGACTCCTAGCCCAGGGCCCTGTCGAGGTCGGCGATGAGGTCTTCGGTGCCCTCGAGGCCCACAGAGATGCGAACAACCCCGTCGCCCAAGCCAATAGCGGCGCGCCCTTCGGGACCCATGGCCCGGTGCGTTGTGGTCGCGGGATGCGTGACAAGGGATTTCGAGTCGCCCAGGTTGTTGGAGATGTTGATCAGCTGCAGTCCGTCGAGCACCTCGAACGCCCGTTGCTTGGCCGCACTGTCCGGGACATCCAGCTCGAAGGTCACGACCGTGCCGCCGCCGGACATCTGGCGCTTGGCCAGGTCATATTGCGGGTGCGACGGCAGGAACGGGTAGCGAACCCACCGCACCGCCGGGTGGCTTTCCAGGTATTCGGCGAGGCGCTGCGCCGAGTTGTTTTGATAGTCGACGCGAATAGCCAGCGTTTCAAGGCCTTTCAGCATCACCCAGGCGTTGAAGGCGCTCATCGCAGGACCGGTGTGGCGCATCAGTTTCTGCACCGGCCCGTCGATGTATTCCTTGTCGCCGAGGATGGCACCACCTAGCACCCGGCCCTGGCCGTCGATGTGCTTGGTGCCCGAGTAGACCACTACGTCGACGCCGAGCGGAAAACCCTGCTGCAATAGCGGTGTGGCAAAAACATTGTCCAGCACGACCTTTGCCCCGGCCGCGTGTGCCAACTCGGTGACCGCGACGATGTCGACGAGTGACTGCATCGGGTTCGACGGCGTCTCGAAGAACACCGCCTGAGTCGGCACTGACAGCGCCCTCTCCCACTGAGAAAGGTCGTCGCCGTCGACGAACACGGTCTCGACGCCCCAGCGCGGCAAGATCTCGCTGCACACCACGAAACACGAGCCAAACAGGCTGCGAGAAGCCACAAGTCGATCGCCGGCGCCCAGCAGAGCCCCCAACGACGTGAAGACTGCCGCCATCCCGCTGGCGGTGGCAAATGCCGCGGGAGCGCCCTCGATCAGGCGCAGGCGCTCCTCGAACATGCTGATCGTCGGATTGCCGTAGCGCGAATAGACGTAGCGGTCGACCTCACCGGTGAACGCCTGCTCCGCCTCGGCCGAGGAGCCGTAGACGTAGCCGGACGCCAAATACATGGCTTCGCTGGTCTCTTCGAACTGTGACCGCATAATTCCGCCGCGCACCCCGATGGTGGCTTGGCTGACGCCCTCGGGTAGCGGCTCCGGTATGCGGACCGAAGGAACCTGCTTCTCGTCGCCGGCGGTCATGTCTGCGTCCACGGCAAACCGATTGCCCGCCAGCCCCTCCCACCGCGGTGACGATCGCCGTCGAGCTGACCTTCGAAGCCGTCCAACACGTTGTAAGCGGGGGCGACGCCGGCTTCGGTGGCAGCCTCGGCCGCGCTGATCGAACGATTACCGGAGCGACACAGGAACACCACCGGGCGATCGTCACCGGCCGGGACATGCTCGAGCAGGTCGGCGACGAAATTCTCGTTGAGCTTACCGTCGGCGCCGTTCCACTCGATGTACACGACCTCGCGGCCCAGGCTGGCCAGGTCGGGAACACCGACGAAACGCCATTCGGCGTCGGTGCGAACGTCGATCAGAACCGCCTGGGGGTTTTCGCTGAGCAGCTTCCACGCCTGCTCCGGGGTGATATCTCCTGCGTAGCTCATGCGCCGCTCCTCCTGCTCTTCCGGATCGCCCTGGCCTGTTGATCGTCGCCGGCGCGGCTCACCCGCGTGAGTCTCGCATATCCGACTGGGAGGCCGCTGGCGGGCAAGCCCGCCCGCTACCAGAGCCTGCGCAGTGCGGCCGACGCGTCCCGGGCGCGCCCGCGGGCAGTGGTCACGTCCGCCGCGGTCACGACGGCGGCCCCCAGCGGACGCCGCCCTTCAGACTCATCGCGAGTGAATACCCGCACGTCGCTCTCGGTGGTGCGCAGTGCATCGCCCAGCGCGCCACCGCGCTGCGGCCGAGGGCCCCCATCGGCGCCTGCATAGATCACTTCGGCCGCACCCGGCGAGATCATGATCGTGTCGATCGGCAGCCCCAGGATGGCCCGCGCCTGCAACTCGAATTCCGAGAGCCGTTGCGTGCGGACGGTGACCAGGCCGCTCTCGAACGGCCGGGCGGTGACGTCGCTGAAGTACACCTCGTCGCCGCGGATCATCAGCTCGACCCCGAACAGGCCGCGCCCGCCGAGCGCCGTGACCACGCGGGCCGCGATCGACTTGGCGGCATCCAGCGCCGCCGGGCTCAGATCTTGCGGTTGCCAGGACTCCTGCACGTCACCAATGGCTTCGCCGTGGCCGATCGGCTGGCAGAAGTCCAGCGTGGGCCCCGCCGGGCCCTCGCTGCGCACCGTCAGCAGTGTGACGTGGAAGTCGATCTCGACCAGGGTCTCGGCCAACACCCGGCTGTGGGCCGGCCGGCCGCCGGCGGACACCGCCCGCTGCCAGGCCAGCTCGAGGTCACCGGGCAGCAGGACCACCGACTGGCCCTCCCCGCCGACCGCGGCCACCGGCTGCACCCGCATCGGGTAGCCGGCGTGGTCGGCGACGGCGCGTAGCTCGTCCAGCGATCCGGCAAACCAGAACGGCGCGGTGGGCAGGCCGAGCTCGTCGGCGGCCAGCCGCCGCATGCCCTCCCGGTCGGCGGTGAGCCGGGCGCAGCGTGCGGTCGGGACGAACTGCGGGGCGAGGCCACCGGCCTCGGATGCGGTAGCCGCCAACGCATCGGCGGCCACCGCATCGGAGGCCGTCACCACGAAGTGCGGCTGCAGCCGCCTGATTGCCGCCCCCAGCTCGTCGGCGTCGGCCATGTTCACCACCAGCGCCTGGTCCGCCACGCCATGCGCCGGTGCGTCGGCGTACCGCTCGACCGCGATCACGTGGGCGCCGAGCCGCTGCAGGGCGACCGCCAGCTCGCGGCTGAACTCGCCGGATCCCAGCAACATGACAGTCGGCCGACCGGTATCGCTGGGTCGCTGGGTCGTTTCGTGGTGCGGCGTGGTCACGGTGCTCAAGGATAGGTGGGACGTCAGGGCTGGCCGGGCAGCAACCGGATCATCAGGCCGTTGGCCTCGGCCAATAAGGTGTCGCCGTCGAGCAATTCACCGCGCACGAACGCCTTGCGACCCTCGGTCGCGGCGACATGCCCGCGGACCACCAGTGGGGAGTCGATCGGGGTGATCTTGCGGTAGTCGACGTGCAGGAAAGCAGTTCGGCTGATCGGCCGGGCGGCGGCGTGCACCACCATCCCGAAGACATGGTCGAACAGCAGCGGCAGCACACCGCCGTGCACCGCGCCGTTGCCGCCGACATGGAACCGGCTGAAGTGGCCGCGCATCTCGACGCCGTCCGGGTCGTACCTGCTCATCGTCCACGGCGGCAACAGCAGGCTGCCCATCCCCGGCAGTTGCGGCGAACGACCCGCCGGGGCCTGGCCTTCGGGCGCCTGAAACGGAACGAGTTGCGCCGCGAGTGCTTCGGCATGTCCGGCGGCGTCGTCCCAGAGCTCGTCGGTGGGATCGGCGGACACCGCCAGGTCCTGCAACCTCCGCATGGCCGCGACAAACCGGCCGAAACCCGGACCCGGGCTGGCGGCGCCGTACTCCGGGAAGCCGCCATGATGGTCGTAGTCGGGGTCGAGGTGTTCGGGTCGCTGTTCAGAATCGGTCACGGGCGAGCCGCCAGGACGTCGCGACGCACGATGGTCTGGTCGCGACCCGGGCCCACACCGATGCACGAAATATGAGCTCCGCCAAGCTCTTCCAGCCGCAACACGTAGTCTCGCGCTTTCGCGGGCAGGTCGTCGAATTCGCGCGCCTCCGAGATGTCTTCCCACCAGCCGGGCAGCTCCTCGTAGATGGGCTCGGCGCGGTGCAGGTCACTCTGCGTCATCGGCATCTCGGAGGTCTCCTTGCCGTCGACGCGGTAGCCGACACACACCGGAACCGTCTCGAGGCTGGACAGCACGTCGAGCTTGGTGAGGAAGTAGTCGGTGATCCCGTTGACCCGGGTGGCGTAGCGCGCGATCACGGCGTCGAACCAGCCGCAGCGCCGACGCCGGCCGGTGGTGACACCGAACTCGCCGCCGGTCTTGGACAGGTATTCGCCGTTCTCGTCGAACAGTTCGGTCGGGAACGGGCCCGACCCGACACGGGTGGTGTAGGCCTTCAGGATCCCCAGCACAGTGGTGATCCGGGTCGGGCCGATGCCGGATCCGACGGCCGCGCCGCCGGCGGTTGGATTCGACGACGTCACATAGGGATACGTGCCATGGTCGACGTCGAGCAGCGTGCCCTGCGAGCCTTCGAGCAGGACGGTCTCGCCGGCCTCCAGGGCGGTGTTGAGCAGCAGTCGGGTGTCGGCGATGCGGTGCTTGAAGCTCTCCGCCTGTTCCAGCAGGGCTTCGACCACGTGCGCCGGGTCGAGCGCCTTGCGGTTGTAGATCTTGACCAGCACCTGGTTCTTGAAATCCAGCGCGGCCTCGATCTTGTGCGTCAACTCGTCGGGGTCGAGCACGTCGGCGACCCGGATCCCCTGACGCGCGATCTTGTCCTGGTAGCAGGGTCCGATGCCGCGGCCGGTGGTGCCGATCTTCTTGTTGCCCATGTAGCGCTCGGTCACCTTGTCGATGGCCACGTGGTAGGGCATCAGCAGGTGGGCGTCGGCGGAGATCACCAGCTTCGAGGTGTCGACGCCGCGGTCCTCGAGCCCCTTCAGCTCGTCGAGCAGGACACCGGGATCGATCACCACGCCGTTGCCGATGACGTTGGTGACGCCGGGCGTCAGCACACCCGATGGGATGAGATGCAGGGCGAAGTTCTCGCCGCTGGGCAACACCACGGTGTGCCCGGCGTTGTTGCCGCCTTGATAGCGAACGACCCATTTGGTGCGGCCACCGAGTAGGTCGGTGGCCTTGCCCTTGCCCTCGTCGCCCCATTGGGCGCCGATCAGGACGATTGCCGGCATGGCTGCGCTCCCGCCTAACTCCACGTATTCAAGCCGCTTATTGTGGTCCAGCCGGTGACCCACACTATCCCAGCCGTTTGCGAGGAAGCTCCTGAATACCCCAGACGTGGTCGTTTTGACCCTCGACTCACCGGTGCCGCGCGCGCTGCGGGGACTGGCGCGGGTTGATCCTGGCGACATCGAAACGCTCGCACCGGGGCGACGGCTCGTGGTGGTGGGCGCCGACGCCGACCTCGCGTCGGCGCTGACCCGGCTGCTGCGCGCGGAGCTGCTCGACGTCGAGGTGGCCTACGTCCCGCACCGCCGCACGGCGGCCACCCGGGCCTACCGCCTGCCGGCCGGTCGCCGGGCCGCACGGCGGGCCGTTCGCGGCTCGGCCCAGCGGATGCCGCTGATCCGTGACGAGAGCGGATCGGCCATCGTCGGGTCGGCCGTTTGGCGGCCCGCGGACGGCGACACCGTGCTGCGCGGCGAGGCCGTCGTCGACGACACGGTGCTCTTCGACGGCGACGTCGAAGAGGTGACGGTCCAGCCGACGGCGGCGCTACCCGGGCTGCGGGCCCGGGTGTCGGGCACCCGCCGCTGGTTGACCGGGCGGGCCGCGCAATTGGGCGGCACCGGGATCTCGGTGATCCGTGACGGGGTGGCCGCGCCGCGGCCAGTACGCCGCTCGACGATCTACCGGAACACCGAGGGGTGGTTAGCCGTCCGGTGACGAGCGCCGCGAGGCGCGAGGATCCGGGGCAGTGTCGCGGTCCGGTAGTTTCGTCGGGTGAGCGCCCGCGACTTGCACCGGTCGGTGCGACCCAGCCCGATCTTCTGGGCCCTCGTCGGCCTGACCGTCCTCGGTGGCGGGCTGGCGTACTGGGTCGGGGACGACGTGACCCCGCTCGCCTACGCCGGGGTGTTCATCATGGTGATCGCCGGCTGGGTGGTGTCGCTCTGCCTACACGAGTTCGGGCACGCCTTCACAGCCTGGCGATTCGGCGACCGTGACGTCGAGTTGCGCGGCTATCTGGATCTGGATCCGCGGCGCTACGTCAGCCCGGTGTGGTCGATCCTGGTACCGATCGCGATCACGGCGATCGGCGGGATCGGCCTGCCCGGCGCGGCGGTGTACGTCCGAACCTCGTACATGACGGCCCGGCAGCGCACGCTGGTCAGCCTGGCCGGTCCGGTCGCGAACCTGCTGCTGGCCGTGCTGCTGCTCGCGGCGACCAATCTGTTCTTCGACCCGAAGCACCCGGTGTTGTGGGCCGGGGTGGCCTTCCTGGGCTTCCTGCAGATCACCGCATTGCTGCTGAACCTGCTGCCGATCCCCGGCCTGGACGGCTACAACGCGCTGGAGCCGCATCTGAGCCCGGAGACGCAGCGGGCCCTGGCGCAGTTCAAGCCCTACGGCTTCCTGCTGTTGTTCTTCTTGCTGTTTGCCCAGCCGCTGAACCACTGGTTTTTCGGGCTGATCAACTACGTCTTCGAACTTTCCGGAGTCCCCGGGATGCTGTGGCAGTTGGGCGCCGGACTCACCCAGTTCTGGCGGCATTTGTTCTGAGATCGTGCCGGTGCCGCCGAAATCCTTGCGATACATGCGCGACTCCGCATATATTGCTCGTATGGGCGCCGGACACGATCACGCGAGCCCGGGCACCCCAGCGCCAAGACTGGCGATCGCCACCGCACTACTGGGCGGTTTCTTCGTCGTTGAACTGACCACGGCCCTGCTGATCGGCTCCATCTCACTACTGGCCGACGCCGGCCACATCCTCACCGACGTGGCGGCCACCTTCATGGGGCTGTGCGCGGTCATCCTCGCCCAGCGCGGCAGCACGTCGCCGGCCCGCACCTACGGCTGGCACCGCGCCGAGGTCTTCACCGCCGTCGCCAACGCTGTGCTGCTGATCGGGGTGGCGACGCTGATCCTGCGTGAGGCGATCGGGCGGATCGGTCAGGCACCCGAAGTACCGGGCATCCCGATGGTCGCCGTGGCGCTGGCGGGACTGGCCACCAATGTGGCCGTGGCGCTGCTGCTGCGGTCGAACTCGACGCAGAGCCTGGCCGTCAAAGGCGCCTACATGGAGGTCGTCGCCGACATGGTCGGCAGCGTCGGGGTGCTGATCGCCGGCGTGGTCACGATCACCACGCACTGGCCCTACGCCGACGTGGTGGTCGCTGTGCTGGTGGCGCTGTGGGTGCTGCCAAGGGCGCTGTCGCTGGCCGCGGGTGCGTTGCGAATCCTGTCCGAATCGTCGCCCAGCCATATCGACGTCGACGAGTTGCGAAGCGCGCTGGCGGCGGTCGACGGGGTGACCGAGGTCCACGATCTGCACGTCTGGACGCTGGTGCCCGGCAAGGACATGGTGACCGCACACCTGGCCAGCTGCGAAAACTCGTCGCGGGTGCTCCGCGAGGCTCAGGCGGTGCTGGCCGAGCGCGGCCTCGACCACGCGACCATCCAGATCGAGTTGCCGGACGACGTCAGCGACTGCGCGCCCAGCTTCTGACCGGTCAGCTCAGGCCGAGGCCTTCGCGGGCAGCCGGGTCGCAGTCGTCGAGCAGATCCAGACACCGCGCCTGTTCGTCGGTCTCGCCGATCGCGTCGGCCGCGCGCGCCAGCGCCGCGACACACCGCAGGAAACCTCGATTGGGCTCATGCGAGAACGGCACCGGCCCAAAACCCTTCCAGCCGTTGCGGCGCAACTGGTCCAGGCCGCGGTGATAACCCGTGCGGGCATAGGCGTAGGCGGTGATCGCCTTGTCGTCGTCGAGCGCATCCTCGGCCAACGCGGCCCACGCCACCGACGCGGAGGGATGCGCGGCTGCGACGGCGGTCGGGTTGTCGCCGGCGTCCAACTGGGCCTCGGCGTCCGGGTCACCGGGCAACAAGATCGGATTGGGTCCCAGCAAATCATGCATCGGCGTCATGCCGCTATTGTGCCGTGCGACCACTACACCGCCACGCCCAACCCGTTGTCGGGTCGCTAAGCTGCAATAGGTATTTCGACACCGAAGAGGACAGCTGCGCCTATGCCCAATCCATCAGGGTCTGATCGCGACAACACTGCCGACGCCGCCGATCAAGGCGCCGCGGGCGACCCGGTGGAATCTGAGGCTGTTACCGCTGTAGAACCGACCGCCGGTGCCGACGACAAGACGACCGAGACTTATCGCGGGGCGGATCCGGCGACCGAGGTGATCGGGCCGCCCGGGCAGGAGCAGCAAGCTCCGCAGCCTCATCTGCAACCCGGTGAACGTCGCTTCACCGCCCCCGGTTTCGACGCCAAGGAAACCGCGATCATCAACGCGGCCAATGAGCCTGCCACCGAGGTCTTCGCGCAGGGCCGACAACCGGTAGGCGGTCAGGCAGGCGCGAGAACTGCTACACCGCAACTGATTCCGCCTCGACTGGGTTCCAAGTTTCGGCCGCCGGGCCAGCGCAGCTGGGGCTGGGTGCTGGCGCTGATCCTGATCATCTTGGCGCTGGCCGCCATCGCGGTGCTGGGCACGGTCCTGCTGACCCGCAACGACAGAAAGCCGAGTGCGTCGCAGGAAGACCAGGTGCGCAACACGATTCAGCACTTCGACGCCGCGGTGCAGACCGGCGATCTGACTACGCTGCGTAGCCTCACCTGCGGCAGCATGCGCGATGACTACGTCAACTACAACCAGAACGAGTGGAACGACGTCTACCACCGTGTCGCCGCGGCCAAGCAGTACCCCGTCGTCGCCAACATCGACCAGGTGGTGGTGAACGGGAACCACGCCGAAGCCAACGTCACAGCGTTCATGGCGTATGCCCCGCAGACCCGCTCGACACGCAGCTTCGACCTGCAGTACCGCGACGAGCAATGGAAGATCTGCGAATCTAGTTCCGGCTAAAGCTAATTGGGCCGATGTGGGGCCAGTCTCTGTGTCACCACGCGCCTCATCAGCACCGTGAGGTGGGTTCCACCCTTTTCTGGAATCGTGACCACATGCGCTAGCAGGTGGTGATATCGCATGTGGTGCGAAATTGAAAAAAGCTCGTCCCCCCAGCCAGCGACGCTAGTGGCGGGTGAGGTTCACCTCGAAGGCGCAGCGTTACCCGGAGACCGACTTGTCGTTGCAGTGCAAGTCGTTGCAGGCCTCGATAACCCGCTCGGTCATCGACGCTTCGGCCTTCTTGAGGTAGCTGCGCGGGTCGTAGACCTTCTTGTTGCCGACCTCGCCGTCGACCTTCAGCACGCCGTCGTAATTGGTGAACATGTGCGCGGCCAGCGGTCGGGTGAAGGCGTACTGGGTGTCGGTGTCGACGTTCATCTTCACCACGCCGTAGCGCAGCGCCTCTTCGATCTCGGACTTCAGCGAGCCGGATCCGCCGTGGAAGACGAAGTCGAACGGCTTGGAGCCGTCGGCCAGGCCCAGCTTGGCCGACGCGACCTTCTGACCTTGGTCGAGGATGTCGGGGCGCAGCTTGACGTTGCCGGGCTTGTAGACGCCGTGGACGTTGCCGAAGGTGGCGGCCAGCAGGTAGTGGCCGTGCTCGCCGTGACCGAGGGCATCGATGGTCTTCTCGAAGTCCTCGGGAGTGGTGTAGAGCTTGTCGTTGATCTCGGCCTCGACGCCGTCCTCCTCGCCGCCGACGACGCCGATCTCGACCTCGAGGACGATCTTGGCGGCCGCGGCCAGCTTCAGCAGCTCCTGCGCGATCTCTAGGTTCTCGTCGATCGGCACCGCGGAGCCGTCCCACATGTGCGACTGGAACAGCGGGTTCTTGCCGGCCGCCACCCGCTCGGCCGAGATGGCCAGCAGCGGTCGCACGTAGGTGTCCAGCTTGTCCTTGGGACAGTGGTCGGTGTGCAGGGCGACGTTGATCGGGTATTTGGCCGCGATGACGTGGGCGAACTCGGCCAGCGCCACCGCGCCGGTGACCATGTCTTTGACGCCGAGCCCAGAAGCGAATTCAGCCCCGCCGGTTGAGAACTGGATGATGCCGTCGCTGCCGGCATCGGCGAAACCCTTGATGGCGGCATTGACGGATTCCGAGCCGACGCAGTTGATCGCCGGAAAGGCGTACTCGTTCTTCTTGGCACGTTGCAGCATCTCGGCGTAGACGTCTGGCGTCGCGATGGGCATGAGTTCTCCTCCTGAGCAGGTGTTGCGCTGAGCCCGATTGACCATCAGTATCGCAACAGCCTCGGGACGTTCGCAGGCCAGCCCGGAAGGCGGTTGGTAAAAGCCAGGCCGAACCGCCGGTATCTTGAACACCGTGATCCACCGAACCGTGGTGGCTATGCCCAACATCCTCGACCCGATGTACTGGATCGGCCCCCAGGGACTGTTCGCATCTGCGGTGTTGCCGACGATCCTGGCCATCGTCTTCGTCGAAACCGGTCTGCTGTTCCCCCTGCTGCCCGGTGAGTCGCTGCTGTTCACCGGTGGTCTGCTGGCCGCCCACGGGACGCTCGACATCTGGGTGCTGGCGCCGGCCGTGGCACTGACCGCGATCGCCGGCGACCAGACCGGTTACTTCATCGGCCGCCGGATCGGGCCGGCGCTGTTCAAGAAGGAAGACTCGCGCTTTTTCAAGCAGCACCACGTGACCGAGTCGCACGCCTTCTTCGAGAAATACGGGCCGGCGGCGATCATCCTGGCCCGGTTCATGCCGTTCGTGCGGACGTTCACGCCGGTGGTCGCCGGGGTGTCCTACATGCGCTACCCGGTGTACCTGGCCTTCGACATCGTCGGCGGGATCCTGTGGGGTGGCGGCGTGACGATCGCCGGCTACTTCCTGGGCAACATCCCGTTCATCCACCAGAACCTGGAAAAGATCGTTCTGGCCATCCTGTTCGTGTCGATGCTGCCGGCGTTCATCGCCACCGGCAGGGCGTATCTGCGGCGTAAGCGAGCAGCCCAGGACGACAAAGACAAGCTGACGGTCGCCGACTAGCGGTTATCCCCAGACGCAGCAGTTAGCCGTGCCAGGCTCATGTCATAGCGGTGAATGCTTGAAACAGTTCGATGATGCCTTGCAAGGCCTCTGACGGTGTCGGGTCTGGCGTGGGCAGGAACCCATAGAGGTATCCCGCGTCGGCGACTTCAGTCAACGACGGGTTCTCCAGCAGCGGAATGATTGTGTAGGTGTCGGGGTTCGCCAGATCGGCGAAGAAGTTGCTGACCCCTGTCTGCAATCCGGCGCCCAGGGCAGTCGAGAGTTCGCCGAGATTGATGTTCGGGAGAAACCCGGCAGTGCTGACGACGTCGGCGTCGCCCGGCGCCCAGCCCTGGTCGATGCTGCCGTAACCGAGGTTCACCAGAATCCGGGTATCAGGCTCGAGCAGGTCATACAGGGGCTGTCCGAGGATTGGGATCAATCGCAGGGGGTCCAGCAATGGCAGGCTCTCGGCCGGAATGATGTAGTAATTGACCATGGTGTCGGCCGCTGAGGTCGGCAATTGGATCGCGTTGCTGATCTGGTCCGCGGTGAGGCTCAAATACGTGCCGTGCTCGTAGATGAACCCCAGCGACGCGTTGAGATCCGAGAGCAGATCGATCGGATACTTCGGGGAATCGGCGACACCGTCGTACTCGGCGGTGTAGACGTCGGTCGGGTACAGATCGTTCGGGGTCGCGACGTTGGCCTGCAAATACGCCGGGTTCAGATTGCTGGTCACGATCTCGGAGCCGCCGTTCGGGTTGTCCGGATCGCCGATCAGCACGAAGTGCACGTCGTCACTCGGCACACCCTGGCCGGCTAGCTCGCGCATCACCTCGGACGAGATCGAGGCGCTCTGCGAGTAGCCGAAAACGACGACCGGGTTTTGCGCACCCAGGTCTCCCGTGTTGTAGTCCTGCAAGATCGTGGAGTCGAGAATCTGCTCGCCCCGCGATTCCGATGTGGCACTTGCGTTTTCGGGGGTGAACAGCGACTGCAGTGTGCCGGTGAAGCCGCGCGGCTGCAGATACAGCGTATCGGCGGCGTCTAGGTAGGGCTGACCCGGTTGCGGAATGCTGGTTCCGCCCATCAACAACGCCGTGCCGTCCCCGAGCGGCAGATCCGCGCTGGTGTCAGCGAGTTGCACCGCATTCGTCCGGGTGGGGATCGACGTGGCTGTTGAAGGCGACAAGCCGGCTAGGACGGCGGCAAAGACGCAGCAGAGAAAACCGGGAGCCCGCATGTCGGATCCTTTCATGGCCCCCGGCTGACCGTACAACACGAGTACAACTAGGCGGGCTTGAAGCCCATCGCCACCCCGTTCATGCAGTAGCGCAGCCCAGTTGGCGGCGGTCCGTCGTTGAAGACATGGCCGAGGTGCCCGCCGCAGCGACTGCAGAGCACTTCGGTGCGCGCCATTCCCATGCTGTTGTCCTGCTGTTCGAGGACGGCGTTGTTGAGGACTCGGTAGAAGCTCGGCCACCCGGTGCCGCTGTCGAACTTGGTCGTCGACGAGAACAGGTCCTGGCCGCAACCCGCGCAGGTGAAGGTCCCCGTCCGGTGCTCATCATTGAGCGGGCTGCTGTAGGGAGTCTCGGTACCCGCGGTGCGAAGCACGTCGTATTGCTGCGGGGTGAGCAGGTGGCGCCACTCCTCGTCGGTGTGGTTGACGTCGAACGTCTTCGCCGGCGTTCTCGGCGCACCCGATGCGGTGCATGCCAGCACGGATCCGGTGGCGGCGAGAGCGCCAGCCACGGCGGTGCCGAACAGGACATGCCGCCGAGTCAGGACCGGCCTATGGGGTGTAGTCACCTTTTCCACCATAGCCAGCGTGGCTGTCAGACGGCGACCTTGAAATCGCACCCGGTCTTGGCGCGGACGTCGGCGACGGCGACGCCGGGGTGCAACTCGATCAAGGTAAGGCCCTGTTCGGGCTCGACCTCGAAAACGCACAGGTCGGTGATGATCACGTCCACCACGGCCTTGCCGGTGATCGGCAGCGTGCACTGCTTCAAGATTTTCGGGCTGCCGTCTTTGGCGGTGTGGTCCATCACCACGATCACCCGCTTCACGCCGGACACCAAATCCATCGCGCCGCCGGGGCCCTTGACCATCTTGCCCGGCACCATCCAGTTGGCCAGGTCGCCGTTTTCGGCGACCTCGAGGCCACCCAGGATGGACAGGTCGATGTGGCCGCCACGGATCATCGCAAACGAGTCGGCGCTGCTGAAGAAGCTCGACCCGGGCAGGCTGGTGACGGTCTGCTTGCCGGCGTTGACCAGATCGGCGTCGACGGCGTCCTCGCCCGGGTAGGCACCGATGCCGAGCAGCCCGTTCTCGGACTGCAGCGTCACGGTGATGTCGTCCGGAATGAAGTTGGCCACCAACGTCGGAATGCCGATACCCAGGTTGACGTAGTACCCGTCGCGCAACTCCTTGGCGGCGCGCTGCGCCATGACTTCGCGAATGGGGCTGTCTTTCTTGGCCGACGGCGCCGCCGCTGGTGGTGCGGAATTCGATGCGCTTCTCGTAGCTGGGGCCTTCGATGATGCGGTCGACGTAGATACCCGGGGTGTGGATCAGGTCGGGATCGAGCTCGCCGATCTCGACGAGTTCCTCGACCTCGGCGACGGTCACCGTGCCGCAGGTGGCGATCATCGGGTTGAAGTTGCGGGCTGTCTTGCGGTAGATCAGGTTGCCCGCCCTGTCCCCTTTCCATGCCTTGACGATGGCCAGGTCAGCCCGAATGCCTTCCTCCAGAACATATTCCGTGCCATCGAAGACCCGGGTGTCTTTACCCTCGGCCAGGTTGGTCCCGAAGCCGGTGCGGGTGTAGAAGCCAGGAATGCCGGCCCCGCCGGCGCGCAACTTCTCCGCGAGCGTGCCCTGCGGCGTCAACAGCAGGTCGAGCTCACCGGCCAGCACCTGGCGCTCGAACTCCTTGTTCTCGCCCACGTAGGAGGCGATCACCTTCGACACCTGACGCGCGTTGAGTAGCAGACCCATGCCGAAATCGTCGACGCCGGCGTTGTTTCCGACGATGGTGAGGTCTTTGACGCCGCTGTCCACCAACGCCTGGATCAAGTTCTCCGGAATGCCGCACAGGCCGAAACCGCCTGCGGCGATGGTGATTCCGTCCCTCAGCAGGCCGTGCAACGCCGACCCGGCATCGGCGTGGACTTTACTCATTGCTGGTACCTTCTCTTCCTTCACCGACGGTGACGGTGTGGGCGGCCTCCATCAGCATCCAACCGGACAGTTGCACCGACAGGTCACGCTCGGGGACTTCGGAAGCGCTGACGGCCCCCGCCACGAACTGTGCCTGCTCGCCGCCGACGGTCGGCAGGTCGGCTGGGCGGTCCCAGAACGGCCCGAACAGCGGCAGCCCCTCGACGGTCTGGCGGTTGTCCCACGCCGATTGTGCCGACGTGAGCACGATGTGGCGGGCGGTGTCGCGGGCCCTGATGTCGTCGGCGGAATCACCCGGCAGCGTGGTCGCGACCAACGCCAGATAGCGAGCGGTGATGCCGGAGAACAGCCCGCCGTCGCCGCCGCCGGCACCACGCACGACGCCGCCCGGCGCTATGTGTTCGTCGACCGCGGCGACGAGGCGATGCACCCGCGGCGCGTGCCTCTCGTCATGGGTGCGTGCGGCCAATTCGGTCTCCAGACCGAGCACCACGCCCTGGCAGTAGGTGTATTCGGCGCGGACCAGCGAGCCAGCCTTGATGCCGTCGAACACCAGGTGCGTCTCCGGATCGATCAGCGTCTCGTCGATCCAGTCGGCCATCTGCTGGGCGCGCCGCAGTCGATCGCCGTAGCGGGCCAGAAAGATTCCGGCCGGGCCGTTGGCGGGGGCGTTGAAGAACTGGTCCTGCTTGCGCCACGGGATGCCACCGCCATCCTCGGGCACCCATGCTTTGACCAATTGGTCGTTGAGCTTGCGCAGGCCGCGCTCACGATCGACGTCCGCGATCCGGGACGCCCGCTCCAGCGACAGCGCCAGCCAGGCCATGTCGTCGTAGTAGTTGTTGACCCAGGATCCGTTGTTACGCAGTCGATGTCCGCGGATCTGCCGCTCGATCTTGGTGCGGCGCTCGGGCTGCGGGTCACGCAGCTGGGCGTCGACCAGGCAGTCCAGCAGATGTGCCTGCCACCAGTAGTGCCAGCCGCCGAACCATCGGTCGCGCCGGACCGACGGCCACGCCACCACGCCGAGTTGAGTGCCGGGCAGTGCCCACAGCTTTTTCAGATGGCGACCAGCGACAGCGGCCTCCGCGCTGACCGCCCGGTTGACCCATACCTGATCCATGTCTGCAGATCCTGCCCTATGGGCCAGGTGCGCAAGCGGGCATCCTTACGGGAACTTTTCGTCCCGCAAGGATGCCCGCTGAGGGTGCGAGTCGTTCGCACCGGCTAACCGCGCGGACCCCTCATTTCAAACAACCTGCGTGGTCAACCTCTGCCTGCCTCAAAGGCGCTGCATCTCGCGCGCCATGCAGGCGTTTTCCAGAAACGCGTAACGCTTCGGATAGTCGCGCCGCGACTTCGGGTCGTCGTGGGTCGGCGGCGCCAATGTGCGGTGCACGGCAGCAACGACGGCGTGAGTCGCCTCCGCCCACCGGCTTCGGGCCGGCGGCCGGGTGCGCAGGGCAATGGACGTGGCGAGCGCAACCTCGTGTTCGCTGATCAGTACCGGCTCCGGTGAGACCAATCGCTCTCGGGCCTCGTCCGGGGTAATGACTGCAAGGTCTTGGGTGAGCATTTCAATCCTCCGTCGGTGAGATCCGGTACTGGAATCGTTGATCGCGGGTGATGGATTGAGGTCAGTGGCGCACTACTGATATTTCGCAGCGTTGCGGCCTGATACGACCGAGGGGCAGATCAGTAGTTGCAACTTCAGGCCGGGGCCATGACCCACGAGGTGACGACGGGCAGCGCCGCGGTGGCCGATCAGTTGAGTTGACGCGAGCCGTTGTCGCCGTGTGGTTCTCTGCGGTGGGGCAACAGCGCTGCGAGTTCGTCGCGGTTGGGGGTCCCGGTTTTGGCCATCGCCTTGTAGATGTGACTTTCGACGGTTCGGACTGACAACGTCAACCGTGTCGCGATGTCGCGATTGGACAGGCCTTCGCCGATGAGCATCACGATTTCGCGTTCACGGTCGGTCAACGGCAATCGTTCGACAGCCTTGCGCAGAGCCGGTGTGCGCGCGCCGCCACATTGCTCGGCCAACGCCTCGGCCCTCGCCGAACACCCCAACGCCGACCCGCGTAAGTCCTGGTGCCGGTAGGTGATAGCCGCGTGCGCCGCCGCATCAACCGCGGCGATGAGATCGCCCATATCCTCGAATTCGGTTGACGCCGCTGAGAGTTCGGCGCCGTCGCCGGCATGCAGGGCTTCGGCGAAGCGGGCCGCAACTCCGGCGCGGGGCCCTTCGACGATAGCTTCGAGCTCTCGCAATCGAGGTCCGCAAGACCGCTCCCCGAATTGGGCGGCTGTCTGCAAACACATTACTTCTGGGGCGAATTGCCCATTTTCTCTGGCTGTTTCGGCTGCGGCAAGCGACAGCTCGATAGCCTCGCTCAGCGCGCCCTGCGCGGCCGACACCCATGCCCTTGCGATCACGTACTCGTAATCGAGGTACTGCCAGCTGGGATGGTGTTGCTCCGCCACCGCACCGAGCCAGGTCGCCGCCTCATCGGTCGAGCCCCGCATCGCCAGCGCCATTGTCAGCGGAATCTGGCATCGGTAATTCCAACCGTTCGAATCGTTGGAAGTCTGCACGTTCTCCAACGCCTGAGTCAGTAGGGCGATCGCGTCATCGAGCCGGCCAGCACCGAGCGCCGCTCTGCCCACCGCGACCGTGCCCACCTGAAAGAACTGGAATGCCCGGAATTCGATCTGGCGTTGTCGGATGGTCTCCGCCGGCGCCGCCGCCTCGGCGATTCGGCCGGACAGCAAAAGGGCACCGATGTGGGCGTCGGTGATGATGACGAACGAACGTATCGGGACGGGGTACCCGGCCTTCGCCGCTGCAGCGGCCTCACCGACGCGGCCCACTTCCCCGAACGCAACGGCGAGCGCCCAGGCGGTCACTCGCTGGGCGACGAGGTCGGGTAGCTCCTCCCAGACGAATCTGCCGGATGACTCGATTGCCTTGTGGGGCTTGCCCATCGCCGCCCAGTACACCGTCAGAAACGCGTCGATACAGCTGCGGGCCTGCGGCCCTGCTGCGGCCGACGCATCATCGATGAGCGCCTTCGCACCGGCCGGGTCGGCAAGAGTGAACAGCCGATTGGTGGCCCGCAGAAACGCCACCCGCCCGTACATCGCGTCGGCCAAGCCGGGTGGCTGGATGTCGGCAAGCAAAGCGTCGGCTTCCCGGCCGCGGCCGGTGCATGACAGGGCATAGGCGCGAATGAGTTTCGCATCCGCGGCCCCTCCGGCAAGAGTTGCCGCGGCGGCAAGTCGATCGGCCAGCGGGAATTCCCAGAACCAGACCGCGCCGCGTGCCGCCCGAACGAGCAGTTCTGAATCGGGCTCGAGGTCCGAATCAAGAGCGAGCGCGGCACGACGGACGATGACCCTCATCTCGTCACGGTCGTCGGAGGCAGCGAGTTCGGCGGCGACAAGGCCGCGCAATCGCCGTAACCTGGTCGCAGCAGTGCGATTTCGTCGCACTTCCCCGTACAGCGGGTGCGCCAACCGTGCCTCAACCCGATCGCCTACTTGACCGAGGGCGATGAGACCTCGCAGGTCCGCCTGCTCAACCGCAGCTGGGCCGGTTATCCGGCTGAGCGATGCGAGTTCGATGGGCTCCCCGACGGCGAGGGCGTCTATCACGTCACTCACCGCATTGGGCAGTCCACCGATCCGCGCCTCGATCAGTTCGATCAGGCTTGGTGGTAGGACCGGATCAGCGAGCCAGCGCCACAATCTATCCCGCATGGCCAGCCGCTTATTTGCAACTTCCTGTTCCACGATGTTTCGCAGATACAAAGGATTGCCGCGGGTCAATGTCCACAGTTGTTCAGCGGCTTGCGGATCCACCGGGCCGCCCAGCGTTGCCGAAGTTAGGGCTGTGGTTTCGGCTTCGGACAACGGTTTCAGGTCAAGGCGGTCGAGCAGGCCGCCGTCCCACAACTCCCGCACCCCAGCCGGAATCGGTTCACCTTCGCGGATCGTGAGCACAACCTTCGCGGCGCGGCCCTGAATGATCTGGTGCACCACGAAAGTCGATAGATCATCGAGCAACACCACATCATCGATACCCAGAATGACCGTTTTGCCGAGCGGCGATCCCGTCAGCGCGGCGATGGTGCTGCGGATCAATTCGAGGTTGTCGTCGGCGTCAGACTCCGCCCACGCGGAGAGTGCCCCGAATGGAATCGAGCGAGCCGACGACGTGCCGACTATCCAGCGGGCTTCGCATCCGCGCGCCGCAGCAGAGTTCAATACCTCACGCGCGATCCGGCTCTTCCCCACGCCGGCAGGCCCGCAAATCACGATCCCAGCTGCGTCCGACTCGAAAACAGCGGCTTCGAGGAGTCGCTGCTCTTCCGAGCGGCCCGTCAACGGCCACGTCAACCGCACCCGTACAGCCTAGGTCGGCAAGGCGAGCGCTGACAGCCGAAAGGTCAGTATGGGTCTACTGGCATCCCCGTGTGGCGCCGGAGCAACGATTGCGAAGCGGTTGGCCACCGTTAAGGGCCACGTGTCGCCTGGGGCACCCTGCGCATCGCCGTCGAGGATGCCGAACTGGCCGGAGTCACGATCCCGGCCGGGACGCTGATCGTCGCCAACACCGCCTCGGCCAATCGAGATCCTGCTGTCTACGACCGTCCTGACCAACTCGACATCACCCGCGAGGGCGCGCAACCGATGCAGACCTTCGGTACTCTGCCAATCGAATTCGACCCTGCGGCCTAGCCTTGGCGAAAGTTCTACCAGGCCCGATTCATGTCCCCGTGCTGGCTGATCCAGGTGTGCATGGCGATGCCCGCCGCGACCGCAACATTGATGCTGCGGGTAGAACCGAACTGCGCGATCGACACAGTCAAGGCGGCGCCGTCGCGGGCGTCGGCGCTGATGCCGGGCCCTTCGCTGCCGAACAGCAACAGGCAGTCGCGCGGCAGCGTCGTCTGCTCCAGCCGGGCCGCACCCGGCACGATGTCGACGGCCACCACCGTCAGGCCCGCACCCGAGGCAAAGCTCAGCAGCGCGGCGGTCTCGTCGTGGTGCATCAGTCGCTGATAGCGGTCGGTGACCATGGCGCCGCGCCGATTCCACCGGCGACGGCCGACGATGTGGACGGTATCGACGGCGAACGCGTTGGCGGCGCGCACCACCCCGCCGATGTTGGCGTCCTGACCGAAATTCTCGATCGCGACGTGGAGCGGGTGACGTCGGGTGTCGATGTCGGCGACGATCGCCTCGCGCGTCCAGTACCGGTAGGCGTCGACGACGTTGCGGCTGTCGCCGTCGCGCAGCAACTCCGGGTCATAGCGCGGATCGTCGGGCAGCGGACCTTCCCAGGGGCCGACGCCGGCACCCGACGGGGCGGCCCATTCGGTGGGACCGGGTCCGGTGTCGCTCACTTGAGTGTCCAGACCGCGGCATGGGTGCCGACGATCGCGACCGTCGCGTAGAACAGCGCATCGTTGAGCTCGCCCTGGGTGCACAGCGACGCGTTGACGTGCACGGCGTCCAGTGATGCCTCGGGCAGGATCAGCACCGAGGACCCGTAGGCCGTGCAGGAGGGATTCAGGCCGGGCGGCGGCAGCGTCGGCGTGGCGAGCAGCATCATCGGCCCACCGCGGCCGCCGGAATCATCGCGATATTTGGCCGCGATGGTGTCGGCCTCCAGGCCGAGCAGCATGTAACCGCTGCCGTTGAAGGCAGCGGGGTCACCGAGCGACGACTGGTGTCAACGGCGTCCCGTCGGCCCGCCACGCCGCGATGCTGGTGGTCTTGACCACCAACCCGGTGTCGCTTTCCTTAGTCGGCAGGACCCCGACCGGGAACGCCGCCGGGTAGGCGGCAGCGGTGTCGGCGATGCGGTCGCGTGGCGAATAAAGGTAGACGCCGCGAACGGCGGCGCGGTCCTTCATCGGGCCGAGACAGATCGTGCCGGTCAGCCGGCTCCCACCTGGCGCGGAAAGCGATTGGACGACAAGGTTTTTGACTCCGTCGCAGCTGCCGATGCCGGCCGCCTCCATCGGATGCGCCAACGCGCCGTACAGCCCGAAGCGGATATCGTGGGGGTCGGCATGCGGTTTCGTCGCGTCGGCCGGTGCCGCGTCGACGTCGACGAGCACGTAGTCGTCCTGCCAGCGCAGGTTCGATATCGACGTGTTCCAGCCCAGCACCGCCAGCGACTCACCCAGTCGTGCGGTTCCTGCGCCGTAAACCTGTTGGTGAGCAGCCGAATTCGAACACGCGCAGATCAGCGCCAACGTCGCGATCATCGCGATGACAGTGCGCACGGTGACTAACCCAGCCCGAGGTCCGCCAGCCCCAGCACGCTGCGGTACGGAAAACCTTCGGCTTCAATCGCTTCGGCCGCCCCGGTAGCCCGGTCGACGACCGTCGCCACGCCGACGACCTCGGCGCCGGCTTCCAGCACCGCGTGCACCGCGGTCAGCGCAGATCCGCCGGTCGTGCTGGTGTCCTCGACGACCAGCACCCGTTTGCCGGCGATGTCGGGCCCTTCGATAAGACGTTGCATCCCATGGGTTTTCACCGATTTCCGCACGACAAAGGTGTCGATCGGGCGACCAGGTGCGTGCATGACGGCGGTGGCGACCGGGTCGGCGCCCAGAGTGAGACCGCCGACTGCGGCGTAGTCCCAGTCGGCGGTCAGGTCGCGGACCAGTTGGCCGATCAAGGGAGCCGCCCGGTGGTGCAAGGTGGCCCGGCGCAGGTCGACGTAGTAATCGGCTTCCTTACCGGACGACAGCGTGACGCGGCCGTGCACCACTGCCAATTGGCGCACCAATTCGGCCAATTCGGCTAATTCAGGTGCGGCCACGGCCCCGTCCAAAGACACTCGTGGCGGCGCGCGACAGTGTTCGCGGCACCATCCGGGTGACGGTGGTGATCGCCTTGTACTGCAGTCCCGGGATGATCAGCACGTTGCCGCGGGCGACCTCCGAGAGCGTTTCGCGAACCACGTCGTCGACCTCGAGCCACATGAACGACGGCAGCGACGTCATGTCGATGCCGGCCCGGTCGTGGAATTCGGTGTGCACGTAGCCCGGACACACGACGTGTATTCCGACGCCGGTGCCGCGCAGCCCGACGGCCAGGCCCTCGGTGAACGAGACCACGTACGCCTTGGACGCCGAATAGGTCGAGCCGCGCCCGGACAGCAGACCCGCCACACTCGAGACGTTGATGACCGTGCCGGTGCCCTTGTCGATCATCGACGGCAGCGCGGCCCGGGTCAGGTGCATGATCGCGGTGACGTTGACGTCCAATTGGCGCTGCAGCAGAGCCGGGTCCGCGGTCCAGAATTCGCCGGAGGTGCCCAAGCCGGCGTTGTTGACCAGCACGCTGATGTCGCCGGCCGCCAACCGCTCGGCGACCTTGTCGCGGCCGTCGGCGTCGGCGAGATCGGCGGGGAGCACTTCGACGTTGCGGCCGCCCTCATTGGCCAATTCGGCGGCCAGCGCATTGAGGCGGTCCGCGTCGCGGGATACCAGCACCAGGTCGTAGCCATCTGCGGCATAACGTCGCGCAAAGCCTTCGCCGATACCGGAAGTGGGCCCGGTGACCAGGGCGACGGGGCGAGGCACGGCGCCAGTGTACTTAGCGCCGGTACGGCTTCGACTCAGCGTTGGTGATGTGACGCCTGGTGGCCGTTGCGACCGGTCGGCGGGCGACGGACCGGCTCCTGACGCGCAGCCGGCGGGGTCGCGGCCGCCCGGGTCGTCGATCCGCTCTCCCGGGGCGGCCTCGGGTGGGCGCTGCGGCGCCTCGCCGCGACCGGCCGGGGCCAGCGGGCGGCTGGGAGCGGCCTTGCGGCGGCTGGTCGCCTGCGGAGTGGCGGACGATCCGGCCGACTGCGGCACCGGCGGCAGTACCCGCAGCAGGTCGTTGAACTGGCGCACGGTGCGCAGACCCTCGTCCCACTGGGCGCGAGTGCTGCCGATCGGCATGCTGACCAGCGTCCAGTTCTGCTCGTTCCACATGATCTCGGCGCAGTCGGGCGCGGTGTGAGCGAAGGTGACCATGCGGCGGTCGCAGGCACGACGGGCCGCGTCCAGGTTGGTGGAGTACACCATCCTCGGCCCGATCGCCCCGAGCAGCCAGATGTCGTTCTCGCGAGGCTCTTTGAGGCCTTTCAGCCGCACGTCGACGACCACGTTGGTGCCGACCTTGCGGTGCAGGGCGATGACGGTGGCGACTTCTTCGAGGTCGAAGATGAAAACCGCCTCGCCGCGGATCTGGCCCAGCACCACGTTGTGGGCCGGAATGTTGCTGCCCACGGTCGACATCACGCCGCGCTTCCAGCGCTTGAGGATTTCGGTGGATTCCTGCTCGTAGTCGAACCCGTGCGAGCGGGCCCACGACTTACGGCGCCGTCCTCGTCCCCGGCGGCGGTCGATGTCGACGTACAACAACACCGCCGCGCCGACGAAGCACAGCGCGGAGAGCGTAAACCAGAGGGGAACCATCGCCACGTAGCCTAGCTGCTCCGGCCCCACAAGCGAGAATGCCAGCAGGTCACAACCGAATTAAAGTTTGCTTCCCGTTCGGCGACGACGCGGGCCGGAAGGCCCGCAGAGGAGGCGAACAGGACTCTCCGGTGGCGACGACACGCACTGAGCCGCTTGCGGCGTCAAATGGGTAACTTGCCGGGCCGGTTTTCGGGGTGTGCCGCGAACTGCTCCTCGAGGCGGGCCACGCGGCGAAACTCAACGACGAACCATAGCGCTCCGGCGATCGTTCCGAGCACCGCGACGAGCACCGTCGTGCCGAGCCACTCGTAGTGTCGGTAGGCGGCTGCTGCCACCGCGCTGATCATTCCGGACACCGCAACGGCCAGCAAAATGAACCCGGGCCACAAGAAGTTGTCCTTCATCGCGATTCCAGCGTGCGGTTGCGTGGTCCGGGAATGGTCCGTCGGGTCGTGATGCGTATCGCCCATCACGCCTCCCTCCGTCGTCGGACGAGATAAACAAATGCTACTCAGCCGGCGCACTCACCGAAATGCCCAATTTTGCGCGGGCCGACGGCTCAGCCGCTAGTTGGTCAGGTGGTGCTGGCCTCATCGCGTGCGAATAGCTCGGGCAGCGAAATTGCCCCAACTGTTGTCACGAGCCACACCACAACCGTTGTGGCTACCCATGACGCAGCGCCGCGGATGGTGAGCCCAGGAGTCAATAGCGAAGCGAGGCTGAGCCCGACGATGGTCAATGCCAAGCCCATGCCCCCAAGGAGCATCGACGCATACCCGTGGGGCAACTTCAAGATCAGCAGCAAGAGCATCGCCTGCGCCACCGAGAACACCACGACGGCGACGACGAACCCCGACAACGACAACGAAACACCGGGAACGACCCACGCGGCCACCAGTAGTCCGATCGCCCACGATCCCATAAGCACAACTGCCCGCCGCAGGATTTGCGTCATGGCAATAAGCGTAGGTCTCAGGGTGACCTTGGTGGAACTAAAATTGACCAATTCCTGTCCCGCGTGAGCCCGGCCCATTTCGCGTCAGCAGAAACAAAGAATCGCCCCCGCGAATAACGGGGGCGATTCTTGTTGTGCGAGTGTGGAATCAACCCAGCACCAATGAGTCGCCGTCGGCGCTGACGTTGACCGGCACCACGTCGCCGTCCTGAACGTCTCCGGCCAGCAGCATCTTGGCCAGTTGGTCGCCGATGGCGTGCTGCACCAGCCGCCGCAGCGGGCGGGCGCCGTAGACCGGGTCGAACCCACGCTTGGACAGCCACTCCTTGGCCGGCAGCGACACCTCCAGTTGCAGCCGTCGCTGCGCCAACCGCTTCGCCAGCTGCTCGAGCTGGATGTCGACTATCCGGACCAGTTCGTCGGGCTGGAGCCCGTCGAAGATCAGCACGTCGTCGAGCCGGTTGATGAACTCGGGCTTGAACGCCGAGCGCACCGCGGCCATCACCTGCTCCTCCGTGCCGCCCGAACCGAGGTTGGACGTCAGGATGAGGATCGTGTTGCGGAAGTCGACCGTGCGGCCCTGCCCGTCAGTGAGCCGGCCCTCGTCGAGGACCTGCAGCAGCACGTCGAACACGTCCGGATGGGCCTTTTCCACCTCGTCGAACAACACGACGGTGTAAGGCCGACGTCGCACCGCTTCGGTCAACTGACCACCCTGGTCGTAGCCGATGTAGCCGGGAGGCGCACCGACCAGGCGGGCCACCGAGTGCTTCTCGCCGTACTCACTCATGTCGATGCGGACCATCGCCCGTTCGTCGTCGAACAGGAAGTCGGCCAGCGCCTTGGCCAGTTCGGTCTTACCGACACCGGTGGGCCCGAGGAACAGGAACGAACCGGTCGGCCGATTGGGGTCGGCGACCCCGGCCCGGGTGCGACGGACCGCATCCGAAACCGCAACGACGGCCTTGTGTTGCCCCACGACGCGCCTGCCCAGCTCGTCTTCCATCCGCAGCAGCTTGGCGGTCTCGCCTTCCAGCAGCCTCCCGGCCGGGATGCCGGTCCACGCCGACACCACGTCGGCGATGTCGTCTGGCCCGACTTCCTCCTTGAGCATCACGTTTTCCCGGGCCGCCGCCTGCGGCAGCGTGGCGTCGAGTTTCTTCTCGAGTTCCGGGATGCGCCCGTAGCGCAGCTCGGCGGCCTTGGCCAGGTCGCCGTCACGCTCGGCACGCTCGGATTCGCCGCGCAGCGAGTCCAGCTGTTCTTTGAGGTCGCGCACGACGTCGATGGCGTTCTTCTCGTTTTGCCACCGGGTCGTCAGCTCGGCCAGCTTTTCCTTCTGGTCGGCCAGTTCGGAGCGCAACTTCTCCAAGCGATCCTTGGACGCCGCGTCTTCTTCCTTGGCCAGCGCCATCTCCTCGATCTCGAGCCGACGCACCAAGCGCTCTACCTCGTCGACCTCGACGGGCCGCGAATCGATCTCCATCTTCAGCCGACTGGCTGCCTCGTCGACCAGGTCGATCGCCTTGTCCGGCAGGAAGCGGGCAGTGATGTAGCGGTCGGACAGCGTCGCGGCCGCCACCAGCGCGGAGTCGGTGATCCGCACACCGTGGTGCACCTCGTAGCGGTCTTTCAGGCCGCGCAGGATGCCGACGGTGTCCTCCACCGACGGCTCGCCGACGAACACCTGCTGGAAGCGCCGCTCCAGGGCGGCGTCCTTTTCGATGTACTTGCGGTACTCGTCGAGCGTGGTGGCCCCGACCAGTCGCAGTTCGCCCCGGGCCAGCATCGGCTTGATCATGTTGCCGGCGTCCATCGCGCCCTCACCGGACGCACCCGCGCCGACGATGGTGTGCAGCTCGTCGATGAACGTGATGATCTGTCCCGCGGAGTTCTTGATGTCGTCGAGCACGGCCTTGAGCCGTTCCTCGAATTCGCCGCGGTACTTGGCACCCGCGACCATCGAACCCAGGTCGAGCGAGACGACCGTCTTGTCACGCAGGCTTTCGGGGACATCGCCGTCGACAATGCGCTGGGCCAACCCTTCCACGATGGCGGTCTTGCCCACGCCTGGCTCACCGATCAGTACCGGGTTGTTCTTGGTGCGACGGCTCAGCACCTGCACCACGCGACGAATCTCGTTGTCCCGTCCGATGACTGGGTCGAGCTTGCCTTCGCGGGCGCGCTCGGTCAGGTCGGTGGAGTACTTCTCCAGCGCCTGATAGGTAGCCTCGGGGTCGGGGCTGGTGACCCGCGCGCTGCCGCGCACATGGGTGAACGCATCGCGCAGCGCCTGCGGCGATGCGCCGTGACCGGTCAGCAGTTTGGCGACCTCGGAGTCGCCGGTGGCCAGACCCACCATCAGGTGCTCGGTGGAGACGTATTCGTCGTCCATCTCGGTGGCCAACTGCTGCGCGGTGGTGATGGCAGCCAGCGATTCACGCGACAGTTGCGGCTGGGAGTTGGCGCCGCTGGCTTGCGGCAGCCGATCCAGAATGCGTTGCGCTTCGGCGCGGATGGTGGCGGGCTCGACGCCGACAGCCTCCAGCAGCGGCGCGGCGATCCCGTCGTTCTGCGTGAGCAGGGCCAGCAGCAGGTGAGCCGGCCTGATCTCGGGGTTGCCGGCGGCGGTCGCCGCCTGCAGCGCCGACGTCAGCACAGCCTGCGTCTTGGTTGTCGGGTTGAAAGAGTCCACGACACCTCCGTTCAGAGTCTTCAGAGGGCCTGAGGCGGCCCGGAAAAATGCTTGTCGCGTTGTTCAACGCCGTCAAGGTTGAGTCTGTTCCGCTCAACTCTAACTATTTTTCAAGAATGACGCCGATCGGCTAGATCGGGTGTGGCTGGAACGCCCCCTGGTGGTCGAAGACACCGCGAGCGATCAGCGTCGGCGCCCAGATCGAGACCATGGCGAGGCTGGCGAAGATCGTCGACAGGAGCGGGAACAGCGCCAGCGACGCGTCACCTTTCAGCACGTCCCAGCTCTGCCGGGTCAGCGCCCAACCGCGTGAGAACCTAATGGGAACCGATCAGCGTGTTTCTACCGGGATTTCGTTTACTGCGCGGGACGCTGATTACTGAGCCGCCGGCCGGTGAGCACACGTGAGAACCTGGAGCATTGGTCGATTTCTAACTGTAGAGCGTGCCCCGGCCGGTTGGTGAGGTTGCCTGTAGCGCTTATGGGATGTCGTGCCGGTCGAGCACTGGTCCATTAGGTTGCAGCCGGGTGGCCTTCGGCTCTGAATGTTGTTTCTTCACAACGGAGTTAGGAGGCGAGAAGATGATATTCGTCGGGGATGATTGGGCTGAGGACCATCACGACATCCACGTGCTGGACGCTGACGGGGCGCGGCTTGCGTCACGCCGGCTACCCGAAGGACTCGCAGGCATCAGCGGGTTTCACGAGTTGGTGGCCACCCACGTCGTAGAACCCAGCCAGGTGGTGATCGGCATCGAAACCGACCGCGGACTGTGGGTGCAAGCCTTGAGTGCGGCCGGGTACCAGGTGTATGCGGTCAACCCGCTGGCCGTCGCCCGCTACCGCGAGCGGCATCAGGTCTCGGGCGCGAAATCCGACGCCGGTGACGCCAAGCTGCTGGCCGATCTGGTCCGCACCGACCGGCACAACCACCGCCCGATGGCCGGCGACAGCTCCCAAGCCGAGGCGATCAAGGTCCTCGCCCGAGGACACCAGAACCTGATCTGGGCCCGCACCCGGCACACCAACGCCCTACGCAGCGCACTGCGGGAGTATTACCCGGCCGCGCTGGAGGCCTTCGACGACCTGCACGACCGCGATACCCTGGCCGTCCTGGGGCGCGCTCCAACTCCTGGCGAGGCAACTCGTATGAGCCTGGCCAAGATCCGATCGGCACTCAAACATGCTGGGCGACAACGCAACCTCGACACCCGAGCTCAGGAGATCACCGCAGCGCTGCGCACCGAGCAACTCGCCGCACCCGCCGCGATCACCGCTGCATTCGCCGCGACCACTCGCGCCGCGGTAGGCATCATCGGTGAGTTGAACCGTCAGATTGCCGAGCTTGAGGCCGAACTGGCCACACATTTTGAGACGCACCCGGACGCCGACATCTACCTCTCCCTGCCAGGACTCGGTGTCATCCTCGGCGCCCGGGTGCTCGGTGAGTTCGGGGACGACCCGAACCGATACACCACCGCCAAGTCTCGCAAAAACTACGGCGGAACATCACCCCTGACGGTCGCCTCGGGCAAGAAACGCGCCGTCTTGGCTCGCCGTGTCCGCAACCGCCGCCTCTACGACGCCATCGACCAATGGGCCCTCGGCGCCGTCAACAACAGCCCGGGCGCCCGAACGTTTTACGATCAGCACCGCGCCGCCGGAGACCTCCACCACCAAGCCCTACGCGCGCTAGGCAACCGACTCGTCGGCATCCTGCACGGCTGCCTACGCCACCACACCCACTACAGCGAACAAACAGCCTGGGCACACCGCCAAATCACCCAAGCCGCTTGACAACTTACGACCCTGGGATGTCTACCCATTGCTGCACCTCCGGCGAGTCTCCGTGAGCGTTGATCTTAGGTCGCGGGGGTGACGGAGGAGGCCCGATCGGATCCTCCACCGGCAGATCTGTTCGAACGTATGATCGATCGATGGGTGACCTGGGCGTCGATTGGATACAACGGGCAGCCGGTGCGCAATCCGTTTCGGGTCGTGCGCCCGCCGATCACCGTGCTGATCGATCTGACCGTGCTGTTTCCCCGCGAGCCCCACCGCACCGGGCGGTATCAGGCGAACGGTCTGCAACTGCACAAGGTCGTCGAGGGTCGGCTGACCTGTTGGGGCATCTGCGAGCAGGGCGACTGGTGGGGGCTGGTCACCTACCCGATCGCGTACGGCTCCAAGCGCAAGACCGTCACGCATTGGGTCCCGGCCTGGACACTGCGTCGCAACGATGCGGGCTCGGGACGCGGCCGCTGAGGCGCGGCGCCATCGACACTGCGTCGCAACGATGCGGGCTCGGGACGCGGGCCGCTGAGGCGCGGTGCCATCGACACTGCGGCGGAAACGCCAGCTGTTGCAACATGTGTTTGCCACTTAATGCGAAGATTCAGCACGTGACAGGAAGTTGGGTTTCCCTGCTGGCCACGCTGATTCCGCTGGCACTCGTCGTCTCGATCTCGCCGCTGTCGGTCATCCCGGCAGTGCTGGTGTTGCAGACGTCGCGGCCCCGGCCGACCGGCCTCGCGTTTCTCGCCGGCTGGTTGGTGGGCCTGGTCGTGCTTGACCGCCGCGTTCATTGCGTCCTCCGATGCACTCAGCGGCCTGCACGGCAAGCCGCCGGTCTGGGCGTCGTGGACCCGAGTGGCGCTGGGACTGGCGCTGATCGCGTTCGGCATCTACCGCTGGCTGACCCGCGAAGGTCACACCGAGTCACCGAAGTGGATGCGATCTTTCGAAACCCTCACCCCCGCGCGGGCGGCAGCCACCGGGTCGGCTTTGGTGGTGGTGCGGGTCGAGGTGCTGACCATGTGCGCACTCGCCGGCCTGGCCATCGGCAGCGGCAACCT
>CAVVNB010000011.1:0-100981 GCA_963749375.1 uncultured Actinomycetota bacterium
TGACGATAAATCGCCATGCCTGCGTCTTCAGTGGCAACGGGGTGCTCGCCGCGATCTCAGCCATCGGCGGAGAGTCTACGGGCGCTCTGCACGGGAACTTGACGTCCACCGCGTCGGCCGGGCGCTCGTCCTGCGAATGTTGTGGTCGGTCTGGCGTACCGCTCGTAGCTATTTTGCACTCTTAACGGGAAATGAGTAGGAAACATTGTTTCTTACGAGAAACTATAAAAACTCAGGCTTTACTCAGCCGAACGGATGACAAAATTGACTCGTGTTGAATAACTTTCTGGTCGCTATTTATGAATTCGACATGAGTCTTTCTAAAACGTATAACCGCAGCTAGATTGCCCTATATCGCAAGGCTGACCGCCGCCTGACGCGATGGCAAATTTATGTCGAAAAAAGATCTTGAAGCAATTGCGTCAATTCCCGCACGCGGATTAAGTTAACAGTTACCTTAGGCGCGACTGAGAAGGCACTCGGCAGCCCGTCCAGTCGTCTCAACAAACTTTTTTCCCTGGGGGAAGGTCTTTCATGTCGTCTGGCAAGCACAGCAAGCGCAACCGCAAAGCAGAGAAGGGCAAGGCCCGCCGTCGCGCGAGCGTGTTGGGGCTGGGGGCCGGGGCGAGCGCGTTTCTGGCGCTTGGTCTGGGACCGCTGGCAAGCGTGCCGACTGCTAAGGCCGATATCTTGACCGACGGGGTCGACCTGATCATCGACCCGGCGGCGAACTCGTTGGCCGGTGCGGTCAACCCGGCCGAGTTCTTCGACCCCTCTGTGTTTTCTGGTGCCTTGACCGACCTGTTCTCCCCCAACGGGTTGGAGTCGCTGTTCGGCGATCTGCTTCGGTCTCCAGCGCGGTCGCGCTTCCCGAATCGGCTGCTGCGACCACCGACCTCGGCTCGGCTGCTTCGACGGCGGACTCGTTCAGTAGCTTCTGGCAGGGCCTGGAGCAGGAATGGATCAACAGCCCCTTCGGCACGCAGGTTGACGGCTCGCTCAATACGTGGGCCGCACAAGCCGACCCGGCGCTGTCCACCTCTGATGCCTGCGGCCTGATCTGCAACGGCGCCGACGGCTCTGCTACCAACATCGATGGCCAAGACGGTGGGTTGTCTTCGGTAACGGCGGGGACGCTACACCTTCACTTCGGCGACCGACGCCGCTGGCACCCCTGAGGCCGCGGCGACGGCGGTAGCGCCTTCTACTTCGGTAACGGCGGCGCCGGTGGTGCCGGATTTGACGGCGGCAGCGGCGGTGACGGCGGCGACGGCGGGCTGTACTACGGCTTCGGCGGTGAAGGCGGCGCCGGTGGCGCGGCTACTGCAACCCACGCTGCCGGTATCGGTGGTGACGGCGGCGACGCCGGGACGTACGCATTCTTCGCTGCCGGCGGCGCGGGCGGCGAGGGTGGTGCTGGCGCGACCGGCACGGCTGGCGCAGCGGGCAGCACTACAAGTACTGCGACGGGCGCCCTCGATGGCCACAGCGGCGGCGAGGGTGGAACCGGCGGTAATGGCGGTAATGGCGGTACCGGCGGATTCTTCGGTAACGGCGGCGCCGCGGGGGTCGGCGGACCGGTGGTGAGGGCGGCGCCGGCGGCAACGGCGCGATCGGCGCGGCAAGCGCCGGCAACAACGCCGGTGAGGTCGGCTCTGGGGTGCCGGCGACACCGGAGGTGACGGCGGCGATGCCGGTAAGGCGGGCGCCGCGGGAATCTTCGGCACCGCCGGTAACGGCGCCGCCTTCGGCACCGGCGGCGAGGGTGGCACTGGCGGCGAAGGTGCTGCATTCGGTACCGGAGCGCACGCGGGCGCGGGCGGGGTCGGCGGCGACGGCGGTGCGGCACCGAACACTGCGTTCGGCCTCGGCGGCGGCGGTGGTGGTGGTGGTGGCGGCGCCGACATCAGCACCGATGGCACCACAGGTTCGGCCGCGAACGGTACCGCCACAGGTGGGGCCGGTGGTATTGGAGGTGCCGGCACGACCACGTCCGCAGGTGGGTCCGGCGGCACGGGCGGTTACGCCAACATCTTCGCTAGCGCTGCCAATGGCGGCACAAATGCCAGCGCAAGCGGCACCGCCCTCGGCGGGACTCGGCGGCGGCGGCGGCACGGACGGTGGAACCGGCGGCGCCGGTGGTAACGCATACGTCGTTGCTGCCACTGGATATGGCCACGACGTCGCCACCGCCAGTGGCACCGCCACTCGGCGGGGCAGGCGGCGCGGGAATCGATGGCGGTCACGGTGGGGCCGGTGGCGCCGGCGTGGTCGACGCCGGTGACGGTGGCGCACCCAGCGGTGGCGTCGCTACTGACGGCATCGGTACCGGCGGGGCTGGTGGAAACGGCTTGGATGGTGCCACCGGGGGCGCCGGCGGCACTGGCGGTGTCTTCGGCGAATATGGCAGCGTCACCAGCTGGCGGCACCGCCATCGGTGGCGTGGGCGGTGCCAGCGGCACCGGCACGGGTGCCGGTAACGGCGGAATGGCGGCTACGGCTACCTGTTGTCGGCCTGACCAGGTTTCGGGCGGCACGTCTCACAGGGTGGTGCCGGCGGGGTCGGCGGTGACGGCGGCACAAGCGGCGCTCTAGGGCGGGGTCGGCGGTGACGGCGGCAACGTCTACACCTGTGGGAGGGCACGCACAACACCGGTACCGGCGGGAGCAGGCGGCGCGGCGGCGCCGGCGGCAGGCGCGGCTGACAACGGTGGTGCAGGTGGGGCCGGTGGCAACGTTGACATCAACGGCTACGGCCCGGCCAACATCATCACTAACAGCACCGCAACCGGTGGCGAGGGTGGGGCCGGCGGTGCCGGCGACTCGCTACTGCTGCGGGCGCCGGTAGGCACTGGTGGCGACGCCAACTTCGAATCCACGGGCGGAGCGACCATCACTGGCGGCAGCGCGACTCGGTGGTGCCGGCGGGGCAGGCGGCGTCGCAGCTGGAACCGTCGGTGCGACAGGTCAGGGCGGCAACTGGCGGCTACGGCTACATCGACCGCGTCCGGCACGGGGTACCTCGGCCACCGGTACCACGACTGGGCGGGGCGGGTGGGGCGGGCGGCACCGCGGGCGGTAAAGGTGGCACCGGTGGTTCCGGCCAGATCTTCGCCGGCGATGGCAGCGCGAATAGCGGCACCGTCACCGGTGCCACCACCGCCGCCACCGGCGGCGCGGGCGGTGCAGGCAACAGCGGGGGGCGTCGGTGGGGACGGCGGCAACGGCTACGTCGAAGCCGTCGGTCCTGGCAGCTCCGCCATCCGGTACCGGTATTGGTGGGGATGGTGGTTCTGCGACCGGCGTGGGCGCGCTGGGCGGCGAAGGCGCTAGGGGCGAAATCGACGGCGGCTTCGGCGACCAAGGGCGCGACTACCGGCATCGCGTCGGGTAGTGCCACCGGTGGGGATGGCGGCGACGCCCTCGCTGCCGGCACCACGGGCGGCAATGGCGGCGAGGCTGCCATCGTTGCCGAGGACCCGACAGCACCCGGCGACATCGCCCACCGCTACCGGCACCGCCGTCGGCGGGGCAGGCGGTGACAGCGGCACTGGAGTCGGCGCCGGCGACGGTGGCAGCAACTCCCTCACCAGCGGCCACCGGCAACGATGGTCAGGCCTTTGATGCAGGCGATCGGCAACGCCCACGTCACTGGCAACGCCGTCGGCGGTGCTGCCGGTAACGGTGGCGACGCCACCGTGCTGGTGCCGGCGGCGGGGATGGTGGTGCAGGCGGCTTCGGCCACGTCCTCGGCACCGGTAACGACACCATCACTACCACGTGCTACCAGTACCGGCGGCGCCGGCGGGGCAGGCGGGGATGGCGGCACCGTGTCAGGTGCCACCGGTGGCAGCGGCGGGACAGGCGGCCTGGGTCAGAACCTGGGCAACACCGCGGGCACTGGCGGCGCCGGCGGGAACGGTTTCGCTGGTACTACCACTTCCGGGTGTCAACGGCGGCAACGGTGGCGACGGGATCGGCGTCGCCGGAGCGCCTGGGCACGCCCAACGCGCCCTAAAACTAGGGGGGAATCGGGGGACTGCGGCCCAGGGGAAACCCTGGGCCGCAGTTTGCGTTTCGAGCCTCTTCGCAGCTGTCAGCAGCCGTCAGATTCGACGGCCGCGCCGCCCCCACCGACCGCCGAACGCGTCCTTGACGCTCTCGCCGACGTCTTTGACGTCCGACGTGACCTGATCACGCACACCGCGACTTTCCAGCCTGCGGTCTCCGGGTCGCGCGGCCGACGGTTTCCTTCGCTCGGCCACCGACGCGCTGCAGCTTGTTTCTGATTTTGTTCGTCACACTCATGGCTAGCCTCCTCTGATCTGCGATCGGATACCCGGACCGAGATCAGTGCAACCAGCGAGCAGCTAGACCCAGTACGGCACCCGGGCGCGGTACTGGCGCATCGCGAACGCCGCCACGATCCAGCCGACGATCGTCAGCCCGATCACCACCACCCAGTGCCGCAGCTCCTGGTGGGCGCCCAGCAACGGGGCGCGCACGATGTCGAGGTAGTGCAGCAGCGGGTTGAGCTCGACGATCTTCGACCACTGCCCGGCGCCCTGCTGCCGCAGCGTGTCGTCGTTCCAGATGATCGGCGTCATGAAGAACAGCAGCTGCACCACGGAGAACAGCAGCGGGCTGATGTCGCGGTAGCGGGTCGACAGGATGCCGAAACACAGCGACACCCAGACGCAGTTGAGCACGATCAGTCCCAGCGCCGGGATGACCGAAAGGTCGGCCCACGACCACGGCTTCGGGAAGATGATCGCGATGACCACGTAGATGACGATGTTGTGCGCCGAACAGGATCATCTGCCGCCACACCAGCCGGTAGACGTGCACCCTCAGCGGCGTCGGCAGCTGTTTGATCAACCCCTCGTTGGCGACGAAGACGTCGGCGCCCTCCAGGATGGAGGCGTTGATCAGGTTCCAGATGATCAGGCCGAGCGTGACGTAGGGCAGGTGCTCGGACAGCTGGAGGTGAAACAGCTTGGAGTACAGGCCGCCCATCGCGACCGCGGTGGTGCCGGTGGCGATGGTGATCCAGAACGGGCCCGAGCACCGAGCGGCGGTAGCGCTGCTTGATGTCCTGCCAGCCGAGGTGCAGCCACAGCTCGCGGCGGCCGAAGCCGTCGGCCAGGTCGCCCCACGCCCGGGTGAACGTCTTGGACTGCGCCGCAGCGTCGGTGAACGTCACTGTGACGTCGGCCTCTCGAACTTTTCTCGTCTGCCCAACCGCCGCAACCGAATCCACTCCCGCAGACCCGCGGGGTCGCGGCGGGAGACCAGGAAGAACCAGCCGAACCGCAGCCATTCCTGGGCAAGCAGCTTGCGCAGGCCGGGCTGCGACAGCAGGTAGCCGCGGTTGCGGTAGGTGAAGTAGCGCTTGGTGGCGTCGTCGGGATACTGGGTGTGCATCCGGCCGCCGAGGATCGGCTTGAACTCCGCTGACCCTGCGGGTGCAGGTAGGCGGCGTCCAGGCAGGTGCCGAACGGCAGGCCCGAGCGGACCAGCCGGCGGTGCATCTCGACCTCGTCGCCGCGGACGAACAGCCGAAGGTCCGGCACGCCAACCGCTTCCAATGCCGACGCCCGGAACAGCGCGCCGTTGAACAGCGACGCGATGCCGGGCAGCAGATCCTGGCCGGGCTCGGTGCGCAACTCGCTGACCCGTCGGCGCCAGACCAGGCCGCGGCGCAGCGGGAAGGCCAGTCGCTGCGGGTCGTCGGGATCGCACACCATCGGCGACACCTCGGCCAGCTGATGCTTGTCGGCGCAGGCCAGCAGCGTGGCCAGCACCTCGGCCGTCCTGCGGGCGGCCGTCGTCGTCGGCCAGCCACACCCAGTCGCGCGCCGAGCGCCAGCGCGTGCAGCATGCCGAGCGCGAAACCGCCTGCGCCACCGAGGTTTCGGCGCGACCGAGATAGGTGGTCGGAATCGGTTGGCCGGCAACCAGATCGCGCACCTGCCGTCGTCGTCGTCGAAATCGTTGTCGACCACGATCAGCTGGTCGGGCGGCCGGCTCTGGGAGCTCAGCACGTCGAGCGACTTGGCCAGTTCGTCGGGGCGCCGGTGGGTGACCACGACGGCGCACACCATGTCACTCATCGGCGTGGGCTTTACTCGCGAGCTCGTCGCGTGCGGTTTCGGCGAGCACCTCGCGCACGTGCCGGGCGGCGTCCTCGCCTTCGTACGCGCGCACGACGTCTTCGATGCCGCCGGTCATCCTGATGGCGCCGTGGTCGATCCACATCGCGGTCTTGCACAGCCGGGCCAGGAACTCGTTGGAATGGCTGGCGAACACCAGGATTCCGGAACGCTCCACCAGTTGCTGCAACCGCGTCTGCGCCTTCTTCAGGAAGTCGGCGTCGACGGCCCCGATGCCCTCGTCGAGCAGCAGGATCTCCGGGTCGATGCTGGTGACCACGCCCATCGCCAGCCGCACCCGCATGCCGGTGGAGTAGGTCCGCAGCGGCATCGACAGGTAGTCGCCGAGCTCGGTGAAGTCGGCGATCTCGTCGACCTTGGCCAGCATCTGCTTGCGGGTCTGTCCGAGGAAGAGCCCGCGGATGAGGATGTTCTCGAAGCCGGAGATCTCGGGGTCCATCCCGACGCCGAGGTCGAACACCGGCGCCACCCGGCCGCGGATGATGGCCGAGCCGCGGGTGGGTTCGTAGATACCCGAAAGCAGCCGCAGCAGCGTCGATTTCCCGGCTCCGTTGTGGCCGACCAGTCCGACTCGATCACCCAGTTCCAGCGACATGGTGATGTCCCGCAGCGCTTCGATGACCACCACGTTGGACGCATTGCGCCCGATCGAGCCGCCCAGGAACGCCTTCTTCAGCGAGCGCGACTTGGCGTCGAAGATCGGGAACTCGACCCACGCGTCATGGGTCTCGATGTGTGGACCAGTCGGTGTCACCGGGTTGCCTACAGGTACTGCCCGGTGCCAGAACCGGATCGACCAGGCCCACCGCTGCCCGGTGGCAGGCCACGCTGCTCGCGCATCTGCTCGATCTGCGCACGGGCCGCCATCTGCTGGGCGAACAGCGCGGTCTGGATGCCGTGGAACAGTCCCTCGAGCCAGCCGACCAGCTGGGCCTGCGCGATGCGCAGTTCGGCGTCCGAGGGCACCGTACCTTCGGTGAACGGCAGCGTGAGGCGGTCGAGTTCCTCGCGCAGTTCCGGCGCCAGCCCATCCTCGAGTTCGCGGATGCTGGTCGCGTGGATCTCGCGCAACCGGTTGCGGCTGGCGTCGTCGAGCGGGGCCGCGCGCACCTCCTCGAGCAGTTGCTTGATCATGGTGCCGATCCGCATCACCTTGGCGGGCTGCTCGACCAGGTCGGTGATCGACCGGTCGTCTGAGTCTTCAGCGGAGTCATGCGCCATCGCCATCAGCCGGGGATCGACGCCGCCGATGACCTCGATGTCGTCGTCGTTACTCAATGCTTCTCACCTTTGGGAGTTGTCGGGCCATGCCATTCGTAAATCCAGGCTTCACCGTTGTCGTAGATCTTCGTCCACCACTTCGAATGGTCTATCGAGACTAGTCCGTCGGGCACCTTGAACTTCCCGACCGTGGGAGCGCTGGTCAGGATGTAGCGGATATTGAGCGCCCGGATCGCGTCCGGCACCAGCGCCCGCGTCTCCTCGGGAACTCCGGGCAATGCGTCGGCATCGGCGTACGCCCAGAAGATGAAGCGGTTGTAGCCCGGACCCATCTGCTGCGGAAAGTCGTAGTGGGTCCAGAGCGGATGCAGGTCGGCGACCGCGTACATCCACGCGGTGCCGTCGACGTTGGAATCGCCGATCAGGGTGGTGCGCGCCCCGGGCAGCGTGGCCAGATGGGCCAACGCGTCCAGGTCCTTCTGGTTGATGATCACCGAGTCGTATTTGTCGCCGAACAACACCAGATGCCGGTACAGGTAATGACGGGCGGTAAGCACGGTCGTCAGCGCCAGCAGCGCCACGATCGTCGAAACCCACACGGCGTCAGGCCCTCTGGCGAATTTCCCGGTGACGATGCGCTTGGCCAACGTCACGGCGCCGACCACCAACGCGAACACCGCGACCGCCGCCATCGGCGTCACCAGCATCGTCACCACCGCCGAGAGCCGGCGCGGGTCGTTGTAGAAGAACTGGCTGAACTGCTCGATGGCTATGCCGAGCGGGTTGTGGAACGGGGCTCCCGAGTAGATCGTCGCGATCGTGAGCACCAGCCAGGTCACCGGCGGCCACCAGATTTTCTTGTAGAGCAGGATTGCCATGCCGACGCCGCTCAGCGCAATGAGGCCGTACTGGATCGGGAAGTCGTTGAGGTGCCGGGTGTGCAGCAGCAGCGCGTCGATCACACCCTGCTTGACCGTTTTGAAGCTGGGGAACGCGTGCCCGGCGATGATCTCCGGCCTGCTTGGCCACCCCGATGAACTGCGGCGCCAGGATCAACAACGCCGGCACCGCCGACGCGGACAGCGTCAGAAGATCGGCGAGCCGCCCGCGCACCGGATGCCACCATCCATCCATCAGCCACCAGGCCAGCGCGAACAGGATCACCACGAACCCGCCGGTGAGATGCACCGAGAAGATGCCGACCAGAGCCAGCACGGCCAGCGGGACACGGTCGCGATGCCGCAGCGTCGAGAGGACCAGAACGAACGTCGGGATCGCGACGCCGTAGGCCGACAGGTTCGGCATCGCCGCCGTCCCGAACTCGACATAGGGCACCGAGGTGAACGACGCCGACAACGCCGCGGCGGTCGCGGCCACACCGGCGGCGTGCGCCGTGCGGGAGCGGAGCAGGTGCCAGGTCAGCATCGCGGCGCTGGACGGGAACAGCCAGACCGATGCCGCCACCGAGGACAGCGTGTAGCCGGTCGTCGGTGCCGCTCCGGTGAGTTGGCAGAAGACCGCGGTCAGCGCGTGAAAGACCGACGGGTAGTAGAGCGGCTGATGAGTCTCGACGTTGCGCAGCTCGCCCATGTGAGTCGACGACGCCTGGCCGGTGTCGAGGATGAAGCGGACCGTGTTGGCGTGCCAGACCGCGTCCCAGGTGCTGGGGATGGATTGCCAATGTACGAGTCCGCGGTAGGCGGCCCACATGATCAGCAACCCGCCGAGCAACACCCCGGCCGCCACCGTCAGCGCCTGCCGACGGTCGATGCCGCGGCGCTTGCGCTGCCGCGTCGCGGTAGCGGGCCAGCAACGGCTGCGCACAGATCATCACGATGCACACCGCCGCGAGTGCAGCGAGTGCTGTCCAACCGTTCCAAGGGATTCCGATGGCGCCGAACGGGATTATCGCCAGCGCGACAACGCCGTAGGTCAGCGCCGGGCCAACTGCGATGGCGATCGGCCACGTTAGCTGGGTGATTCGTCCGACGATGGCCCCCGGGATGACCAGCAAAAACAATGCGATCAACGTTCCGAAGCAGAGCCCCACGCGACTAGTATGGCTGGCCGGGTGACCTGGCTCGGGATGGCGGGCAGGTGTCCGGGCGCCCGCTACCGTCACAGGTCCTCTTATTTGGCGTGGCTCTAAGGTGGCTGGTATGGCATACGACGTCGCCCGAGTGCGCGGGTTACACCCGTCGCTCGGCGACGGTTGGGTGCATTTCGACGCCCCGTCCGGGATGCTCATTCCCGACTCGGTGGCCACCACCGTTTCGACGGCCTTCCGCGGGTCTTTTCCCAGCATCGCCGGACCGCATCCGTCGGCCAAACGCAGCGCGGCCGTGCTGGAGGCGGCTCGGCAGGCGGCCGCCGATCTGGTGAACGCCGATCCCCGCGGCGTGGTGCTGGGCGCCGATCGCGCGGTGCTGCTGGCCTCGTTGGCCGACGCATCGTCGACTCGCGCCGGTCTGGGCTACGAGATGGTCGTCACCCGACTCGACGACGAGGCGAATATCGCGCCCTGGCTGCGTGCCGCAAATCGGTACGGCGCCAAGGTCAAGTGGGCCGAGGTCGACATCGAAACCGGCGAACTGCCGTCCTGGCAGTGGGAAGGCTTGATCGGGCAGGCGACCCGCCTGGTCGCGGTGAGCTCCGCGTCGGGAACGCTCGGCACGCTCACCGACCTGCGGCCGGTGACCAAGCTGCTCCACGACGTCGGCGGGTTCGTGATCGTCGATCACTCCGCGGCCGCGCCCTACCGCCTGATCGACATCGACGAGATCGACGCCGACGTGGTGGCGATCAACGCCGTCAACTGGGGCGGTCCGCCGGTGGGCGCGTTGGTGTTCCGCGATCCGGCGATGATCAACACGTTCACCTCGGTGTCGACCAACCCGTACGCGACCGGCCCAGCCCGCCTCGAGGTCGGCGTACACCAGTACGGCCTGCTCGGCGGCTTCGTCGCCAGCATCGAATACCTTGCCTCGCTTGACGAGTCGGCCCGCGGGACTCGGCGCGAAAGGCTTTCTACCTCAATACAATCCGCGACGACCTACCTGGACGGGATGTTCGAGTACCTGATGGGCTCGCTGCGCTCGCTGCCGCGAGTGGTGGTGATCGCGCGCCCCGAGTCGCGGATTCCGGTGGTCAGCTTCGCGGTGCACGACGTGCCGGCCGAGCGGGTGGTGCAACGGTTGGCCGACAACGGGATCCTGGCGATCTCGAACGCCAACTCGCGGGTGCTCGACGTGATCGGCGTCAACGACGTCGGCGGTGCGGTCACCGTCGGCTTGGCGCACTACTCGACGATGGCCGAGGTCGATCAGTTGGTTCGCGCCCTCGCCTCGCTCGGCTGAATCGGGCTACACCGTCAGCACGATTTTTCCGGTTACCTCGCCCGCCTGCAGCTGTCGATGGGCCTCGCCGGCTTCCTGGATCGGCAGTCGCGCACCGATGATCGGGCGGACCCGGCCATCGGCAATCATCGGCCAGACCGACTCCGTCACCGCCGCGACGACGGCGCTCTTGCTGTGCGGCCCGTTCGTCGGCCGGGCCCGCAGCGTGGTGCCGATGACGTGTGCCCGCTTGCCCATCAGCTTGGCGATGTTGAGTTCGCCCTTGACGCCGCCCTGCATGCCGATGATGACCAGCCGGCCCTCGGTGGCCAGCGCGTCGATGTTCCGGTCGAGGTAGGAGGCGCCCATGATGTCGAAGATCACGTCGGCACCGGCGCCATCGCTTGCCTCGCGCACCCGTTCGACGAAGTCTTCGTCGCGGTAGTTGATCAAGATCTCGGCGCCGAGTTCGCGGCACGCTTCCAGCTTGGCCGCCGAACCCGCGGTGACGGCGACCCGTGCGCCCAGTGCGCGGGCGACCTGGATGGCGTGGCTGCCCACGCCGCTCGCGCCGCCGTGCATCAGCAGCAGCTGGCCCTCGCTCAGGTGCGCCGTCATCGCGAGGTTCGACCAGACCGTGCACGCCACCTCCGGCACGCCGGCGGAGTCGACCAGGTCGAGACCGACGGGATGCGGCAGCAGCTGGCCGGCCGGAACCGCGACGTATTCCGCGTAACCGCCGCCCGCCAGCAACGCGCAGACCTCATGCCCTGGCGCCCAGTCAGCGACGTCGTCGCCGACCGTTTCGATGACGCCCGAGACTTCCATCCCGAGCAGTTCGCTGGCACCCGGAGGCGGCGGATACAGGCCCGCGGCCTGCAGGAGATCGGCCCGGTTGACCCCGGCGGCGCTGACCTTGATCAACACCTCGCCGCGGTCGGCCGTGACGTCAGGGACTTCTTGCCACAGGAGTCGATCGGCGGATTCAGCGACGATGCCATACATGCCCGCCACGCTACTACCTGCGGATTACGTCTGTTCCAAAGACGATGTGTCGCATAGCATGACGTGATGGCCGCCCTCATTGCCGGCCGGACAGCCAGCGAGATGCCCGGGCTGGATATTGCTGAGCAGAAGTCGTGGCAGAACTTCCTGGATTCCACCCTGCGGTTGTATGCGACGCTCAATCGTCGGCTCACCGAGTTGCACCAGCTTTCGCTGTTCGACGTCAGGGTCCTCGACACGCTCGACCACGCGCCGACCGGCTGCGCCCGGATGGGCGACCTCGCCGAGACATTGGCGTCGCTGCCGAGTCGGCTCACCCGCCAGGTCCGTCGCCTCGAGGCTCAGGGGCTGGTACGCCGCGAGGCCAGCCCGGATGACCGGCGCGGAGTCGTTGCGGCGATCACCGACGACGGCCGGGCGGTAGCGCGGCAGGCCATGAAGACCTACGCCGAAGGCATTCGCGCGCACTTCCTTGGACCGTTGTCACGGTCACAGGTTGTCGCGGTCGGCGAGAATTGCCGTCGGATCAGCGCCGCGCTGAAGGGCTCAGGCTGACCCAACCCCGGCGGTCCCGCTACCCTTGTCCGCGGTGGCGTGGCAGAGCGGCCTAATGCACTCGCCTTGAAAGCGAGAGACGGCTAAAACCGTCCGGGGGTTCAAATCCCTCCGCCACCGCCAATGTGTGACCTCCGCCACCGCCAACGCCCCCGCGTCGTGGCGGCGTCAACTCTGGTGCATGACGGAGTCGGCCAGAGACAGACCGACCCCGGTCGAAACGATAATGAGCGCCAACGACCCCGCCGGCCAGTACCACATCGTCCACTTGCGGACCGCGGCGACGATGATCCCGATCGCGCCGACCAGGATTGCCACCCCGATTCCGCCCCAGGTCACGATGTACGCCGCGCCGAGCGCGTCGTAGTTGCACGGGTGCGACCCGCACGAATCGGTGGCCATCACGAAGAAGAACGAAAACGACACCGCGGCCAACGCGCTGAATCCGGCCAGCGCGGACAGGATCACCGTCAGCGTGATGTCCAAGACGGAGTGTCGCCGCGGTGGAACCGGCGGCGGGTACCCCGGATACCCCGGGTAGTACGGGTATTGCGGCTGCACCGCTCAACTATGACGCAGGTTTGTCAAATGCGCGGTACCTCAGCGGCGATGCGGTCCATCAGGGCGGTGTACCGCTTGACCTCCGGGTCTCGGCCCGGCTTACCGCTGCTCACCACGCCGGCGGCCAGTTGGCGTTCGGGGTCGTTCCAGATCGCACAGTTGACCAGTCCCAGGTGGCCGAACGCCGCCGGTGCGTCGCGACCGAACGGGCCGAATCGCTTTGTGCCGAGCTGGAATCCGGTGCCCCAGCGGGCGGGGAGCAGACCGGTCGCGACGTCCGGTCGCAGTCGGCGGGCCTGTTTGGCCGCGTCGTGTAGCGTTTCCGGGCTCATCACCCTGACACCGTCGAGTTCTCCTCCGCGGCGCCATATTTCGGCGAAGCGCGACATCTCGTCGGCATTCGAGATCGTGTTCGACGACGGGATGACGGTCTTGAGAAACAGCGGGGTGTTGGTGATCGGGATCGTCTGGTAGAGCGTACCGCCGATCGCCTTGCGGAATGCCGCCGCGATCGGGGCCGGTAGTTGCGCACCGGTGGGTTCGCTGGGTGCGACCAGCGGGATATCCTCTTCTGCCACACCGAAATTCGTCCAGCGGAAGTTCAGCGGATCGAGGATCTCGGTGGCCAGGATCTCCCGAATGTCCTTTCCAGTGGCGCCGTACACGATCTCGCGCATCAGCGGTCCCCAGGTGAGCGCGTGGTAGATGTGCACCAGGCCCGGGCGGTAGATCGGTCGCAGGTTACCGAGTTGCTCCTGTGCATATTCGTGGTCGTCTGCGCGCTTGAGGTCGGGCCGTGGTCCGGTCGGGAACGGGACACCCGCACTGTGGGTGATCACGTGCCGGATGGTGGTGCGGTCTTTGCCATGGCTGGCGTAGGTCGGGATGTACTCACAGACCCGGTCGTCGAGCGAGAAGTGGCCGCGTTCGACGAGCATGTGGACGACGGTCGCGGTGATCGCCTTGGCCGATGAGTAGACGCAGAACGGTGTATCGGTCTTGACCGGGACCTTCTCGGCGCCCGGTTCGTCGGCGGGGCCGTTGCCCCAGCCATGCCCGATCGCCCGGTTCAACACCACCCTGCCGTTGTGCCGCAGGCACACCTGGATCGCCGGATGCATGCCGGCCTGATACCAGTGGCGGGCGGCTTCCCAGATCCGCTCGACGGCCTTCGGGTCGATTCCGGAGTGGTCCTCGTCGCCGATCGCGGTCACGGAGTCGAGGTCGGCTGGGACGCGGATTCTGCCCTGCGAGTCGGTCATGCCGCGAGGGTACGTGGGTGTCGCGTGGCCGAGTTATCCACAGTTGAACGTTTATCCACAAATTGCCACTTGGCGGTGCACTTTGGTCGGTCGGAGTAGTTAAAATTCGAACATGCGTTCTAGTAGCCGTGAAGAGATTGTCGAGGTATTCGACGCGTTGCGGGCTGCTCACAAACGGGCGCGAGACCTGACGTTCGACGTGTTGACCACGCCTGAACGGCTGGCGGTGCTGGAAAGCCTTGAGCACATGCGGCGTGGACAGCCGGCCATCGAGCACGCCTTGATCAATCAACTCGCCGCCCAGGCCGAGCCGGTCGAGTTGGGTGGCAAACTGGCCCCGGCGTTGGCGGACCGGTTGCGGATCAGCCGCGCCGACGCCTCCCGACGCATCCATGAGGCCGAAGACCTGGGTGAGCGGCGGGCGTTGAACGGGGAACCGCTGGCGCCGGTGCTGGAGGCCACCGCCGCCGCGCAGCGCAACGGCGACCTCGGTGCCGGCCACGTCGCGGTGATCCGCAGCTTCTGGCATCGGCTACCCGATTTCGTCGACATCGAGACCCGGGTGAAGGCCGAAGCGCAGTTGGCCCGCCTGGCCGGCGAACACCGCCCCGATGAACTCGCCAAGCTGGCCGACAAGCTCACCGACTGCCTCAACCCCGACGGTGACTTCACCGACGTGGATCGGGCCAAACGCCGCGGCCTGACCATCGGCCGCCAAGACCTCGACGGCATGTCACCGACCAGCGGCTGGCTGACCCCCGAAGCCCGGGCCACCTGGGATGCGGTGTTGGCGAAACTGGCCGCACCCGGCATGTGCAACCCCGCCGACGACGAACCGTGCCTCAGCGGCACCCCGTCCCAAGCCGCCATCCAAAACGACACCCGCACCGCGGCCCAACGCAACCACGACGCGCTCGCTCGCCGCCGGACGCGCGCTACTGGCCTCCGGTGACCTCGGCCAGCACAACGGCCTACCGGCATCGATCATCGTCACCACCACGCTGCAAGAACTCGAGGCCGGCGCCGGCCGCGGGCTGACCGGCGGGGGCACCCTGCTGCCGATGTCGGATGTGATCCGACTCGGCTCCCACGCCCACCACTACCTGGCGATCTTCGACAAAGGCAAAGCGTTGGCGCTCTATCACACCAAACGCCTGGCCTCACCCGCCCAACGAATTGTGTTGTACGCCAGGGACCGTGGCTGCACCTTCCCCGGCTGCACCATGCCCGGCTACCTGTGCGAAGTCCACCACTGCGACCCCTACGCCACCAACCCCGTCACCGACATCAACACCCTGACCTTCGGCCTGCGGACCTAACCACGACCTCGCCGACCAAGGCTGGACCACCCGCAAAAACCACCGCTACGAAACCGAATGGATCCCACCCCCACACCTCGACCACGGCCAACCCCGCATCAACACCTACCACCACCCCGAAAAACTCCTACGCGCAGACGACGACGAGCCGTAAGAAGTCGACGGCCGAGCGGGGCGCTACTTCGGTCCGTACACCTGCGACACGTAGCCCGCGTATAGCTTTTCGCCGAACATGTTGAACGCCGTTCGAGCGAACAGCGGGATATTGCCGAGGAAACGCTGTCGCGTCTCCTCGGGCTCGCCGTCAAGCACGATGGCGCCCAACACAAGTCCCCGCTTCGGGTGTGCTCTCACGAACGCCGATCCATGCGCCAGGAATTTGCGCCACTCGTTCGGCTCGAGGTACTGGGCGAGGAGTGGGACGACAACGGCCTCTTCGTCGTCGAAGTGCTCGTCGACCAAGCCCGCGAACTGCTGGACGAGTGGCACAAGATCGTGTGCCAGCGGGGCATCGCCAGTCCTCGCCCACTTGGCCGTGGTCGACCTGACTCGATCGCAGCTGTGATCGATAAGTCGGTGCGCGTGCTCCATTCGGCCTATTTCGGCGCCTAGGCGTGGTTCACGAGCCAATAACTTCGGCAAGACATATCTGTCCTCGGCTCGATGATGATGGTGCAGCGCCGTCAACATGAAGTTGATGTGCTTGCCGATGATTCTGGCGCGTTTGCGGTCATGGGGAGCGACGCTTCGGACGAGCCCAGTCGCATCGTGAAACTTCGAACTGAAGCCGCGGTGAACCATTGCCATTTCGAAGGGGTCGCAAGGCAATTTGACCCTCCACTGTTGAGCCCCCGGGCGTTGCAATTCACCAGCATAAGCGTTCGATTGCCGCCGTGGGTGCGATGTGGCCAGGCTCCGCGGTGCGTAGCGGTCAGTGCAAAGTCGGCGCTGCGCCCTGCTCGGACAGCACATCTGCCGTCGGTGCGACCGTGGCGAGGTCCTCGTCGGCGACCGCCGTCTCTTCGCCGACCTCACCGATGATCCTCGAAATAGACCGATGCGAACGGTCCGCGAGCGGTCGTAAGCGTTCAGAATCCATGTCGAAGCGGTTCCCACGAACCGGAAGGTCAAACTGTCAGGCCCGGTCCCCTTCGGTGTCGTCGAAGAACCGCCAGTTGCCGTCGGTTTCGACTTCCATCCGCCAGCCGAGTTCGGAGTTGTCGGCTTTGGAGTCGACGAACCAGGCATGCGCGTCTCCGGCGCTCTCGATGTCTTTGGTGTCGACGACGTCACCGTGCGGATTGAGTACTCGATAAGTAGCCATTCCGCACGGTTACCCGCTGACGGCGGGCCGAACCGGGTCAGTCGCCGGTGAACTTCGGCGGGCGCTTGGCGAAGGTCGCCTGGATTCCCTCGGACAGATCCTTCGACGGCAGAAACGCCGCATTCCAGGCCGCTACGTAGCGCAGGCTCGCCGATACCTGCGAAATCCGTTGCTGGTCAAGGACATCCTTGACACCACGGACCGTCAGCGGCGGGTTGTCGGCGATCTCAGTGGCGGTGGCATGGGCGGCCGCCAGGGAGGCGTCGGCGTCGGCGAAGACATCGTTGACCAGTCCGATCTTCTCGGCGCGCGCGGCGTCGATGTTCTTGCCGGTAAGGGTGAGTTCCCGTAGGTGCCCGTCGGACAGGATCAGTGGCAGCCGGGCGAGGCTTCCCATGTCGGCGACCATCGCCAACTTGACCTCGCGGACCGAGAACTTCGCGTCGGCACTGGCATACCGGACATCGACCGCCGAAATCAGATCGACGCCGCCGCCGATGCACCAACCGTGCACCGACGCGATCGTGGGCGTGCGGCAGTCGGCGACCGCGTTGATCGCCTCCTGCATGCGCAGCACCTCGAGGTGGAAGTCGGCGCGGGGGCGAGCCGATTCGCCGCCGGCCAGCACGGGGGCCAGGGTCCCGCCCATCGCCGGCACGTCCAAGCCGTAGCTGAAATTGCTGCCCGAACCGGTGAGCACGATCGCCCGCACGTCATGGTCCGCGTCCAGCGCCGCAAATACCTGCGGCATCTCCGACCAGAAGGCCGGGCCCAGCGCGTTGCCCTTGCCGGGACCGATCAGCGTCACCTGCGCGACGTGGTCTTTGTGCTCAACGGTCACTGATTCGTACGGCTCACCCATGGCGAGACCGTACCGTGGACGGCATGCCTTCCGACCTGCGCCCCGGACCCGATTCACCTCCCGCCGACGAGTTGCGCGCGGCCGAAGCGGTGTTGGGTGTGCTGCAGCACATCGTCCATCCGATTTCGCGCGACGACCTCTCGCGGCCTACTCCCAGTGAGGGATTCGACGTCGCCCAACTGACCGAGCACCTGGTTGACACGATCACGTCGGTCGGCGCTGCCTTGGACGCCGACCTCCCGCCGCACGATGCGGACGACACCGTCGAGCGTCAGCTCATCGCCGTCGGCCGGCCGACTCTGGACGCATTCCATCGTCGTCACGGCCTGGAGGGCGCGGTCACCTGGCGCGGTAAAGAGACGCCGGTCAGGACATTGGCCGGCGTTCTGTCATTCGGCTTGCTCGTGCACGGGTGGGACTACGCCGCGGCTACCGGGATCCCGGCCGACGTCCCCGATTCGCTGGCGAACTACGTGTTGGAAATTGCGGAGAAGCTCATCACTCCGGAGCGTCGCGCGAACGGAGATTTCGGCGCCCCCGTCGAAATCGACGAGCATGCACCGGCTTTCGACCGGCTGATCGCTTTCACCGGCCGCGATCCGGCCGCGCGGGGCTAGAGACGCGCGTGGCTAGAGACGCACTGGACTAGACGCGCTCCAGATAGAAGTAGAAGTAGCGGCCGTTATCGATCACGCCCTTGCCGTTCATGATCCCCATCACCGCCTGGTCGTCGACCTGCTTGAAGTGGTCGTGCACCGGCTGGCCGTCGTAGACCATGGTCGCGGTGAACTCGCCGCGGAATTCCTCCAGCCATAGGCTCGCTTCGCCTTTGCCCATCTTGACGTTGGAGAAGCGGTTGCCGTCGTCGTCGAGACAGACCAGCGGCTGCACATCGGTGGGCGAGTTGAACGTCTTGCCGAACCACCGTGACTTCTCCAGCTGACCGTTCATCAGGTGGCCGGTGACGAACTCGCCACCTTTCCACTCGCCGAGCATCCCGTCGACGCTGGCCGGCGGCAGGCTCGCCCAGTAGTCGTCCAACTCGGCATCGTCGATCGCGACAGTGCGTTCTTTGAACTCGGTGAACTTCTTGCGGGCCAGTTCGTCACTCATCGCGGTCTCCTCTAGATCCAGTTCTCGGCGAATTTCAGCAATGCGTCGTTCTCTTCCGGCGCACCGATACTCACGCGGACACCGTCGCTGCCGTACGGCCGGACCACGATGTGTGCGCGCGCGGCCTGCTCCACGAAGTCCAGTGTGCGCGACCCAAGAGGCAGCCACACGAAATTCGTCTGGGACGACGGCAGGGTGAACCCGGCGCCACGCAACGCATCGCCCACCCTTGCCCGCTCGGCGACCACCGCGTCGGTCCGGGCCAGCAGTTCGTCGGCGGCATCCAGCGAGGCGATCGCCGCGGCCTGCGTGATGCTGGTCAACGTGAATGGCACGTAGGCCTTGTCCAGCGTCGTGATCAGTTCCGGGTGTCCGGCCGCGTACCCCACCCGCAATCCGGCCAGGCCGTACGCCTTCGAAAACGTCCGCAGCACAATGACATTGCTGTGCTCACGCACCAGGGTAAGACTGTCCGGCAGCAGGCCGTCGCGAATGTATTCAACGTAGGCCTCGTCGATCGCAATCACGATGTGCGACGGCACCTTCTCGACGAACCGGGCCAGCGCATCCGGATCCACCACCGTCGACGTCGGGTTGTTGGGGTTGCAGACGAAGATCAGCCGGGTCCGGTCGGTGACCGCGGCCAACATCGCGTCAAGGTCGAAAGTGTGGTCGGTAAGCGGGATCTGGACGGCGGTGGCGCCGGCCAGTCGGACCTGCAGCGGGTAGATCTCGAAGCTGCGCCAGCCGAACATCACCTCGTCGCCCGCGGTCGACGTGATCTGGATGAGCTGCTGGCACAGGCTCACCGATCCGCAACCGACGGCGATGTGCTCGGGTCCCCAGCCGCCGGCGCTGCCGACCCGGCCCGAATTCAGATGCTTGGCCAACGCCGATTTGAGCTCGACGCAGCCGTTGTCCGGATACCGGTTGATGCCGTCGGTTGCTTGCTCGATGGCGGCGCGGACGCTGGGCAGTGGGCCGTATACGGTCTCGTTGCTGGCCAGTTTGATCGCGCCCGGGACCGTCTTGCCGGGGACGTAGGCAGGCAGCTCCGCCATTTCGGGGCGCAGGCGAGCAGTCATTTCGACAGCATATGTCCGGCCTGTGTACGCTGTGCTCCGCGGCGGTTCCGGGAGCCAGTTTGGGTCCGGTACCCTCAGACGGTCCAAGGAGGCGTGCCAGAGTGGCCGAATGGGACTCACTGCTAATGAGTTGTCCCCCTTACAGGGGACCGGAGGTTCAAATCCTCTCGCCTCCGCCACCGAAGTAACTGAATACACGCGCCCGTAGCTCAACGGATAGAGCATCTGACTACGGATCAGAAGGTTGGGAGTTCGAATCCCTTCGGGCGCACAGATCTAGCAGCGCAAATGCCTTCCCTAGGTATCAAGCGCCGGACAAGTTGTCGCGGATTGTCACCACTCGTGCCAAACTCTGCGCGCCGTCAGCAAGGCGTCGGGCTGCGAGTGCAGAGTCCGCATGTTTAGACACGTCTCAGCAAACGGTAGACAAGCCCTTTAGCCACGACTTGGGGGCGGACGTTGTCACGACGTTGTTCCAGACGGTTTAGGATTGGCCGAGTAGAGCGAAGACTGCCTGAGTGAGTTTGCGCACGTGAAGGCCCTTCGAAAGACATTGCAGCACAGTGAAATTTCGGCCTATGTCAGACTGGGGTCAAGTGATGCGCAACGCGGGCCGAGGGAGCGGGCGCCTGCTGCCGACGTATCGGGTGCGTGTCGGCAATGAGGTCTCTCCTGCCGATAAAGCCGATAAAATAGTTACTTGGCAAAGGTTGGACGCGTTGCGGTCCGGTTGTGGATTTGCGGTTCGGGCGTAGTGTGCTTGCTGGCGAACTCGAGAAGCGTTATTACGTAACCATCGTCTATTTGAGCAGAGGTAGCATCCATGACTTGCCGACGCGCCACCGGTCGAAGGCAACGCGCCCGGCGCGGCGGTCGTGGTATCGGCGTATTCACCCGTCCGATCGAGCGCGTAGTCCTGTTAGATCGCAGCCGCCGATCCCCGAGGGGCCGCGCCGAAAGTGCGCGACTCGCCGAGGCCCGAGTGAGCACGGTGGCCGCGCCGCTGTGGACTGAGTCACAGGACGATTAAGGGGGCTCACGGTGCACGCTCCGCAAACCAACGAGTTCAATGTCGGTTTGGCGCGATGGCTCGGTTCAGTGTTATCAGGCGGCCCTAATTCGCCGTCGGTAGCCAAGCTCATTGAGATGATCGACGACATCGCGCGGGCTCGCGAGGACTTTACGCTCAAGATAGGCGCCAAGCGGACTGCGACTTCTACCGCGTACTACGCGTTTAGCTGTTCGGCTGGCGTGTTCGCACTGCCAATGACGACAGAGCAGGCCGTGGCGGCTAGCTTCATGGCCGACGGCATGCTCGTAGATCGGGTCTCCCTGGACGCCGCTGACATGCGGCCGCACATTGCAGAAGTGCGAGACCTGCAACTGAAGGAAGACCGAACCGCTGGCGGTGAAGTGCTATTCCAGGGCACTGTTCGAATCAGATTCCATCAGAGGCGCCCGGCGGCCTCATGCTGCGGGTCACCCGCGTGGGTTACACGACGGCGCTGTCGCACCTTGAGTTTCCGGTGCCAACAGCGGAAGGCTCGGCGTTCGAGCTTCCGTTCGAACTCGGCCCGGAGGACTGGGAGCAATCGCCGTTTCGGCTGGGTCCCTTGTTAGTGGACTTGTGCATGTCGCTTGGTTCGGATACAGGGTCTGCGAGCAACTGTGTTGTTTGCCTGCTGGCCGACACCCGCTCCACGCTCCCGCCGGCGCTTATCGTGGCTGCGCCCGCAGCGGCGGGTCTTTCGGCTACACGTGGCGGTTTCCCGGCGGATAAGGCCCTTCACACCTCGTAGACGCCACGGAGATGTCGGCGATCATGACGATGCTTACCCTGCCATCGGCGGGGCGATCCAATGACAGCGCCAATTGCTATTCCTTGGTGGATCACGTGACGCTTGTGCGGTCACAGGCAGCAGCAGACGAACGAATTCCATTTCGCGTGGTTGTGCTGCCCGACACCACGATGGCCAACGCCATCAAGCGCTGCACAGGGGCGTCTGTGGGGCCCGGGGACGCGCGCCGCTGAAACGGTATTACCGTGATGCCACGGATTGCGGGTCGCCTACGACGCCAACGGGCGATGATCGCCCGACCCGCCTCGACGCCTGGTTCGATGAACTTGATCCGGGTAGTAGCTGTAGCAATCAGGGATGCGAAATTACCGGCCGTCCTCAGTCAGGCGGGCAATGCGCTGATCAAGTAACGCGACCGCGGGGGCGCACGCTGTAGCTAGGATGCTGCTGACTGCGACGGCGCATCGGGGTGCAGCAAGGGGCGATGACTAGCGTGGGCAAATCAGATTCGGACGATCACTAGATTGGCAGCTGAGTGCTGATACTGTTTGACGCCGTCGATGCGGGCGAGCTGGCGAGGAGGCTCGCCGATGACCTGCGATCAAGGGGCTATTTGGTTCGTGAAGTGGCTGGTGTCTGCCTGGCGGGTCCTCGAGGATCCGATTTTATCGAGGCGCTCGCCGACTGCGACGTGGTGATCGTCTTTTTGACGCCGGGCGCGGTGGACAAACCGAACGGCTCTTGCCTTGATGACATTGCCGAGGCCGTCTCGATCGGCAAGCGGATTGTGCCGGCGATGGTTGAGCTGTGCCGTCCTCCGCTGGCAATCTACAGTTTGAACTGGCTTGACCTGCAACACTGGCGAGACCCACAGCAGTATGCCTCGGCCGTGGAGCGCCTCGTCGTGGACCTCGAGGCAGACGACGGCGGCGGCAGGCAGGGCGACGCAATCGCTGTGACAAGCCCGGAGGGCGGGCAAGTCCACACCGTTGGGGTTCATCCGACCGCAGCGTGCGGGTGATGATCAGCTACGGTTGCGCCGACGACGCGGAGCTGGCGCGCGAGCTGCGCCGCGACCTGACCGACCGTGGGTTCGATGTGTGGCTTGACGAGTTCGAGCTCCGAGCCGGCCGCGAGTGGGAGGAGCGCATCGAGCAAAGCATTCTGGCCGCCGATGTGGTTGTTGCTCTGCTCACCCAGCACGCGGTTCGGCGACCAGACGGCGTCTGCCTGGATGAGATCTCGTTCGCGCGCTCGGAGGGGCGGCGGATCGTGCCTGCAATGGCGGTCGTGTGCCGGCCACCGTTAAGGATCTACCGGCTGGATTGGATCGACTTCCAGGACTGGGAACGTCAGGACGTATACACCGAGCTGCTGGAGCGGCTCACAGACGAGCTGCACAAGCCTGGTGTTGAGATCGACGGCCTTCACGCGCACGTGTTCGGTCAGCTAGGGCCGATGGACTTCGGGCCGGACGTGGCGCGTCTGGCACGGGACTTCGCCGGCCGACAATGGCTGGACGGCGAGCTGGCCTCGTGGCTGAATGACGATGGCGAGGGCCGGCTGTACTTCCTGGTAGGTGATCCCGGCAGCGGGAAGAGCGCGTTCTTAGCCTCAGTGGTCGCTCGTCACCCCGCGGTAGCTGCCTACCACTTTTGCCAACGCACACTTGGCGATTGGCTAGATCTCGCCGGTTTGTGTGCTAATTGCCGCGCAGCTCGCGACGCAGTTCTCTGCGTGCAACGACGTGCTGCAGCGGACTGATCTACACGACGCGCTGGCCAGCGAGCGCGGCGTGCTGTTCCGGCGTCTGGTAGCTGAGCCGCTGCATGCAGTAAAGCTAGATGGGCCAGCGCTGTTGGTCATAGACGCGCTCGACGAGGGCTGGAGCAACAGGGACGGGCATGCGAGGGTGCTGCGCGAGCGCTTTGAGGACCTGCGCGGTGGGTCAGGCTGCTGATGTCAAGCCGCTGCGAGCGGAGTTACTCGAGATGTTTGCGCGCTATCGTCGCGTGGCATCGACGCGGACCGTGTAGAGAATAGAGAGGACATCGTAAGTTAGTCTCGCTAAGCTTGCTGAGCGGCGCCGCGCAGCGGCTCGCGTCAATCGTGTGGCGGCGGAGAGTCTCGCGGCGGTGCTGGTGGACGACGCGGCGGGTAATTTCTTGCACGCGGCCAGGCTGTCGCGCGATCGCGATGGCGCGCTAGATGCGTAGAAGATGTTGCGCGGTTGCTGACTATAGCTGTTCGCAGAGTTGAGAGAAGCGTTCACTGCTGCGGTGCTGCTCAAGGTGCTGTGCGCAGTGTGAAAGCTCACCTGGAGCGCTGGCGTGTTCAAATAAAGTGGAGATGAGAGAGCGGGAGCTAGAGCGTGTGCGCGTACTTCGCGATGAGGCGATCACTACAGGTTTCTCAGTCGCTGCGGGACTGGCTGTTCACGCAGGCAGCGCACGTTATAGGCTAGATATAGTCGCTGGCATAAAGCGATGCATCGTCGGTATGGGCTGACTTCGAGCACGGCTTGTCAGATCGGTTCGTGCTCGCACACCCGGCGCGACACCTTGCCGAGGCGGGCGAGCTTGAGCGGTTCGCAACGCTGCGACCGCTACGGCCTTCCTGGAAGCCGAGGCAGCGCAGGCCGGGATTGATCTCGCAGGGGACTTCGACGCCCACGACCGGGTTGCCTTGCAACTCGCGTGCTCGGGATCATCAACACTGTCGCGCAGGCGTTGGGATTGCGTTGCGACGCACGCAGCACTTCGTGGCCAGACTCCAGAGGCCTCTTACAACGCTCACGGAACGTGTGCGTCTGGTAAGAGCGTACCTGGACAGCTCTCCGGTGCGAGACGCGCTTGAGCAGTGGCGCAGCGATCGACAGCCGCGACGATGGCTACGCGAAACGCGGCCCCTGCGTTGTCGCTTGACTCGCCACTGGAGGCTGTCCTCGGCGGTCATGAAGGCGCTGTCGTATACGTAGCGGTATCACGCGATGGCAAGGTGATCGCGAGTGGCGGCATTGACGGGACGGCCAGGATCTGGGACTGAGTTTCGAGCGAGCCGATCGATCGACTGGTCGCGGGAACAGGCCAACTGAAGGACCCGGCAAGGCGGCTACGGTCGACGAGAGCCGTGGCGTAGTGGGCGACGTCTCTTCACCAAGCGGCGAGAAGCTCGCTGCCGCCATTGACAATGGCGACTGATGATCTCGGACGCGGCCGAGGGCCGCGAATCCAGCACGTACGCGATCGGATGCAAGCGCTACGCGGTGGCGTTCTCCCCCGATGCTCAAACGTCGCGGTCGGCGACAACCTCGGCTTGGTGCGTGTCATCGACGCGCGAAGAGGCGAGGAGGAGACTATCGGCGACCGTGAGCGTGCTAATCGGCGTCGCTACGCTCCGAGCTTCTCCGACGCCGAAGAGCTGGACCTCGATGTAGTAGTGTACAACAGCTTCGACGATGTGCCTCCGATATCGGATCGGTCGACCCGCTACCTCGGACCACGCGAACAACAAGAGTTCTTCGCGCAGCGGCGCGCCGACCTTGAGGACTGCATAACCGCGGTCGTGTTCTCCCCTGACGGATCGCGGCTTGCCAGTGCCGGGGGATCAGCGAGTGTGGTTCGGGATCCTGGCGCGGGCGAGCTGATTGCAACCTTGGCTGGTATGAGACTGGGTTGTGGCGCTTGAGCTCTCGCCGAGGGCGCATGCTGTTGAGCGCCAGCAACGATGGCACCGTCCGACTATGGGACATGGTCACATTCGAGCCGCGCATGGTTCTGTCCGGGCATCTGGGGCTAGTCACGGGTGCGACCTTCCTGAGTGACGCGAGAACTCTCCGCAAGCTGCTCAACGGACGGCACCGTGCGACTTTGGGACTCGTCGTCGGGCCGAGCCGCTGGGAACTCCCGTGCGCCACACATCCGCGCTCCTGGGCGTTGCCGTCGTGAATCACGAGGTGCTCACTGCTTGCTCCGATGGGACCGTTCGCCGCTGGTCGATGGGGAGCTCGCATCGGCCGGCTGAACAGCTGGGCCACACTGGCAGGATCAACGACATCGAGTTCTCCGCGGACGGATTTCATCTGTTCACCGCTTCGAACGACGGAACAGTAGGAGTGTGGGGCACTGCCACCGGAAGCCTGCTCACCCGGCTTCGAGGAAACGGTTATCGGGTGCGTTCATTGTCGAAGCACAACAACGGCCTGATCGCGAGCGGCTCAAGCGATGGAACCATCGATCTCTGGCGCGGCCTGACGAAGATCTGGTCGTTCTCCGCAGGCGCGACTTCTGAAGTGCATTTGGTCCTCGACGCCCGCCGTCTGCTCGCTACGCACCTCAACCGCATCACGGCGTGGAACGTCGAAACCGGCAACATGGTGTTTGAGCTCAACGCCGGTGCCGGGACGTTGACGGGCGCATTTTCGGCCGATCAGCGGAGGTTCGCGTGTTCCAGGTGGATTGCTCCCACGATGTCGGTGATGAAAGGCGGCAGGTTGGTCACCTATCGGGCGAGGGAGCCGGAGGAGGCGGGCGCGATCGTGTTCGTCTTCGATCTTGAGACTGGCGAGAGAAGATTCCGTTGGCGCATCGGCGAGGACGCGAACGATCGTGCTGCAGCGCTCGCCTTGGACTCTGATGGCGCAAACCTAGCAATTGCTACCGCCTCCGGGGCGCTTAATGTGATCGAGGTGGCGACCGGACGACACGTGCTCAAAGATCCGGGCGAGCCAGTGGAGCGTGTTCAGTTCTCACCCGACGGAGCGCTGTATGTCGTGCGGGAAGGCACAGCGACTACCTACGAGGTCCCTGGGGGCGGTGACCACTCCCCGCCCGAGCAGCCGGGGTGGCTGGTCGGAACACAGAACGGCGAGGTCGCGCTCAGATCGACGCAGGCCGGAGATTACGTCGTGTATCTCGATGGCGTGGCGGAAAATACAACACCGCACCCGACGCTACCGATCTGGGCCGCCAGCAATGGGCCGCAATTGCGAATCTTCGGTCTGGAGGCTGACCTGTCGGGGGAGATCGAGGCCCCGTAGCCAGTCTGTACGCGATCACACCGGATCAATTGGGAACAAACTCCTTGAAACTGGCTCAAATTAGTGCGAGAAGGCGCGCCGGGTGTGAACCAGCCGCCCCCTTGAGCTGCACTTTTTAGACGCGGAAAACTCACACTCTGTTTTTGCAGGAAATCGCTAGGGGTTCGAATCCCTTCGGGCGCACCGCGCAAGCACCTCGTCAGATCATCTGCCGTCGAATTGCCTGCACTTACCCCTGGACAGTCGTTCGATCGAATCAACCCTGCGCACAATGACGTCCGACTCCGGCCCGTCGTACTGACGGAGCACGTCGATCAGTTTCGTCTGCAGCAGCGGGAGGTCGGCCGAACCGTCGGTCACCACGGACACGGTGACACCGCCCGGCGTCTTACCCACCAGGAAGTTGACAACGCCGGGGGTGGCCACGACGGTCTGCTCCAGGGCCGCCCGGGGCACCCGCGCGAAGCGGTACTCGAAGTTGCCGTTGATCCGACCGTTGACGGAGAGGATGCGGCGATGTCCACTACCGCATGGGCAGGGCTCGTCGGTCATCGTCACCGCGTCCGCCATGTCGTAGCGGATCAGCGGCTGCTCCAGGTTGAACAGGTTAGTCAGCAGCATTCGCTCCGCGGGTTGGCCATAGGGGACGACGTTGCCGTCGGCGTCCGCCGGTTCGAGGATCACCAGATCGTCGGCAACGTGCATGCCTTCTCCGACGCCGCAGGGAAAGGCATAGGTGCCCTCTGAGCAGCCCCAGAACTCCGACGCCTCGATCCCCCATGCGGACCGAACCGCTTCCCGCACGGGCTCGGTGCAGAGCTCTCCCGCGACGCTGACCCAGGTCGGTTTGATCTTGAGCCGTCCTTCTTTCGCCTTTTGCGCCAGCTCCCAGATCAGGCTCGGCCAGGCTTGGAGAGCCGTCACCGCGGGACTGGCGTTGTTGAGTCCGTCGACAATCTTGTCCAGGGGGAGCGTGGCGTCGAAGCAGTGCGATGTCGGTCCGCCGCTCTCGAAGGTGCTGAAGGCGTAAAAGATCCCCGACTCATGTTTGGGACTGCCGCTGAAGCACTGCGCCAGTACCGCGTCCGGGTCCTCGCCCCGTCGCCCCGTCCAGCGCGAGCCCTGCACCACGAAGGTGATGAACGAGTCCCAGCCGTACAGGTGGTACGACGGTCTTTCGGTATGCCCGGACGTGATGATCGCCCGGTACTGGTCGTCCAGGTAGCCGTCTCCGCTCAACTGGTCGACGTGCTGGCGGACCCGGTCGAGCGTCAGCCCGGGGACCGTGACCAGCCGGTCGAACTCGGCCATCATCTCGGTCTTGCTCAGGACCGGCAGCGACGGCAGATCGGCCTCGGTGAAGTTGGCGAGATCGTGGCCGGCCAGTCGTTCCTTCCAGAACGGCGAATGGGCGGCGGCATGCACCAGCAGCTCCCGAAGACGCCGCTGGCGTTCTGCGGCGAGACGCTCTGCGTCCCAACGCAGTCGGCGCACCCCCTTCATGTACGCATCCTGCAATTCGGCGCGTTGACGCCGGACCAGCTCTTTGTAGTGGCTATCCGCCGTCACTTCGGTTGTGATCGTCAACGTGATGTTCCTTTCAAAAGCCTGATGCTTCAGGCTGCTTGGTGCGCCGGCGACAAGCCGGCCTCTCTGAGCAGACGCCGCTCGTCGACCTTGCTGGACGACGTCAGCGGCAAGTCGGTCACGACGACGATGTGATCGGGCAGCATCGTCTCGGGAAGCCGTTTGCCGGCGGCCTGGCGGACGGCGAGCGGGGTGAGCTCGCCGTCGGGCACCACAAATGCGACGACGCCCAGGCTGCCCTCCCGATCGAAGGTGGTGCATGCCGCGGATACGACCTCGTCGATGCCGTTGAGCGCCTCGGTCACCTCGACCAGCGACATCCGCACGCCGTGGCGCTTGATGACGCGGTCCGAACGCCCGACGTACACGTAGTTGCCGCGATCGTCCAGGTAGGCGAGGTCACCGGTGCGGTAGACGGTGGTTCCCGGGACGACGTCCTCGCGCAGCGCGCGTGCGCTCTGTTCCGGGTCGTTGAGGTATCCGGCCATCAGCTGCTGCCCGGCGATGTACAGCTCGCCGACCAGTCCAGAGCGATCCACCGTTGCCCCGTCCTCGTCGACGAGGTGGAAAGAGCTCCCGGAGTGCGGACGGCCGAGTGGCACCATCCCCGCGTCGAGCAACTCCGGCGCCAGTTCCAGATGAGCAACGGCGATGGTCGTCTCGGTCGGGCCGTACCGGTTCACTACTCGCAGTTCCGGACTGCTGGCCCATACCGCCTTGATGTCCGCGATGGACGGCGCTTCGCCGCCCAGTGCCATCACTCGCAGCGGGGTGTCAGCCAGCCGGCCCAGCCGGCCGCTGGATCGGAGTAGCCGAAGGTAGCTGGGAGAAAAGCTGGTCGCGGTGATTCCCTCGTTGGCGACGATCGAGAAAAATCGGCGCGGGAACAACAGCGCTTCCCGGTCGGGGATGACGAGCGGGATGCCGCGCACCAGCGGAGGAAAGATGGCGGAGAAGGACCCGTCGAAGTGCACGGGCGAAACACACAGGTAGCGGTCGTCCGCTGTGAGTCCCATTGCGTCGGCGCATGATTCGGCCGCAGCGTGAAAGGCCGCCGGTGGAATCTGCACGCCCTTGGGCTTGCCGGTGGTCCCCGAGGTGTAGATGACATAGGAGATCGGACCACTTACCGGTGCCGGCGTGGGCTCTTCCGTCTCGCTCAGCGCCGACAGCGAAGCCCACGCGGTGCCCGCGGGAAGTCCCGATGGCACCGCCTGCTCCGAGCCTGCCGTGATCACCAATGCGGGCCGGCAGTCTTCCACGATCTGCGCGCGACGCAGATCCGGATCGGTGATCGCCAGCGGAACGAACGTGGCCCCCGCCCACAGACAGCCCAGCGCAGCCACCACGAAATCCACCGAATTGGCGATCAGGAGGGCAACCCGGTCGCCGGGCTGAACCCCTTGATGCCGCAGGCCGGCGGCCACTCTTCCGGCCGCGGTGCGCAATTCGCCGCGGGTCAGCACGCGGTCGAGGTCCTTGACCGCCGGCAGATCGGGGGCTTGCTCGGCGTGGTCCAGCACCGCGTCGAGCACGCCGCGGTAAGTCAGGCTTTCTGTCAGGGTGGGCACGTTGGGCTCAGCCGGCCAGGCCGGTCGTGGCTTTGGCCAGGGCCTGGTCGATGTCGTCGATGATGTCCTCGATGTGCTCGATCCCGATCGACAGGCGGATGCGTCTCCGGGCGGATACCGGCCTTCGCCAACTCCTCGCCGGACAGCTGGCGGTGGGTGGTCGAGGCCGGGTGGATGGCCAGGGTCTTGGCGTCCCCGAGGTTGAGCAGCCGCTTGATGAGCTGGAGTGCATCGAAGAACGCCAGCCCCGCGTCGTAGCCGCCCTCGACCCCGAACGTGATGATCGACGGCACCCGCCCGTGCAGGTAGCGGTCGACCAGGTGGTGGTAGGGGTGCTCGGGGAATCCGGCATAGCTCACCCACGCCACCCGGGCATCGGCGGCCAGGTAGTCGGCCACCGCCCGGGCGTTGGACTCGTGGCGCTCGAGCCGTAGGGCCATCGTCTCGAGGCCCTGCAGCAGCATGAAGGCGTTGAAGGGGGAGAGGGTCGCGCCGCTGTTGCGCAGCTGGGTGGAGCGGGCCCGCACGGTGAAGGGCCGCTCGGGGAAGTCGCGGGCGAAGACGACGCCGTGGAACGCGGGCTCGGGCTGGTTGAACATCGGGAAGCGGTCGGGGTGGTCGGCCCACGGGAACCGGCCGCCGTCGACGATCGCGCCGCCCAGGGTGGTGCCGTGTCCGCCGACGAACTTGGTCAGCGAGTGGACGACCACATCGGCCCCGTGCTCGAAGGGCTTGAGCATGAGCGGCGTGGCCACCGTGTTGTCGACGATCAGCGGCACGCCTTGCGGCGTGGGCCACGGCGGCGACGGCCTCGAGGTCGACGATGTTGCCGGCCGGGTTGCCGATCGTTTCGCAGAAGACGGCGCGGGTGTTCTCGTCGATCAGGGGAGCGATCGACTCGGCTCGGTCGTCGGCGGCGAAGCGGGCCTCGATGCCCAGCGTGGGCAGCACGTGGGCGAAGTAGGTGAAGGTCGCGCCGTAGAGCTGCGGGGCCACCACGATGTTCGAGCCGGCGCTGGCCACGGTCAGGATCGCGTAGCTGACGGCGGCCATGCCCGAGGCCACCACCAGGGCGGCCGTCCCGCCCTCCAGGGCGCAAATGCGTTGTTCCAGAACGTCTAACGTCGGGTTGTTCAGCCGGTTGTAGTGGAAGCCGGGCGTCTCCATGTCGAGCACGGCGCCCGCGTGCTCGGCGTTGATGAAGTCGTGGGCGACGGTCTGATAGATGGGCACGGCCACGGCCCGCGTCCCGTCGGATGTGTAGCCACCGTGGATGGCGATGGTCTCGTCGTGCATGGGATTCAGGCGCTCCTCTTCGGGATGGTGGCCAACAGGTTGGCGTACAGCCGCTGGGCCGCGCCCTGCCACGGCCAGGGGGCGCGGGCGCCGAGTTCGTCGAAGGGGAAGGCGGCCACCAAGGCGGGGTCGCGCTCGCCGCCCATCACCCGCACGTGCAGCAGGCGGAGCCGGTCCCAGTCCCGTGCCGATCACGCAATCCTTTGGCAGGCAGGGCAATTCGTCTCGCTCGCGGTCAACGTAGCGCCGTAGGTCCCGGGCATATTCGCGCACCAGGCTGGACGGGTCGTACTCCGGGTGGGACTGCACCAGCACGACGTTCGGACCGGCCAACGGTCTTGGTGGCCACGCTCCACCCCACCTCCTTCGACTGCAGGAGCACCTCGTAGCCGGCGTCGTGCATCGCCTCGACGGGCACGGTGTTGAGCCGCGAGTGGGGCAGCAGCACCGGACTGTGAAACCTGGCCGCCAGGGGATGGTTCGGGTCGATCTCCTGGGCGAAGACTCCGGTGCACTTGGCCGGTAGGGTGGTCCGTTCCAGGCCATCGAAGACTGCCAGGGCGGCGTGCGACGACAGGCAGGACAGCATCATCGCCGGCACGTTTTCGCTTCCCCACTTGAGCAGGCCGTGCAGGTCGGCCCAGTAGGCCTCCTCCTCGAGGCGTGGACTCGATCGGGTTGGAACCAGTCACCACCAGCAGGTCCGGGGGGTCCGACATGATGTCGTCGAGGGGACGGTAGGTGGCGGCGATGCGGTCCCGGACTCGCTCGCCTCTGGGGATCCCGGCCATGGTGTGGCGGGTGAGCGTGATAGTTCGAGACCCGGATCCGGCGTCCAGCAGGCTCACGAACTGTCGCTCGGTGGCGCCGAAGGCGGCGTCGGGCATGTTGTTGACCAGAGCGCAGGTCCATTGCGCGGATCCCTCGGCGCTATCCGGCGCCCCGGCCATTCGCACGCCCACCGCTCAATGCCTCACGTCGGTGTAGGTCACGGTGACCTCTTGGTGCAGGAGTCGATAGGCCGCCTGCAACTGCTGCTCGTCGTCGGTCGAGCCGACCACGGCCACGATGTGGTTGCCGGAGCCGTCGCGCCAGTCGAGGGCGGCCCCCGGCGCCTGGTGGACGCTCACCGTGTCCACCTCGTCGCGGTCGCTGAAGTCGTTGATGCCGTCGATGGCCGTCACCGTGGCCGAGACGGTCGGCGGCTGGAGGAAGAAGCGATAGCCGATGCGGTGGGTGGGCACGGGCCCGTCGACGAACACCGGCTCGCCCAGCGCCGCCCGCAGGGTGAGGTCGAGCAGGCTGACGCCGGCGGCCCGCTGCAGCATCTCGGGCACACCGCCGCCCACCCGCCCGTTGACCTCGATGATGCGGGGCCCGTCGGGGGTGAACTTGACCTCGGTGTGCAGGCAGCCGGTTTGTACCCCGAGCGCGCGGACGGCCCGGGTGGCCAGATCCAGTACGGCCGAACGGCTTTCGGTGTCGAGGGCGGCGGGGATGAAGAACCCCGTCTCGCGGAAGTTTCCGGCCGGTGGGAAGCGGCCGGTCAGGGCCAGGTGGCTGATGACGCCGTCGGCGACCACGCTCTCGACCGACACGTAACCGGCGTAAGGGTCGCCGGCCCTGGCCGGATCGTCGGGCAGGTAACCCTCGAGGACCATGGCGGGACGGCCCGGGCCGAGGGCGAGCAGCAGCTTGCTCGAGCTCGGCTTCGTCGCGGACCAGGAAGGTGTAGCGGCTGCCCTGGGCCGAGCGCGGCTTGAGGACGGCGGGCCACCCCACTCGGCCTCCACCGCCGAGAGCTCGGTCCCGGACTGGTGGGGGTGAACGAGGTGGCAGGACGGCATCTCGAGGCCGGCGGCGGCCAGCGTCCGGCGCTGGCGGGCCTTGTCGGTGAGGGCGGCGGCGGTGGCCGGGCTGTGGAAGGGGATTCCCAGATCCTCAGCGGCCCGGGCCAATTCGACCATGCCGGCGTCGAGGTAGGTGGTCATGCCGTCGGGCTCCCAGTCGGCCAGGATCTTGAACACATGCTCGGCGCTCAAGCCCTTGAGGTCGACGACGGCGCCGAACCGGTTGAGGAGATCGGCCATCTCGGCCATCCCCGGCACGGAGGTGTCGATCATCCACAGCAGGTCGCAGAGGCCGGTGGCGGCTTCGGCCAGCTGCATCACGGGGACGCAGCGCGGCCCATAACCCACCGCCACCAATGGCAGCGACCCGTCCGGTCGTGGCTTCCGTATCCGTCATGGGCTCAACCGATCACAGACTCGACGCAGTCCTGGGCGTCGTAGACGGCCCGGAGGCGGCTGCGGGGCGAGGGCAGGTAGTGGGTGAAGTAGCGCACCCCTTCGGTGAGCACGCCGAGCACGGAGAGGTTGGACTGGAGTCGGCCCTCGGAGTCGTAGGGGTGGAACGCCTCGTTGATGGCCACGCTGCCCACCGGGGTGTTGCCGTAACTGAGCTGGGTCAGCCGTCCCTTGGCGTAGAGACGTTTGAGCAACGGCGAGCCGGACCGCGCCAACGAGGGCATGTCGAGATAGCCGCGGACTACACCGTCGACCGTCACGGACGTCGGCTCGTCGAGAGCCGTCGAGCTCAGCCGAATGCCGTCGGGGCCTGCGGCGACCTCCGGGTTGGGGCCGAGCGGGATGCGTACCACCCCGGCGTCCATCAGCGCCAGCAACTGCTGGGAGCGCATGGGCGGCACGCCCGCCTCCAGCCGGTTGATGCGACCCCGGACGTTGGACTGGAATTCGACGTAGGAGTCGAGCGACAGGCCACCGAACTCGATGACCGAACGCAGCTGGTCCCGGAGGATGCGCAGCACTTCCTGCGCCGCCTTGACCGGGCTGCCTCCCGGGTGCAAAGCCTCGGTGAGGTCGGCCTCGATCATGTCGTAGGCCTGGGCCTGGTAGTCGGCGGCCGACGCGTAGTCGCGGTCCGAACCGGCGAACAGTTGGGCCGTTGGATCAAAGCGGCCGTAGCGCGGTTCGAGACTGTCGACGACCTTCTCGTAGTGCCCGTCGACCCAGCCTTGCCGCAAGGCCGCGCGGACCTCGGTCGACTCGGCGTCCCCACCGGCCAACAGCGGCGGCCTGTAGGTAGTAGCGCGCCTGCATCTCGGCGAACAGCAGAGGCAGCAACTCGGCGCGGAAGTCCACGTGCCGCCGCACCGGCGATCCGCCCGGATTGGTCAGGGCCGCAAACTCTTCGGGAGTGCACACCACCGGCTGGTACTGGCCGTAGGGATCGACGCCGGTGGCCGACTTGGCGCAGTAAGGCGCGCCCGAGCGCGAGTAGAGGACGATGGTCGGCTCTCGGCCGGAGGGAACGTAGCGCAGGCGGTCGGACCCGTCGCCGCGGTCCTCGAAGGTTCCACCTCGTCCGACGGTGAGGGCGGTCAGGACATCGAAGCCGACCAGGCCCATGCCGGCCACGGCCACCGATGATCCTGCCGGAGCGCTCTGGTCGAGTCCCTCGATCGGGTAGGCGCGCAGATACTGCACGCCGCCGTCGACCACGCGCTCGTCGTTCCAGGTGTGCCCCGAGGTCAGCACCACATGGTCGACGGTGAGGGTGGTGTCGTTGTCCAGCAGCACCGCCTCGCGTCCCGCCAACGCCGGGGAGATGTCGACGGCCGCCGCGTAGTGCCGCACGATCTCGAGGTTCGGCGGGGCGTAGTCGACCAGCGTGTCGTAGAACCAGACCAGGTACTCGCCCATCAGACGCCGGGGCAGGTAGTCGGTGGGCCGGATGGCCTCACCACCCGCGCCGATGCGGCATTCGTAACCCACCCAGCGGTAGCCGCTCACCATCGCCCACTGATGCAGGCCAACGGCGTAGGGCGGCGGGGCGTCGCCGTCGGGGGCGGCGTACAGCGAGAGTTGGCCGCACGCGTTGTTGAGAATCAGGAAGTCCGGTTGCTCGGCGGAGTAAACCCCGCCGCCGAGTTGAGCGGGTTCGATCACGTGCAGCCGCACCGGATTGCCGGTCCGCCGGGCCTGGTTCACCGTCCGCTCCATGACGCACAGACCCCACGAGCCGAGCCCCACGATGGCCACTTCGATCATCGGGCGAGCCCCTTGCCGGACGAAAGATGTTGACAGCCAATCGTTTCCAGGCATCCAAGTGGCATCTTTGCCTTCTGCGCCACCAACGACATGGGCTCCTCCTGCTAGAAGCACCCCAGATCGGGGTTTAGCCGACGCTCACGCGCAGAGGCTGTGGATACTGGCCATACTCTGAAGCAAGAGATTACATACCAATAGACTGAACTACAACCGATTCCGACAACTTTTAGTTTCTGGCTGGTGTCGCCGGCCGCGAGGACTAGGTGCCCGCGAGCTGGGCGACCACTGGCGCGAAGGACTCCATCGCCTCGGCCGGCACCACGATGTTGGTGAAGCCCCACCTCTCGCGGCGCTTCAGAAGCCGCTCGCACAATTCGTCCACGCTGCCGATCAGGACGATCGGAAGCTCGAGCGCGTCCTCACCCGGAAGGCCGAGCATGGTTGCGGTGCGCGCGGCGGCGCGGCGGCTGGCGACGATCCTGGTGGCGAAGGCCACGATCTGCAGCTCGATCGAGTCGAATCGGTCCGGCGCCGCTTCTCGTATCCAGGTCAGGCAGCGGTCGTAGCGATCGAGCGTGGCCTGGACCGTCGTGCCGGCGCTTCGTGCCCAACGCCAGGCTCGTATTGATCCCGACGGTGTCCGCCTCTCGGGCTGCGAGCGTAAGCAGTCGCTTGCTTCCACCCCCGACCATGACGCGAGGTGGCGACGCCGGGCGAGGATCACAGTGGGCGCCGCGCACCGTGTAGTACGTCCCTGCGAAGGTCGCCTCCCCGTCAGCTCCACAGCCTCTTCATGACAGCGAGGCTCTCGGCCAGTCGGTCCACCCGGAGAGCCAGTTCGTCGAACTCGATCCCCGTTTGGTCGTAATCGCTGTCGGAGCGAGCCCGCGCCAAGACCCACCTCGACCCGCCCTTCGGCCGCCAAGCCGAGCGTGGCGATCTCCTTGGCCAGGACCACCGGGTTGCGGAGGTCGTTGTTCAACACGAACGGCCCCACGTGCAGGGTGGAGGTCGCCTCGGCGGCCACGGTCGTGGCTACCAGGGGCCCGAACTGGGCGTCAAGGTGGTCGGAGACGTACAGGGTCGAGTAACCGAGATCCTCGGCCTTCCGGGCCTGGTCCCGCCAGGCCGACATGGTTGGCGCGACCGCGGCGTACACGCCGAATCGAAACGGGAGCATCTGTCGTTCCACCTCCACTACTGGTCATGAAAGCCGGCCATTAACCGACCGATAGTAATTGGAATGTCCGCATATCATCCTGTATAGTACGCGCCATGCCAATAGCAGTACGGACAGTCGGTTCGGATTCCTCGCCGGCAGACATTGCGGAAGTGCTCAACGAAGACGGGTGTGTGGTCATTGCCGACCTCGCATCTCCCGAGACGATGGATCAGATACGGGCCGAGCTCGAGCCGTACCTCGATGCCACCGGCGGAGGCAACACCGACTTCCTGGGCCCAACCACTCGCCGTACCGGCGCCCTGATCGCCCGTTCGCCGAGCTCTCGCTCACTCATCACCCACCCGACGATCATCGACACGCTCGACCTCGTGTTGGGCGACCACGCCAGCACTTTCCAGATCGACCTGACCCAGCTGGTGACCATCGGACCCGGTGAGCCGGCGCAGATGATTCATCGGGATCAGTGGTCGTTCGATCGCTACCAGTTCCCGAGGGGCTTCGAAGCCGAAGTCGCCACCATGTGGGCCGTAACCGATTTCACCGAAGAGATGGGCGCGACCCGGATGGTGGTGGGCAGCCACCGGTGGGAGGACGATCCCGACGACGTGGACTTCGCGCTGTCCTCCCCGGCGGTCATGTCCAAGGGTTCGGTGCTCTTATACACGGGCTCGATATTCCACGGCGGGGGCGCCAACACCACCGAGACCAGCCGGATCGGGATGAACGTGGGCTACTCGCTCGGGTGGCTGCGGCAGGAGGAAAACCAGTATCTCGCTTGCCCGCCCGAGATCGCCCGCACCCTTCCCGAGGGACTACTCAGGCTGATGGGCTACCAACGCGGCTCCTATTCCATCGGCTACGTGGACGACATGCGAGAACCCCTGGACTGGCTGTACGACAGCCCGGCGTTTATCTCGGACTTCTACGGTTACCGCCGCGTCGCCCGCAAGCGGCTCAGGGAGACCGCGAGCTACGTTCCGCCGCAGCGGGCTGCAGGCTGAACCCAACATGCGACCAGTAGCTCACCCGAGAACAGCTCATCAGTTGAGCCACGACAGAAAAGTGAGGAAAGTGTGATGCAGGACCAGATTCGTGAAGTATTAGCTGCTCATGGCCGGATGGCGGTCGATCCACGCGAGGTGGACGATCAGGCCGACCTTTACAAGCTCGGCCTGACGTCGCATGCGTCGGTCGATGTCATGCTTGCGCTTGAGGACGCATTCGACATCGAGTTCCCCGATGAAGTGCTCAAGAAGTCCACCTTCGAGTCCGTACACAACATCGCGCAGGTGATCGAAAGCCTCGTCAAGTCGCCTGTGTGATGCGCGCGTGCGGAGGCGGATCTGGCCGGGAAAGGGGGCATCGGTGGATTCCCTTGGTACCGCGACGATTACGGCGAGCGCATGATCACCATGCCGGGCGAGGTTGACGGGCGGCCGCGTCCGCGTGGGATGCGATGTCGTGGACATTGAGGAAGTCCAGGACTCGCTGGCGACGTTCGGGGACCGGTACCTGCGCAAGGTTTTTACGGCGAGCGAAATCGACGACTGCCAGGGCCACAACCGGGCGCAAAGACTGGCGGCCCGGTTTGCGGCCAAGGAAGCAGTGATCAAGGCGTTCGCGGAACCCGACATGGCGTTTCCCCTGCGCGAGATCGAGGTAATACGAGATGGTCCGCTGCCTGTGCTTCGTCTGAGCGGAACGGTCGCCGAGCGGGCACGGCACCAGAGGTTGGCTCAGCTCGTCTTTGTCGCTTTCGCACGCCGATTGCCACGCAATGGCCGTCGTTGTCGTGGTCTGTCGTCCGGCGGCGTCCGAGTAGGCGCGATGACCCGCAGACATGATCCGGCATGGGTCTGGATGATCGGCGCGTTGGGCGGCGCGCTCGCGCTTGCCGGGGCCGTCCTGGCCGATTACGGCACCGGTCTCGATGGCATCGGGCAGGCGGTGCGGTACACGGCGCGCTGGTCGTTCCTTTTCTTCTGGCTCTCCTATGCCGGCGGCGCGATGGCCATCCTGTTCGGCTCAGCTTTTGCCGGGCTGGCGCGCTCGGCGCGAAACTTGGGCCTGGCCTTTGCCGCCGCGCTTCAGGTCCATATCGGGCTGGTCGTCTGGCTGGGCGTCGTCATCGGCCAGATTCCGCTGCAGGGCGGCTTGTTGTTGTTCTTCCTGGTCGCACTGTTCTTCAGCTATCTGCTGGCGCTGCTGTCCTTCGGAGTCGGAATGCGCAGGCTGGGACGTCTGTGGCGGCCACTGCTCGTCCTGGCGCACGACGTACATTCTGATCGCCTTCGGCCGGGATTTTGTATTGGGCGCACTCGACCCGGCGAACTCGGCATTGGCCCTACGCCGCCGAATATCTGCCGTTCGCCCTGTTGTGCCTGATTGCAATCCCACTCCGCCTTGCCGCGTTTCTTCGTCAGCGCTTCGGCTTGCGTTCTGCCGAGCTAGCGGCGGCACACTCGACCGGGAGCCAGTGAAATGCCAATGACGACGACCGAGGTGCCGACATATTTCGGACCGTCTGATTCGCCGCTGTTCGGCGTACTTCATCTGCCGGTCGATAACCAGATCAGGGGCGGGGTGTTGATCTGTGGTTCGCTCGGAAAGGAGGGGATGGACAGTGTCCGACTGCACCGGACCCTCGCCGACGGCTTGGCCCGCCACGGTTTCGCCGTGCTGCGTTTCGACTATCTGGGCGTGGGTGATTCCGCATTCGCTCAGGTCCGTGACGACGCGGTGGCCAACTGGGTGGCAAGCGTGGGCCACGCGCTCGACTACCTCACGCTGATCGGTGCGGAGTCGGTTTCCGCTATCGGCATACGTGCCGGGTGCCTGATCCTCGACGAGTACCTGGCCCAATCCCACGCCGCACGATCAACCGCGTGGTCTACCTCGATCCCCCCGGAACGGGCAGGCGTTACCTTCGGGAACACACTTCGCTGTTCCGGTTGTCGGTGGGCGAGGGCACTCCCATCGCCGGGCGAAGTGTCGATCATCGGCGGGCAGTTGAGCGACCATGCCGCCGCGGAATTCGCCGCGCTGCGGCTGGGTGCCGACCCTATCAGCGCCCATGGCGTCGACAACGTCCTTGTGGTGGGACGACCAGCCGAGACCGACAAGCGCGTCCTCGACCTGGCGTCGGCCGAGGGAGTCGATTCGATCATTGCCAGCGGTCTGCCGGAATGCGCCCGGCCGAGGGAATTTTTGCCGCCGGTCCCTTTCACCGCGGTCGATTCGATCATCGAGTGGATCGACGAAAACGCTCCCACCCGCACCCATCGCGCGGTACCCCGATACCTGACAACGGTGACGATGCCGGCCGAAGGGCCGGACGGGGTCGACGTCGTCGAGCGCATCGAACGAATCGAGCCGAACGGCCTATTCGCCATCCGCACGCTGCCCCGACACCGCAGTCCCGCGCCCGCAAAGACCGTGTTGTTCTTCGTGTTGGCCAAGGACTTGCACGTAGGACCCGCCCGCGAGTGGGTCGAGTTATCACGTCGCATTGCAGCGGCCGGGTCGCAGGCAGTGCGCTGGGACCCGGCCGGACAGAACTTGTCGGGCCACATCAGCCGGGACCCTTGGCGCTGGGTGTATTGCAAGGCTGACCTCACCGACTCGATAGCGGTGGCCAGACATGCGTGCCAAGACGGCGGCGAACTCGAGCTTGTCGGTATCTGCTCCGGCGCGTGGTACGCCGCTCATGTCGCCCGCAATCTCGGTGCGCGGTCGGCGATCCTGGTCAATCCGCGGCCTGGAATTGGCGCGTCACCCCCACCTTGCTGTCGCAGTGGCTCATCCGGAGGAAGGCGCTAGGCGCCGCCGCGGGTCGTGATAATGACGGTCGTGGCACGGCGAATCCAAGACGAAGCGCTTCAAAGCACCTGCCCGCGGGTATCGGGAGCCAGTGAAACGAGCTTTATGCACAAACACCTTCCGCGATACGTCCTGCGGGTGTTGAGCTGGGTCGGACTCCTGTGGCTGCCGGAGGATGTTCTGACAACGCTTGCCCGCCGCGGAACCGACGTGACGGTGATTGTCTCGCCCGAGGATGAGCAGGACTTCATTGCCAGAGGCGGTCGGGCAGCCCTGGACCGGCTGCGAAGGACGTCGCAGCCGCCCCGCCTGATCGCCACACCCACTGGCGATCATTCCGCCTATCACCCGGCGATATTGGCGGCGATCCGCGAAGCGGTGTTGGCGGCAGTTGCCGGCCACGTCGGGGCACATCCCCGCAGCGGAAATCATTTCGGCGCCAATGCGGGAAATCACCTAGTCGCGGCCGCTCACTCTGTCCGGCCAGGAGCGCGATCAAGTACCACGAGGGGGTAGGCATGACCGAAAACGCAATCAGCATCGGTGGTGTCGACCTCGCCGATCCGGACACATACGCGTCGGGAATGCCCTTCGACGCGTTCCGGAAGCTCCGCGAGTGCGCACCCGTCGCGTGGCACCCCTATAAGGATGGGCCTGGGTTCTTCGCGCTCACCGGCTACGACGAGGTCTATGCCGTGTCCCGTGACAGCACCACGTGGTCGTCGGAGGCGACGGGGGTGTACTTCGACGTGCCCGGTCCCGACGACATCGCCGACCAGCGGGGCGTAATGATGTTGACGATGGACCCGCCGCGGCACACCGCGCTGCGCGCTCTGGCCAGCAAGGGCTTCAAGCCGCGCCAGGTAGCGAAGCTCAACGAACGCATCACGGACATGGCGCGCGACGTGGTCGACAGCGTCATCGAGCGGGGCGAGTGCGACTTCGTCACCGAGGTCGCCGGGGCGCTGCCCTCATACGTCATCGCCGAAATGCTCGGCATTCCGCTGGAAGACGGCTACCGGCTTTACGAGCTGACCGAGATCATGAACACCGGTTCGATAGGCGGCTCGCGCGCCATCAGGGCGGGCGCCGAGATGTTCAGGTACTCAACGGAACTCGTGGCCCGCAAACGTGCGGATCCTTGCGATGACATCGCGACATCGCTGGTGCATGCCGAGGTCGACGGACAACGCCTCACCGAAAGGGAGTTCAACTTCTTGTTCCTGCTGCTGATCAATGCGGGCGGCGACACGACCCGTAACCTGGTCGCCGGCGGCATGTGCGCGTTGATGGATCATCCGGAGGAGCGGGTCAAGCTGGAGGCGGATCCATCGCTGCTGCCGACCGCGGTTGAAGAAATGCTTCGCTATGTCACCACGTTCATCGCATTCTTCCGCACGGCCACGAAGGACACCGAACTGCGCGGGGTGCCGGTGAAGGAAGGCGACCGGGTGGCGATGTTCTACCCGTCGGCCAATCGGGACGAGGCCCACTTCATCGATCCCGAACGCTTCGATGTGACGCGTAAGCCCAATCCGCACTTGGCATTTGGCGGTGGCGGCGCCCATTTCTGCCTCGGCGCGAACCTGGCCCGGGTGGAGGTGGCGGCCCTCGTATCGGAGGTGCTGAGCCGGATGAAGAACATGGAGTTGGCGGGACCAATCGAGCGCATGCCGTCAACGCTGATCAACAACATCCACTCCATGCCGGTCCGGTTCACGCCTGCTCGACGTGTGGGCGCCCAACCGCGCTCTCAGTGCGCGATCAGGTCTGCGGCGAGGTCTTCTTCGTCGGCGCGCAGACTGCCCGGCGGATGCCGACCGCAACTCCCAGTGCGCAACGCCGCCGTCCGGAACAGTCAACTGCCCGGCGGCCAGCGCCTCGCCGATCAGTCGCGCACCCGCTGCTCGTTCGCCGGTTCGGTGGCGAAAACCACACGCAGCGTGACGGTTTCACCCTCTGTTGTTGCTGACGTAATGCGGCGCGAGCGGGCACGGCGGTGGATGGTCCCAGCCGCCGCACAACGCCTGGGTGATCGCGCCGCCAAGCGCGTTGGGGCTGTCGTGGCCCTGCATCGCGACGACAGCGTCGTGGGCAAAGGCTTTGCGTGCCATGGAGATAAACCTAGCCCGGTCGCTACCCGGGCGGCACTACAGCGACGGCAGTATGTCGAGCAGGAAGTTGGCGCCGGTCGCCGCTCGCGTGGAGCATGTCGCCGAAGACGCCGGCGATGTCCCAATCGCCGCCGTTCCCAGCCAAGGCGGTGCTGTCGGTGCCGATGATCAAGGCGAGGTCATTGTCGCTGAACGAGGCAGCGGTGCCGCCGGAAATGGCTTGGTCGAACCCGCTGCCGGTGTTGATGATGGAGGCGATGTCTCCGATGCCGACAGCCTGGGCGTCGCTGTTGGCGCCGTCGGCGAATGCGAGTGAGTTCAAGCCGCCGGCGGTGGCGTCGCCGCCGCTGATCGCGGCGGCCAAGTTACCGTTGCCGACGCCGGCGATCGCGCTGCTGTTGTCGCCGAGGGAGATGGCGTTGTTGCCGTTGCCGACGCCGGCGTCGGCGTAGGCTGCCGGTGCCGTCGGCGAATGCGGTGTCAAGCCCGCCGCCGATTCCGACGGCGGACGTGCTGTCGGTGCCGACGGCGAAGAGATGTCGAAGTTGCTCTCTTCCCGGCGGTGGCGCTGCTGCCGGCGCCACTGGCACTGGCGACGACGAAATTGCCGGCCAACCCGGCCGCGGCGCTGCTGTTGTCGCCGTTGGCCGATGGCGATGACGAAATTGCCGTCCACCCCGCCCGCGGCGCTGCTGGCCGTCGCCGTTGGCGATTGCGACGTCGAAGAGGCCGCCCAACCCGGTGGTGGCGCTGCTATCGGTGCCGTTGGCGAAGGAGAGGTCACCGAAGCCGGTGGCGGAGGCGTTGGCGCCGTTGCCGAACGCGATCGCGATGTCGCCGAAGGAAGAGTTGGCGGTGGCGGTGTTGTCGACGGTGGAGAACAAGTCCATCCCGCTGATGGAGATCTGCATGTCCAACGGCGCCGCCGCGTCGGCGGCAGGGGCTGAAAGGCCGCTCAGCGCTTGATCGAGCCACGAAAACGGATCGGCGGACGGGTCCGCGGAGGCGACGTGTGGGATGGAGGCCAGCGCCGCACCGATGCCCAGTCCGGCGGCCAGCATTCCCATTCGACCGACACGAATCGAGTGTCTCATCGGTCTTCCTTCCCGTGGGCGCACCCCGCGGGTGCCCGCAGTCGTCGCTCTAGCGGAGCCGCCGATGTCGCGAAATCTACTCCGAGCAGGACCGCCGCACGCGTGTTTGACACAAGTTGAACTACGCGGGTTTGTGCACTGTTAGCGTGCGTAACCGGGACGGGCTTGAAGGAGGATTCGGTGAAGACCATTCCTAAGATGTTGGTCTTCGGTCTTGTTGAGTTTGTAGTGTTCGGGCTGATGCTGTTTGTCCCGGCCGGCACGTTCAATTACTGGCAAGCATGGGTTTTTCTGGTGGTGGTTGCCATTGCGGCGTGGATCCCCCTATCTATCGTGCTGCGCACGAATCCCGTTGCGATTCAGGATCGGATGCGCGGCGGGCCGACAGCCGAGACCCGGGCGGCGCAGAAGGTCGTTATTGCTGGCTTGTACTTGTCGCTGGCAGCAATGGTCGTGGTCAGCGTCCTCGACCATCGCTTTGGCTGGTCGGCGGTGCCAGCGGCGATCTGCTTGGTCGGTGATGTTCTGGTCGCCGTGGGACTGGGTGTGGTGGCGCTGGTGATCATTCAGAACAGCTATGCGGCCGCAACCGTCCAGGTGCAGGCAGGCCAAAACGTCGTCTCCACCGGTCTGTATGGGCTGGTGCGCCATCCCATGTACACCGGCAATGTGATCATGATGGGCGGCATCCCCCTTGCGCTCGGTTCCTACTGGGGACTCGTCTTCGTCCTACCTGGCCTGATCGTGCTCGCCTCGCGCATCCGCGACGAGGAGAAGCTGCTCCGGGACGAATTGACGGGGTACCGCGAGTACACCCAGAAGGTTCGCTATCGCCTTGTGCCAGGTACGTGGTGACAGCCGCAGACCATCGCTAGCTAGCGGTCCGTACTTTGGCCGGGGCTTGTGGTGGGAACTTCTCTCGCTGGGCTGGCATGCCTGGCCAACTGTTGGCCCAAGCTTCCATTGGACGGCGCGTTGGTCAAGGTTGGTGCCGCGAGGTCGCTGCCAAGGCTGTACGGCGATTGGCGCGACGTCGGCCCCCTCTGCGGTGGTTGTTCGGCTTGCGGTCTGATTTTTTGGGCCAGCCTGGCCACGGTCGGTTCGTCGAAGATTGTTTGGACGGGGACCTCGACGCCCAGTTCGGCCTGGACCCGTGCTACCAGCCGCATCGCTAGCAAGGAATGCCCGCCCAGGTCGAAAAACGAGTCATCAACCCCGACCCGTTCTACGCCCAGGATCTGGGCGTAGAGGCCGGCCAGGGTCTGCTCGATCGGGCCGGTGGGGGCGCGGTAGCGATCGACTTCCCGGTATTCCGGTGCCGGCAGGGCCCGTTTGTCGAGCTTGCCGTTGACCGTCAAGGGCAGCGCATCCAGCGCCACCACCGCGGCTGGAACCATGTAGGCCGGGAGCCGTTCGGCCAGCGCAGCGCGCGTTGCGGCGGGATCCGCGCTCCCGGTGATGTAGCCGACCAGCCGCTTGTCGCCGGGATGGTCCTCGCGGGCGATCACCACCGCCTGGGCCACCCCGTCGAGGGCATTCAGTGCGGTCTGGACCTCGCCGAGCTCGATGCGATAGCCGCGGATCTTGACCTGCTCATCGGCGCGACCGAGGTAGTGCAGTTGGCCGTCGGCACCCCATCGCACCAGATCCCCGGTGCGATACATCCGCGATCCCGGCGCCCCGAACGGGCATGCCACAAACCGCGACCCGGTCAACCCCGCCCGCCGCCAATACCCAAGCCCCACAGTAGGACCCGCGATATACAGGTCGCCGACAACGCCTACGGACACCGGTCGCAACCAGGTATCGAGCACGAAAAATGCCGAGATGGACCAATGGCACCCCGATCGGGCTGACAGCGCTGTCGATGTCATCCCCGATGATTTCTCGGAACGAGGCATGCACCGTCGTCTCGGTGGTGCCATACAGATTGAGCAGGCGTGGCAAACCCGGGTGATTGTCCCGCCACGTCTCAAGGCGCTTTGGCTCCAGCACTTCACCGGCGAACACCACAGCCTCAAGCTTGAGCTGACGTCCCAGCTCGGACTGGAGCACATCAGCCGTTTGCAACTCATAAAACGCGGACGGGGTTTGGCTCAAGACGGTGACGTGTTCTGCGACGAGCAGGGCGTGAAAGTCTGTGTGGCGCGCGCGCCATCGATTCGGGCACCACCACCAGTCGCCCACCGCGCAAGAGGGCTCCCCAGATCTCGCAGACCGAGACGTCGAAAGCCAAGGAATGCCATTGCGACCAGACCTGCCTCGGCGCTAGTTCGACATCCAGCGCTTCGAGCAGTCGGGTGACGTTGTGGTGGGTGATGGCGACGCCTTTGGGGACGCCGGTGGTGCCCGAGGTGTAGATCAGGTAGGCGATGTCATGGGGGTCTGGGGTGCTGGTGGTGCGGTGCGGGTTGGGTGTCGAGGGTGGGGTCGTTGATGTCGATGACGGCGAGGTCGCGTCCATGGAGGCGGGGCGGCAACTCGGTGGTGGTGATCGCGGCGATCGGGGTGGCGTCATCGAGGATGAACGTCGATCCGCTGCTGGGGAAGTGCGGGGTCGATCGGCACATAGGCGGCCCCGGTTTTCAGCACGGCCAGGATGGCCACGATCGCGTGCGCGCTGAGCGTGGCATCAGCAGCGCCACATACCGTCCCGGGCCGGCGCCGTGGTCGGTCAGCAGGTGGGCCAACCGGTTAGCGGCCGCATCGAGTTCCCGGTAGGTCAGGCACTGCTGCTTGTAGGTCAGCGCGACCGCGTGGGGGGTGCGCGGACACCTGGGTGGCGAACACTGTCGGGATCGACATCGGGGTGGGGGCGGGCGCGGTCAGCACCGCCCGGTTACCCCACCGTATCGAGGCGGGTGTGTTCGGCGGCGTCGAGGGCATCGATGCCGCACAGCGCGGTGGTGGGGTCGGTGGTCATGGCGGCCAGCATCTGGGTGAAACGCCTGAAAAGGGTGTCAATGTCGGCTTCGTCGAACACGGCGGTGTCGTATTCGGCGCGCAGGGATAGCTCGGTGCCGGGTAGGGCCTGGATGGCCAGCGGGTAGTGGTTGTATTCGCGGGTGGGTGAACTCGGTGACCGCCAACCCGTCGACCCCTGATGGCGCGGTGGTGTCCAGCGGATAGTTCTCGTAGACGAACAAGGTGTCGAACAGCTGCTCGTGGCCGGTGATGCGGTGGATCTCGCTGAGCGCCAGGTGCTGATGGTCCAGGGTCTGGTTGTGGGCGCGGTGCAACTGGGCCGAGCAGATCGGCGGTGGTGGTGGCCGAGGTGAGGGTGGCCCGCACCGGCACGGTGTTGATCAACAGCCCCACCATCGTCTCGGCGCCGGGCACCTCGGCCGGGCGCCCAGAGACCGTGGTCCCGAAGGCGACATCACTGCGACCGGTCATCGCGCACAGCAGCTGGGCGTAGGCGGCCTGCAACACGATGTTGACGGTGGTGTGCTGGGCGCGGGCCAGCTCGCTGATCGCGGCGGTGATCTGCTCGGGCACCTGAAACGAAGCCCTCGCGCGCCGCGCTAGCCCGAACCGGTTGGGCGGGCCCACCAAGGTGGGGGTGTCAAACACCGGCCAACATCTGCCCCCAGGCAATGCGGGCGCCGTCTTGATCTCGACCGGCCAGCCAGGTCACAAACCGGCGATACGGACCCGGCGGGGGGCAGGCGCTGCCCGTCGTAGACTGGCGAATAATTCCCGCAGCACGATCGGCAGCGACCAGCCGTCCATCACGATGTGGTGATTGGTCACCACAAACCGGTGCGCATCATCAGCGATACGGATCAACACCGCCCGAAAAACCGGCTGATCACCCAGATCACACACCGCGGCGCGCTCGGCCGCACACACCCGCTCAACCTGCTCTCGGCCTCGACATCGCCACCCTCGGCGTCGATGTCGACATAACGCCACGGCACCCACGGATCGGCCGGGACGATCTGAACCGGCTCGTCGAACTGCCCAGAAAACCGGGCCACCAACTGCGGATGCCGATTAACCACCACATACACCGCATCACGCAACCGATGCTGATCAAGGCGACCACTCAACCCGATGATCGAGCTGCACCGCATACACATCATCACCGGAGCCCCGCGCAGCACTGGCATGAAACAACAAGCCCTGCTGCAACGGCGTCAACGGCAAAACATCAGCGATCCGCATACAACCGCTCATGCTCATATCGGTGCTGGTATCGACCGTACAGCTGAACGCGCATCTAGCGGCCGTTAACAGCAGGTATCGGGTCATGGCGCTACAGCTCGCTGGCCGGGCTTACGGCGGGAATTTCTTCTCGCCGAACGTGGTATGTCTGCCCAGCTGCTCGCTCAAGCTTCTCACGGACGGCGCGTCGAAGATGGTGGTCACCGCGAGGTTGGTATCCAAGGCGGTATTGATCGCGGCGACCGCCCGCATCGCGGACAGCGAATCCCCACCCAGCTGGAAAAACGACTCGTCGACACCGACGCGGTCTACGCCCAGCACCCCGGCGCAGATGCCGGCCAGGATCTGCTCGACCAGCGTTGCCGGGGCGCGATAGTCACCGCCGTTGCCGTGGTGTTCGGGTGCCGATACCGGCTGGGTCGACGGCGCCCGATGCTTACCGCCATCGGGCAGGTCCATCGATGACAACGGCTGCGTCGGGATGACGGTCATCGCCACCAACACCCGCTTCGAAGCGCGCGATCATCGCGTCGATGGCGGTTGCGTCGAAAACATCTGCGCGGTATTGGACGTGAAGTTCCAGTTCGCGGCCCGGCACGGCTTGAATCGCCAGCGGGTAGTGGTAGTAGTCGCGGTTGGTGAGCCCGGTGACGGTCAACCCGTCCGCGCTGGACAGTGCGGCAGCGTCCGTCGGGTAGTTCTCGTAGACGAAAACGGTGTCGAACAGGCTTTCCTGACCGGTGACGCGGTGGATGTCGCTGAGCGCCAGGTGCTGGTGTTCGAGTGTGTGGTTGTGGGCGCTTTGCAGTTGATCGAGCAATTCGGTGGTGTTGGTCGTCGCCGTGATGGTGGCCCGTACCGGCACGGTGTTGATCAACAGGCCGATCATCGAGTCCGCGCCGACCACCTCGGCCGGCCGGCCCGAAACCACGGTGCCGAAAGCGACGTCGTGACGGCCGGTCAGCCACATCAGCAGCTGCGCGAAGGCGCCCTGCAGCACGGTGTTGACGGTGGTGTGGGATGAGCGCGCCAGCTCGCGAAGGGCCCGGGTGGTTTCCTCGGGCACCCGGAACGTGGCAACGCTTCGCCGCCCCAGCCCTAACCGATCCGGCGGGCCCACCAAGGTGGGAGTGTCGAAACCGGCGAGCACCTCACGCCAGGCCGCCCGGGCGGCGTCGCGATCCCGGCTAGCCAGCCACCCGATAAACCTGCGGTACGGCGGTGCCGCGGGCAGCCGTTGCCCGTAGTAGCTGGCGAACAATTCCCGCAGCAGGTTGGGCATCGACCAGCCGTCCAGCACGATGTGGTGATTGGTCAGCACAAAACGGTGCTGGTCTTCTGCGGTGCGGATCAACGCCGCCCGGAAGGCCGGCTGGTCAGCGAGGTCGAAAACCGCGGTGCGTTCGGTGGCGCACACCCGCTGGATCTGCTCGTCGAGGTCCAAGTCGCCGACGGTCAGGTCGACATGCCGCCAGGGTGTGGCGGGATCAGCGGGGATGATCTGTACCGGTTCGTCGAAATGTGGGCAGAAGCGGGCCGCCAAATGGGGATGCCGCGTGACAACCGTTCGCACTGCATCGCGCAGCCGGTGAGCATCGAGCCGACCGTTCAACGTGACGACCAGCTGCACCGCATACACATCGTCTTCACTGGCCTGCGCGGTGCTGGCGTGAAAGAGGAGTCCCTGTTGCAAAGGAGTCAACGGCAGAATGTCGGCGACCTCGTATTGCCGACACAGTTCTTCGATCTGCTGCTGACCCAGCCGGGCCGGCGCGATGTCCGACGGCGTCAACCCGCCCCCGCCCCGCCTGACATACGCGCAGATACCGGCCAGAGCGTCAAACCACAACCGGCTCAGGCGGCTGACCCGTGCGTGATCCAGGGCCGACGGTGCCCACATCCAGCCGGCTTGTATTTGCGGACCGGTGTCGGTTTCCACGGTGCCGGCGTTGAGCTCGAGGGTGTGCATCAGCGGCATGGGTATGGCCGCGGCGACGCCGGCGACCGGCCCGCCTTCTTGACTGAGCCGCCATCCATCGCCGGATGCCTCGGCCGCTCCACCTAGCCGGCCCAGATAGTTGAACCCGATCGCCGGGTCGGACCCGCTCAGGTCGACGTCGGGGTTCAGATAGCGCAGCAGGCCGTAGGTCAACGGATCCGGTAGCGCCCGAAGCTGCTCTTTGGCGGCTTTAATCACCGTCGCCAACCCGGCATCGCCGGTAACCACCTGCACCCAGGACAGCCCGCCTACTCCCAGGGCCACTGGATATTTGGTGGTGAACCAGCCCACGGTGCGCGACAGGTCGATATCGCCGCGCAGCTCTTCCTGGCGCCCGTGGCCCTCCACATCGATGCCGATCGGCCCCGCGCCGGTGCCCAGAAACTCCGCGCACGCCAAGGCGAACGCGATCAACAAAATCTCATTGATCCCGGTGTGAAACGCTGTCGGCACTTCACCGAGCAGCATCTGAGTGGTCTCGGCATCCAGCGACACCGACAGTTGTCCGGCGCTGGAATAGGTGTCCACCTGCGGGACGCACCGCAGGCAGCGAGGCCGGGGTCGCAGCGATCTGCCGCCAAACCTGCGCCTGCTCAACGACTTCCGGCCGGCGCGCGTGCTGCGCAAGCAGCGACGCCCACCGCTGGAACGATGTGCCGTTGGTCGGCAACGCCACCTGCTGGCCGGCGCCATGCTGAGCCCAGGCGATGTTGATGTCTTCCAACAGAATTCGCCAAGACACCCCGTCGACGGCCAGATGATGCGCGATCACCAGCAGCTGACTCTCCGAGGCCACCCACAGCGCGCTGAGCATCACCCCGGCGGTCGGGTTCAACCGCGACCGGGCCGCAATGACTGCCTCATCGGACAACACGTCGACGGTGACCAGGCACCCACGGGCGTCCACCGACTCGGCCTCGGGCACCCGTAGTGACCAACTCCCGGCGCCGTCGTTGACGCGCAGCCGCAGCGCGGCGTGCCGATCCAGCAGGGCCTGCAACAGCACTACCACATCGGGCTCGGTCACCGCCGCGGGCGCCTGCATCAGGACCGTCTGGTTGAACTGATCCACCGGGCCGTCAACATTGGCCAGCCAGCACATGATTGGGGTGGTCTCCACGGGTCCGATGCCTTCATCGACTGAGCCGTCTTCCCGGTCGGCCACCCCAGCCACCCGGGCCAGCCGGGCCACGGTTTGCTCGATAAAGACGTCACGTGGCCGACACAGCACCCCGGCGGCACGCGACCGCGCTACCACCTGCATCGACAAAATACTGTCCCCGCCCAATTCGAAGAACGACTCGTCGACGCCGACCTGTTCCAGGCCGAGCACCTGGGCGAAGATGCCGGCCAGGATCTCCTCCACCGCGTCGCCCGGAGCGCGGTAACGCTCGACATGTTGGTATTCGGGGGCAGGCAGGGCGCGGGCGTCGAGTTTGCCGTTGACCGTCAACGGCAGCGCATCGATCGCCACCACCGCGGCCGGCACCATATACGCGGGCAGCCGCTCCACCAGCGCGGCGCGTATCTCGGCGAGATCCGCTGTCCCCGTGACATACCCGACCAGACGCTTGTCGCCGGGATGATCCTCGCGGGCGATCACCACCGCCTGCTCGACCCCCTCCAGGTCACCTAACGCAGCTTGGACCTCACCGAGCTCGATGCGATACCCGCGGATCTTGACCTGCTCATCGGCGCGGCCCAGATACTGCAGCTGCCCGTCAGCGCCCCAGCACACGAGATCCCCGGTGCGGTACATGCGGGCCCCGGGTCCGCCGAACGGGCATGCCACAAAACGGGATCCGGTCAACCCAGCCCTGCCCACATACCCATAGGCCGCTCCGGCACCGGCCACATACAACTCGCCGGCCACACCGGCCGGCACCGGCTGCAACGAGTTATCCAGCACGAAAAAGCCAAGATGGGCCAACGGCGCCCCGATCGGGCTCACAGCGTTGGCGACGTCACCGCCGAGGATCTCGCGGAACGAGGCATGCACCGTGGTCTCGGTAATGCCGTACATGTTGACCAGCCGCGGTGAATCCGGATGGCTGTCCAGCCACGCCCCAAGACGCTGCGGCTCCAGCGCTTCACCACCGAATACCACCGCCTCCAGCTTGAGTTGACGACCCAGCTCGGGCGACAACCCGTCGGCGGTTTGCAGCGCATAAAACGCCGAAGGGGTCTGGCTCAGAACGGTGACCTGTTCCGCGACGAGCAAGGCATGCAGATCTTCCGGCGAGCGGACCACCGCATCGGGCACTACTACCACCCGCCCGCCACCCACCAGCGCACCAAAGATCTCCCACACCGAGAAGTCGAACGCCAACGAGTGGCACTGCGTCCAGACCTGGGCCGCCGACAGCCCCAACCCGGCGTCCAAGACCTCCAGCAACCGAGTCACGTTGCGGTGCGGGATGGCAACGCCCTTCGGGGTGCCGGTAGTGCCTGAGGTGTAGATGAGGTACGCGACGTCATCAGGATCCGGCGCCGGTAATGCGGCCGTAGGTTGGCTGTCAACGGCGGGATCGTCAACGTCGACGATCAACAGGTCACGACCACGGATCCGATCAGCCAACTCGGCCGTGGTGATCGCCGCGATCGGCGCGGCATCGTCGAGCACGAATTCAACCCGCGCCGCCGGTACCGCCGGATCGATCGGTACATAGGCTGCGCCGGTTTTCAGCACCGCAAAGATCGCGACGATCGCCTCAACCGACCGAGGTAACAACAGCGCGACACGCTGCCCCGGGCCCACGCCCCGGTCAATCAACAAGTGCGCCAACCGGTTAGCGGCTTCATCAAGCTCGCGATAGGTCCACGAATCATCGCCCGAGCTGACCGCTACCGCGTCTGGCGTCCGGGCCGCCTGCGCGGCGAACAGCGTCGGAATCGACGTCGTCGCGCTCACCGGCGCGGTCAGCGCCGCCCGATTACCCCACTTCGCCAACCGCGCGTGCTCAAGCTCGTCCAACACGTCCACCGACGACAACCGCCGCGCCGGGTCAGCGGTCATGGCCGCCAACACCCGCCGTAACCGCTCGATCAGTGCCTCGATGCTGGCCGCGTTGAACACGTCGGTGCGAAACTCCACCGCCCCGCCGATCCCGGCGGGCTCCCCGGACTCGCTCCAACGTTCGGCCAACGAAAACGACAGGTCCACCCGCGCGGCGCGGACATCCACCGGCATCGGGGTGACGTGCAGGTCACCGAGCGTCAACCCGGCGGACGGGGCGCTGGCGTCCCCGGGAAGGTTCTGCCAGGCCAACATCACCTGGACCAATGGGTGATGAGTCAGGGATCGGGTCGGGTTGAGCCGCTCCACGATCACTTCGAAGGGCACATCCTGGTGCTCGTAGGCAGCCAGGCTGCGCCCTCGCACCTGACCCAACAACTCGTCGACGGTGGGATCACCGACCAAGTCGAGCCGCAGCACCAACGTATTGACGAAAAATCCCACTAGGCCGTCCAGCGCGGGATCACGCCGCCCCGCGATCGGGAACCCCACTGCCACATCAGAACTCGTGCTTAGCCTGGACAGCAGCACCGCCAAGGCGGCTTGGATCACCATGAAGCTGGTCGCGTTGTGCTCGCGAGCTAGCCGGGCAACCTGCTGTTGCAGCTCGACGGGCCAGTCCACCGCCAATGCGGCGCCGCGCTGGTCGGCGACCAGCGGATAGGGCCGATCGGTGGGTAGCGCCAGCCGCTCGGGCATTCCGGCCAGGGCGTGCTGCCAGTAATCGAGCTGCGCGGCGATGCGGCTCTGGCTGTCGTCGAGATCACCGAACTGCGCGCGCTGCCACAGCGTGTAATCGACGTACTGCACTGGCAATTCGGCCCAGTCCGGGGCTTGGCCCGCACACCGGCTGGCATACGCCGTCCCCAGATCATTCACCAGCGGAGCGACCGACCAGCCGTCCGCGGCGATGTGGTGCGCGACGGCCACCAACACGTGCTCATCGTCGGCGACACGGAAAAGCTTTGCGCGCAAGGGGATCTCGGCAGCCAGATCGAAATTGTGCCGAGTCGTCTCGCCGACGGCCTCGTCCAGCCGGCTGGGCGGCCATGCGGTGGCGTCGACAACCTGCCAGCCGAAGTCGGCCCGCTCGCGCTCGATCACCCGCTGTTCGGGTATCCCGTCCGGGGCGACGAACAGTGTGCGCAGGCTCTCGTGACGGCCCACTACATCGGAAAGCGCGGCGGCCAGCACGTCGGCATCGAGGTGCCCGCGTAGCCGCAGCGCCACCGCCAAGTTGTAAACCGGTGAAGGACCCTGCAATTGGTCGATGAACCACAACCGACTCTGAGCAAACGACAACGGCACCACCGCAGGCCGCTCGACGGGCACCAGCGGCTCGAGCCGATCCTCATCCGCACCAAGACGGAGGGCCAACTGGGCCACCGTGGGCGCCTCGAATAGGGCGCGCACCCGAAGGCCGCTGTCCATGCGGTTGTTGACCGCAGCGACCAGGCGCATCGCCGACAGCGAATCCCCACCCAAATCGAAAAATGAGTCGTCTACCCCGACCCGCTCGAGCGCCGAGCACCTGGGCGTAGATGCCAGCCAGGATTTCCTCGGCGGGGGTGCTCGGAGCGCGGTAACGATCGGTGTCGTCGTACTCCGGTACCGGCAACGCCCGTTTGTCGAGTTTGCCGTTGACCGTCAAGGGAAGCGCCGCCAAAGCCACCACCGCGGCCGGAACCATGTACGCCGGTAGCCGCTCGGCCAACGCGGCGCGAACCGTGGCCGGCTCGGCTGTCCCGGTGACATACCCCACCAGTCGCGGTTCGCCGGGCGCGGTCCTCGCGCGCGATCACCACCGCCTGCTCCACCCCGTCGAGGGCGGCCAGGGCGGCCTCGACTTCACCCGGCTCGATGCGGTACCCGCGGATTTTGACTTGCTCGTCGGCGCGCCCGAGGTAGTGCAGCTGCCCGTCGGCGCGCCATCGCACCAGATCGCCGGTGCGATACATCCGGGTCCCGGCCTCGCCGAACGGGCACGCCACAAAACGCGACCCCGTCAACCCGGCCCGGCCCAGGTAGCCGACGCCTACACCGCGGCCGGCCACATACAACTCCCCGACCACGCCGGGTGGCACCGGCCGTAACCACTCGTCGAGGACGAACAGCGCCGCCGTCGATACCGGCGCGCCGATCGGCACCACGTCGACCCCGACGTTCAGCGGCGCGCTCATCGAGGCATACACCGTGGCCTCGGTGGGCCCGTAAGCGTTGATCACCACCCGGCCGGGCGCCCACCGATCCACCAGCTCCGCCGAGCAGGCTTCACCGCCGAGCAGCAACGCCACCGACTCCAGCCCCTTCGGGCTGAGTGCGGCTGCGGCAGAGGGGGTTTGGGTAAGCACATTGACCCGTTCCCTGACCAGCAGCGCGTGGAAGTCGTCCGGTGAGCGGACCACCGAATCAGGGACCACCACCAGCCGCCCACCACCTAACAGCGCGGCCCAGATCTCCCACACCGAGAAGTCGAAAGCATACGAGTGACATTGCGTCCACACCTGTGCCGCCGGCAGGCCTGAGCGGCGACGACGCCGCCAAATGGTTCAAGTTGTGGTGGGTGACGGCCACCCCTTTGGGCGTGCCGGTGGTGCCCGAGGTGTAGATCAGGTAGGCGATGTCGTCAGGGGCGGGCAGCGGCAACGCGGTGCTGGGCTGGCTGTGGTACAGCAGGGTCATCGACATCGATGACCAGCAGGTCGCGCCGTGCAGCCGCGCGCGCAGCGCGGTGGTGGTGATCGCGGCGATCGGAGCGGCGTCGTCGAGCATGAACCGGATCCGCGCGTTCGGGCAGTGCCGGGTCGATCGCGAGGTATGCCGCTCCGGTCTTCAGCACCGCCAGCATGGCGATGACGGCCTGGGCCGAGCGCTCCAGCAGCAACGCCACGCACCCACCCGGCGCCGACACCATGGCCGGACAGCAAGTGCGCCAACCGATTAGCGGCCTCGTCGAGTTCCCGATAGGTCAGCGACAGGTGTCCAAAGGTCAGCGCCTCCGCCGCCGGTTGACGGGCCAACCTGTGCGGCGAACAGCGCCGGAACCGACACCGCGACCGCGCGCGGGGTGAGTCAACACGGCCCGGTTGCCCCACCCATCCAGGTCGGGCGTGCTCAGCCTCATCGAGCACATCGATCGACGACAGCCGCCGGGTCGGGTCGGTGGTCATTGCCGCCACCACCCGCCGTAACCGTTCGATCATGGTCTGGATGCTGGCGGCGTCGAACACGTCGGTGCGAAATTCCACCGCCCCGCCGATCCCGGCGGGCTCGCCGGTCTTACTCCAGCGTTCGGCCAACGAAAACGACAGATCCACCCGGGCGGTACGGGTGTGCACCGGCAGCGGGGTGAGCTGCAGGTCACCGAGCATCAACCCGGGGATGGGGTCGCCGGTGTCTCGCGGGTAGGTGTTGCCAGTCCAACATCACCTGCACCAGTGGGTGATGGCTCAAGGATCGGGTGGGGTTGAGCCGCTCGACGATGACCTCGAAGGGCACGTCTTGGTGCTCGTAGGCGGCCAGGCTGCGCGCCCGTACCTGATCCAGCACGTCGGCGACGGTGGGGTCGCCGGTCAGATCGACTCGCAGCACCAAGGTGTTGACGAAGAAACCCACCAACTCATCGAGGGCCGGGTCGCGCCGTCCGGCGATCGGGAACCCCACTGCCACATCGGAACTCGCGCTGAGCTTGGCCATCAGCACCGCCAGCGCGGTCTGCATCACCATGAAGCTGGTCGCGTTGTTCTCCCGAGCCACCCGGGCGACCTGCTGCTGCAACTCGACGGGCCAGTCCACCGCCACGCTGGCGCCGTCTTGATCAGCCACCGGCGGATAGGGCCGATCGGTGGGTAGCGCCAGCCGCTCGGGCATCCCGGCCAGGGCGTCTCTCCCAGTAGGCCAGCTGTGCGGCGATGGGGCTGCCGCTGTCGTCGATATCGCCGAGCTGCTCGCGCTGCCACAGCGTGTAATCCGCATACTGCACCGCCAACGGCGCCCAGCCCGGCGCTTGCCCGGCAGACCGGCTGGCGTAGGCCGCCCCCAGGTCCCTTATCAGTGGGGCGACCGACAAGCCGTCGGCGGCGATATGGTGCACCACGCCCACCAACACGTGTTCATCCTCGCCGACACGAAAAAGCCGCGCCTGCAACGGGATCTCAGCCGCCAGGTCAAACGTGTGCCGCGCCGTTTCCTCGACGGCCTCATCCAGACGGCTTTCCGGCCAGCCGGTGGCATCAATGATCTGCCAGCCGAATTCGGCTTGCTCGGGAGGCATCACCAGCTGCCGGGCTATCCCCTCGACCGCGGGGAACAGCGTCCGCAGGCTCTCGTGGCGGCCCACCACATCTGCCAGCGCCGCACCCAGCGCCTCCGTATCAAGACGACCGCGCAGCCGCAACGCCACCGCCATGTTGTAAACCGGTGAGGGACCCTGCAATTGGTCGATGAACCACAGCCGGTTCTGCGCAAACGACAACGGAACCACTGCCGGCCGCTGACGCGCGGTCAGCGCTGCGATCGGCCGGTGTTGTCGACATTGCGGTCGTGATCCATTTGGCCAGCCGGGCCACGGTGGGTTCGTCGAAGACTGCTTGGACGGGGACCTCGACGCCCAGTTCGGCCTGGATCCGCGCGACCAGCCGCATGGCGAGCAGGGAATGCCCGCCGAGGTCGAAGAACGAGTCATCGACCCCGACCCGGTCTACGCCCAGGATCTGGGCGTAGATGCCGGCCAGGATCTGCTCGATCGCGTCGGTGGGGGCGCGGTAGCCGCATCGGCTGTCCTGGTATTCCGGTGCCGGCAGGGCCCGTTTGTCGAGTTTGCCGTTGACCGTCAAGCGGCAGCGCATCCAGCGCCACCACCGCGGCCGGAACCATGTAGGCCGGCAGCCGTTCGGCCAGCGCGGCGCGGGTTGCGGCGGGATCCGCGGTGCCGGTGATGTAGCCGACCAGCCGCTTGTCGCCGGGATGGTCCTCGCGGGCGATCACCACCGCCTGGTCCACCCCGTCGAGGGCGGCCAGTGCGGCGCGCACCTCACCGAGCTCGATGCGATAGCCGCGGATCTTGACCTGCTCATCGGCGCGACCCAGATAGTGCAGCTGCCCGTCGGCGCCCCAGCGCACCAGATCCCCGGTGCGATACATCGCGCGATGCCCGGCGCCCCGAACGGGCATGCCACAAACCGCGACCCGGTCAACCCCGCCCGGCCGCCAATACCCCAGCCCCACACCATGACCGGCCACATACAACTCGCCGACCACACCCGCCGGCACCGGCCGCAACCACCCATCCAACACAAAAAACGCCGCTCCCGACACCGGCGCACCGATGGGCACCGCGCTCGAACCCGCCCTCAACGGCGCACTGATCGCCACATCCACCGTGGTCTCGGTCGGGCCGTAGACATTGACGATCACGTGCTCGGGCGCCCACCGATCCACCACCTCGGCCGGACAGGGCTCAGCGCCCACCACCAACGCCACCGAATCCAACCCCTCCGGCGACAGTGCCGCCGCAGCAGAAGCGGTGTGGCTGAGGACGGTGACGTGTTCGGCGATGAGCAGGGCGTGGAGGTCTTGCGGTGAGCGGGTCACCGATTCGGGCACCACCACAAGGCGCCCACCATCCAACAACGCGCCGAAGATCTCCTGCACCGAGGCATCGAAGGCTAGCGAATGCCACTGGGACCACACTGCTTTCGTGGGCAGGGGCGCGTGCAGCGAGTTCATGAGTTGGGTGACGTTGTGGTGGGTGATGGCGACGCCTTTGGGGGTGCCGGTGGTGCCGGAGGTGTAGATCAGGTAGGCGATGTCGTGGGGGTCTGGTGCCGGTGGTGCGGTGTCGGGTTGGGTGTCGAGGGCGGGGTCGTTGATGTCGATGACGGTCAGGTCGTGACCGTCGTAGGCGGCGAGCACAATTCGGTGGTGGTGATCGCGGCGATCGGGGTGGCGTCGTCGAGGATGAAGTCGATCCGCTGCTGGGGTAGTGCGGGGTCGATCGGCACATAGGCGGCCCCGGTTTTCAGCACGGCCAGGATCGCCACGATCGCCTCGGCTGAGCGTGGCATCAGCAGCGCCACATACTCGTCCCGGGCCGGCGCCGTGGCCGGTCAGCAGGTGGGCCAACCGGTTGGCGGCCTCGTCGAGTTCGCGGTAGGTCAGGTACTGCGGCCCGCAGGTCAGCGCGACCGCGTCCGGGGTGGCGGCGACCTGGGTGGCGAACACCGCCGGGATCGAGGCCGGGTTGGCGGCGGGTGGGTCAGCACCGCCCGGTTGCCCCACCTATCCAGGCGGGTGTGTTCGGCGGCGTCGAGGGCATCGATCGCCGACAGCGCGGCCGTGGGGTCGGTGGTCATGGCCGCCAGCATCTGCGGTGAACCGCCCGAACAGTGTCTCGATGTCGGCGGTGTCGAACACGTCGGTGTCGTATTCGGCGCGCAGGCCCAGTTCGGTGCCGGGCAGGGCCTGGATGGCCAGCGGGTAGTGGTTGTATTCGCGGTGTGGTGAACTCGGTGACGGCCAGCCCGTCGACCCCTAACGGTGCGGTGGTGTCCAGCGGGTAGTTCTCGTAGACGAACAAGGTGTCGAACAGCTGCTCGTGGCCGGTGATGCGGTGGATCTCGCTGAGCGCCAGGTGCTGATGGTCCAGGGTCTGGTTGTGGGCGCGGTGCAGCTGGCCGAGCAGGTCGGCGGTGGTGGTGGCCGAGGTGATGGCGGCCCGCACCGGCACGGTGTTGATCAACAGCCCCACCATCGACTCGGCGCCGGGCACCTCGGCCGGGCGCCCTGAGACCGTGGTGCCGAAGGCGACATCAGTGCTGACCGGTCAGCCGCGCACAGCAGCTGGGCGTAGGCGCCCTGCAACACGATGTTGACGGTGGTGTGCCAGGCGCGGGCCAGCTCGCCGACCGCGCGGTGGTCTGCTCGGGCACCCGGAACGACGCCACCGCGCGCCGCCCGGCCCCAACCGGCCCGGCGGGCCGACCAAGGTGGGGGTGTCGAAACCGGCCAGCACCTCACCCCAGGCGGCGCGGGCGCTGTCACTGATCGCGACCGGCCAGCCAGGTCACAAACCGGCGATAGGGGACCGGCCGCGGGCAGCCGCTGCCCGTAGTAACTGGCGAACATCTCCCGCAGCAGGATCGGCAGCGACCAGCCATCCATCACGATGTGGTGATTGGTCAGCACAAACCGATGCCGGTCCTCAGCCGATGCGGATCAACGCCGCCCGAAAGGCCGGCTGGTCGGCCGAGCTCGCAGACCGCGGCACGCTCGGCGGCACACACCCGCTGGATCTGCTCATCCCCCCGCCATCGCCACCGTCGGCGTCCAGATGTCGACATATCGCCAGGCACCCACGGGATCGGCCGGGATGATCTGCACCGGCTCGTCGAACTTGCTCGGAAAACCGGGCCACCAAGTGCGGATGCCGGTGCACCACCGCCTGCACCGCATCGCGCAACCGGTGCTGATCAAGCCGACCAGCTCAAGCCGATATCGAGCTGCACCGCATACACATCATCATCACTGCCCCGCGCGGTACTGGCGTGAAACAGCAAGCCCCTGCTGCAACGGGGTCAGCGGCAGAACGTCAGCGATCCGCATACAACCGCTCAAGCTCGTCGATCTGCTGCTGGCTCAACTGGGCAAGCGCAAGATCCGACGGCGTCAACCCGCCGCCACCGTGGCGCACATGCGCGCAGATCCCGGCAAGGGCGTCAAACCACAACTGGCTCAGCCGACTGACCTGCGTCTCGTCCAGCGCCGACGGCGCCCACTTCCACACTGGCGTGCAAGTACGGGCCGAACTCGGTGTCGACGGTGCCGGCGTCGAGCTCAACGGTGTGCGCCAGCGGCATGGGCAGCCGCGAGGTGACGCTGAGACGCGCCAAGCCGTCGTGGCAGATCGCCCACCCATCGCCGGACGCCTCGGTTGCCGCGCCTGCCCGCCCCAGATAGTTGAACCCGATCGACGGGTCGGGACCGTCCAGGTCGACATCGGGGTTCAGATAGCGCAGCAGACCGTAGGTCAACGGATCCGGCACGGCCCGGAGCTGCTCTTTGGCGTCCTTGATCACCGTCCCCAACGCCGCCCGCCGGCCACCACTTGCGCCCAGGTCAGTCCGCCGACTGCCAACGTCACCGGGGATTTGGTGGTGAACCAGCCCACGGTGCGCGACAGGTCGACATCGGGGCCCAGCTCATCGTGGCGGCCGTGACCCTCCACATCGATGCCGATCAGCGGGCCGCCGTTGTCCAGAAACTCCGCCCACGCCAAGGCGAACGCAATCAACAGGATGTCGTGGATCCCGGCGTGAAATGCCGTCGGCACTTCACCGAGCAGCATCGGCGTGGTCTCGGTATCCAGCGTCATCGACAAGTTCCCGGCGCTGGCATAGGTATCCACCTCGGGCTGCACCGCCGGCAGCGCGGGTGGGGCCGCCGCGATCCGCCGCCAGACATACGCGTGCTCCGTGACTTCCGGGCGGCGGGCATGCTCGACCAGCAGCTCCGCCCACCGGGCAAACGAGGTCCCGGTCGCCGGCAACTCCATCTGCTGGCCGCTGTGGTGCTGGGCCCAGGCGATGTTGAGGTCCTCCAACAGAATTCGCCACGACACCCCGTCGACGGCCAGATGGTGCACGATCGCCACCAGCTGACGCTGCGACGCCACCCACAGCGCGCTCAGCATCACCCCGGCCGCCGGGTTCAACCGCGACCCGCGCCTCGATGACTGCCTCGTCGGTCAACACGTCGACGACGTGCAGGCAATCCCGCGCATCCACCGAACCGGCCTCGGGCACCTGTAGCGACCAACCCCCGGCGCCGTCGTCTTCGACACGCAGCCGCAGCATGGCATGCCGATCCAGCAAGGCCTGCAACAGCACCAGCACGTCGGCCTCGGTCACCCCGGCGGGGGCCTGCACCACCGCCGTCTGGTTGAACTGCTCGACCGGGCCCGGCGTGCTCTGCAGCCAGCGCATGATCGGGGTGGCCACTACCGTTCCGAGGCCCTCATCGGACGGCCCGCCACCTCTTGCGACCACACCGGCCAGCCGGGCCACGGTCTGCTCGACGAAAAGATCACGCGGTCGACATACCAGGCCTGCGGCTCGCGCCCGCGCCACCACCTGCATCGCCAAAATGCTGTCGCCGCCGAGTTCGAAGAAGGAGTCGTCGACCCCGACCTGCTCCAGCCCCAGTACTTGGGCGTAGATGCCGACCAGGATCTCCTCCACCGCGTCGGCGGGAGCGGCGATAACCCAGCCGCGGTGTATTCCGGCGCGCGGCAGCGCGCGGGTGTCGAGCTTGCCGTTGACCGTCAACGGCAGCGCGTCGATCGCCACCACCGCAGCCGGAACCATGTAGGCCGGGAGCCCCTCTGCGAGTGCGGCGCGCGCGACAGCCGGATCCGCTGTCCCGGTGACATACCCCACCAGCCGCTTGTCGCCTGGACGGTCCTCGCGGGCGATCACCACCGCCTGCTCCACCCCGTCCAGTTCGGCAAGTGCTGCCTGGATTTCGCCGAGTTCGATGCGATGACCGCGGATCTTGACCTGGGCGTCGGCGCGGCCCACATACCGCAGCTGCCCGTCCTCGCCCCACCAGACCAGGTCCCCGGTGCGGTACATGCGTGTGCCGGCCTGCCCGAAGGGGCACGCGACAAACCGCGACGCAGACAACCCACCCCGGCCCACATACCCGTACGCCACACCGGCGCCGGCCACATACAGCTCTCCGACCACCCCGGCCGGTACCGGTTGCAACCACCCGTCGAGCACGAAGAAGCCGAGATGGGCCAGTGGCACCCCGATGGGGCTGACAATGTTGTCGACGTCGCCGGCGACGATCTCCCGGAACGAGGCGTGCACGGTGGTCTCGGTGATGCCGTACATGTTGATCAGCCGCGGCAAACCCGGCGTGATCGTCCAGCCAGGTCCGAAGACGCTGGGGTTCAAGGGCTTCGCCGCCGAAGACCACCGCCTCGAGCTTGAGCTGACCGCTCAACTCGGGGGAGAGCGCATCGGCCGCCTGCAGCGCGTAAAAGGCCGACGGGGTCTGGCTCAGCATCGTGACTTGTTCGGCAACCAGCAACGTGTGGAGCTCTTCCGGCGAGCGCACCACTGAGTCGGAGACCACCACCACCCGGCCCCCGTAAAGCAGCGCACCCCAGATCTCCCACACCGAGAAGTCGAACGCCAACGAATGGCATTGCGACCACACCTGTCCCGCCAACTCCAGGTCGGCGTCCAGGGTGTCCAGCAATCGGGTCACGTTGCGATGGGGGATCGCGACACCCTTCGGCGTGCCCGTCGTGCCCGACGTGTAGATGAGGTACGCGACATCGTCGGCGACCGGTCCCGGCGCCGGCGGTGCGGTGCCGGGTTGGTTGGCGACATCGGGATCATCGACGTCAATGACCGTCAGGTGGCATCCGTCCAGCCGCTCGGCCAAGCCCGTGGTGGTGACCGCGGCGATCGGGGCGGCATCGCCGAGCACGAACTGCATCCGGGCCGCCGGCACCGCCGGGTCGATCGGCACATACGCCGCACCGGATTTCGCCACCGCCAGCATCGCCACGATGGCCTCGGCTGACCGCGGCAGCAACAACGCCACCCGCTCACCCGGGCCCACACCCTTGCAAGCCAACAGGTGCGCCAACCGGTTGGCCGCCTGTTCGACCTCGCGGTAGGTCCACGAACGGTCGCCGCCGCTGATCGCGACCGCATCCGGGGCGCGGCCCACCTGGACGGCGAACGCCGCCGGGATCGACAACGGTGCCGGCAGCGACTCCGTCAGCGCCGCCCGATTGCCGATCGCATCCAGCCCGATTGCGCTCACCCTCATCCAGTACGTCGAGCGACGAGAGCCGTCGGGCCGGATCAGCGGTCATCGCCACCAACACCCGCCCCAAGCGTCTCGCCAGATCGGCGATGTCCACATTCGAGAATGGCCCGCCGGAGCCCGCTGTGCTCAGGACAAGCTGGTCGCCGGCGCCAGAGAAGATGAACCCGAAGTCGCCGACCTGGCCGGGGTTGGTGAATGACGCCGATGCCTCTACACCGGCGAAGTCCATCGACATTTTGGACGGCATGAAGTTGACGCTGACCCTGCTTGCGGGTCGCTCTAAGCCGTGGGCTTTGCGCTCGAGGGCGTGCACCGGAAAGCGCTGATGCTGCAGAGCCTCCCGTATTCGCGAGTCGACGTGCTCACAAAAGCCGGCAACGGTGGCTTGCGGCGAAACCTTTAACACCAGCGGCACCGCTCCGGAAACCATTGCGGGAATCGTCTTTGACTCCGGGCGCACGCGCCTGCTGACGGGGAAGTCGAGCACCACTTCTGAGCCCTCAGTGCACCAGCCGCGCACTAAAAGTGCGCACGCCGCGGTGATGACCGAGGAGCGTGGCATGTTCCATTTTTCGGACAACTGTTGAACTTGTCGAAGAACCGCGGGGTCCAAACGGACCGGCGTCGAAGGCGAAGACGAACGACGCCTACCCGCGGCTTGTGGCACTTGATAGTGAGTGCCGCTTTCCGGAGGGAGGTTCTCCGTCCAGTAGGCCTCGTCGTCCAGATAATCGGTGGAGGCCTCGTATTCCGATTCGCAGCGAACCAAGTCGTGCAATGAGCCAAAAAAGGCGGGAGCAACTTTTTCACCGGAAACAATCGCGGCGTAGACGGTGGCGATTCGATGGGCAAGAAGCGTTATTCCGGACCCGTCGATCACGATGTGGTGGAAGCACCCGAACAAGTAGAATTCGTCGGCCCATGTTTGAAATAGCGCAAATTTGAACAGCGGGCCGTCCGACGGCATTGGCGTGTGTTGAATCGATAGTGCTATCTCACGCGCTTCCTGCACCGGATGACGCGAGTCGCTCAGGTCGTGGAAGTCCACGTCGACGTCCGAATAATCGATCGCTTTCTGAAAAACCTGGCCATCGGCCTCGTAGATGGCGGCCCGGGCCGGCTCGGCTTCATGGAGCGCCTGGCGGATCGCCTGCTTGAGCAGATCGGGCTGCACGGCACCGTCGAAGCGCACCAGCACGCCGAGTTGCCACTCCGTATCGGAGTGCCCGGTTTCGTGCGCGAGCCAGATGTCTAGTTGTCCCCGCGTCAGCGGGAGGGCGCGGTCGTCATGATCCATCCGGTGTACCTATCGAGACCCCCGGTCCCGTTGCCAACCTCTCGCGCAGGCTCTTCGGCCGAATATCGGCCCAGTTCTGTTCGATGTAGTCCAGACAGGCTGCGCGATCCCCTTCGCCATACACCACTCGCCAGCCGGCTGGAACGTCCGCGAAAGCCGGCCACAGACTGTGCTGCTCTTCGTCGTTGATCAAGACGAAAAAGCTGCCGTTACCGTCGTCGAACGGGTTGATGCTCACCACTTCTCCAGCCGTCTAATCGACATGGGTATAACAAGTTCTAGACGATACGGGAGCCCATACGAGTTGTCTAAGAATTTGGACCAATGCTCTAGAAAAGCGAACGGACGGACAGGAAGATGGCCGCCGTTGTCGCCGTCCGCGCCGCTGACCTGCGTTCCGGTGAGCCTGCGCTCACTGCGGCCCCGTCGGCTGTGCCGGAAGCTTCTGTCGGCAACAGGCCCGGTCCGCAGCTGAAGCCCCTGTCGTGGTCGGCTCCAACTACGCTTCGTAGCACTCCGGTGCGCCCCCGGCACGTCTTCGACGCCCATCGGGGGAGACTCGGTGCCGCCTACGTGCGCAATTGAGATCGTAATATCCGGTACTCCAATAAGCCCGCCCGCAGCTGCTCATAGATTGCAGATCCGGGGAGGGCTAAAAAGTTTGCCACCCGAGCATTTCCGTCGCCGTACACTTGCTCGTAGTTATTACTCGCTTGATCCCGCGAAGCCAGCACGTTCGCAGTGATATCGCGGTTAACTTCGGTGGCGAAGCCCAGCGCTTGCAAACGCATCCCGACGTGGTCCCAGTCTTCGGGACTCAGAAAATCCGTGTACAAAAACCATCCACCGGACCGGCAAATCCGTCGAACCTCGTTCAGGAATTTTGGCAGGTTGCCATATGAGTGCGACGACTCCACATTGAGCACCGCGTCGCAAGACCCGTCCTCCAGCGGAATATTCAGTGCATCGCCCACCTTGAAATCGAGCGAGCCGGTGAGGTGTGTTCGACTGCAGAAAGCGATCGCTTCTGCGGACATGTCTATGCCCGTCACGTGACCATTGAATTTCTCTGCGACAAGGGCGCTATTTCCGCCGCGGCCGCACCCGATCTCGGCAATTTCGCAGTCATTCAGGTCAGTTGATCCGATGACTTCGAGCACCAGCCGAACCGAATTCAGGTTGAAGGTGCCTTCACGAATGGTGAACGCAGATTCATTGTGGGAGTCAGTCGGAAGGTATCCGTAGTTGAGGAAATACGATACGCTGTCCAATCCGACGGTCTCCAGGCGGCGGCTCAGCAAATCGTAGAAACTGTGCCAACCATCCGGTGTGGTTGACAATAGGTCGTCGGCCAGGTGCGTCGACATGGCCACCGTTGAACTGTCGTTCGACTCCATTTATTTTGCCCCAACTTTATCTCGGTCGGTCATCCTGCGGCCTGGCCCGCACCGACCGGTTCAGCATCGACGGACTCAGGCATCTGACCGGCCAGGTACTCGGCCAGCAACCCGATGGTCGGATAGTCGAATACCGCGGTGGCGGTGATCGTGAACGCACCCCCGAACTGGGGCAGCAACCTGTTACTGAATTCGACCGCCATCAGTGAATCGGTGCCCAGTTCCAGGAACCGGCTGGTCGCGGCCGGCGGTTGCGCGAGCCTCAGGAAGTTCTGTACCTCGTGCCGCAGGTAATCGGTGAGGAAACTGCCGCGCTCGGCCTCGGGTACGTCGTGCAGTCGCCGGAGCAGCTCGCTGTCGCCGCTCGCCGCCGCGACAGCACTCGGTAGCACGTGGTCAAGAATCGCTGGGCGGGTTCCACCCAGTCCCTTCGCCGCGCGCTGCCAGTTGGCTTTGAGTACCGTCACCTGTCCGGTTCCGTGGGCGATGATCTCGCCGAGTCCGTTGAGCGCGGCCGAGGGTTCCAGCGGAATCAGGCCTTGCGCACTGAGATTGGCGCGCGCCGCGTGCGACGTGGCCATGCCGCCGTTTGCCCACGGGCCCCAGTTGATGCTGGTCGCGGGTAGGCCCTGCGCTCTGCGGTCGGCAACGAGCCCGTCGAGCAGCGCGTTGGCGGTCGCGTAGTTGGCCTGGCCGGGCGAACCGATCACGCTGGACGCCGAGGAGTAGACCATGAAGAACTCGAGGTCGTCCTCCCTGGTCAACCGGTCCAAGTAGCGAGCGCCGAAAGCTTTGGGCGCCAACGTCGTCCGGAAACGTTCCAGGCTCTGCTGGGTGAGTAGCGCGTCGTCGAGCACGCCCGCCAGGTGTGCCACGCCCGCCAGCGGCGGCAGCTCCGTCCGGATCCGCGCCATCAGCTCTGCGGCCTGCGTTGCATCGCCGACGTCGGCCGCGAACGTGTGGATGCGGCACCGGTACCGTTCGGCCATGTCGTCGATGGCCCGTTGCGCGTCCGCATCCGGTGTACGTCGGCTGGTCAGCACGATGTCACCGGCTCCGAGTTGGGCCAGGTGGGCCGCCGTGTGCAGGCCGAGTGCACCGAGGCCGCCGGTGATCAGATAGCTCCGATCACCGCGCGGCTGTAGCGGTTTCGGCATCTGCAACACGATCTTGCCGATGTGTCGCGCCTGCTGCATGCGGCGGAACGCGGTCTTGGCCTCGGTCAGCGGGTAGACCTCGGCAGCGAGCGGTTTCAGTTCGCCGCGGGCCATGCTGTCCGCCAACTCGCGCAGCAGGGTCCCCACCCGGTCGGGTTCGTGCTCGATGCACCAGTCCAGCGCGATGATCTCGTAGTCGATATCGGGACGGGTCGCCGTCATCTGCTCGGGAGTCCAGATGTCCCGCTTGGCGATTTCGGCAAAGCGCCCGCCCTGGGCGGTCGCCCGCAGGGTGGCAGCGATGAACCCCTCGTTGGTCAGACTGTTGAGCACCACGTTGACGCCGGCCCCGCCGGTATCGGCGAGGATCTGGTCTGCGAAATCCGTACTGCGCGAGTCGTAGACGTGTTCGACGCCCATCTTGCGCAGCGTCGCACGCTTGTACGTGCTGGCCGTCGCGAAGACGGTCGCACCGCGCTGCTGCGCAATCTGGATCGCGGCCAGACCCACACCGCCACTGGCGGCGTGGACGAGCACGCGGTCACCGGGCCCCACGTCCGCCCAATCAAACGCGAGCCGGACCGTCAATGCCCCGGCCGGTATGGTCGCCGCGGCGACCGTACTCACCCCGTCCGGCACTGGCGCCAGGAACTGCGACGGCGCGTTGGCGCGAGTGGCGAACGACCCCGGCATGAAGCCGAAGACGCGCTGTCCGACCTCGAATCCGGTTACCCCGTCGCCCAACTCAGTGACGACGCCGGCGAGGTCACCACCGCCGATCTGCCCCGGATCGCCCGGGTACAGCCCGAGCACATTGAGCACATCCCGGAAGTTGAGGCCCGCGGCCTCCACCCGGATCTGCACCTGGCCTGCGGCCGGCGGCGGCACCTCGAGCTCGGTCAGACGAAGGTTGTCGATCGCTCCGCGTTCGCTCGGCGCCAGGACGTAATCGGTTGCTCGGGGCACTGCAAGATGCCCGTCGCGCGCCCAGGGCAGGAGCCGTGGCACCAAGTACTTTCCCTGTCGCAGTGCGAGTTCGGGCTCCTCGACAGGTGCGCCGAGCAGGCCCGCCAGCGCGGGCACGGAGTCGTCGAAGCTGTCGCAGTCGACCAGGCGGCAACGCAGGGCCGGCTGCTCGGTGATGATGGTGCGGCCGAATCCCCACAGCGCCGACTGCGCCGCGTCCACCGGCTCACCGGCTTCGGTCGCCACGGCGCGTTCGGTGACGATCCACAGTCCGCCAGTGAGTTTCAGGTCCTGCTGCGCCTGCGCCGTCTGCACGACGGTGAGCAGCTGGTCGATCTCGATCTCCAGCCGGGCCGCAAAGTCCGCATTCGCCTCTTCGCCGCCGGGTCGCCCGGAGCTGCGCCAGACAATGCCGGAGACCGGGGCACCGCGCTCGGAAGCCTGCGCGAACAGCTGCGTCCAGGACTCCGGATCGGTGGCGCGGTCCAGCGAGATGCCACCCGGAACCTCGGCCGCCAGCTCGTCGTAACCGGCGATCAGCCAGGTGCCGTCGCTGTTCTCGGCAGTGTCGCTCGACGCCGGCGGCGATACCTCCTGCCAGCCGAGGGTGTACAGGTTTCGGGTGCCATCGCCGCCGAGCCCGCGCAGCAACGCCTCGCGGGGCGCGCGTTTCACCGTGAACTCGCGGATTTCACCCAGTTGGCGACCGTCGCGATCCACGAAATCGAGGTCGAAGACCTGGGTTTCGCTGTCGAGGCCGCCACTCTGCCACCGGGCGCGGCAATAGAACCGCTTGGGCAGCTTTTCGCGTAGTACCACTCGTCCATAACGCAGCGGCAGGAAAAGATCTGCGGCCTCGCCGTTTTCGCTCGCCGCGAGCACCGCCGGGAACGCCGGGAATGCGATTCCGGTGCACAGGTCGAGCAGCACGGGGTGGATCGGCTCGGTACCGAGCTGTTCGGCGAGCTCCTCGCCGATCGCGATATCGCCAACCGCCTCGCCGTCACCGGCCCACAACGACTTGAGCGAGGTCGACCAGGTCGGGCCCCACGTCAGCTCCATGTCGGCGAAGGTCTCGAACAACTGCTGCGGACGCGTGCGACCCAACCGCTCGCACGCGGAATCGATGGACTCCGTTGGCTCCGGCTCGTCGTCGATGTCGGAGACGATGCGGCCATCGGCGTTCAAGGACCACTCGGTGTCGCGATCGCCGAACGGGCGACTGTGTACCTGGAAGGTCCAGCCACCGCCATCGTCGAGCGGGTGCACGGTCAGTTGCACCTCCCGGGAAGTCTTCTCGCCCAGGATGATCGGCTCGTAGAAGAAGACGTCGCGCACCTGCGCCGGGGTCCCGACCGCGGCAATGGCCATCGTCGCGTAGGTGGCGCCCGGAACGACCACGGTGCCGTAGATGACGTGATGGGCCAGCCACGGCTGCGTCTTGATGGACCACTGGCTGGTGTAGACGGCATCGCCGGACGCAAGATCCTTTGCACTGCCGAGGATTCCGGTGCCGTAGGCGTCGGTGCGGATGCCGGCAGCCTTGGGCCAGTAGCGACTGCGCTGGAAAGGATAGGTGGGCAATTCGAACCTACGGCGCGGCCGACGGTGCAGCGCGACGAATCGGGGCCGATGTCCCGCGACGTAGGCCCCGGCGAGCGCCTCGGTCATCTGACGCTGGGCATTGGTGCCCTTGCGCAGGGAGACGATCGCCTGCGGAGCGGCTGAGGAATCCGGCCAGGCCTGCAAGGCGGCACCGGTCAGCACCGGTTGCGGACCGATTTCCATCAACACCGAACAGCCAAGCTGCGCCACGGTTTGCACGCTTGCGGCGAACTGCACCGGCTGCCGGGAATGCCTGCGCCAATAGACGCCGTCCAGCGGGGTTTCCGCGGTGAGGACTTCGCCGGTGCGGTTGCACACCAGCGGCAGGGTCGGCACGGCGAATTCGAATCCCTGCGCATACGACTCGAACTCGTCGAGCGCCGGCTCCAGCAGCTCGGAGTGGAAGGCGTGACTGGTGTCGAGCCACTTGCAGCGGATTTCGTCACCGGTCAGCGTGGCCACGATCTGTTCGAGGTCCGCGGCCGGACCCGACAGCACCGTGTTGGGGCCGTTGTAGGCGGCGACCGAAATCTGCGGGAATCCGTCGGCGACGCGTTCCACCTGCTCGGCGTCGGCGAAGACCGCCACCATCCGGCCGCCCTCGGGCAGGTTGCCGAACAGTCGGCCGCGCTCGGCCATCAGGCGTGCCCCGTCTTCGAGGCTGAATACGCCGGCCACACACGCCGCGGCGTACTGGCCCACGCTGTGCCCGAGCACCACGTCGGGCTCAATGCCCCATGACTGCCACAACCGGGCCAGCCCCATCTCGATGGCGAACAGCGCTGGTTGAGCGAAAGAGGTGTGCCGCAAAGTCTTTTCAGCGTCACCGCCGGCCTCGTCGCCGGTTTCGCCCTCGGTGTCGAACAGCACCTCCAGCAACGGACGCGGCAGCAGCCCATCGACTGCCTCCGCGCATTGGCGCACCACATCGGCGAACACCGGTTCGGTATCGAACAACTCGCGGGCCATGCCCGGGTACTGACTGCCCTGACCAGTGAACAACCACGCCGTCTTCGGCCGGTCACCGCACACGCCACGCACCGCACCGGGTCCCAGCCGGTTCTCGGCCAACCCGGTCAACAGCTCGCGAGCGCCCTGAATGGAATCCACGACGAGCGCGGCCCGGTGCTCGAAATGCGAACGCCCCACGCCGGCGGTGAAGCACACATCGGCGATGTCGGCCTCGGGGCGCGCATCGAGCCAGGCCGTGTATCGCTGCGCCAAAGCCGTCAGTGCCTGCGGGGATCGCGCCGACAGCGGCAGCACGCTGACCGACTCAGGCGCGGTTTCCGGCACGGGTGCCACTTCAGCGTCCACGGCCGATTGCGTCGGCGCTTCCTCGATGAGGACGTGCGCGTTGGTACCGGAGAACCCGAAGGAGCTGGTTCCGGCGCGACGCGGCCTGCCGTTGGCGTGCCACGGAATCGCCTTGTCCACCACGCGAACTGGCAGGGAGGCCCAGGGAATGTTCGGCGACGGGTTCACGAAGTGCAGGTTCTGCGGCAGGACGTCGTGCTGCAGAGACAACACCACCTTGATCAGGCCCGCGATCCCCGCTGCCGATTCGAGGTGGCCGATGTTGGTCTTCGCCGATCCGATCAACAGCGGACGACTCGAGTCGCGGCCGATGCCGTAGACGGCCGCCGCGGCCTGGACCTCGATTGGGTCGCCCAGTGAGGTGCCGGTGCCGTGCGCCTCGAGGTAATCGACGTCGCGACCCTCGACACCGGCCCGAGCCAGCGTTGCGGCGATAAGCCGTTGCTGCGCACCGCCGTTCGGTACCGTCAGGCCGCTGGAAGCGCCATCCTGATTGACCGCGCTGCCCTTGATGATCGCGCAGATCTGATCGCCGTCGCGCTCCGCATCGCTGAGCCGCTTGAGCACCAGAATCCCGCAGCCCTCACTGCGCGCGTAGCCGTTCGCGGCGGCGTCGAAGGTCTTGCATCGGCCGTCGGCGGACAGCATTCTGGCGCGCGAGGTGGCAACGATGGACGCCGGGCTCACCAGGACGTTCACCCCGCCGGCCAGCGCCATGTCGCAGTCACCGGAATGCAAAGCCTGGCAAGCCTGATGGACGGCAACCAGCGACGCACTGCACGCGGTGTCCACCGCCATCGCCGGGCCTTCCAGACCCAGCGCGAACGCCACCCGGCCCGCAATGACGTTGAGCGCATTGCCGGTGATGAAATGGGCCTCGATGGTCTCCACCGAGTTGGCGTTGAGCAGCTGCGAATACTCGTTGGCGGCAACCCCGACGAACACTCCGGTTCGACTGCCACGCAACGACGCCGGCGCATACCCGGCTCGTTCCAGACCCTCCCACGCAATCTCCAGCATCAGCCGCTGCTGCGGATCCATCCACACGGCCTCGCGCGGGGAGATTCCGAAGAACTCCGGATCGAATCCGTCGATCTTGTCCAGGTATCCGCCGTAGCGGGTGTAGATCTTGCCCGGCGCCTCGGGATCCGGGTCGTAGTACTCGTCGACGTCGAATCGGTCATCCGGGATCTCACTGATCGCGTCGACAGCGCCGGACAGCACGTCCCAGTACGCCTCCGGGTCGGGTGCACCCGGAAAACGGCAGGCCACCGCGACGATCGCGATCGGCTCATCGGTGCGCATCGGGACCGAGGCCGGTTGTGCCGCCGGCTTTGCGGACGTCTGCGCGCTGATGCTGAGCACGTCGCCGAGCAGGTACTCCGCCACGTCGACCAGGCGCGGATAGTCCATTGCCAGGGTTGACGGCAACTCCTGGCCGACGGCGTGCTCCACCCGGGTCCGCATTTCCACGGCCATCAGCGAATCCATGCCGACGGCGAAGAATCCCGACTCGTCGCGGATCTCCGCCGGATCAAGCCGGGTGATGTCTGCGACGACGTCGCGGAGATAGTCCACGACAAGTTGCTTGCGTTGCTGTGCCGGAGCGACGGTGAGCCGGTCCACCAATTGGGTGGTCCCCGACGCCGAAGTCGGCGCGGGCGCCGAGTCGGGCACCTCACGCTGCATTTGCGCCAAGAATGGCCGCTTGCCCGCCAACTGGTAGAGCGGGAGGAAACTGGCCCAATCGATTCGGGCCACCACACCGTGGGAGGTTGAAGTCGCCATCAGGTCAGCCAGACCCGCCAGTGCATCGGCGGGTGACAGGGGTTGGACGCCGCGCTTCTTCAGTTCCGCGCGGTAGTCTTCGTCGGCCATGCCGGCGGCCGACCACGGACCGAAGTTGACGCTGATAGCGGGAACACCCTGCTCACGCTGCCGCCAGGCCAGCCCGTCGAGGAAGGCGTTGGCGGCGCTGTAGGCGGTCTGGCCGAAACTGCCCCATACGCCGGCGATCGAGGAGGTGCTGACAAAGAAGTCCAATGACAGGTCTGCCACCGCTTCGGTCAAATGCCAAGCGCCCCAAACCTTCCCGGCGAAGACCCGATCGACCTCGTCGTCGTCCTGGTCTTGCAGGGGGGTGGTGCCGATCTCGCCTGCGGCGTGCACGATGCCGGCCAGCGGCGGTAGCTCGGCCTGCACCGTCGCCAACAGGCGGGCGACGTGGTGCGGATTGGCGACATCGGCTGCGGTCACCCGGATGTCGCAGCCCGATTCCTCCTGTAGCGCATCGATGCGCTGCTGCACGGCTTCGCTGGGTGATCGGCGGCTGGTCAGCACCAGATGCCGGGCGCCGTGCGCGGCCAGGTATCCGGCGACTTCCAATCCGATCGCACCCAGTCCGCCGGTAACCAGATATGTTGCATCAGAGCGCAATACGAGCGGCGTCGCGACCGGTTGCCCGGCACGACGGGTCAGCCGCGGGACATAGACCGCTTGATCCCGCAGCGCGAACTGGTCTTCGGCGGGTGGTGCCATCAGTTGGTCGATCAACCGCGACCAGTCGTCTGTACCGCCTTCGGGCAAATCTGCCAGTCCGCCCCACAGTCGCGGATGTTCCAGCGCGGCCGCGCGGCCAAAGCCCCAGAGGCAACTCTGATCGGGTGCCACATGGTCGGTGGTTGTGACATGTTGCCCGCCGCGGGTTATCAGCCAGATGGGTGCGCGTAATTCAGCGGCAGCGGCGGCCAGGAAAAGTCGCCGCGTTCCGCTCAGCACCCGGATTTGCATCCGCTCCAGCGACCGCGTCGACGCAGCACCGTTCGGGTCGAGGGCCGCGAGATGCAGGATCCGTAAAGCCGGATCGTCTGCGACCGCAGCGCGCAACGTCGCTTCGAGCTGTTCTTCGTCCGCGTCACTCATCGGCAATCCGAGATGCTGATGCCGGTGGCCGCGCGCCCTGAGCACGTCGACCAACGACTGAGCCGCCTCGGCGTCATCGCCGATCAGAAGCCAGGTCGATCCCTCGCCGGCCCGCGCACCCGAGGCGGCTGCAGCTGTAGAAGCGGATTTCTCCCAGCGGATCTCGTAGCGGGAGTCCGTGATCGACTGTACATTTCGCTGCTGGTTATGTTGTGCGGCAACCTGTTTCAGTAGATTGACGGCCTGCTCATTGTCGCCGGCGCCGTCGAGTAGCGCGACCAGTTCCTCGATCCGGCCGTCCTCGAGGAGCCGCATGGTGTCGGTCCGCATGGCCTGGGTCTCGTCGAAGGTCGGCACGGCCCGGGCGCGCTGCTCGCGGAACCAGTACGGGCGATGCTGGAACGGATAGGTAGGCAGGTCGAGTTTGCGCACCGGCGCCTGCTGGAGAGCGCCGAAGTCGGGCAGGTGGCCGACGATGTAGGCGTTGGCTAGGGCTTCGGTGATCTGGCGGTGGTCGGCTTTGTTTCGACGCAGCGACGGGATCGCCCGAGGTGCGGTAGCCGGGTCAGGCCAGGCGCGCATTGCCGCGGCGGTGAGCACCGGTTGTGGGCCGACCTCGAGCAGCATCGTGCAGTGCAGGTCGGCCAGGGTGCTGACACTTTTGGCGAACTCGACCGGTTGCCGCGCGTGGCGGCGCCAGTACGCGCCGTCCAGCTTCGCCGTTCTGCCCAGGGCGGCGCCGGTGCGGTTGCACACCAATGTCCGCTGTGGCGCCCGGAACTCGAATTGGTTTGCATAAGACTCGAATTCGTCGAGCACTGGATCCAACAACGCGGAGTGGAAGGCGTGACTGGTTTCCAACCAGTCACAGCGCAAACCCTCGGCTTCCAGCGCGGCCACCGCCTGGTCCAGATCTTGCGTCGGTCCCGACAACACGGTGTTGGCGCCGTTGTAGGCGGCCACCGACAGACTCGGAAACTGGTCCGTCACGCTTTCCACCCGCTCGGCGGGGGCGAACACCGCGACCATCCGACCGCCGGCGGGCAAACTGCCGAACAAGCGGCCCCGCTCGGCCAGCAGCAAGGCTCCGTCCTCGAGGTCGAACACACCGGCGACGCAGGCCGCGGTGTACTGGCCGACGCTGTGGCCGATCACCACGTCGGGCTCGAAGCCCCACGACTGCCAGAGCCGGGCCAGGCCCATCTCCACCGCGAACAGGGCGGGCTGGGCGTAGGCGGTTTGCCGCAGGGTGTCGTCACCGTCTGGATCGAAAATGGCGTCCAGCAGCGGCTTTTCGAGCACGCCGGCGACCGCCGCCGCGCACCGGGCCATCGTCGCGGCGAACACCGGCTCGGTCTCGAACAACTCCCGCGCCATGCCGGCGTACTGACTGCCCTGGCCCGGGAACAACCACGCCGTCTTCGGCTTGTCGGCGCAATCGCCCCGCAGCAAACCCGTTGACGGGCGATCCTCGGCCAGCGCACGCAGTGACTCCCGCGCGGATTCCGTCGAATTGACCACCAAGGCCGCACGGTGCTCGAAGTGCGATCGGCTGGCCCCGGCGGTGAAGGCCACATCGGCCAACGATGCCTCGGGGTGGGCGTCGAGCCAGTTGCCGTAGCCCTCCGCCAGCTCTACCAGGGCGGCCGGGCTGCGCGCCGAAAGCGGCAGCAGGACGAACTGCCTGTCGTCGACGGGCGCCGCCGCCGTCTGGCTCACCTCGGCGGGCGCCTCCTCGATGATGACGTGCGCGTTGGTCCCGGAGAACCCGAACGAACTGATCCCGGCGATCCGCGGCTGTTCGTTGCGCTCCCAGGGGTGGGCCTCGTCCACAACCCGCACCGCAAGCCGGTCCCAGGGAATGTGCGGCGACGGGTTCTCAAAGTGCAGGTGCTTGGGCAACATCTGGTGCTCGAGCGACAGGATGACCTTGATCAGACCCGCGATCCCGGCGGCTGCCTCCAGGTGCCCGATGTTCGTCTTCACCGACCCGATCAGCAGCGGCCGGCTGGGGTCGCGCCCTTGGCCCAGGGCCGCACCGGCGGCTTGGACTTCGATCGGGTCGCCCAACGATGTCCCGGTTCCGTGCGCCTCGAGGTACCCGACGTCCGCGGCCGCGACGCCGGCGCGCTGCAGCGCTTCGGCGATGACGCGTTGCTGGGCGACGCCGTTCGGCACCGTCAAACCGCCCGAGGCGCCGTCCTGGTTGATCGCGCTGCCCCGGATCACGGCCCGGATCCGGTCGCGGTCGCGGATCGCGTCCTCGAGACGTTTGATGACGACGACACCGCAGCCCTCGCCGCGCACGTAGCCGTCGGCGGCCGCGTCGAACGTCTTGCACTTGCCGTCGGGAGCCAGCATGTGCGCGTGGGAGAAGGTCATCGCGGTCTTCGCGCTGAGCATGACGTTCACGCCGCCGGCCAGTGCGAGATCGCATTCTCCGAAGCGCAACGCCTGGCATGCCTGATGGACCGCAACCAGCGACGAGCTGCACGCCGTATCGACGGAGACCGCCGGGCCCTGCAGCCCCAGCCCGTAACTGATCCGGCCCGCCCCTGCCGCCGACGATGTCCCGATCGCCACGTAGGCCTCGATCTCGGCGGGACTCAGCTCCTCCGATATCAATCCCAGATAGTCGTGGGTGCCCAGACCCATGAACACACCGGACTTGGTGTTCGCCAGAGCTGACGGCGCCGTGCCGGAATGCTCCACCGCCTGCCACGCCGTCTCCAGCAACAGCCGATGCTGCGGGTCGATCAGCATCGTCTCCCGCTTCGACAGCCCGAAGAACGGCGCGTCGAAGCCCGTTACGTCATCGATGAAGCCGGCCCGGCGGCTGACGATCTTGCCGGGCGCGTCCGGATCGGGGTCGTAGTACTCCTCGACATCCCACCGGTCTGGCGGCACCTCCGATACCGCGTCGCGGCCGTCGCGCAGCACATCCCAGAATTGCTCCGCATCGGCAGCACCCGGAACGCGCAGCGCGTAGCCGACTATGGCAAACCCCTCGTTGACCCCCTGTAATTCACGTGCCCGATTGGGTGTCTCGATTGTCAAGGGGCCTGTCCTCTCGGCGATTGGGTTGTCGATTGGCCTTTCGGGCGCCGCGGCCCGGAAGCCGGGACCGCTGGGCGTGGCGCTTAAACGGGCAACGCAGCGCGATCTACAGATCGCTTAATGGACATGAGTAGAACAAGTTCCAAACCATACTGGAGGCCCGGATCGTGAATCCAGGATTTTGGTAAAAACTTCCGGATGCCGGACCACGCCGACCCGGTCGGTCAGCTAACTTGCCGGACACGGGCGAAATCCTCCAGCAGGTCAGCGGCGGTAGCGGCGCTCTTGGCGGGTTCGGTGATCCGGGTGGCGAGCTCGCGGGCCCGCGCGACGTAGTCCGGGGCCAGGATCCGGCGTAAATCCGCGACCAGTGCTTCTTCGGTAGCGCTGGAGAAGCGACGGGCAGTGCCCACCTTCAGCCGTTTGACCGCAGCTCCGTAGACCGCGTGAACCATGTCCCAGTAGAGGATCAGCTGGGGGACTCCGGCGCGCATGGCGATGGGCGTGGTGCTCGAGCCACCGTGGTGCACGAGCGCGCGGCAGGCGGGGAACACGGTCGGGAAGTTCACCGCGCCCACCACCTTGACGTGATCGAAGTGGGGGACGTTGTTGAAGTCGGTCCCGGCGGCGCCAACCAGCGCGCGCTCGCCCAACCGCGCACAGGCCGCGGCGATCATCGCGATCGTGTCGGCCGGGGATTCGACCGGGATGCTGCCGAACCCGAAGTAGATCGGTGGTGTTCCGGCGGCAATCCACGACGCGACTTCGTCATCGGCATCGGTCGCCAGGGCGAGCGTCAGGGTGCCGACGAATGGACGTTGGCCGTTCTGCTTCGACCATTCGTTCGCCAGCCCGGGAAAGCACGCCTCGTCGTAGGCCTGGATCTCCAGCGATCCGCGTTCGGTGATCCGTCGCGGCGCGGAGCCGGTGGCTTTCGGTAGGCCGAGTTCACGGCGCTGGGCGTCTTCGGCCTTCTTCATCCCACGCCACGACACCCACCAGAACGCCGTCACTGCCGCGCGGGCCAACGGCGCCGGCAGGAATCGCAGGGTCTGGCCGTTGGGCCGCAGCGGGAAGTAATGCAGCGTGGCCAACGGAATGTCGTAGTGCTCCGCGACGTTGGCCGCGGCGTCTTCGAAATTGATGCCGGTGAAAAGCAGGTCGGCCCCGTCGGCCAGCGACATCAGCGTCGTGCTCATCTCCTGCCAACCCCGCAGCAGCGGACCCGCGATGTCGATCCGTGACCTGATCAGCTCGCGGATCCGCCAGGGGTGGCTGAAGAAGCACGTCCAGAAGTCGCGATGCGAGTCCAGGATCGACTGCGCTTCCGGTCCGAAACCCACCGCCGCGACCCCCGCCGCTTCGGTGAAGCCGACCAGGTCGGGCGGGACGGCCATGCACACGTCGTGCCCGCGGCGCACCAGCTCGCGGCCGACGGCGAGGTTGGGCTCGACATCGCCGCGGCTGCCCCAGCTGGCCAGTACGAATTTCATCGCAGATCCCGCTAGTTGCGGATCAAAAATCCGTTGGTCGCTTGTGTCCAGCCGAATTTCTTCTCCCGTTCCACGTCATGCGTGTAGTCACTGGGGAATTCGCGCTCGTAGGCCTCGATGGCTTCATAGGGGCCAGGGCCCCAGCCGGGAAGGACGGGGTGTCCGTTGACGCTGGAGTCCTCCACCAGAAGGTAGTCGCCGGCGGTGAGCAGCGGCCGCAAGAGTTTCATCTCGGCCAGCACGTGATCCATGGTGTGGTCGCTGTCCAGGATGGCAAAGACCTTGCCCGGGAACTCTTCTCGAAGGCTCCGGATCTGCTCGGCGATGGCCGGTACCGTCGACGACGATTCGACGAACAAGATGTTGGGATCGCGCCGCGCCGCCGGATCGAGAGGCTTGTGGGTGATGTCGACGGAAAGCACCTTGAACGGCTTGCCGAGCTGCTTCATGATCGTGGCGAAAAACAGGGCAGAGCCACCTTGATTCGTGCCGAACTCGACGACCAACGAGGGCTTCAAGTCGTACAGAATCTCCTGGTAATTCCACATGTCGCTGACCGACTTCCAGCAGGTGATGCCCATCCAGGAAGTCTTCTTCCAGACAAAGGTGTTGTAGTACCACTTGTGGTACTCCTCGGCCTCCGAGCCCGTCGGCTGGTAGGCGTAGACGGCCAGGGCAGCTTTTGTAAGCCTTCGCGCCGAGTCAACGGTGGTCGCGGCGATGCCTCGGACCGACTGTCGGTCACCATGATTGGCGTCTCGCGCCGCTTTTTCGCGTTTCAATATGGACAAGAGCCGAGCCTCCGGTTTCTCGAATGGTGTGTCAGTTGTGGGCGAGTGCGCGGTCGGCGAGTGCCCCCATCACCGGCGCTAGCTGGCGGGAGTATTCGAGCGTGGTGTGAGTCTCGTCCATGTAGGCCAGCGTGTTGCCGACGATGACGGGGCAGAGGTCGGTGGTGCAAAACAGGTCGGTGAGGTCGTTGTATTGTCCGCCGCCGGCTGTGGTGGCGGCAGACTCAGCGGCGATACCCGATTGCGTTGACCGACGTCGCCCTTCGTAACTCGCAGGCCGTCACGTCATCGAGATTCGCGGACAGGCAGAGCGGTACCAGAAAGCGTGGATCCGGGATCGGTCCGAGCACCAGCACCTTCGCGCCCGTGCCGCGCAGGTCGCGCACCAGACGAGTCAAGCCATCGAGCCACGCCGGATCGTATGACCTCAAACCCGACAGCGATTCGGTGCATGCCGTATCCCCGCCACATACTCACCACGACCAGCCGCGGGTGCTCGGCCTGCATCCGCGCCATGATCTCGGTACGCCACTGCTCGCAGTGATCAACGTATTCAACCGCGCGGCGGACGAGGCCGGAGACCGGCGACTCGATCACTGAGCACGCGCCCTTGCCCATCGGTTCGAGTCGCCAGTGTCGTTGCTCGGCGACCTGCTGGAACGCTGGAATCATCATCGCGGACATCGAATCGCCAATCAGGGCAACCGTTTTAGTCGAGCCGGCATCGCCCATCGCGCATTCGGGTTGCCCGCTTTGGAAAGGCGTCCGCAGGCAACCGTTGAACCACAGCGCATTTTTCTCGCTGGGCGTATCGGCGAGTGAGGGTGTCAGGTTTGACGGGACGGCTTTGAGCCCCACCGATGCGTTGAGCGCGGCTTGCACCTGCGCGAACAGCTGCTTGATCTCGGCGTCGTAGGCCTCGATGTTGTCGCCCGCGGGGGGAGGCATCGCGTTGATGGCCATGGGTGCGACTCGAGCGCCGTGGCCGACCGAATTGGGTATCCGTTCCAGCACTGCCACTCCCACGCAGGCCGCCATTGCGGTGGCGATGCCGCCGACCGCGATGCTGCCCAGGGGAGAGCGGCGCAGCCGAGGGGCGTACCGCAGCGGGTTTTCCAGGAAACGTAGGGTGAGCACCCCCACCCCGCCGGAGAGCAGGACCATCGCCAACCTGCCGGTCAGCCCCAGCGGGTGGCCCAGCACCGCCGGTGCGAGGACCAGAAACGGCCAGTGCCACAGATACCACGAATAGGACAGCCGGCCGACCGCCTTCATCGGCGACCATGCCAGGACGCGGCCGCATCCCAGCGACGGTAGGGCGCAGCCGGCGGCGAGCACGAGCGCGGTGCCCAGCATCGGCAACAGCGCCGCGGTACCCGGATAGCGTGTGGCCGCGGTCAATTGGTTGCAGGCCAGCAGGAGCAGGGCCAGACCCGCCCATCCCGTGATCGCGGCGGCTCGAGGCGTTAGTCGGCGCCAGCGGTCGGCAGTCAGCGCCAGCAGGCCGCCGATGGACAAATCCCAGGCCCGGGTGGGCAGCGAGAAATAGGCCGCAGCAGGAACCACGTACGTCGCCACCAGCGAGAGCGCGAACGACCCGATCGTGATCACGCGTCAGAAGCACCAGATAGGGGCGCTTCGTGGGGGTGACGGTGGTGTCGCTTCGGCGACGCGCACGTCGTCGGATGAACCATGCGAGACCGATGATCATGGGCGGCCACAGCAGGTAGAACTGCTCCTCGACCCCCAGAGTCCAGTAGTGCTGGAACGGCGAGGGCGGTACGTGGGTGGCGAAGTAGTTGACGCCTCGCAGGATGAACCAATAATTGCCGACGTATAGGGCGCACGCGATGCCATCACCCACGGCCGGCCGGGCTTGCAGCGGAGGCAGCAGGATGGCCGAGGCGATCACAATGACGACGCCGATCGCGGCCGATACCGGCAGAAGTCGGCGGGCCCGCGCCCCGTAGAACGGGCGCAGCTTGATGGTGCCGGTGGTGCTCACCTCGCGCCAGAGCTGTCCGGTGATGACGAAGCCCGAGATGATGAAGAACACGTCCGGTCCGACGAATCCACCGCCGACACCAGGCACTTCCGCGTGAAAGCCGAGAATCGCCAACAGTGTGAAGCCGCGAAGGCCCTCGATGTCTGGGCGGAAGTCCTTCGGTGTCGGCCGCCGACTCTGTACTTCCTTGGTGGGGCTGCCGGTATCGGCCTGGGGCAAGCTCACCTACCTCGTAGTCAGGACAGGTCCCCGGGTCGAGGAATTATCACACACCTGTTCAACAGTGCTGTAAGGAATGGCTGACGCTATCTGGATACGATCGCTTGCGTGGATTTGTTCGTGCGCGAATCCGGTCCGGTCGGGGCGCCCGCCATCGTGTTCCTGCACGGCGGGAACATGAGCGGCTGGTCCTGGGAGCCCGTGGTCGAACGAATGCAGCAATACCGCTGCTTGGTTCCCGATCTGCCCCACTACGGCAAGAGTTTCCAGCAGGGACCATTCGAGATGGGCCGAGCCGCCGCCGCGGTGGCCGAACTCATCCGCTCCAGGGTGGGCGCCGGCCGCGCGCACGTGGTGGGCTTCTCGCTCGGGGCGCAGGTTGGGGTGCAGCTTCTGGCGACCGAGCCGAAACTCGTCGATCGGGCGGTGCTGAGCGGGACCGTCATCAACACGATGCCGTTTGTCCGGCAGACGCAGCTCCTGCTGGGAGACGATCTCCCGCAACGGGGTATATCGCCGGCTGGTCAGCCGCTACCGAAATTCCCGCCCGGCGCCGATTCCCGTCGGCCAAGCATCGATGAATATCGCGAGGATGTGCGTCTCATCACGAGCGGACAGCTCGCTGACGTCGTCGTGGCCTCCGCGGGGTTCACGCTTCCCGAGGGACTCGACAAATCGGATTCACCCACATTGTTTCGTCACCGGCACCAAGGAGACGCCGGCCATACGCCGCTGGGCTGCAGCGCTCGCGCAGCAAATGCCCAACGGAGTCGACAGGGTCGCAGACCGGAATGCTCCACGACTGGCCCCTGCGCGATCCAGACCTGTTCTCGCGCACCGTCGATGGCTGGCTCACCGATAGTGCGCTGCCTCCCGAGATCGCACTGCCGAACTCGGGTCGTCGCTGACAGCCGTGCACGCGCGTTATCCGAAATGCCAACCAGGCGAGCTTATTTGCGCCACAACACACCGCTGCCGTCGATGTCCACGATGTCGGCGGATATTCCATGTTTCGCGCGATAGTCGGTGACAGCTTGTTCGCAAGCCGTCACCGAGAGGTAGTCATCAATGACGCAAAAACCGCCGGGGGATAGTCGCGGGTAGAGCGCGTCGAGCGCTTGAATCGTGGATTCGTACAGGTCGCCATCAAGCCTCAACACCGCGATACGTTCAATCGGGGCGTCCTGCAGCGTGTCTTTGAACCAGCCAGGAAGAAAGCGGACCTGATCATCGAGCAGCCCGTAACGTTCGAAGTTCGCTCTGACCTCCGCTTCCGAAACTCCCAGGATGCCCGCCGCGAACTCCGCCCGGATCCCTTTATCTGCTTGGTAATTCTCGGGATCCGAGCGCGGCACGCCCTGGAATGAATCGGCTAGCCATACCCTTCGCGTCTCATCTCCATAGGCCGCCAGGACGGCGCGCATCAGGATGCACGCCCCGCCGCGCCACACGCCGCATTCGATCAGATCACCGGGGATGTCTTCGGCCAGTGCCGTCTCGACGCAATGCTGCAGACTCGTGAGTCGCTGCATGCCGATCATCGTCTCGGCCTCCGCCGGCCAATCCAGGCCCAACTCGCGACCGCGCTGGCCCGTGTCGTTCCGGAGGGAGTGCAGCGTGTTGACCGCCTTGAAAAGCAGGCGTCGCCGCAGTGGCCACTCCGAGGGCATCCGCTCATGCATCCCGTACCTGGTGAGGTTGCGCCGGAGCAGGTCGAGGTACAGAGATCGGACGTCGTAAGCGGTCACGGTCATAACTGCCTCTATCTCCGTGCCGGCACTACCGGCGCTGAGTCTAGGCAACTATTGGGCGCATGTTGAAGAGTTTTCGAGATCAGATCACCGCAGTGTCGTGGCGCCCGTTCTCCAGAACCGAGGCGTTATCACACACCTGTTGAACAGATTAGGTATGTTGGCGGATCATTGCGTCATCTTCGTCGGCTTGGGAGCCTCTGGCCGAGAACCTGGAGGTGAACGGGTGCGCGTAGTCGACAGTCCGACAGTCGACAGTCCAGCAGTGGACCGGACGAATCTTCACCTCATCTGGAAAGCCATACTCATCGGCATCGCGCTCGCTGCGGCCGACGGCCTGTTACTTCGTGCCGGTTCTCATCGTCGCGCTTGGCGTGCTCCTCTTGTTCCTCCTGTGCGCGCGCCTGGTGTATCAGGGTCGCGGCCGCTACATTCCAAATTTGTATGCTCGGGACATCCGGGTTTATGACGACGCGTATCGCTCGTTTATCGGCCGCACGCTTTCGGATCTGCGTCGGTGCAAGATTCGAGGCCACACCCTATTGTGGGAAGCGTCGCGCCTGACAAGACCGGGCCAGCCAGGATTCTGACGAACTATTGCTTGATTTAGGCGTCTGGCTCGGCTGGTCGACAAGGCTCATATCTGACGCTAGTGACCGCATGGTATACGGCTTCGATACCTTCGAGGGCCTTGTTGAAGACTGGCAAATCGACGACCAGATCCTCATCAAACAGGGAACCTTTTCACTAGCAGAACCGCTCGCAGAACGTTCTATGCGAGATACCGGTGTCAGCCTGCACGAGGGCTTGCCTGCCGCGCTCGGTCGCAAGGTGCAGTTCATCAGGGGCAGCACCTACGAGACGTTGGCCCCATTCTTGGCCGACCGACCGGCTGCCCCAATCGCGTTTTCCACATGGATTTAGATACATATGAGAGCTGCCTGCACGCCCTGGAAACCTGCAAGGACCGCTTTGTCGAGGGATCCATCCTCGTTTTCGACGAGTACCTCGTCACCAACGGCGAAATGCGGGCGTTCTTTGAGTTCCAAAGCCAGTACGAGCTGGAATGGCGATACCGGGCTTGGGGCCTTGAGATCTTCGAGATGAATCTCGAGATGGTTACTGCGCGTTGGAAGCGCATAGCGTACTTCCTTGTCCTGATCGCAGGATATTGGCTGAAGGGCGACGGTAGCTATGCATGGAAATTTTTCCGCCGAGCGGTTTTGGCGATTTTGGTTGGGCGCACCGATAGGCGATATCTTTTTCATGCTTGGCGCTGCTGGACAACGGAAATCGGTGAGCCTGAGATTACCGGTCTAGGCAAGCTTGATCGGACTCGCCAACATGCCTAAGACATCATCCGTGCTCATCACCGGCGGGGCGGGGTTCATTGGGTCCGCGCTCGCGCGCCGTCTCGTCAAGGCCGGTTACGACGTCGCTGTGATGGACGTCCTGCACCCGCAGGTGCACGGCGAGGGCACGGCGATCGACCTGCCGCCATCGGTGCGGTTGTTCACCGGCGATGTCACCCATGCCCCTGACTGCGATGCGGTGCTTCGGCTGTTCCAGCCATCTCAGATCGTCCATTTGGCGGCCGAGACGGGAACGGCGCAGTCGCTCTCCGAGGCGACGCGCCATGGTTCGGTGAACGTGGTGGGAACGACCCAACTTCTCGACGCCTTGAGCCGCGCGGCGACTCGTGCCGGACCAACTCGTCCTGGCGTCGTCGAGAGCCGTCTACGGCGAGGGCGCTTGGCAATACGGCTCTGAGATCTTCTACCCGCAGCCGCGCAGCCACGCTCAGCTGCGGGCCGGTATCTGGGATCCGCAGGGGCCCACGGGTGAACCGGCGGTGCCGCTTCCGAGCTGTGCCGGGCGGACGGAGCCTCGGCCGACCAACATTTACGCCGCGACCAAACTCGCCCAAGAGCACATCCTGGCCGCCTGGACGGCCGCGCACGACACCAATCTCAGCGTGCTGCGCCTGCAGAATGTCTACGGGCCAGGCCAGTCGCTGACGAATTCGTACACCGGCATAGTCGCTCTTTTCGCGCGATTGGCGCGCGAGCAGCACACGTTGGAGGTCTACGAAGACGGCCGGATCGTGCGCGATTTCGTCTATATCGACGATGTCGTCGAGGCGCTGTTCGCCGCGATAGAGCGACCTGCGGCTGAACCCCGCTGCCTCGACATCGGGTCGGGTATCCCGACAACCATCCATGAGCTGGCTCAAAAGATCGCCGCCATCTGCGATGCCCCAGAACCGGTCGTCGTGGCGAAATTCCGCGACGGTGACGTACGCGCCGCGAGGTGCGACATCGAGCCGGCAAAGACCGAGCTCGACTGGCGTCCCGCAGTGGGCGCTCGAGGACGGTCTGCGTGCTCTGCTCGACTGGATCGGCGAGCGAGCCGAATTACTCGATGCAGCAAGCGATCACAGGCATATGGCAACGCTCATGAAGTAGAACGGCGTTAGCCGCGACCACATCTCGAACGACGGCCGCCCCGTCGCCGATCAGCCAACGCGCTTGAGGCGGGCGAAATTTTCTACAAGATCGGCGGCGACCGCAACGCTTTCGGCGGATGTGGTCATCCGGGCGCCGAGTGCGCGGGCCCGGGTGAGGCATTGCGGGTCTAGGACGGTGCGAAGGTCCGCGACCAACGATTTCTCGGTGGTGGCCGAAAAGCGCCGCCCGGTACCCACTTTCAGCCGTTTGACCCGAGCTCCCCAAGCCACCTGATCGGGCAAGGTCCAGAGGATCAACGTGGGGAGTCCGGCGCGCAGGCCCGCGTTCGTGGTGCCCGCGCCACCGTGGTGAACGAACGCGCGGCAGGCCGGGAAGGGCCGCCGCGTAATTCATCACGCCCACCACCTTGACGTGCTCCGAAGGGGAGACGTTGCTGAAGTCGGTCCCGGCGGCGCAAATCAACGCCCGCTCGCCTAACTGCGCGCAGGCCGAGCTGATCATGGCGAGCGTGTCGGCGGCAGATTCGACCCCTACGCTGCCAAAGCCGAAGCAAATCGGCGGTTTTCCCGCGGCGATCCACGACGCGACCTCGTCATCGGTATCCGTCGGCAACTCCATGGTCAGCGCGCCGACGAAGGGCCGCTGGCCATCCCACTTCGCCCATTCGGCTGCCAGCCCGGGGTAGCACACCTCGTCGTAGGCCTGAATCTCCAGCGATCCGCGTTCGGCGATCCGTCGCGTCCAGGGGCTTGTGGCCTCCGGCAGGCCGAGTTCACGGCGCTGCGCATCCTCGATCTTCTTCGGTCCGCGCCACGACAGCCACTCGAACGTCTTCATTGCGGCGCGGCCCAACGGCGCCGGCAGGAATGGCAGGAGCTGGCCGTTGGCCCGCCACGGGAAGATATGCAGCGTGGCCAACGGAATGTCGCAATACTCCGCGACGTTGGCGGCGGCGTCCTCGTAATTCATGCCGGTGAGTAGCAGGTCGGCCCCCTCGGCCAGCGACGTCAGCGTCTTGCTGACCTCCGCCCGGCACTGGGTGAGAGGCTCCTGAACTTCGCGCCACATACCTGCCCAGTTCCCGGATTTTCCAGGGGTTGCCGAAGAAATACGTCCAGAAGTCGCGGTGCGGGTCCAGGATGGCCTTCAGATCCGGTCCGTAGGCGACCGCCGCAGGCCCGGCCGACTCGACGAAGTCGACCATTTCCGGCGCGACAGCCATGTGCACGTCATGCCCGCGGCGCACCAGCTCACGGCCGACGGTCGACGTAGGGCTCGACTTCGCCACGCGTTCCCCAGTTTGCCAGCACGAATTTCATCGCGGCGGCTCATTCCTGTCGGGTTCTTTGAGGTACCACGGGTTGGCCCGCGCCCACTCGATGGTGCGGCGGATCCCTTCCTCGACATCGACCTGCAGGCGCCATCCCAGTTCCCGCTGCGCCTTGGTCGAGTCCGGGATACGACGAGGGATGTCCTCGTAGCGACCCCCGTAAAGCGCTGCAGTGTCGACAGTTTCGGCGCTCAGACACCGACTCGACATCGGCGATCTTGATCGCCAGCTCGACAACATCACGCATCGTCGTCTCGGTCATGCTCCCGATATTGAAGGCCTCACCGATCGCCAGGCTGCTCTCGGACGCGAGCAAGGTGCCGGCGACGGCGTCGTCGACGTAGGTGAAGCACCGCGACTGGTCACCGGAGTCGTAGAGCAACGGCTGGTGGCCGTTGAGAATCCGGTGAATGCTCTGCGAGATCACGAATATCGGATTCTGCCGCGGGCCATACACATTGAAATAGCGAACTACCGTCACCGGCAATCCGATGCGCGTCGTGCATCGCGAAGACGAGATGTTCGGCCATCGCCTTGCTGGTGCTGTAGCTCCACCGCGCGGTCCTCGTCGAACCGAGGACGCGATCGTCGTCCTCGGCGAACGGCGGGTTGGGGTTTTTGCCGAACACTTCAGAGGTGCTGGCGAACACCACGCGCGTCCCGTGCCGATGGCTCAGCTCGAGCACGTTGCGAGTGCCCGTCACGTTGACGTCGAGAACCCGGAGCGGATCGTTGAGATAGTTTTTGACACCGACGACTGCGGCCAGATGGAAAACCGTGTCGACGCCGGGAGTCAAGGCTTCTTCGAGTGCGGTCAGATCAGTGACGTCGCCTTGCACGAACCGGAAGTTGGGGTGCCGGTCAAAGTCAATGCTGGTGTCGCGGGCTGTTCTTTGCGAAGTCGAAGACCGTGACGGAGTCTCCGCGGTCCAGCAATGCGGAGACCAAGTGTGATCCGATGAAGCCGTAGCCGCCTGTCACGACGACATTGGTCATAAAAGCTCTTTCATTTCTTGGGTTTACGTTCGCCGATCGGCCTGTTATCGGCCGATGCCCTTGTAGACAAAGCCGGCGGCGCGCACTGCCGCCGGGTCAAAGCTGTTGCGTCCGTCGAGGAATACGCACCTGGCTGACGCCAGCTCCGCGAGCCGGGACAGCGGGGTTTGGTGGAACTGTCGATGGCCCGCGAGGACCACCAAGGCGTCGGCACCCTCGACCGCGGTCTCGATGTCTGCGGTCAGGGGGACATTCGTCACCGTGACGGCGTCTTCGGCGCCCACCCACGGATCATGGACCGAAAGTTCGCAGCCGGACTCCTCGAGCAACGCGACGACATACTTGGTCGGCGTGAGTCGGCAGTCGCCGGTGTTGTTCTTGAATGCGATGCCCAGCACCGCAATTCGGCTGGTCTCGATTGCCTTGCCCTGATCGGCGAGTAAATCCTTGAGCAGCCCGTAGGTGTAGGCCGGCATCGTGTCGTTGACGGTCCGCGAGGTTCGCGGAATTGCCAGATCCAACCCGAGGGAGTCGCCCAGATGGTTGACGAACCACGGATCCTTCGTCAAGCAGTAGCCGCCGACGCCCATACTCGGCCGCAAGATGTTGACGGGGTGGCCGCCCTTCGGCATCGTGTTGGCGGCCTCGATGACTTGAAGGGCGTCCATCCCGAGCCGGTCGCACACCTTGGCCAGCTCGTTGGCCAGCGCGACGTTGAGGTCCACCCAGAGGTTGTCCGCAAGCTTGACCATCTCGGCGGTCCGCGGATCCTCGACGATGACGGATTCCACCCCAAGGGCGTGTCGCCACAGCGTGGCGCAGGCGCGAGCGCTGCGCTCGTCGACGGCACCGACCACGACGGGGATCGACGTCAGCTCATGGATGGCTTGGCCTTCGGCGAGCCGCTCGGGGCAAAACGCCAACCCGAAGTCGACCCCGGCCCGTAGCCCTGAGGTCTCTTCGAGGATCGGCCGAACAAGGGTTTCAGTGGTGTCCGGCGGCACCGTGCTCTTGAGGATGACGACGTGACCGGGCTGCAGGTGCTCGCCCAGGGCCCGCGCCGCCGCCTTGATGTCGTCGACGATCGGCTCGTAGTCCGGACCGAGCGGCGTACCGACGTTGACGATGACGAAGTCGTTGTCCGCGATGGCGCCGAAATCCGTTGTGGCGCGCAGCCGGCCGACTCGCACGTTGTTGGCCACCAGCTCACTGAGCCCGGGCTCAGCCACGGTGGTCTTGCCCAGGTTGATCTCGTCGACGACGCTCTGTCGCACGTCGATGCCGGTGACAGGCCAGCCACGATCGGCCAGCACCGCACCGATCACCGTGCCGATGTAGCCGAAGCCGACCACCGCGATCCCCGACCGCATGCCGCGGACGAGGAGGTCGATCTCGGCGTCACTACGTCCGAACGCGCCTTCAAGCATCGTGGAACCTCACCCTTCAGTCCCCCGTGCGCGTTCGTTGACATGAAAGCGGGGCCCCACCACCCCGGCTAGCCTGCGGGCAGTCTAATCCAACACCTGACTAATAAGACCTGAAACTCAGATGTTTCGGCCGACTCTCCGGACTGCCGTCGTCTGCGCAGGTCAGCCAACACGCTCGAGGCGGGCGAAATTTTCCACCTGGTCGGCGGCGGCCGCAGCGCTTTTGGCGGGTTCGGTGATCCGCGGGGCGATCTCGCGGGCGCGGGCGACGTATTGCGGGGCAAGGATCCGGCGCAGGTCCGCGACCAACGACTTCTGGGTAGTGGTCGAAAAGCGCCGTCCGGCGCCCACTTTCAGTCGTTTGAGCTGAGCCGCAAAGAACGGCTGATCGGGCAACGTCCAGAGGATCAACTGGGGGACTCCGGCCCGCAGGCCCGCGGCCAGGGTGCCCGCGCCGCCGTGGTGCACGACCGCGCGGCAGGCCGGAAAGATGGTCGCGTAATTCACCACGCCCACCACTTTGACGTGCTCGAAATGGGGGACGTTGCCGAAATCAGTCGAGCCGGAGCACACCAACGCCCGCTCGCCCAACTGCGCGCAGGCCGCACTGATCATGGCGAGCGTGTCGGCCGGCGACTCGACCGGGACGCTGCCAAACCCGAAGCAAATCGGCGGTGTTCCCGCGGCAATCCACGACGCGACCTCCTCATCGGCATCCGTCGGCAACGCCATCGCCAACGCGCCGACAAAGGGTCGCTGGCCATCCCATTTCGCCCATTCGGAAGCCAGTCCGGGAAAGTACACCTCGTCGTAAGCCTGGATTTCCAGCGATCCGCGGTCTGCGATGCGCCGCGGCGCTGGGGCCTTTGCCTTCGGTAGGCCGAGTTCACGGCGCTGGGCGTCCTCGCCCTTCCTCGTCCCGCGCCAAGCCAGCCAGTCGTTCACCGTCATTACCGCGCGGCTCAACGGCGACGGCAGGAACGGCAAAAGCCGGCCATGGGCCCGCGCCGGGAAGAAATGCAGCGTGGCCAACGGAATGTCGTGATACTCCGCGACATTGGCAGCGGGCTGCTCGAAAATCAGGCCGGTGAGTAGCAGGTCGGCGCCGTCCGCCACCGACGCCAGCGTCGTGGTCATCTCGCCCCAGCACTGCGTGGCGAACTCCTCGGTTTCGCGCCCCATCCTGTTCAGCTCCTTGAGCTTCCAGGGTGTGCGGAAGTAACACGTCCAGTATTTGCGCTGCAGGTCCATGATGGGCTTCGAATCCAGCCCGTACGCGACCGCCTCGAGTCCCGCCGCCTCGGTGAAGCCGACCAGATTGGGCGGGACGGCCATCCGCACGTCATGCCCTCGACGCTGCAGCTCCCGGCCGACAACGACGGCGGGCTCGATATCGCCGCGGCCTCCATAGCTTGCGAGAACAAATTTCACCGCTAACCCTGGCCTCTCAATTCGACGCACGCATAATATCTGTGGCGTCGCGAGTTGTGGCCGGTTCTTGGACTACAGGCTGGGCGTTCGGAAATTGGCTTGTGACCATGACGCTGAGGAGTTCGATTCTGGCTGGCAGCGAACTGACTGCGCGCGAGGCGGAACACGTCATGTGGGACGTGATCGTCGTCGGCACCGGCATGGGCGGCGGGATGCTGGGCTACCGGCTCGCCCGGTCGGGCCGCAGGGTGTTGTTCGTCGAGAAGGGACGCTCGACGCTGCCCGGGACGCCTGGGACGATTCGCTCTGCGATGCCGGAACTGGTCGAGCCGCGGGCGGCCCGTTCCGCGGAGGCCTACTACGACGCGTTGGCCCGAGGCGGGCGCTCGACCGACGAGATCGAAGACATCAGCGGGCGCTTCTCAAAGCGGTTCGTGCCGTTCATCGGCAGCGGGACGGGCGGGTCGTCGGCGCTCTACGGCATGGTGTGCGAGCGATTCTTCGCTCGCGATTTCACTCCCCGGCAGAACTTCCGCGATCCCGGCGATTCCACCGTGCCGGAAGCCTGGCCAGTCACCTACGACGAAATGCGGCCCTGGTATGCCGAGGCCGAGAAGCTGTTAGGAGTTCGCGGACAGCCCGATCCGCTGCGGCCGGAGGCGGCCGAGGTGGGTCTGCCTGCGGCGCCGCCGTTTTCGGCAGACAACCAGCCGCTGGTCGACTATCTGGCAGGGCGCGGATTGCATCCCTATCACCTGCCGATGGCCTGTGATTACACCGATGGTTGCACCACCTGTCAGACCTACCTCTGCGACCAGTCATGCAAAAACGACGCCGCCCGCAATGGCGTGCTGCCGGCCATTGCCGAGCACGGTGCCCACCTGCTGACGGAATGTCGGGTACGTGCGCCTGGACGCGGACCGCACCCAGGTTCGGAAAGTGATCTGCGAGCATCGCTCCGGCATGCTGACTCTGAAGGCCAAGGTGGTCGTGCTGGCCGCCGGTGCGCTGGCCACCCCGGTGTTGTTGCTCAATTCCCGTTCGGGCGATTGGCCGCGCGGATTGGCCAACGGCTCAGACTGGGTGGGGCGCAACTTGATGCGACATCTGCTCGACCCGATCGAGATCTGGCCGCAACCCGGCCACAAGACCACGGCCGCGAACAAGGAGATCGGGCTCAACGACTTCTACTTCTGGGAGGGGCAGAAATACGGCACCGTGCAGTCATTCGGTGCGATACCGCCTATGGAGTGGCTGACCAACCGCCCCGGCGGGCGGGGGAGGGCGCTGCGCCTGATGAGCCCGGCGGTGCGCCGAATCTACGAGCGGTTCTTCACCGGCGGACTGGTTTTGGCCGCGATGCTGGAAGACCTGCCGTATCTGGACAACCGCGTCCTGCCGAGCGACCGTCCCGGCGTGGACGGCCGCCAGCGGCTGCGGATGCAATATCGCTTGCACGCCAATGAAATTGAACGTCGCGCGGCGTTTTTGCGGCAATTGAAAGAGGTGTTCAAGCCGTTTCGTAAAATGCCTCTGGGGAGCGGCAAGGACAACGCAAACCTGGGCCACGTCTGCGGCACCTGCCGCTTCGGTACCGATCCCAAAACCAGCGTGCTCGACCCGCAAAACCGGGCGCACGAAGTGGACAACCTTTACGTGGTGGACACCTCGTTCTTCCCGTCCAGCGCCGGCTTGAACCCCAGCTTGACGGTCGCAGCCAACGCCTTGCGGGTGGCTGCGCACGTGGATCAAACGCAGTTCGCCCGCTGAGCCGAATCGATCGCTTTCCCAATGTGTCTGTGCGAGACATCGTTAGCTGTTCAAAAGTCACCCAGGCAAACGGAATAGCGTTCAGACCGGCCGTACGGCGACTGCGAGTGCGTCAAGCTCTTACGCGCCCAGGCTGACGCTAGCCAGCCGGCGGAATGCTCCTCCGTTTGAGACGAGACTTTAAAGAAATCGCGGGCTTCTCGACCAAGAACCAGCTCAGCGCCGCTAGCGGCAGGGTGGCGATGGTTGCAATGATGGCGAACACAACCGGATTCAAAAAGGCCAGCCCACAAATCACCAGCAACTGCTGCATCGGAAATGCGTAGATATAGACGCCGTAGGACAAGTCCGTCTTAAGTGCTAAGCGCTTGTTGTGGATGAGAGCACCCGAAACGATGATGGCGTAAGCCAGCGGAATGGCGCCAATGACACGGTAATTGGGCAGCAGGCTCGCCGCAAGGACGATCGACCAGGCTCACCGCGACCAGTGACCATCGAGCGGGAATCACGTGTCGGAACCGGTACAGGAGCGCTCCCGCCAGAAACATGACGGCGAAACGCGCGGCGACTCCGTTCGTCACCAGCCTGGCGGTCGCAGCGTCGATATGTTGCCGCGCGCCTGGTGCCGCTTCAATGAAGGCGCTATACGGCGGCAGTATCGCCGACCAGTACAGCACCAATGCGAACAACGCAGGAATAAGCCACCGGCGACGTAGCAGCCCCACTACACCGAGACCAGCAATAGCGATGTAGCACAACACCTCCCAAAAGAGGGTCCAGAGCGAACCGTCCCATTCCCCAACCAAGGGACCCCGCGTGGTGTTCCGCCGATATCGTGGTTGTGTAGCAGCACGGCGCTGTTTCCGAGGACGTACTCGAACGGCGCGCGCGACAGTAGCAACTTGGCGGCGGAGCCGCCCTGGATCGCCACGGCGGTCGGGGCGATGACAAACGCCGTGACGATCAGGCAGGCCCACAACCCCGGAAGGATGCGTAAGACCTCGAGCTAAGAAGTAGTCGCGAAGCCGCGGGCGTCTGAACCAACTCCACGTGATGAGAAATCCCGAGATTGCAAAGAAGCCGTCGACCCATCCGTCTCTGAGAAGCTGGTGAACCGGCTCAAACGACACTTGGCGGCCCGTCAGTGGCCAGGAGTGCCACAGGATAACCCCCGTCGCCAGCGTTAACCGCCACGCATTCAGCGCGTTGCTTCGCGGATCGAATTCCTCTCCGAGTGTCGGGCTTGTCGTCAGTCGCCGGTTCGGCCGGCGAGTGACGATTTCATCGTCGCCAGCGACTTTCGGGTCCGCGCTCAACTCAGCTCATCCCAATGCGGGTCTTGCCGAAGCCCGCAACTGCGATCTCGGCGTCGCCAAGTCCGAACACGCCTTCAGCCATTGCGGAACCGAGCCCTTCAGTCCCCCGTACGTGTTCTCCGAAATGAAAGTCGGGGACCGTCCCGTCCCCGTGCAAACCCGCCCGGCAGTCTAATCCAACACCTGTGCAATAGACTCAACTTCGGGATTAGCGTTCACGCCGGCTCGCGAGCGAGAGGCCGGCAGGCACGATAGATCGCATCGATGACGGTCATGTTCTCGATCGCCTCTTCCGGCGTCGTCTTCACCGGTTCGCCGCGCAGGACCGCTGCGGCGAAAGCGTCGAGCTGATACGCATAGGTGGCGTGCCGCGGGAAACTCTCCACCCGTTTCCGTCGGCTGATCGGACCGAGAGCCGATGGAAAATGGGCATCAGCGGATTGCAGCCGCAGCTCGCCGCGGTCGCCGACCACTTTGACGCTGAAGCGCGGCAGATGCGGTCGACCACATCGAGCAGCGGACCCGGCCGGTATGCCCGCCGGCAAACCGCAACTCGGCGGTCATGGCCCGGTCGATCTCCGGACCGCGCAGCTTCGCCTGCGCCGAAACGACTTCCGGGGTCGAACCGCCGAACGTGCGTACCATGTGGACCGCATAGCACCCGAGCGTCCATCGAGCGCGCCACCGGCGAGGGAGTAGTCGTAGCGGATGTCGGAGAACTTCGGCATCGGGAAGCACCAATGGCCGCCTCCACCCGCTCGAGCTTGCCCAGCTCCCCCGAGGCGATGATCTCCTCGACCCGCGAAGCGCACGGATGGTAGCGGTAATGGAATGCCTCCATCACGACCCGGTCTGACTTGGCGGCCAGTTCGGCGACCTCGCGGGCTTCGGCGGCATTGGCGGTGAACGGCTTTTCGCACAGCACGTGCTTGCCGGCGGCAAGTCGCCGCCCGAGTCCACTTGCCGTGCAAGCCGTTCGGCAACGGATTGTAGATAGCGTCCAAGTCTGGATCGGCGATCAGCGCCTCGTAGCTGCCGTGCACCCGGGCGATGCCGTGTTTGGCGGCAAAAGCCTGAGCACGCGACACATCCCGTGCCGCTACCGCGGCGACCACGACTTCGTCGTTTTCCGAGCCGGTTTGATGAGCGCCGACGGTGCGATGCGGGCTGCGCCCAGGATGCCGATCCGCAGCATTTCAACCATTGGCCAGCGCCTGGTCGGCTAGCGCTCCGATCACCGGCGCTAACAGTCGAGAATATTCAGACGTCATGTGGTTCTGGTAGCGGTACACCAGGGTGTCGCCCACGACGACCGGGCAGCGATAGGTGGTGCAGAACAGTTCGGTGAGGTCGACGTATCGCTCGCCGCTGGTTTGCGTGGCGGCGGCCTCAGCTGCGATGCCCAGCTGGTTAACCGCGTTCGATCGGGACGGAGTACACGCCATCGCGTTGTCGAGGTGGGCGGACAAGCAGTCGGGGGTTGATGTGTGCGGATCAGGGATCGGCCCCAGAACCAACACCATGGCTCCGGTACCGCGCAGCTGGCGCACGAGGCGGGTCAGGCCGTCGATCCATGCCGGGTCGTACGACGTAATACCTCTCCAGCCGTAAGCGGTGCCGTATTGACGCATCATGCTGAGCACGACCAGCCGCGGGTGCTCGTCCTGTAATCGGGTGAGGACCTGAGCGCGCCATTGCTGGCACTCGGTGTATTCGCGGTGAAGGGCGGGGTTGAAGATACGTAGATCTAGTAATGGGCAGTCGGCCTTGCTCGCCACCCCGAGCCGCCACTGGCGTTGCGCAGCGATCTCCTGGAATGCCGGTTTCCACATCCCGGCGTTCGAGTCGCCGACTAGAGCCACTCTGGTCGGCGAGGCAGTGTCACCCGTTACGCAATCGGGCTGTCTGTACTGGAAGAAACCGAGAAGCAGCCATCGCCGCCGAAGATCGGGCTTTTGGGCTCGGCGTCAGCAAGCGCTGGATTTAGGTTCGACGGGACGGCCCTCGAGTTCGGCCGATGCCGCAACCGCGGCCTGCACCTGTGCGATCGCCTGCTGCATCGCCGCGTCGTGCACAGCAATGCTGGAGCCTGCTGGGGGGAGGCGCGACAGTGACCGTTAACGCCATAGCCGGCGCGCCCCGCCCGATCGGGTCGGGCGCATCACCAGCGCCACGCCCACAACGACCGCTAGTGCGGTGGCGGCACCGCCGACGGGCAAGACTGCCGTTAGCTGACCGGCGCAGAGAAGCTGCGAATCGGAGCGGGTTCTCGATAAAGCGCAAAGTGAGTATGGCGAGCCCACGAGAAATCAAAATCGCAGCCAGCGCGAGCCCCAGCGCATGACCCATCAGGTGGCGCAAAAGACCAAAGCGCTACCAGCAGCACCGGCCAGTGCCACAAGTACCAGGAGTACGACACCCGCCCGATGGCGCGCATCGGTCGCATTGCCAGTACAGCGGCCGCATCCTCGAGACGGCGTGGCACAGCCGGCACCGATCAGCAGCGCCGCGCCCAACGTGGGTAACAGCGCGGCCGTACCCGGATAGGGCGTGGTCGGGCTGAACTCGATTGCAGGCCAGCAAAATCAAGGCCAGACCTCGCCCATCCGGCGATTGCGGCAGCCAGTGGCGGGAGCCGATGCCACTGGCCGGCGGTGAGGGACACCAGGCCACCAAGCGGCTAATTGCCAGGCCCGGGTGGGCAGCGAAAAGAACGCCACAGGAGGCAGCCACGCGAGTGAGTATCAGCGACAGCGCGAACGAGATGGCCGCGACCAGGGCAAGAACCACCAGATACGGGCGTTGCGGATAGCGGCGCAGGGGCCTGGAGTGCGGTGACGCCCATGCCGCACGAGCCATGCAGTGCCGATTATCAAGGCCGGCCGCACCAGGTAGAACTGCTCCTCGACACCCAACGACCAATAGTGCTGGAACGGCGATGGTGGCGGTGACGGCGCCGAGGTAGTTCACGCCTTGGAGGATGAATCGGTAATTGCTGACGTATAACGCGCTGGCGATGCCGTCACCGACAATGCGCCGGGCCTGCAACACGGGTAGCAGGACAACGGCGCCGACCATCGTGACGACGCCGACCGTGGCCGACGCCGGCAGCAGTCGGCGGGCCCGCGCACCGTAAAAGCGGCGCAGCCGGACGGTACCGGTGGTGCTCGCCTCCCGCCATAGCAGCCCGGTGATCAAAAAGCCGGAGATGACGAAGAACACATCCACGCCGACGAATCCGCCGCTCACACCCGGGTATATCTGCGTGAAACAGCACAACGGCCAGCACCGCAACCGCGCGCAAGCCCTCGATATCAGGGCGGTATCCCGACTGCGCCGAGCCGTCGGCCCTGCACTTCTTCGGTTGGGCTAACGCTGTCGGCCTGGACCAAGATCACCCACTCAGTAAAAGGACGCGCCTTCGAATCGAGGCATTATCACACACCTGTCTAACAGGTTGGTATGTTGTCTACCCGGGAGCCTCTGGCTCGTAGCTGGTCAGCTGCTGACGGAAGGCAGGCTAAAGGTTGTCCTGTTCGTGGCCGGAACCGCGCATCGCCTCATGACTTCTCCGTCAAGGGTGGTGATGGTCTCGAATTACGGCAGTCTCGGCGGAGGGGCCGCAGCCGTATTTCGTGACATCGGCTTGGCGCTCCGCGAGAAGCAACCGGACCTGGATCTGGTCGCCGTCTGCCCGTGGAAGGGCAACTTGGCGAAGGAATGCGCTCGGCACGGTATGCGGACCAAGATTGCCTTGACACCATGGTGGGCTTTTGCCGAACGGTCGCGTACGCCGCGCATTGAGGCGCTCATCGGCTGCGCTTCCCCGCGGCGTACTCATCCTTCCGGGCATCTTGCAAGCGTTATGGTTACTTGCTCGGCTGCGTCCGAAGATGGTGCTCAGCAACACGATGATCATTCCTTCGCACGCGATCGCTGCCAAACTGCTTGGCATCCCGCACTACTGGTTGGTCCACGAATTCGGAAGAGACGACCATCAGCTTCGGTTCCTGTTGGGCTATCGCAGGACCATCCGCCTGATTGGTCAGCTGTCTGAGTCGGTGATCTGCAATTCACAAGCAGTTGAGAAGGCACTGCTCGCAGTAGATCCAAAGATGAAAACGCGCGTGATTTACCCGGTCATCGACACCCCGGCTCGGCGCGCCGCCGGAGCGGCAATCGGGCGAGCCGCATGCGAGTCGTGCTTGTCGGTCGTTTCGCTCAATCCAAGGGACAACACCTCGCAGTCGAGGCCATCGCTATTGCCCGGAAGGCCGGCGTCGACATCGAGTTGGCGCTGATCGGTGGTGGCAACCACAAACCAGTTCGCAAGCTTGCTCAACGCCTGGGCGTCGAAGACCTCGTGAACTTCACGGACCAACCGACGATGTCGGACGCTACTGGTCCGCCGCCCATGTCGGCCTCATCTGCAGCGAATGCGAGGCGTTCGGCCTCGTCACCGTGGAGGCGATGAGAGCCGGACTTCCGGTGTGCGGGACGAACGCGGGTGGCACCCCGGAGATCATCGATTCAGGAGTGAACGGACTGCTGAGCCCCGCCGGGGACGCGAACGCGCTCGCAGCCAACCTGATGACGCTGGAGTCGGACGAGGGTCTGCGGCGCAACATGGCTTCTCGTGCGGCGGAAACGGCGCAGCGCTTCCAACGTGACCACCGTAACGGCGATGCATTCGCCACCGCTCTGGGCCTCGTCCTCGCCAATCAGCTAACGCGCCGCAAGCGGGCGAAATCTTCCACAAGATCAGCGGCGGCAGTGACACTTTCGGCGGGTTTGGTCATCCGGGTGGCGAGCTCGCGGGCCCGGGTGAGGTATTGCGGGTGCAAGGATCCGACGCAGATCCGCGACCAGTGACTTCTCGGTGGTCGTCGAGAGGCGCCGTGCGGTACCCACCTTCAATCGTTTGACCGCAGCTCCAACCAACGGCTGATCGAAGAACGTCCAGAGGACCACCTGGGGACTCCGGCACGCAGGCCCGTGGCCGTGGTGCCCGCGCCGCCGTGATGCACGACCGCGCGGCAGCGTTGGAAAGATGGTCGCATAATTCACCGCGCTCGACCACCTTGACGTGCTCGAACTGGGGGACATTGCTGAAGTCGCTCCAGCCGGCGCACAACCAACGCCCGCTCGCCTAACCGCGCGCAGGCCGCGCCGATCATGGCGAGCGTGTCGGCCGGCAGATCCGACTGGGATACTGCCAAAGCCGAAGCAAATCGGCGGTGTTCCCGCGGCGATCCACGACGCGACCTCCTCGTCGGCATCCGTCGCCAACCCCAGCGTCAGCGTGCCGACAAAGGGGCGTTGGCCATCCCACTTCGCCCATTCGGCCGCCAGCCCTGGAAAGAACAACTTGTCGTAAGCCTGGATCTCCAGCGACCCGCGTTCGGCGATCCGTCGCGGCCAAGGGCATGTCGCCTTCGGCAGTCCGAGTTCACGACGCTGCGCGTCCTCAGCCTCCTTCACCGCACCACCCCAGGACATCCGCTCGTACGCCGTCATTGCTTTGCGGCCCAACGGCGCCGGCAGGAATGGCAGGACGTGGCCGTTGACCCGCATCGGGAACCAATGCAGCATGGCCAATGGAATGTCGTAATACTCCGCGACGTTGGCAGGGAACTGCTCGAAACCCAGGCCCGCGAATAGCAGGTCGGCCCCGTCTGCCAGCGACGTCAGCGTCGTGGTCGCCTCGTCTGTCCAGCACTGGGTAAGATCTCCGAAATTTCGCGCCCTAACCTGTCCAGATCCTTGAGCTTCCAGGGGTTGCGGAAGAAACATGTCCAGTAGTCACGCTGCGCTTCCATAATGACCCGCGAGTCCAGCCCGTAAGCGACCGCCGCAAGCCCAGCTGCCTCGGCAAAGCCAACCAGGTTGGGCGGCACAGCCATCTGCACGTCATGCCCCCGCCGCAGCAGCTCACGACCGACAACGACGGAGGGTTCGACATCGCCGCGCACTCCGTAGCAGGGCAGCACAAATTTCATCGCGGATCCTGACCTTTCAGCGACAAGCGCATTCGGCACTGTCAGGGCATCGGTTATTATTACGCGTTTGTTTAATACCGTCTGGGGTACGGCTGAGGCGTTCGTAGGCGGCGGCGATTCGGTGTCGACAGTACCTGCGGTTTGCCCAAGGCCGGGGCCGAGCGTCGGGCCATCATCCGCTGAGGAGCTCGATTTGGCTGACGGTGAGCTAAACCCGCGCGAGGCCGAACGTGTGGTGTGGGACGTGATTGTCGTGGGCACCGGCATGGGCGGCGGAATGCTGGGTTACCGGCTGGCCCAGCTCAGGCCGCAAGGTGCTGTTCGTCGAGAAGGGGCGCTCGACACTGCCCGGGACGCCGGGAACGATCCTCGCTGCGATGCCTGAACTGGCCGAGCCGAGGCCTCCCGTTCGGCCGAGTCCTATTACGACGCGTTGGCTCGGGCTGGACGCACCACCGATGAAATCGAAGACATCAGCGGGCGCTTCTCGCGGCGCTTCGTGCCGTTTATCGGCAGCGGAACCGGCGGATCGTCGGCGCTGTACGGCATGGTCTGCGAGCGGTTTTTCGCTGGCGATTTCACTCCCCGGCAGAACTTCCGCGACCCAGGCGATTCCACCGTGCCCGAGGCCTGGCCGGTCAGCTACGCGCAGATGGCCCCTGGTACGCCGAGGCCGAAAAGCTACTCGGGGTTCGCGGCGCGCCCGATCCGCTGCGGCCCGGAGGCGGCCGAGGTCGATTTGCCTGCGGCGCCGCCGTTTTCAACCGACAATCAGCCGCTGGTCGACTATTTGGCTGGTCGCGGATTACATCCCTATCACCTGCCGATGGCCTGTGATTACACCGACGATTGTG
>CAVVNB010000012.1:0-6372 GCA_963749375.1 uncultured Actinomycetota bacterium
TGGCCCGGCAGTGAGAAGAACAACAGCTCGCGGCCGTCGGCCAAGGTCGTTCGCACGCTCATCGGGTCTCATCTTGGCCGCTATGCCAGAGTCAAGTCACGATAGACATGCAATCCGCAACAGAGAGGCTGGTCACGAGTGCCCGGTGATGCAACCGCGCTGTACGAGCGGGCGCGTAACTGGGCGGTCGGATCGGACCCCGGGCTGCTGCGGCTGCGAATGGCGACCCGGACGACCGGGGCCCTCGCGACGGCACTGCTGGTCCTCTTCCTGCTGACCAAAGTCACCAATCAGCCGCTGACGGTCGCGCTGCTCGGGGTGCTGATCACGATGATCTCGGCGCGTTCGGTGAACGAACCCGATCCGCGCCGGCAGCGAATCACGATGGCGCTGCTGCCGCTGCCGACCGCGCTGGCCATCACGGCGGCCGCGCTGGTAGCGCCGTACCCGGTGATCGGCGACATCCTGTTCGTGGTGGTGGTCTTCGGTGCGGCCTACGCACGCCGCTTCGGCCCACGCGGGACGTCGCTGGGCATGGTCACCTTCATGTCGTACTTCTTCACGCTCTACCTGCGGGCGAAGTTCTCCGAGCTTCCGTGGCTGATCGGCGCAACAATCGTGGGCACGCTCTGCAGCTACGTGTGGAGCGCATTTATCATGCCCGATCGGCCGGAAAGCGTTCTACGGGAGAATATTCGGGCGCTGCGGGCGCGGATGGCGATCGTCGTCGACACCACCGCCGACACAGTGCGAGTCGGCGACCCCGACGAGCGGCGCCAGCGTCGACTGCGCATCCGGGCTCGCCGGCTCAACGAGACCGCGTTGCTGGTCCAGGCGCAGATCGAAGACCGGGTCAATCCGAGTGTGCTGTGGCCGGGGGTCAGCGGCGAGGACCTCGCGCTGTGGCTGTTCGACGCCGAGCTCACCGTCGAACGCCTCGCGACCGCGGGCACGCGGGCGGCCTTTGCCGACATTCCCGCCGCCACGCGTGCCGAACTGGCCGACACGGTCGCCATGCTGTCGCGAGCGATCCGGACACCGCATACCGACGCCCTCCTGCTGACCGCGAAGCTCGCTCAGCAGCAGCTCGATCGGCATCCGAATGACGTGCCGGTGCGGCGCTTGGCGCTGGCGATCGTCGACACAGCCAAAGCGACCGCCGAAGTCCGCAAACGGATCGAGCGGGTCGCGGTCGGCGCCGCCGAGCAACCGGAGATCGTCGCGCCAGCGGGCGAGCAGCAATTTCGGCCGGGCATGCTGCACTCCACCCGGCAGGCCATTCAGGTGGCCGTCGCCGCGGCATTGGCCATCGTCGTCGGCGAGACGCTGTCACCGTCACACTGGTACTGGGCGGTGATCGCCGCGTTCGTGATTTTCGCCGGCACCAACTCTTGGGCCGAAACCCTCGACAAGGGCTGGCAGCGGTTACTCGGCACGGTGCTCGGTGTGCCCAGCGGCGTGCTGGTCGCCACGTTGGTGTCGGGCAACACCATCGCCTCGCTGGTGATGATCTTCGTATGTCTTTTCTGCGCTTTCTATTTCATGAAGGTCACCTACAGCCTCATGACCTTCTGGATCAGCACCATGCTGGCCTTGATGTACGGCCTGCTTGGCGAATTCACTTTCGGTCTATTGCTGTTGCGGATCGAGGAAACCGCGGTGGGCGCGGTCATCGGGATCGCGGCCGCCGTGCTGGTATTGCCGATCAACACCCGGGCGAAGATTCGCGGCGACGCCCACACGTTCTTCCTGACACTGTCCGATCTCGTCGAGGCGTCGGTCACCAGCCTGCTGGGTACTCCCGCACCCGCGAGGTTGACCGAGACGGCACGTCAACTCGACCGCGATCTGGCGCAGTTCCGGATCACCGCCAAGCCGATGAGCGCCGGGGTCGCCGGATTAGCGGGTCGTCGAACCATGCGGCATAGCTTGCGGATGCTCACCGCGAGCGATCGCTATGCGCGAATCCTGGCCCGCAGCAGCGAGATACACATCGAAACGTCTGCAGAGCTGGCCGATGCGATCAGATCGACCGCCGGCCAGATCCGGGGCAACATCGACGTGCTGATCACGTCACTGGAGTTCAACCGGGCCGCGACGGTCTTTCGGTCCACCGACTACATCGACACCGCGGAGACTCTCGCCCGACAGCATGTCGATCAGCCGCTTGCACCGGATCACCGACGGTTGATGAACGCGTTGCATGCGCTGCGCCAGATCGACCGCGTCGTCATCAACGCCGCTATCGATCTCGGCGCCGACAACGGCGTGTTGTCATCCGTTTAACTCTTCGACGTCGAGACCTGATTCCAGGGCGAGCCAGAAACCGCCGTGGGCATTCTGGACCATGCTCATCAGTTCGGATTCGAGAGCGCATGCGATATCAGTTCGGTCGCCGACCCTGCCTGGGAACGACTTGGAAGCCGAGGGCAATCAGTATTTTTACGGCACCGCTTTTACCGCCTTCGAAGTCCCCGGCGGCGAGGCGGCGTCCCGTGGCCAGTTCGTAGGCCGTGCCGAGTATTGCCTTCGGTGGATAGGTGCCCTGATTCGTGATCAGGTCGTAGGTGGTGGTCGGCGCGTAGCCATGTTGCTTGAAGAACTCGTCGGCCCCCAGCCGGTCGTACTCTTGGAGAGCGCTTTTGACGTGACCGGCCGTAACCGGCGACCAGTCGATGGTGTGTGACATCGTTAATTTGCCTGTCGGTTGGCGCGAACGGTTTCGATAGCCGATCAATCCAAAACAACGACCACTTTTCCTCCCGCCTCCCCGCTTTCGGCTACGCGGTGGGCCTCCCTGATGTCGTTGAACGAAAAGACACGGGCCGGTGCGGCGTCCAAGCGTCCCGCCTCTACTTGTGCGGCGATGTCGCTGAGCGGTACATCCGACACGGGGAATCCGGGTGTGCCGAAGTCGGGGCTTCGGAAGAACGTCAGGTACACCCCGCTTGCCATCTGGGCCAGCGGATTGAAGTCCGCGATCGGAGCCAACCCCCCTAGCCAACCCGCCAGGCAGGCACGGCCTCCGCGGCGCAGCAGGTTTAGGGAATCAAGGATGGTGCTGTTGCCTACCAGATCCAAAACGGCGTCGATCTGTTTGGCGTCGGGCAACCGCGCCCCCAGGTCCGGCGCCTCACGTTCGGCGCGCTCCGCCCCGAGCGCGGTGAGCATATCGAAGCGATCCTGATTGCGGCTGGTGGCGATCACCCGGGCACCGGCGGCGACGGCAAGTTTGACCGCTGCCTGCCCCAAAGACGAAGTTGCGCCGCGGATTACGACGGTTTGACCCGCACTAAGCTCAAGGTTGCGAAAACAGCACGTCCACGCCGTGGCGTACGTCTCCGGGATCGCAGCAAGCGTTGACCACGGCAGGTCGGCGTCGATGCGGGCAACGTTCGTGGCAGGGACTCGGGTGTATTGCGCGTAACTCCCGTTAATGGTGCGGCCGAGGCCTCCCATCAGTCCTGCCACTTTCGTACCGACGGGGAATTCACCACCGGGGCAAGAATCCACCAGGCCGACGCATTCGATTCCGCTGACTTCGGCCGCCTCAGCCCATTCGCCGCGGCGCATGTGTATCTCGGCGTGGTTGATACCGAAGGCTTTGACTGCGATCACCACTTCACCGTCTTTCGGCCGCGGCTTCGGAATATCGGTATGGACAAGGCTGTCCAGGCCGCCGAACTTCTCAAGCACGATGGCACGCATCATCTCGCCGCCCGGCTCTTCGCGAACGACCGCCGGGGCCTTGGGAAGTGCGGGGTCGGCAGTCGTGTCAGGCTGCAATGCGGGTTCGGTGTGCGTATCAGTCATCGTTTCCCTCACTGGTGGGCCGATGGTCGGCGGCGTTCATGATTGTTGGCGACCCGGAAGGGCCGTATGCCCATGATTATGGGTTGCGTAGCCCATTTTGTCACGTTGCCGACGACGCCCACAATGCCGATAGGCTGGCAGTCCGCCAGTCGAGACGTCCACGTGGGCATCCTTAGGTTCCGTGAGTTGACCGTCGGACGGCATGGTGGCTAGAATTTTGGGTTGTGTCTCCCAATTTGGCGCCCACTGTCGTTCTCGTCCACGGAGCGTGGGCCGACGGGTCGAGCTGGAGTCGCGTCATCACCGGTCTGCAGCAAGCCGGCATAAACGTGACCGCCGCCCCCATCCCGCTCACCACGCTCGACGACGACGTGAACGCCGTCATACGGGCCATCGATCGAACTGAAGGACCGGTCGTGCTGGCCGGCCACGCGTACGCCGGCGGCGTTGTCGGCGCGGTCGCCCACCCTCGTGTCAGAGCACTCGTCTACGTCGTCGCGTTGGCGCCCGACGAAGGCGAAACCGTCGCCGACGTCTTCTACCGGGATCCCCCGCACCCGCTAGCGCCAGAACTCAAACCTGATGACAACGGGTTGATTTGGTTGCCCGAGAACGCCTTTGCTACCGCATTCGCACAACATGCCACCGCCGAAGAACAAGCCTTGCTCGCCGCAGTCCAGCGACCGATCGCCGCTCCGTGCATCCAGCAGGCCGTGCCAAGACCCGGCTGGAAAGACCTGCCGAGCTGGTTTCTCGTCGCGGAAGAAGACCGCATGATCAACCCGGCCACCCAAAAGTTCATGGCCGAACGCATGCAGGCGCGCACCCGTACCGACAAGCACGACCACGCGCCATTGATCACCCAATCTCAGGCCGTCGTCGACATCCTGACTGAGGCAGTCGAGAGCGTCACGGCATCAGCCGGCTAACTCCCTTGACGAACAAGGAAATCCAGCACCGCGTCGGCGAATAGATCGTTACGGTCGCCGGCCACCATGTGCCCCGCGCCTTGGACGTCGACGAACTCGACCTGCGGGAAGCGGGCCAGGAATTCGTCGGCACGGCCCTGGCTGACCAGGTCGCTCACCTGACCGCGGACCAGCAACATCGGCACGCCGCCGGCCAGGATCGCTTCCACCGCAGCGTTCATCCGATCGACGTCGGACAGCTCGATGGGCGGAAGCGATGCCTTCTCGCTGATGAACTTCGGATCCCAGTGCCAGTACCAGCGGTCGCCGCGACGACGCAGGTTGGTGCGCAAGCCATTCAGGTCAGTCGGTCGCGGCCGATGCGGGTTGTATTCGGCGATCATGTCGGCGACCTCGTCGAGCGACTCGAAGCCGGTCTTCATCCGGTCGGCCATGAAGGTGTGAATCCGGTTAGCGCCGGACTGATCCATGTTCGGCACGATGTCGACCAGAACCACCGCGCGAGCGATGCCGGGTGAAATCTCGCCCGCCAGAAGCATTGTCGTGAAGCCACCCAACGATGCACCGACCAGCACCGGTTGCGGGGGTAGATGACGCAGCACCTCCTGTACGTCACCCGCGAAGCTGGCCAGCCGATAGTCGCCGTCTTCCGACCAGTCCGACTCGCCGTGGCCGCGGGAGTCGACCGTGACCGCTTGCCAGCCGCGCTCGGCGACTGCGGCCGCCGCCTTGCCCCACGAGCGGCGGGTCTGGCCGCCCCCGTGCAGGAACACCACGGCCGGCGTTTCCGGATCGCCCAGCCGGTCGGCGACGATGCGGGTGCCCCCGACGCCGCAGGTGGTGAACGTCTCAGGCGTGATCGTCACTGTTCTCCCTTGCCTGTAGCTCTTTCCCCAGCGCCCGGATCTCGTTGCGCAGCTCCTCGACGTGAGCGACGGTAGCCGCCTGCATGACGCTCTCTTCTTCCGTCACCCGGTCGATGATCCACGACGCCAGGGCTGCCGTGACGACGCCGACTAGGCTGATCCCGCCGATCATCAGCAACACGGCGATGACCCGGCCGGTGTTGGTCACCGGATAGACGTCGCCGTAGCCGACGGTCGTGACCGTCGTGATTGACCACCACAGCGCCTTGCCGAAGGAGTTGATGGTCGCGCCGTGCAGGTATCGCTCTTTGTCGAAGACCGCCAGCGAGGAGGTGTAGATCAACAGCACGACACCCGACACGGTGTAGACGACGATGCGGCCGCGGAATGCATCTCCGATTGCCTTCTGCAGCACCTCGATCAGAACAAGCAGGCGCAACAAGCGAAGTGGCCGCAGCAGGGGCAGCGCCACAATCGCGAAGTCGAGCAGGTGCCGCAGAAACCAGTGCCACCGCTTGTCGGCAAGGCAAAGTCGGACAACGTAATCCACCACGAACAGGCCCCAGATGGCCCAGTCGATCGCCCAGACGATGTGCCCTTCACGCCCCTGCGGCTGGGCAAGTACCTGCCTGGAGAACAGGACCAGGAATAAGAGGGCGGCCACGGCCAGCGGCCACTCGGCATGCCGCTCCCACCGCTGCAGTTTGGTTTCCGAATCCATGCCGCGAAGTATCGCCGCTGCGCTGAGCGCTCGTTAGGAGATC
>CAVVNB010000013.1:0-14783 GCA_963749375.1 uncultured Actinomycetota bacterium
ATATCGGTCGGGGAGCTTAAACTTTGGGCCTGGGCACAAGAGGGGGTGGTCATTGGCAATGCAACCAACACGGGAGCGTCTGCGCGCTGCGGGTCTCGTTCTGGTGGCGCAGGGCTCGATTCCGACTACGGGCAGCGGCAGGACCCGACCTTCGGCGCGCGTCGAGCCTTACCTAAACTGTGAGGTCACATGATTGGACGTTCCGGCATGATGGCGAACATTCACCAGGAAGCCGGACTCCGACACTGGGTTGGTCGAGATGCGATCGAGTGCTTTCTACCTGATGAGGAAATTCGAAAGCTCAATCGCGACCTTCGGATACTAATAGCTTGCAATGGCACCCTCACTCGGACACTCGGCATTGTCGTTAATGATGAGATCGTCGTGCAGATTGTTGAGCAGCAGGTTCACGATATGGCGCCGAGGATGCCCGATTTAGAGCAATTGCCGAGCGGCCGGATTCTTCAGCGTCAGATCTTACTAAAGGGCCGGAGTTCAGGACACCCATTTGTGGCCGCGGAGTCGTTGATTGCTATTGACTTGCTACCTCCTGCGATTACGACAAGCTTGACAAAGACCGAGCGTCCTATCGGTGAGATTATGGCCGCTAGTTGCCTTGAAACATTTAAAGAGGCCGCCGAAGTCTGGATAGGGCAGCCGCCCGGTTGGCTTGCACTCGCTGGATACCAGAATTCGGAACCGAGAATTGTCGCTCGCCGGTATCGCGTTATGAGCGGAGGGCAACCAGTGATTATTATCACCGAGTATTTTCTTCGAAATGTGCTTCCAAGATGCTCCGTAAATGAACCCGATCGCCGCCAAGATTCGAACGATATCGAAATATGGGGAGTTGAAATCGATTTGCACTTACCGAGCGGATCTCGAGAAGTCTCGAGCGCTGACAACGTCAGGTCACAGCTCTTGCACTCAAGGATCGAAATCGCTTTGCGCCTAGCGCCATCGATAACCAATTGTGAGGCTCCGCTGCCTTGTGCGACGCGCGGAATCGGCGGGGCACGGTTGCGGCCGGAAGTCGGGGAGGCAATCTAGTAATGCGGGACGGGAACCTGGCAAGGCTGCTGGCTGAACAGGCATCAGAAGCTGGATGGCATGATAAGCCCGCTTACTATGCGCCGCACATCGTGACGCATGGCGAAATCCATAACTGTGCCGCGCGTCTCGGCGAAGTACTGAGAAACCGTGGTGTTGCCGTCGGCGACCGTGTTCTGTTGTGCCTTCCGGATTCGCCGGAACTGGTGGAGCTTTTGCTGGCCTGCCTGGGGCGCGGGATTCTGGCGTTCCTGGCGAATCCGGAATCCCATCCTGACGAGCACGCGTTTCAAGAAAGCGACATAGAGCCGGCGCTCATCGTCACGTCTGGCGCGCTCTGCGATCGGTTTCAGCGGTCGAATGTGGTGTCAGCCGATGAGCTCTTGTCCGATGCGAGCCGGGTCGAGCCAGGTGACTACGAGCCGGTGAGCAGCGACGTGCACGCGTACGCGACCTACACGTCGGGTACCACGGGTTCGCCGAAAGCTGCGATCCATCGGCACAGCGATGTTCTGGTGTACGTGGACGCCATGTGCCGCAAAGCCCTACAGCTCACTCCCCACGACATCGGGCTGAGTATCGCCCGCATGTATTTTGCCTACGGCCTGGGTAATTCGGTCTGGTTTCCATTGGCGACAGGTGGTTCGTCGGTAATCAACCGGGGCCCGTTCAGTGTGGATTTGGCGGCCGAGTTGAGTGCGGAATTCGCGCCGTCGGTTCTGTACGGAGTGCCGAGTTTTCTGGCACGAGTCGCCGACACCTGCTCGCCGGATTCGTTTCGGTCGCTCCGGTGTGCGGTGTCGGCGGGAGAGGCACTGGGGACGCGGCTCGCCGAGCGCCTCGCAGAGTTCTTCGGCGGTATTCCCATACTCGACGGAATTGGATCTACCGAGGTCGGCCAGACCTTCGTGTCGAACACCGTTGAGGAATGGCGCCCGGGGACCCTCGGAAAGGTTTTGCCACCGTACGAGATTCGCGTGGTGGCGCCCGACGGCGCGAGCACCGAACCGGAGGCCGAGGGCGATCTGTGGGTGCGAGGACCGTCGATCGCGGCAGGCTACTGGAACCGATCCACCAATCTTCTGACGGACGGGGACTGGCTCAACACGGGAGATCGGGTCTGCGTCGACGGCGACGGATGGGTCAGCTATCGCTGCCGCGCGGACGACATCGAAATCGTCGGGGGCCTGAACGTCGATCCGACCGAGGTCGAGCGGCTCATCATCGAGGACCCCAATGTCACCGAGGCTGCTGTTGTCTCGGTACGGGAATCCACCGGGGCATGGGCGTTGCAAGCGTTCGTCGTCCCCACCAGCGGACGATTCGACGAACAATCGGTAACCCGCGACATCCACCGCCGGCTGGTTACTCAGCTGTCCGCATTCAAGGTGCCGCACCGGTTTGCCATCGCTGAACAACTTCCCCGAACTTCGACCGGCAAGCTGATGCGAGGTGCGCTCCGCGCGCAGAGTGCAGCACAACCGATCTGGGATCTCCCGTCAGATACTCCCCAGTCGGACACGGCATTGTCAGACATCGGACCGGCGTCGAACACGCGGATTGCCGAGAACCCGAGTGACGAGACGCTCAACGAGCGGCTGGCCGCCTTGCAGGCCCAACGTCAGCGCCTGGTCGTGGAGGCCGTGAGCGCCGAGGCCGCGAACATCTTGGGTGCGCGGGGTGCTCGGTCGCTGAACCCCGATCTCACGTTCGCCGAGTTGGGTTTCGACTCGCAGATGACGGTGGAGCTCCGTAATCGAATCGCAGCGGTGACCGGTCTGCAGCTGCGCGACACGGTCGGCTGGGACTACGGCTCGGTTACCGGACTGGCTCAGTATTTGGAGGCTGAGCTGTCGGGACCGTCCCGGTCGGCGCCGCTGCCTTCTCCGGTGAAAGCCGACGAGCCGGTGGTCGTGGTGGGGATGGGCTGCCGATTGCCGGGTGGGGTGGATTCCCCGCACGCGCTGTGGGAGGTCGTGGCGGCGGGCCGTGATGTGGTGTCAAAGTTTCCCAGCGATCGGGGTTGGGATGTGGAGGGACTGTTTGATCCCGACCCGGACACGATGGGTAAGACCTATGCGCAGCAGGGCGGCTTTGTCGACGACGTCGCCGGTTTTGATGCCGGGTTCTTCGGGATCGCCTCGGGTGAGGCGTTGGCGATGGATCCAGAGCAGCGATTGTTGATGGAGTGCTCCTGGGAGGCCCTGGAGCACGCCGGAATTGAACCGACGTCGCTGCGGGGGACGGCGACCGGGGTGTTCACCGGGATTTTCGGGCAGAGCTATTCCAGCGAGGCGACCGACTTGGAGGGGTATCGGCTGACCGGTTCGGCGTCGAGTGTGGCCTCGGGGCGGGTGTCGTATTTCTTGGGGCTGGAGGGTCCGGCGGTGTCGGTGGATACCGCGTGTTCGTCGTCGTTGGTGGCCATGCATTGGGCGGTGCAGTCGTTGCAGTCGGGCGAGTGTGATCTGGCGTTGGCCGGTGGGGCGACGGTGATCTCATCTCCCGCGGTTTTCGTGGGGTTTAGTCGCCAGCGGGGATTGGCCTCTGATGGGCGTTGTAAGTCGTTTGCCGGCGCGGCAGATGGGACAGCGTGGGGTGAGGGCGCCGGGGTTGTGGTGCTCGAACGGTTGTCGGATGCGCGCCGGTTGGGGCATTCGGTGTTGGCGGTGGTGCGCGGTAGCGCGGTCAATCAGGATGGCGCCTCTAACGGCTTGACTGCACCAAATGGGCCTTCCCAGCAGCGGGTGATTCGGGCGGCGCTGGCCAGCGCGGGATTGACTGCCGCCGATGTGGATGTGGTGGAGGCACACGGCACGGGGACGAAACTGGGTGATCCCATCGAGGCCCAGGCGCTGTTAGCCGCCTACGGGCAAGACCGCCCACCGGGGCGGCCGCTTTGGTTGGGCTCAATCAAATCGAATATGGCTCACACTCAGGCCGCGGCCGGGGTGGCCGGGGTGATCAAGATGGTGCAGGCGATGCGCCATGGTGTCATGCCCGCGACGCTGCACGTCGACGTTCCGTCCCCGTATGTGGACTGGTCGAGCGGGGCTGTGTCGGTGTTGACCGAGGCTCGAAGCTGGCCGGCCGACGGACGTCCGCGCCGGGCAGGCGTGTCCTCGTTTGGGATCAGCGGCACCAATGCTCACGTGATTTTGGAGCAAGCCCCGGCCGAAGCGACCGAAAGTGTTGTCGGCGCGACTGATTCCGGTGGACCCGGTCGAACGGGATTGTCGGTCTTGCCGTGGGTTATCTCGGCACGGTCGGCCGAGGCGTTGGCCGCGCAGGCGGACCGATTGTTGACCCGCGTGCAGTCCGATGAACAGCTCAACCCCGTCGATGTGGGGTGGTCGTTGGCACGGCGGTCGGTGTTCGAGCACCGAGCTGTGGTGGTCGGCGCGGACCGCCCGCAGTTGCTGGCCGGTCTGGCCGGCGTTGCCGATGGCGAGCCGGATGCGGGCGTGGTGATGGGCCGGGCGGGGCATGTGGGCAAGACGGTGATCGTGTTCCCCGGGCAGGGTTCGCAGCGGATCGGGATGGGCCGCGAACTGTACCGTCACCTGACGTTGTTCGCTGAGGCTTTTGACGCGGTGACAGATGAGTTGGATCGGCACTTGCGACTGCCGCTGCGCGACGTCGTGTGGGGTGACGATCAGGATCTGCTCGACACCACCGAGTTCGCCCAACCGGCGTTGTTCGCGGTGGAGACGTCGTTGTTCGCGGTCTTACGGTCATGGGGATTGAGCCCGGATTTCGTGATGGGCCATTCGGTGGGGGAGTTGTCGGCGGCGTATGCGGCCGGGGTGCTGAAGCTTTCGGACGCGGCCATGTTGGTCGCTGCGCGGGGCCGGTTGATGCAGGGGTTGGCGGCGGGCGGCGCCATGGTGGCCGTGGCCGCGGCCGAAGACGAGGTAGCGAAGCTGTTGCGCGACGGAGTGGCGATCGCGGCGATCAACGGCCCTGAATCGGTGGTGATCTCCGGGGCACAGCCGGCGGTGAACGCGATTGCGCAGCAGTTGGCTCAGCAGGGCCGGCGGGTCCGGCCATTGTCGGTCTCCCACGCGTTTCATTCGCCGTTGATGGAGCCGATGCTCGAAGAGTTCGGGCGTCTCGCCGCGCGAGTTGAGGTGCGAAGGCCCCAAATCGGGGTCGTCTCGAATGTGACGGCCGAGCTCGCCGGGTCCAACTCCGGCTTCGGGTCGGCGCAGTACTGGGTGGATCACATCCGCCGTCCGGTGCGGTTCGCCGATAGCGCGCGCCACCTGCAAGCCCGCGGTGCGACCCACTTCATCGAGGTCGGCCCCGGTAGTGGCTTGACGGCCCACATCGAAGAATCGCTGTCGCCCAATGAGATTGAGGTGGCTTCGTTGTTGGCCAGAGGCCGCACTGAGGTCGCCTCACTGATGGGTGCGATCGGTCAGATGTTTTCCACGGGGCTGCGGGTGGACTGGCCTGCGGTGTTTGCCGGCTCGGGTGGCCGGCGAGTCGAGTTGCCTACCTACGCATTTCAGGGCCGGCGGTTTTGGGCGCAAGGCTCGGCGGGGACCGCTGACGCGACCGGCTTGGGCGTCGATGGGACCGGGCACCCGCTGCTGGGCGCGGTCGTGCAGCGACCCGATTCTGGCGGGGTCGTGCTGACCGGTCGGTTGTCGCTGGCAGCTCAACCGTGGTTGGCCGATCACGTGGTGAGCGGCGTGGTGCTGTTTCCCGGAGCCGGCTTTATGGAGTTGGTGATCCGCGCCGCTGACGAGGTCGGGTGCGCAGTCATCGACGAGCTGGTGCTGGCCACGCCACTGGTGATTCAGCAGGGCGTCGGATTGCAGGTCCAGGTCGTCGTCGGAGCCGCCGACGAGGCGGGCTGCCGCCCGGTGTCGGTGTACTCGCGGCGCGATCAACCCGATGCGGAGTGGTCGCTACATGCCGAGGGCACGCTCGGGGTGGCGGTCGCCGAGGCGTCCGTCGATCTGTCGGTGTGGCCACCGGATGGCGCGGAAAACGTGGACATATCGGACGGCTACGCACGTCTTGCGGCGCGCGGCTACGAATACGGCCCGGCGTTTCGCGGCTTGGTGACGCTGTGGCGGCGCGGACCGGAACTCTTCGCCGAGGTCGCTGCTCCCGCGGACGCCGGTGTTCGGGTCGACGGGATGGGAATTCACCCGGCACTGTTGGATGCGGTTTTGCATGCCGTTGGGCTTGGCGCCGACACCGCCGACACCGCCGACACCGTGTTGCCGTTTTGCTGGCGGGGAGTGTCGCTACACGCGGGCGGCGCCAGTCGGGTGCGGGCTCGCTTCTCCGCGCTGGATGCGGGCGCGATGTCGATCGACGTGGCCGACGCGGCGGGCCTGCCGGTGTTGACGGTGCGCTCGCTGATGACCCGCCCGATGACCGGCGAGCAGCTGCGCGCCGCGGTGAGCACGGCAGCGGCGAGCCCCGATCGCGAACCGCTCGAGGTGGTGTGGTCTCCGATACCGCTGAAGCCCAACAAAATTGACGGGTTGTGGCAGCTCCCGGTGGTGTCCTGGGATGACTACTGGGCTGCCGACGCTGACGGTGAGACGGCTGCAGCCGAGAGTGTGGTGGTGTGGCGGTGCGGGTCTGGCGGTGATGACGTGGTGGGCTCGGTGCACACTGCGACCCACGCCGCCCTGGACGTGCTGCAGCGTTGGCTGGCTGGTGGTAACCCGGGCAGATTGGTGGTGCTGACCAGTGGTGCGGTGGGGTTGCCCGGGGAGGAGGTCAGCGACCTGGCCGGCGCGGCGGTGTGGGGTTTGGTGCGCTCTGCGCAAGCCGAACATCCGGGCCGCGTCGTGCTGATCGATGCCGACACGGCGATCGATGCGGCGGTGCTCGTCGCCGCCGGCGAGCCCCAACTGCTGGTGCGCGCCGGTGGTGTGCACACCGCCCGGTTGGCCCCGGCCCCGGCGCTGCTGGACTACTACCCGCGGAAGAGTCCGCGTGGCGGTTGTCGGCCGGTGCGGGCGGGACGTTGGAGAGTCTGGTGATCCGGCCCTACCCGGAGCCGCAAGCGCCTCTGCAGGCAGGGCAGGTGCGGGTGGCGGTGGCGGCAGCCGGGGTCAATTTCCGCGATGTGATGGCGGCGCTGGGGATGTATCCCGGCCAGGCCCCGGTGCTGGGTGCAGAAGGCGCCGGGGTGGTGGTCGAGACCGGTCCCGAGGTCGCTGGTGTCGCCGTCGGCGACGCAGTGATGGGGCTGATCGACGGGACGGGTCCGACGGCGGTGGCGGACCAGCAAATGCTGGTCACGATGCCGAAGGGGTGGTCGTTCGCGCAGGCGGCCGGGGTGCCGGTGGCGTTTCTGACGGCCTTGTACGGGCTGGCGGATCTGGCCGCGACTCGTGCCGGGGAATCGGTGCTGATACATGCCGGTACCGGCGGGGTGGGGATGGCCGCGGTGCAGTTGGCCCGGCACTGGGGCGCGGAAGTCTTCGTCACCGCCAGCCGCGGTAAATGGGACACGCTGCGCGCCATGGGTTTTGACGACGACCACATCGGCGATTCCCGCACGCTGGGGTTCGAAGAGAAGTTCCTGTCGGTCACCGAAGGCCGCGGCGTCGATGTGGTGCTCAACTCGCTGGCCGGCGAGTTCGTGGATGCCTCGCTGCGGTTACTGGTCCGCGGCGGGCGTTTCATCGAGATGGGCAAGACCGATATCCGCGACGCGCAGGTGATCGCCGACCAATATCCCGCCGTGCGCTATCGGGCGTTTGACTTGGCCGAGGCCGGCCCGCAGCGCATCCAGGCGATGCTGAACGAGTTGACGGAGCTGTTCGACACCCGGGTGCTGGACGTGCTGCCGGTGACCACCTGGGATGTGCGCTGCGCCGTGGAGGCCTACCGATTCATCAGCCAGGCCCGCCACACCGGCAAAGTGGTCCTGACTATGCCCTCGGCGCTGGCCGATGAGCTTGCCCGAGGCACGGTGTTGATTACCGGTGGCACCGGGATGGCCGGTGGGGAGTTGGCCCGCCATGTGGTCAACGCATACGGGGTGCGTCATGTCGTGTTGGTCAGTCGGCGGGGGGGTCGCGCCGAAGTCGACCGCTGAGCTGACCCTCGATTTGGCGCGGGCCGGCGCCCAGGTGCAGGTGCTGGCCTGCGATGTGGCGGATCGACGCGCGGTGGCGGAGTTGTTGGCCCAGCTGCCGCGGCGATGCCCGCCGCTGCGCGGGGTGATTCATGCCGCCGGGGTGCTCGATGACGCGGTGATCACCTCGTTGACACCGGATCGGGTAGATGCGGTGCTGCGGGCCAAGGTGGACGCGGCGTGGAACCTGCACGAGCTGACCCGTGATCTGGGGCTGTCGATGTTTGTGCTGTGTTCCTCGATCGCCGGCACGGTGGGCGCGGCCGGGGCAGGGTAATTACGCCGCAGCCAACGCGTTTTTGGACGGATTGGCCGCTCATCGGCAGGCCGCGGGGTTGCCGGGGGTGTCGCTGGCGTGGGGATTGTGGGCGCGATCCAGCGCCATGACCGCTCATTTGAGCGGCCGCGATCTGGCCCGGCTCAACCGTGACGGGGTGGCGGCGATGAACCCCGAGCAGGCGCTGGAGTTGTTTGACGCCGCGCTGGCGGTGGATCACCCCGTCGTCGTCGCCGCCCGCCTGGACCGCGCCGCACTGGACGCCCGGGCCTCAAGGCGGCGAGTTGCCGGCGTTGTTCAGCGGCCTGGCCCGCCGCCCACGGCGGCGTCTGGTGGAAGACAGTCGTTGATGCCACCCAATCGAGGTCGGCGCTGGCCCAACGTCTACACGCGCTGGCGCCCGACGATCAACACAGCCTGCTGGTAGAGATGGTGTGTCTGCAGGCGGCGGCGGTGTTGGGCCACCCCGCCCCTGAGGAAATCGACCCTGACACCACGTTCCAAGATCTGGGGTTTGACTCGCTGACCGGCTGTCGAGCTGCGCAACCACTTCAAGACCGCCACGGGGCTGACCTTGTCGCCCACCCTGATCTTTGACCACCCCACCCCGACCGCAGTCGCCGACTAATAGGCCGGCAGATCGCTGAAAGCCGCGAACTCCAGTCCGATCTGAGCTTGGAACCGACCGTCTAGCCCTGCGCCGTCACGACTTCGGCACGGCTAGCGGCGCGGTGTTCGTCGTCCTCGACGGATGCCGACTGGCCTTCGGGCTTGGCGTGGTCGCCGCGCGGATGGACGACCTGCGGCCACCAGAACCAGCGGCCGAGCATGGTCGCCAGCGAAGGCATGAACAGCGTTCGCACCACCAGGGTGTCGAGCAGCAGGCCGATGCAGACCGTCGAGCCGAACTGCCCCAACACGGTCAGCTCGCTGCCCAGCATCGCCGCCATCGTGAAGGCGAACACCAGACCCGCCGACGTCACCACCGCGCCGGTGCCGGCCATCGACCGGATGTATCCGGTCTTGAGTCCGGCGTGAATTTCTTCTCTGAACCGCGAGACCAGCAGCAGGTTGTAGTCGGAGCCGACGGCTAACAGGATGATGACCGACAGCGCGGCCACGATCCAGTGCAGGTGCATGCCGAACAGGTCCTGCCAGATCAACACCGACAGGCCGAAGGACGCGGCGATCGAGCTGCTTGCGGTCCCGACGATCACCAGTGCCGCCACCACACTGCGGGTGAGGATCAGCATGATCATGAAGATCAACGTCAACGCCGACACCACCGCGATCATCAGGTCGTACTTCTCGCCGTCGGCCATGTCGCGGAAGGTCGCGGCGGTTCCGCCGAGATAGACCTTGGCATCCGACAGCGAGGACTGCTTGAGTGCTTCCTGGGCGGCGGTGCGCTCGGCGCCCACTCGGTCGATGCCCTCGGGCGTCATCGGGTCACCCTGGTGAGTGATGAAGAACCGCACCGACTTTCCGTCGGGGGAGAAGAACATCTTCACGCCGCGAATGAATTCCGGGTTGGTGAACGCCTCGGGCGGCAGATAGAAGAAGTCGTCGTTCTGCGACTTGTCGAAGCTCTGTCCCATCACGATGGAGGTGTTGCTCATCGCCTCCATCTGGTCGATCATCGCTTTGAACGTCTGGTACATGGTCAGCGTCAGACCATGTGTCGTCTTCAACGTCTCGAGCATGATCGGGATCAGCAGCTCCAACTCATGGGAGGCCTGCGCGGTGCGGGCGATGTCGCCGGAGAGATCGTGAAACTTCTCGGCGAGTTGGTCGAAGCCGTCGATCGAGTCGAACAACGACCGGAACGAGACACAGACCGGAATGTCGTAGCAGTGCTTCTCCCAGTAGAAGTAGCTGCGGATCGGCCGGTAAAAGTCCTCGAAATCCGCGATGTGGTCACGCAGCGTGTCGGTGATCTCCGACGTTTCCTGCGTGGTCTTCGCGCTGTCGAGGGCGGCGGTGGCCAGATCATGGGTGACCTTCGCCTGGCGTGCCGTCACGTCGATCATGATCTGCATCTCATCGGCCATCTTCAGAATGTCTGCCATTCTGTCTTTCAGAAACTTCATGTTCTGCATGGTCGTCTGGCTCTGGATGCTGTTCTGGAACGGAATTGAGCTGTGCTGGATGGGAATTCCCAACGGCCGGGTGATGTCCTGGATCATCGCGATGCCGACGGTGCGGATCTCGTTCTTGGCGACCTTGTCCAGCACCAGCATGTCGGACGGTGTTGCGCATGTCGTGGTCGGACTCGATCATCAGCAGGTCCGGGTTCATCCGGGCTTCGGAGAAGTGCCGATCGGCCGCGGCATAGCCGATGTTGGACGGCGCCGATTCGGGTAGGTAGTGGCGGTCGTTGTAACTCGTCTTGAAGCCGGGCAACGCGACCATGCCGACCAGGACGACGGCGCCGCTCACCGCGAAAATTGGTGCAGGCCATCGCACGACCGCGGTTCCGACCCGACGCCACAGCTTGCCGCGGGCTTGCCTCTTCGTTTCGAACAGCCCGAACTTGCTGCCGATGAAGACGACCGCCGGGCCCAGCGTCAGGCCGGCCGCCACCACGACCAGCATGCCGATCGCCACCGGCGCACCCATGGTGGAGAACCAGGGCAGCCGGGCGAAGCTCAGGCAGTATGTCGCACCCGCAATGGTCAGCCCGGACCCCAACACGACCGGGGCGACGCCTTTAAACGTTGTGTAGTAAGCGGTTTCGCGGTCTTCGCCGGCGCGACGCGCCTCCTGGTAACGGCCGATAAGGAAGATGCCGTAGTCCGTCCCGGCGGCGATCGCCAGCATCGTCAAGATGTTCGCGGCGAACGTGGTGAGCCCAAATGCGTTGTTGTAGCCGAGCACCGCGACGATTCCTCGTGCACACGCCAACGCGACGAAGGTCATGAACAGCTGGATCAGCGTGGTGACGATCGAGCGGTAGACCAGCAACAGCATGATCGCGATCGCGCCCAGGGTGAACAGCGTGATTTTGGCCAGGCTGGCGTTGCCGATGACGTGCATGTCGTCGGACAGCGCCGCGGGACCGGTGACATAGGCCTTTACCCCGGGCGGGGCTGGTTCGTCGTCGACGACCTTGCGGACGGCCTCGACGGAGTTGTTGGCCTGAGTGGTGCCCTGGTTGCCGGCGATGTTGACCTGGACGTAGGAGCCCTTGGCGTCGGCGCTCTGCGCACCGGCCGCGGTGAACCGGTCACCCCAGAAGTCCTGAATGTGCTGGACGTGCTTGGTGTCCTTGCGCAGTTTGCGCACGATGTCGTCGTAATAGCGATGTGCGGCTTCGCCGAGTGGCTGCTGGCTTTCCACGACGACCATCACCGTGCTGTTGGAGTCGAACTCGTGGAAGTTGTGCCCCATCCGCATCATCGCCTTCATCGACGGTGCGTCCAGCGGAGCCATCGGCGCGGAGTGGGCCTCGCCGACGACTTCCAGCGTCGGGACCGCGACGTTGACGATCACCGTCAGCGCGACCCAGCCCAGGATGATCGGGATCGCGAAGATGCGGATGAAGTGCGGGATGAACGGGCGGTGGGGCTTGGTTTCGGTTGTCGTGGTGTCGGCGTCGGTTTGTCGTGCGTGTCGGCGCGGCTCATGCGGACTTCACCAGGCAGAACGTCTGGGCGTTATGGCCGTCCGAGCTCTGGTGCTCCCGTAACTCCCCGTCGACGGTGATGCGGCAGCCGATGTAGTCGGCGTCGGTCTGCGCCATGATGTTGGCGCTCACCGTGGGCAGCGTCGTCGAAATCGTGTACGACCAGGGCAGCGGCGCGTTGTTGATCTGGTGGGTGTTGGCGTCGGCGTCCCAGTAGTTGATGTTTGCGGTGCTCCCAGGCGGCCCGACGATGTCGTACTTCACGACCTTGGGGTTGAACTGCACGATCTTGATTCCGGCTCCTGAGTTGGCGTTGAGGTCCTGCGAGGCGAACACCTTGTGCAGGCGCGTCACGGCCAGGGTGGAAACCGACAGGACCACCGCGAGCAGCAACAGCATCCAACCAGCGTCTGAACCGACCGCGAATCGACATCGCCCTCACTCGGTCTCCTCCCGCTGCCTGTCCGCAATGTTGTCCGCGACCGCGTCAAGCGACGGATCCTTCCCGCAGTCGAGAAGCAGACGCGTCCGGGGCAGCTTTGCCGAAAGAGCTGGCCTTTGTCGGTCATCGTCGCCGATGCCGCTTAGAACCTTTGCTCGGCTAACAATGCTAGACGATAGGGCACGCCTGCGTTCTGTTAGGTCCCTACGACGTATCGCTCTCTCGCACGGCTACTGCGCGGCGCGGCCAGTGACGGGAGGGAGGTCGGCCAGCGTGACGATTCCCGGCTTGGCGGCCACGACCGCGGGCACCGCATTGGTCACCGGCATCGCGGTGTAGATCATGCCCAGGCCCATGAATCCCGGCTCGGTCCAACCCTTAGGCGGCAGACAGTGCACCACAGTGCGCATATTCGGCACCCCGAACACCTGAATGACGTGGCCGTGCTCGAGTGGCTTGGGCGGCACCACATGAGTGCCCATCGTCCAGTTGAAGCCGACACTGACGACGTTGCGGTCGCCGACCCAGCCGCGGTGGTAGCCGAAGACGCTGCCGACCGTGCCGGCCGGGATCTTCATGAAACCCAAGTCTGAATCGGCGGTGGCCGCGGTGAAGGTGACGTCGAAGGTCATCTTGTCCAGCTTCGCGCCGATCGCGTCGGCCATCATCGCGGCGGATTCGGCGAAGACCTCACTTTCGCGTCGCACATTCTCGGCCAGCCCGGGCGTGTCGGGGTCTTGCGAGAACCCCATCGCCGTCTGGGTTTCCGCCGATTCGTAGGTAGAGCAGTCCACTGATTCGGTGATGCGGATCTCGTCAACGCGTTCACAAGACCCGCTGAGCGCCATGCCGACCAGGTTCGTCATGCCGGGGTGCGCGCCGCTGCCAAAAATCGTCGAGCCGCCCCGCTCACACGCGTCGAGGATCCGCTGCCGGTCCTGCGGTGTCTGCTTGCCGCCGGTGATCCAGGCTGCGCTGGAGCACACGTTGATGCCCGACTCGAGCAGCCGAACCAACTCATCGACGCTGGGCCACAACGGGTTATAGCAACAAGCGTCAGGCCGAAGCGCCAACAGCGCATCGATGTCATTGGTGGCCTTGACCCCGGTCGGCTCCGGCCAACCGGACAGCTCGGCGGCATCCACCCCGACCTTGTCCTGCCCGTGCGCGTACACACCCACCAGTTCCATGTCGGGTCGGCCGATGATGGCGTGCAGCGATCGTCGCCCGATGTTGCCGGTGGTCCACTGGATCACTCGAAGCGGATGGTCTTTGGTCGCGCTCATCTGGGGCTCCTTTGCCGGTGTGATTGAACTCATTATGTTCAACCGGCCGACGTCCACCCGTTCCGGGCATCTCTTACGCAGAGTTAATTTTGCCGTGTCTGACAATTTCCCGGCCTGACACCGCAGAGGTGCGCGGATAGCGGTCCCGGCGCGTACCAAATGAGGTTGCGCGGGTCGAAACGAGCAACCAGTTATCGACACCTGTCAAAGCCGGCTCTGCCCGGTTATTCGCCTGGAGCGGATCCCGCTGACCATCCGAAATCTGTACTGCCGCAACATAAAGAGACGCGGTGCTCGCTGGGCCGCCGATAGGCGAGCCGACCGGATCGCAAGTGACGCAGCAAGTTGACAACTGACCTTCGTAGTACTTACTCTAGAGTAACCTACGCCCTAGTAAGTTGTATGAATCACCGAAAGGGGCCTGATCGCATGAGCACTCAGCAAACATGCGGTGGAAGACGGCCTAGAGGGTAGCTCGGGGCTTCGATGGCGCAATTACACGACAGCAGCGCGTGGAGCACCCCCGGAGACGACGTGGTGCTTCCGTTGATGCCCGGTTATGGGCAGTTGGACCCGTTGTCCGCATGTGCGGTGGAGGATTGGGTTCGGCGGGGAAATTGCTTGCCGGTCGAAAATGTTCCGGTGGCCTCGATTCGCAATTCCTACACGCCCAGGAAGAACAAGGCGAACGAGCACCATATTCAGATATTGGCGCAATCACCGATGCCATTACCGCCGATCGTGATTCATCGGACCTCGATGCGGGTGATCGACGGCGTGCACCGGCTTCGAGCAACCGAGTTACGCGGCGACAGCACGATACCGGCCAGGCTTTTTGAGGGTAATGATGCTGAGGCTTTCGCGCTGGCCGTGCATCTGAATGTCACACACGGTCTGCCGCTGACACTTTCGGAGCGAAAGGCCGCGGCGCGAAGAATTTTGGGATCGTACCCGCACTGGTCAGATCGTTCCATTGGGCTGATCGCCGG
>CAVVNB010000014.1:0-9058 GCA_963749375.1 uncultured Actinomycetota bacterium
CCAGCTCGGCCCGCTGGGCAGCGGAGGTCTCCCACGCCAGCTGCCGGTTCTTGACCACCTTGGCCGGCGCGCCGACAGCGATGGAAAAGTCCGGCACGTCGCCGCGGACCACGGCGTGTGATCCCAACACGCAGCCCCGGCCGATGGTGGTGCCGCGCAGCACGGTCACCTTCACGCCGACCCAGGTGTCCGGGCCGATGCGGATCGGCGTCTTGACGATGCCCTGATCCTTGATCGGCAGGGTGATGTCGTCCATTCGGTGGTCGAAGTCGCAGACGTAGCACCAGTCGGCCATCAGCACCGAATCGCCGAGCTCGATGTCGAGGTAGCAGTTGATCACGTTGTCGCGGCCCAAGACCACCTTGTCGCCGAAGCGCAGCGATCCTTCGTGCGCTCGGATCGTGTTCTTGTCGCCGATGTGCACCCAGCGCCCGATTTCCAGCTGCGCCAGCTCCGGTGTCGCGTGGATCTCGACGCCCTTGCCGATGAAGACCATCCCGCGAGTGATGATGTGCGGGTTGGCCAGCTTGAACTTCAGCAGCCGGTAGTAGCGCACCAAATACCAGGGCGTATAGGCGCGGTTGCGCAGCACCCATTTCAGCGAGGCCAGCGTGAGGAACTTGGCCTGGCGTGGATCGCGCAGATTCGATCCCCGCCAGCGGCGATGGAGCGGGGCGCCCCACATGCTCGTCATGGCCGGAAAGCCTATCGCCGTGGGATCAGGCAGGGCGAGGCGGGCAATCAGGGCCTCCGGCGACGATGCGCGCCGGAACGGCGGGCTGAGGAGGTGGCAATCAGCCGCGCCCGAGCCGCCGCGGGTTACCCTCGCACCGTGCCCTGGCCAATTCCCCGACGCGCACTGCGGCATTGGTCATCCACGATGACGGCTGTCCTGCTGACCGCCGCGGTGGCGGGCTGCGGCAACACCGACTCCTGGGTCGAGACCACGGCGGCCGAAGGCTGGCCCGCCCAGTACGGCAACGCGGCCAACAGCAGCTACAGCCCAACGCAGGGCGCGGACCGGCTGACCCTGCGCTGGACCCGCTCGGTAAAGGGGTCCCTCGCGTCAGCGGTGGCGCTCAGCTCGCGCAACTGGCTGGCGGCGAACGCGCAGACACCGGGCGGCTGCTCGCTGATGGAGTGGGAGAACGACGACAACGGCCGGCAGCGGTGGTGCACACGGCTCTTCCAGGGCGGCGGCCTCGCCAGCCCATTGTTCGACGGCTTCGACAACCTCTACGTCGGCCAGCCCGGGGCGATCGTGTCGTTTCCCCCTACCCAGTGGATTCGTTGGCGGCGCCCGGTGATGGGAATGCCTTCCACGCCAAGGATTCTCGATCACGGGCAACTGCTCGTGGTCACGCACCTGGGACAGGTGCAGGTATTCGACAGCCATCGCGGCACGGTCGTCGGCAATTCGGTCGACCTAGTGGACAACGTCGACCCGAGCGACTTCACCCGTGGGCTCTCCGATTGCGGCCCGGCCCTGGCGGGCTGCCCGATCGCCGCCGCACCCGCATTCGCGCAAGCGAACGGGATGATCGTGGTTGGCCTTTGGGAACCGGAAGCCCCCGCGTCAGTGTTGGTCGGGCTGAAGTACCACCCGGGCCAAAGTCCGCTGCTGACCCGGGAGTGGACCAGCAACGCGGTCGCCGCCGGCGTACTGGCCAGCCCGGTGACGTCCAGCGACGGATCCACCATCTACGTCAATGGGCGCGACGAGCGGCTGTGGGCACTGCACGCCGCCGACGGCAAGCCGAAATGGTCGATTCCGCTCAAGTTCCTGGCCCAGACGCCGCCGTCGGTGACACCGGGCGGGCTGGTGGTGTCGGGAGGTGGTCCGGACACCCGTCTGGTCGCCGTCAAGGACGCCGGTGACCACGCCCAGGAAGTGTGGCGACGCAATGATGTCAGCCCGCTGTCGACGTCGAGCCTGGCCGGGGGCGGCATCGGGTATGCCGTCGTGACCGGCGGCCCAGGCGAAGGCGCGCGAGGCATGACGCTGCTGGTTTTCGATTCCGGGAGCGGCCGCACCCTCAACAGCTACCGGTTGCCTGAGGCGACCGGTTACCCCGTCGGCGTCTCGATCGGCCGTGATCGTCGCGTCGTCACCGCGACCAGCGACGGTCAGGTTTACAGCTTCGGCCTGAGCTGACTGGCCGGCCGGTCTAGCCCTTGACGGCCAGCGGGGGGATGGCGTTGCGCGGGACATGGACCTGGCTGGCGCCGGCCAGCGACGGCAGCAGTTCACCGGGCGCGAAGTAGAAGATCAGCTCGTCATCGGTGATGGCGAAGTTCTGATAATGCGAGGAGTCCAGGCCGGATCCGGGCAGGATTGCGGCGGCGAGCCCGGTCTTCTTTCCCATCTCGCGCTGCACGATTGGGTAGATCGCGTCCAGCGGTTTGGTGTTCGGCGGGAAGAGCGTGTCGAAGGTGATCGCTTTCTGTTCGCCGAGGTCGTAGTTGAAACCTTTGTAGAAGGTCGACGGGCGCGGGCCGCCGAGGTCTTCGAAGACCTTGAGGACCACGCTTCGGGTGCCGGCGGACGGCTGGCCGGAGCGGTATTGCTCGGAGGTGACTTCCATTTGGTACGGCACTTCTCGCGGGCCGGAAGTCTGCGACGACGTCTGCGCGACGTTGACGAAGCCATCTCGATTCTGGGTGAGGAAATCAGTCAGCGCCTGATCTGGGTAATCCACCGGGAACGTCATGTTCAGCGTATAAGTCGACGTCGCGGCGTGCACGTTGCACGTCTGGTCATCTTGAAGCGCGCCGCCCAAGCTGCTGCACGCTGAGTCCGCGCCAGCGACCGCGATGCCGGACCAGCCCAGCAGGGCTCCGGCCGCTATTAGCGCGGCCGACATGATGTTGCGCATCGGTCGACTTGTCCTCGCAGACTCAGAACGGCTGAAATGCCGTCCAGTCAGACTACCTGGCCCCTCTGACGCCGCGCGGCAAACGCCTGCGGCATCGCTCGTCTGGCCGATGCTGATAAGGGTCCGCGCAGGTCAGCGGCCACCGTCCTCCCTGACGGCGGCCGCCGACCCGGCGGGCGGGTCCTTTAGAACAGCGACGCGAGCTCAGTCCACAGGTTGCTGGCGTCCGCAGCCGCACTCCCACCGTCGAACGACGACAGCAGTTCAGTCCAGAGGTTGCTGGCGTCCGCGGCGGCACCCGAACTCCCCGACAGCAGGTCAGTCAGATGCCCGCCGCTCTCAGCAGCCGCGGCGGTGGTGGTAGTCGACCCATCGCCATAGAACTTCAGGATGTCAGCCAGGTAGTCGCTACCCTGCGCGTGAGCCGTGCCGAGATCGTTGCCCTCGACGTAGGCGCCGTCGTAGCTGCCGGCACCCGCCCCGTCGCCACCGGCCAAGGCAGTGTTGTCGTTGCCGAAGATGACGGCGTAGTCGAAGGTGCCGGGGTTCGAGGCCCCGTCGCCGCCGGCGTAACTGAAGTCGTTGTTCCCGAAAGCGAAAGCCGTGTCGTCAGTTGAGCCGCTTGCCTGGGCTGCGTCATAACCACCGGCCACGGCCGACGAATCAGTCCCGTCGACACTCGCGTAATTGTCTGTGCCGAACGCATACGCGGACGTGCCGGCGCCGTTCGCGATCGCAATGTCCCCGCTGGAGCCCGAGGCGGCGGAGGCGTCGCCTTCTTGGAACAGCGTCACCCCGTCCATCGAGATGGCCAGATTCAAAGCCGGCGTCGTGTCAGCGGCCGGGGCCGCGCCGAGAAAGCTGTCGACGGCCGACAGCCAGTCGCTGGATGTGTCTGCCGAGGCGATGGCGGGCATCGAAGCGAACGCTGCTCCTACACCCAACCCCGCGGCCAGCAACCCCAGCCGAGTTAAAGCACGAGTGCTCTTCATCGATTTACCTTTCCCCCGAGAAACGCCAATTGGCGTGTTTATCGCTATCAGCGCCTGCCGCGCTGTGTCGGCTTAGCTTATGCGGAGCCGTTAATTTTGATCGAACAAAGTCTAATAATTTTTGAAAAAGTCCTAAGCTCTTGTTTGGGACAGCAGTGATTATCACTGGTATCGCCTGTCACTTGTGTCAAGTCTGTTTTGCAGGCTTTCCGTGGTGATCAGCGGTGGTCGGTATGATCCTGACCAGCGGTCACTCTGACGCGAATCCGATACAAACCTGAGAGATACCCTCGGTTATGCGAAGGCTTTGTTCGATCTAGCGGAGATACCGGCCGGAATTCCGGACTCTGAGCGCCCGCCCAGACGCCATTGGCGGCTCTGAGATACGCGACACAGCGCGTCGGGGAATGTCGCTGCCGCTACCCGATCGGACGACGTGAGCGCTCACATTAACGATGACTTGACCTTCGCCCCGGGCGACTGCAGTTCGGCCGGCGCTCCCGTTCGCAGCCCCCGGCCATGTATTGCGCAGAAGTCCCACGGAGATTGGCAAGCTGCCCAGCGCTAACGCCGCCGCCGTCGTCGCTGGTGAGCGCGGTGCTTGCGATGCTAGATGCGGCGGTCATCACGGTGTCCGTCGCGGGTAGAAGTTCTTGCGCATCGCACGGCACCGCCGCACTGAGGGCCAGCCCAAATGCCAGGAACGCCAGTCGAGTAACACCAGGGGGGTTCACCGTTGAACTTCCTTTCGCCGACCGGCTCGTCGGCAGAGTGGAATTTCGTTGTCAACTGATGCTGAGGACAAATCGTAGTCATTACGCCGTGTTAAAACCAGGTTACCTGGGAAAAAGTTATCAGTTAGCAAGCGCGGTTAGGCGCGTCGCAGAAAACCCGCTTACATGCAGCGAAACACATTGCAAACGTCGAATGTCCACGTAGCTCTTGGCGCTGCTGGCAAATGTCCGGAGAGGGCGTGCCGCCGCGCGTGCGCGTCCTGGCGGGTTCGCGCTTCGGTCTAAACGCGGACCCGCCAGGAAGACTGCGGACTCCGCGGCGCGCCGTTGTCGCTGCCCAACCGTTGTCGCGCAACCGGGGGCGGCCAAGCTACAGCAGCTACATCATGTCCCGGTAATGCTTCGCTGTAGCGGCGCCGGCCCCCCGGCGCGCTCACATCAGTCTGCGGTGTGCGGCGTCTCAGTTCATGGGGAGATTTCCCTATCTTTTGGGTTATTGCCCGGTGAAGATGCGTTGGTTAGGCGTCGCGGACCGCGGCTGCTCGTGACCCCTTTCGCGGTCGCACTGCCTTCCGGGCCGGTGGGCCGACCCGGGAGGCAGTGAACTCAGAACAAGGACGCGAGGTCAGCGAGCAAGTTTCCGCTATCGGCGGCGGCCCCGGGGTCGACTGCCGACAGCAGGTCGGTCAGCAGGTTGCCGCTGTCGCCAGCAGTCGTGAGGTCGGCCAGCGAACTGGTCTCAGCAGCCGCGGCCGTTGACGAGTCACCGTACGTCTTCAGAATGTCGGCCAAGTAGTCGCCGCCTTGCGCGTAAGCGTTCCCCAGGTCGTTACCTTCGACGTAAGCGGCGTCGTAACTCCCAGGACCTGCGGCGTCGCCGCCGGAGAAGGCGCCGTCGTTGTTGCCGAAGATCTCGGAGTAATCAGAGGTGCCGGGACCGCCGGCGAACGCGGTGCTGTCGTTGCCATCGACGAATGCCGTGTCGTCACTCGAGCCCGCGGCGCCAGCCGCCGTGGCGCCGCCGGCCACGGCCGAAGAATCGGTGCCGTCGACGTCGGCGTAGTTGCCGGTGCCGTAGGCGGTCGCGGTGGAGCCCGCGCCGTCGGCGATCGCATAGTCTCCATCGGTGCCCGAGTACGCCTGGGCGGTGCCTTCCTGGAAGAGCGTCACACCGTCCTCAGAGATGGCCAGGTTCAGACCACTTGATGCGTCGGCGGCCGGGAATGCTCCTCCTAAAAGACTGTCTATCGACGACAGCCAATCGGTCGACGAGTCTGCCGAGGCGATCCCAGGCATGGATGCCACTGCCGCTCCGATTCCCACCCCCGCGGCCAACATGCCCAACCGAGCGATAACACGAGAATTCACCATTGATTTTCCTTCCCCCATCGCACCCGAAAGGTGCGTAATTTCCCCATCAGCTGCCGACCGCTGAGGGGCCTTAGCCTATAAACGGGAGGGCAAAATTTCCGAACAAAACCTGAGAGCACCTTGAGTATGTTCTCAGCCTGTACTCCGGCCATGTGCGCTCAAAAGGCCACTTCTCGCGGACTGCCGTTTTGGCGCGCACACCTACCGCGACGGCCTGCACACGAATGCAGTCCCTTGCGCCGCAGCACCCTCACCGACCCGGGTGATGAGCACCGATAACGATCGGCTGCCGCGCAGCACCAATCGGCGGCGTAGCGCATCGGGATCCACCTCGACGCCGCGCACCAGGATCTCGAGCGACCCGCAGTCGAGTGCGCTCAGGGCTTGACGTAATCGTCGCTCGTCGAAGGCCAGCTGCTCGAGCACCTCGAACCCGCGGACGCCTTGCGGAAGCTGGTCGCCGGACAGGTAGGCGATGTGCGGGTCGAGCTGCCACAGCCCGTGCCGTGCCGCGTAGTGACGCACCAGGCCGGCCCGCACCACCGCTCCGTCCGGGTCGACAATCCACCGGCCCGCCGGCCGTGCCGGGCAGTCGTCGGGCTCGGCGTCGGTGATCTGCTCGTCGCGGTCCAGAACGCTGGCCCGGCGGCGCACACCTGCCTCGGCCAAACCCGTCGACCATAGGCAGGCCTCGCGCACCGAGCCGCGATACGAGGTCACCTCGATCTCGCCGTCGAACCCAAACTGCGAGACAGCATCGAAATCGATTCCCGGAGCGCATTTCACGACCACTTCACGGCCGCGATAGGCCTCGAAAAGATGATCAAGAGCCGGTTGATAATCGCGTGGGTTGAAGCGCCGACGTCCACCACCACGCCGCGCCGGGTCGGCCAGCACCACGGTGTCGCGGGTTACCGGGTGCAGCGCGTCGGCGCGGCACAGGTCGACTAGGTCACCGAGATTATGCCGCGCCATCGCCAGCCGTACCGGGTCCAGGTCGCTCCCGACTACTCGGGCTGCCGAGCCGCGCAACGCCGCGAGCTCGGTGCCGATCGAGCACGTTACATCGTGAATTACTTTGCCGCGCAAACGTTTCGTGCGGTGCAATGCTACCGGTGCGGCGCTGGCCTGCTGCAGCGCCTCATCGGTGAACAGCCAGTCGCGGGTGCCGGGCAGCTCGGAGAGCTTGGCGACCGCGCGGCGCCGCAGCAACACCGTCTCCACCAGCAGCGGTGTCCGGTCGCCGAATGTCTCTCGTAGCCTGGCGATCTCGCCGACCCGGTCGGTCAGCGGAAGAGCGTCGACCGCAGTCAGCGCAGTCGAGCCCTCGTCCGACGTCAGATAGTCGACGTCGTCGAGGCTGAAGTTCAGGACGGCTTGATCCCGGTGATCTCGACGTTGTAGAACCAGCCCTTCGGCACCATGTGTCGCCACACGTTGCCGTCGGCCCAGCTCAGCACTTTCCAGCTGGTGAACGCGAAGTGGGCCCACGCCCAGCCCAGCCGCCCCGGCGGCACGGCGTATTCGAAGGTGCGCAGCGGCCAGCCGAGCATCGCCGCGGTGAATTCGACGGTGGCGGTGTCGACGTCGACGGCACCGGCCCGGGTGGCCATCTTCTCCAGTTGGCCTGGGGAAAACGTGTGCAGGTCGACGAGGGCCTCCAGCGCGGCCGCGCGCGAGGACTCGTCGAGCTCGGCCTGCGGACGTCGCCAGCTGTCCAGCCCAGGCAACTTGGTGACGTTGGTAGCGACCCGCCACGTCAGGGTCGACAACGCGCGCGCATAACTGTTCCCGACGGTGGTCGGCTCGCCGGCGAATACGAAACGGCCGCCGGGCCGCAGCACCCGAAGCACCTCCCGCAACGTCAGCTCGACGTCCGGAATGTGATGCAGCACAGCGTGTCCGACGACTAGGTCGAAGGTATTGTCGCCGTAAGGAATGCGCTCGGCGTCGGCAACCCGGCCGTCGATGTCCAGCCCCAACGACTGCCCGTTGCGGGTGGCTACTTTGACCATGCCCGGAGACAGATCGGTGACCGATCCGCGTCTGGCTACGCCGGACTGGATCAGGTTCAGCAGGAAAAAGCCGCTGCCGCAACCCAACTCGAGGGCGCGATCGTAGGGCAGCCGGTGGATCTCGTCGTCCGGGACGACGCTGTCAAAGCAGTCCCGCGCGTAGTCGATGCAGCGCTGATCATAGGAGATCGACCACTTCTCGTCGTAGTTCTCCGCTTCCCAATCGTGGTAGAGCACCTGGGCCAGCTTGCTGTCATGCCGGGCGGCCTCGACCTGCTCGGCGGTGGCGTGCGGCTGGGGCGCCGGGTCGGTACTGGTCATGGTCGACCAGCCTATCGGCCGACCGGGTCGGCAGGCATCCTGGCTACGTTCAGCCAGCACTGACGGTCACGCTGACCTGGGCCGTTCCAGACAACCGCGGTCTAGAACAGCGACAAGAAGTCGGCGAGCCAGTTGCTGGTCTCGGTCGCGGCCGCGCTGCCGGCATTGTCACCCAAGGGTGACCAGATGTCGTACAGGTAGTCACCGCCGGTCGCCGAGCCGGCGTTGACGCCGTCACCGAAGAGAATGGCGGCGAGGTCGAAGCTGCCGGGATTGGGGTCCGTGGCACCCGAGTAGGCGTAATCGCCACCGGCACCAAAGGGATCTAGGACCAAGGCTATGTCGTTACTGCCGGTGATGCTGGAGTCGAACGTGTCGCCGCCACTGACGGCATAGCTATTAGGACCGTCCACGAATGCCTGGTCGTTGTCTCCGAAGATGGCGAAGGCGCCGTATCCCGACCCGGAGTTGTTACCGATGTCAATCGCGCTGTCGAAATTCGTCGCGCCGGCACTGCTGGTACCGCCGGCCTCAGTGTCGGTGTTGGTGCCTATCGACTCGGCGAAGTCACCGACGCCGCCTTCCGCATCTGCATAGCGGTCCGCCGGCCGCTCGCATCAGTCTCCGATCGCCGCCGGGGACGGGACATCGGGAGAATTGCCCAATTTTGCTCACCGCCGCTTCTCGGCGAATGCGCTTACTGCATGGCGGTCTACAACGCAGCGAGGGCTACATTCCGGCAGCGCTGA
>CAVVNB010000015.1:0-8794 GCA_963749375.1 uncultured Actinomycetota bacterium
TCGAACGGATGAAAGACGCGGGCCGCGGGAAGTGAGCAGCGTCCGGGCATAAGACGCATTGCTGCGGGTTGTCGTCAGGATGCCAGCGTCTGAAGGGAGATCTCCCAGAGCCGCGTCGCCGCGTCAGGGTCGAGCGCGTAGGGGGCGACGCCACGACCGGTGCCGGGTTGGCTTGGTCCTGCTTGGTTGCAGTCTTCGAAGTAGCGGCCGCCGATTCCCTGCAGCAGCGGCGAGGTCGCGAGCAGCACCGAGGTTGCGGCGCCCTGCTCCGGGGTCTTCCAGTGGAAGCTCCCAGTGTCGTCTTCGATGTGTCCGCGGGTGCGCTCGAGGTCCTCGTCGGTGATGTAGCGCTGCAAGTTGGACCGGACTGTGCCAGGCTGCAGCGCGTTGGCGGTGATGCCGTCGCCTTCCCAGCGCCGGGTCGCCTCCACCGCGAAAAGCACGTTGGCGGTCTTCGACTGTGCGTAAGCGTCCCACGGCTCGTAGGCGCGGTTGAGGAAATAGATGTCGTCGAAGACCACCGGTGAGCGCAAGTGGGCTCGGGAACTGACCGAGACGATGCGGGCCCCCCTGGCGGCCGCGAGCGCGCGGTGCAGCCCGGCGGCCAGCGCGAAGTGGCCGAGATGATTCGTCGCGAACTGAAGCTCCCAGCCCTGCGGTGTGCGAGTCTGCGGGCATGCCATGACTCCGGCGTTGTTGACCAGGATGTTCAGCGGTCCGTCCCACGTAGCGACGAACGACGCGACCGATGCCGGGTCGGCGAGGTCAACGGGCGCGACCAGGATGTGGGTGTTCCCGGTGGTGGCCTCGATCTCCGAGGCAACGCGCTTTCCTGCGTCGGTGTCGCGGACCGCGAGGGTCACCTCCGCGCCGGTGGTGGCGAGCGCACGCGCGGTCTCGGCGCCGATACCGGATGCCCCACCGGTCACGATGACCCGGCAGCCGGCCAGATCGATCTCGGCGACAACCTCGGCGGCGGTGGTTTCCCACTTGAAGGGCGTGGTGATCGGCTTGGTCACGGTCATGCTGGCTCCCCTGTGTTCGGCGGTACTGCGGAGCCGACGCTCGACTTCATGGATAGTGACGCGGTGCGGCGATCGGCCACTCCTTGGGTGCGGGACCCGTGAGCGTTGTGGATGAGTCGGCGGATGATTGGCAGAGCCACGTGCATGGCCAGGGTCAGCGTCGCCTCGTCTTCAGCCGGAAGGGCGCTCAGCAGCTGGGCGAGCTGGTCGCGGCGGCCGCGCCGCTGATCGTCCAGCGGCGCCCGCCCGGCGTCGGTGAGGGTTACCAGGGCGGCCCGCCCGTCTTCGGGGTCATCGACCCGAGTGACCAGGCGCTGTCGTTCCAACCGCTGAACCAGTTCGGTCATCGACGGCTGGCCGATGCCCGCCGCCGCTGCCAGTGTCGTTACCCGGACAGGTCCGTCCCGATTGAGCGTGTCCAGCACCATGGAGGCGGTCAGGTTCAGTGCTGTGCGATCGGACATGTACCGCACCACGAGGATCGCCGCCTGCTCAAGCCCCTCAGCGATGTCCTCTCGGCTGGCAACCCGGGATGACTGTTCCATACCCATGTGTACCACATTTACATCGGATACCGATATAGATGTGACGACGGACGCCTCCTGGCAAGGGTCCCTGTGTCACGCCCGGGCGACCAGCTGGCAGCGCACATGTGGTCGGCCGCTTTGACGCGTCGGCGGTGCCCGCGAGCCCCGCCGCGGTCTCGGTAGGTCGGCATTTACTGCTGTACTGCAACAGTTATTGCGACGCGCCTCATCGTTCGGGTCGCTGTTCGGCGGGGCATTTCGGCATGCAGTCAAAGCCGCACTGTCTGAATTTTGGCTCACGACTTGGAGCGGAGCCAGGCTTAAATCTAGTGTTTGTTACATCGGTATAGGATGTACTGAACTGAGAACGGAAGATAGATGGTAGGCCACCGCTGGCAGGACCGTCGTGATGGCGGACTTGGACCGGATGAAGGCCGCCGGACGTTCTAAGTCAATTCCTTTGTGCGCGTCGGTGTCTGGGCTATCGGAGCGCGGCGATCAGCTTCCCGAAGGTGTCCCAGGACGTGCAGGGGGATTTGCTGAAGCTGCTCCTCACCCGTCGCGGCGCGTAAGAACACCGTCGAGCAAGGCACTTAGGTAGCGGTCGGGCAGGTCAGGATCGTCGCGGTCGGGGGCATGTCGGATGGCGAAGCCGACTCCGCACAACAGGAGCATGACGTCGGCAACGGTGAGAGCCGGATGCATCGCGTCGGCGGCGGCCGTCCGAGCAAGAAGGTCGCGAAGCCCGTCTTGCAACCGTTCGCGTAGGTGCTGACTGTCGGCTGTGACGGGGTTCGGATCGGTGATCGCCGCGGCGAATGCGTCATCCCGCAGGTAGACAGTCAGCGCGGCCTTCAAGAAATTTCGCAGCCCCTGCTGCGTGGGAGGCGCGGCGGCCGCCTTTCCGATCAGGACGGTGAATTGATCGGCCGCGAGGGCTTCAGTGAGGGCTTCCGGCGTCGGAAAATGGCGGTAAACAGTGCCAACACCGACGTCGGCTGCCTGCGCGACGGCGTTGAGCTGCAACGGTTTCCGATCATTAACCAGGGCCCGCGCAGCGTCCATGATGCGGCCTCGGTTGCGCGCGGCGTCCTTGCGCAACGCGAACTGCTGCGTGGCGTCCGTGCCCTTCATGCATTCACACTACCAATCGAATCGGACAGTATATCGACTTGGATAGTTCATCCGAATAGATATACTATCCGGATATGTATGGCAGATTCCCCTCTCTGCCAGCATTTTCTAGGACGGAAGTTTTCATGAGTACAACGTCTAAGGTCAGCGTCTCGCAGGAGTCGGTACAGGTCGGCGACCGCACCCGAACAATGACCGTCGTTCGCCACCAGCAGCCGGGCTCTAGGACGGTACCGGTAGTGCTGGTCTTTCACGGCTCGATGCAAACCGCGAAGGTGATTCGCTCATTCACCGCGAACACCTTCGATCGGATCGGGGCACCATCGGGGGCGATTGTTGCCTACCTGGACGGCTACAAACGGCACTGGAACGACGCCAGGATCGTCAACACCTCCGCGGCACGCACCGACCACGTCGACGACGTCGCTTTTACCGCGGCAGCCATCGATCTGCTGGTGCGCCGTTTCAACGGCGACAGCTCGCAGGTCTACGCGATTGGCTTCTCCAATGGCGGCCAATTGGTCATGCGCTTGATCCACGAAATTCCCTCGGCTCTCGCAGGCGCGGCCATCCTGTCCGCCACCCAGTCCGTCCCGGAGAACTTCGCCCCGGACCAGCCCAAGAAGCAGCCCCTGCCTGTCATGTTTGTGCACGGCACCCAGGACCCGATCACCCCGTATTCGGGCGGAATGGCCAAGATGGTTCGGTTGTTGCCCCGAGGACTCGGCCTGTCGGCGCAAGAGACGGCCGCTTACTACGCACACCGCAACGGCATCACCACTGCGCCCGCCGTCACGCCGTTGACTTCGGCCGAAAAAGGCCCAACGCGAGTGGATCGCACCGACTACCGGCAGCCCGACCGCCTGCCGGTGACCCTCTACACCGTGCACGGCGGCGGACACTCGATCCCCGGCCCCAAAAGCGCTTCTCCTCGCTTCCTCATGGGCCGAACCGATCACACACTCGACACCGCGCAAGCAATCAGCGAATTCTTCGGCCTCGCCAACGCCTGAACAGGGCGGATAGTCGCAAGCCATTACTTCGAAAGGATTCAGTATGTCCTCCATCAAAGGCAAGGTCGTCGCCATCACAGGGGCAAGCAGCGGCATCGGCGAGGCCACTGCACGTCTACTTGGCGCGGACGGCGCGGCTGTCGTCCTTGGCGCACGCCGAACCGAGCGGCTCGACGAGATCGCCCGGGACATCCGCGAACACGGTGGCCGTGCCCTTACTCGCGCTACTGACGTCACTCGACGCGAGGACCTCGACCGACTCGTCGGACTGGCGGTCGAGGAGTTCGGCCGGCTCGACGTGCTGGTGAGCAACGCCGGCATCAGCAAAATCGGACCCATGGCCGACCTTGACGCTGACGGGTGGTCGGCGATGATCGACGTCAACCTGCGCGGGGTGCTGCACGGCATCGCCGCGGCACTGCCTGTCTTTCAGCGCCAGGGCCACGGGCATCTCGTCACGACGGTGTCGACGGCCGGGCTCAAGATCATGCCCACCATGGCGGTCTACGGCGCGACCAAGAATGCCGTCCGCACCCTTTTGGAGGGACTGCGGCAAGAGTCGACCGACGGTGTGCTGCGGACAACGTCGGTGTCACCCGGCTTTGTCCGCACCGAACTCGACACATCCATCGACGACGTCGGCGTCCGCGAGCAGATCCGCCGAAACATGGACGAATTCGGACTCCCGCCGGAGGCCGTCGCCCGCGCCATCGTCTTTGCCATCGAACAGCCCCACGATGTCGAGATCGGCGACATCACCATCCGCCCAACCGTGCAGAACTAGCCACAAGAATGACAGGCAACGGCGCCGCGACCGCCGACTCCCGGTCGCCCCGCGAGACCGTGCTGGTCACTGGCGGATCCGGGTTCCTGGGGGGCTGGACGGTCGTGGAGCTGCTTCGGCGAAAGTATTCGGTGCGCACGACGATTCGCGATCTCACCCGCGCGCCACAAGTTCGGGCGATGGTTGCGACAGAGGTTGATCCGGGTGATCGGCTCCGATTCGTCCAAGCCGATCTGCTGAAGGATCGGGGCTGGGATGAGGCGACCGCCGACGCGGATTTTGTCCTGCACATCGCTTCGCCGATGCCGGTAGGCGAGTTCCGGGGGCAGGATGTCATCACACCGGCCCGTGAAGGCACTCTGCGTGTCCTGCGTGCGGCACGCAAAGCAGCGGTCAAACGCGTGGTGATCACCTCCTCCACGGCAGCAGCCGCGCCACCGGCCGGGTCCGCCGGTGTCGTCAGTGATGAGACGAATCTGGACCGACCTGCCCCCCAAACCGATCCATAATTACGCGCGGTCGAAGACGCTGGCAGAGCAAGATGCCTGGGCGTACGTGCGCGACAACGGCGGTATAGAGCTGACGACGGTCCTACCAAATCAAATCCAAGGCCCCGTTTTGGGTCACGATTTCTCGCCGTCCGTGTCGATAATCGCAATGATGCTCCGCGGGAAGTTGCCGGCAGTCCCGCGTATCGGCTGGGGCATTGTCGACGTGCGCGACGTGGTCGAGCTGCACATGCGTGCGATGAACTCGCCGAAGGCGCCCGGTCAGCGATTCATCGCCAACAGCGATTTCCTGTGGCTGAAAGATGTCGCGCAGATCCTGCGGGAAGAAGTGCCCGACAAGGCCGCAAAGGTTGGCACCCGAACCCTCCCCAACTTCGTTGTACGCCTGGGCGGTCTGTTCAACTACGAAATGAAGCAACTCGCGGCCGGCCTAGACGACAGAGCACTTCTCAGCGCAGCAAAGGCAAAGCGGATGCTCGACTGGACGCCCAGGACTGCGCGTGAGGCCGTGGTCGCCACCGCCCACAGCCTCATAGATAAAGGCTTCGTGTAGTGGGCGCGTCGTTTAACTGCTCCGGTCAGTCCGTCTAACGCTGGTTCCACATCAGGCCGCGCATGGTCACGGACAGGGGGATATCCTCGGCAGCGATCAATCCTTTGGGTGCGCGGCACACCCAGTCGATCGCGTTGATCACCCGACCCGCCGTCGAGATGCATCCAGCGTCACTGGAATCCAGAACTGGATGAGAGACGTGAGTGTTTATCTCCACTCGTGGTTCGCCCTCCACGACGACACGGTGTACGCCGGTATGACCGTCGGGTGGGAACTCCCAGTCGGGCGCTGCGGCGGAGGTCAGCCTAGAAACGTGCTCGATGGTGATCACCGGTTTGGCGTCACGGACGCCCTCGGCGGCAAACCGAACCGCGGCCATCTGTCCCGGCTCCGCCGTCATCATCGTGCAGTCAATACGCTCCGGCGTGAACCAGCGTTCGGTGCGCTGGCGCACTTCGTCGAGTTCGATGTCGAGATGGTCCGCCAGACGGCGCACCTGACCGCCCCACATCGACACAACAACCCCAGGCAGCAATAGCATCGGCGTGTCGTCGTCCGGGGTCATTCCGAAACCCATTCCGGCCCCGGTGAACTCGGCGTCGTCATAGTTTCCGTAGTCGAAAATCTCCTGCACGGTGATCGACGAGACGCGGGTGCTCAGGCTGACTGCAGAATGCACCAATGTATCGCCAGAGAAGCCCGGGTCGATTCCGTTGACGTAGAGGGAGGTGTTGCCGGCCTCGCAGGCGCGCTCCAACGGCACCCGCAACCAGTCTTCGGCATGGTGCGGAGTGACCAGCCAAACCATCGAGGTTCCAACGACATTGGTACCCGCCGCCAGAAACTTGGCCATCTGGTCGATCGCCTCCATCGGCCGAGTCTCGCCTTGAGATGTATAGACCACGCAATCGGCGCCGAGGTCTACCAGGGCGTCGACATCGTCGGTGGCGATGATGCCCGTCGGTTGGTCCAGCCCGCAGAGCTCAGCCGCATCCCGACCGATCTTCTCCGAACTAGCGGCATGTACCCCGACCAGTTCCAGATCTGGCCTACCGATAATTGCTCGCAACGAATGACGCCCCACGTTGCCAGTGGAGAATTGGATCACTCTGCGCATAGTTGCCACCACCTGCCAGTAGTCAGTCCGTCGTCAACAGCCGGACCAGCCCCTGGCGGTCGAGTTTGCCGGTGGGCAGCATCGGTACCTCGCTCTCGGCGAGGATCGCGATGACTGTCGGCACCTTGAACCCGGAGAGGTTGGCGCGGGCGTGGGCGGCGACGGCGTCGGTGGACAACTGGGCGCCGTGCGCGGGCACGACCGCGGCTCCGACGACCTCGCCGCGCACCGGATGCGGCAGCGCGACGACGAAGCTGTGCAGCACACCGGGCATGGCGTCCAGGACCGATTCGACCTCGGCCGGTGAGACATTGGACCCGGCGGTTTTGATCAGAGCGCTGGCGCGACCGGTGAAGTGCAAATGCCCGGCGTCGTCGAACCATCCGCGGTCCCCGGTGTCATACCACCCGTCGGCGGTGAACACCTCGTGGCGTTCCTGTTTGTAGATCCCGCTCATCAGGATCTGGCCGCGCACCTGGATCTGGCCCTCCTGCCCCGGCGGTGCCTCCAGCCCCGCGGTGTCCACGATCCGGTGCTGCACGAGCCCGGGCAGCGGAATCCCCCAGGAGCCGCGCCGTTGTGGTGGCAACGGGGTGTCGGGCACCTCGACCATGGTGTGCGGGCCGCCGGTCTCGGTCATGCCGAGCAGGTTGGGGGTCAGCTCGGGTTCGCTGGGTCGACGTTCGGGAGGCAGCGCCTGCAGCATGGTGCCGCCCCGGACGCTGGACAGGTCACGTTTGGCGAAGTCGGGATGGTCGGCCATGGCCTGGCTCGCCTGCGCCCAGCAGGAGATGAAGGTGGCACGTTCCCGCTCCAGCAGCGCCAGCGTGGCGCCGGCTCGAATACGTCTTGGGCGAGGATGGCCGCGCCGGTCGAGAGTGCCTGCAGCACAACCATCGTCAGTCCGCCCACCCAGAAGAACGGCATCGGCGAATAGATGCGGTCGGTCGAGGTGACGCCACGATGGCGGGCCAGGATGGCCGCGTGACGCACCAGGCTGCCATGGGTGTGTGCGACGGATTTCGGTAGCGCCGTGGTTCCGGACGTCGTCACCAGCACGAGGTCGTCGGCAGGCCCGACCTCCTGTTCGGCGGAATCTGTCAGCGCCGCGACCGCACCTGTACTGCCGGGCCACGGCGTCGTCCACGCCCGGTCACTGTCAGGCCAGACATGTACCCGGCGTAGGTATGGGACAGCCGCGAGGGCGATCGCCGCGTTGCCGTCGGCCAGGCCGGGCAACGCGTCGGCGACCCGCGCCACGAGATCGCGGCTTGCGATCGAGCGGCCCATCAATAGCACCTGAGTGTCGGTGTGGCGCAGCAGCCTGGCGAGTTCGGCGCCCGGTGCGAAGGTCGACAGCGGGACGGTGAGCGCGCCGATGCGTGCCGCGGCCAGCCACGCGATGAGCCACTGAGCACAGTTGGGGAACAGGATGCCGACCCGGGTTCCCTTGCCCACGCCCGATGCCAACAGCGCATCGGCGAGTGTCCTGGACTGCGCGTCGGCCTCAGCGAAACTGAGCCGCTCCTCGTCGGTGATCAGGAACTCGCCGTCAGGCTGTGCGCGCCGCCATGACAGCAGCTCGGGAACGCTCTCCGGTAGGCCGGGGGATGCCGAATCGTCCGACGCGGTCTGCGCCGCTGCCATCAGCCGACGTGCACCGGGATGTGTGAATAGCCGGCCACATTGGACATCGTCACCCGTCGCAAACCGTCGGTGTCAACCGTGAGCCGCGGCCAGTTCTCGCGTATCGCGTGCAACGCGACGCGCGTCTCCAGTCGCGCCAGCCAGGAGCCCAGGCAGCTGTGTGCGCCGAATCCGAAAGCCAGGGTGGTAGATCCGCCCCGTTTGATGTCGAACGCATCGGGCCGATCGTAGGCCCGCGGGTCGCGCGTGGCGGCGCCGGTGACCAGTAGCGTAGGCGATCCCGCCGGGATGGTGCCCCCGTCAAGCACGACGTCTCGGGTGGCAAACCGGCCCTGGTACTGCGAGGGCGGGTTGAGCCGCAGCATCTCCTCGATGGCTCCGGGGACTCACGCCGGGGTCGGCGAGCACCAACTCCCACTGATCGGGATTGTGGTGAAAAGCCATGGTGCCGTTGCCAATTAGCTTGGTGACCGTTTCACTGCCCG